>DYFV01000003.1 GCA_020725025.1 Azoarcus sp.
TGTAGGTATTGCGCCCGTACAGCAGCAAAGACCATGCCATTCATGGGTCAATTTCAGCCCGGGTCGCGGCTGACTCCCCTGGCACTTCCTGGGCCGCCCCTCCTCGGCGGTCTCTTCCCGGTGTTGCCGATCGCGGCGCTCGCGCGCCGCCCCGTTCGAATCAGTTCATCCGGCCGAGCTTGCGGTACAGCGTGTTGCGGCTGATGCCCAGCCTGCGCGCCGCCGCCGACACGTTTCCACCCACCTCGCGCATCACCGCCGCGATCGCCTTGAGCTCGATCTCGTCCAGGCTGCCGGCGGCCTGCACCATCGCGCCGGCGGCCTGCTCGGGCGCGCTCGCCGTCTCCGGGGCACGCGCGTCCTTGTGGTCGTCGAAGGGGTCGTTGCCGAACAGCTCCTCCGGCAGGTGCACCGGCAGGATCTCGGTCTCGTCCTCGTCGAGCAGCGCCACTGCCACGCGAATGACATTCTGCAGCTGACGCACGTTGCCCGGCCAGGGGTAGCGCTCGAAGAAGCCCATCACCTCCTCGCTGATCCCGATCTCGCCCGCCCGCGCTTCGCCCAGCTCGGCGTCGAGCAGCGTCGTCACGATGCGCCGGACGTCGCTGCGCTCGCGCAGCGGCGGCAGGGTCACGGTCAGGCCGTTCACCCGGTAGTAGAGGTCCTCGCGGAAGCTGCCGTCGCGCACGGCGTCGCGCAACAGACGGTGAGTGGCGCATACCAGGGAGATGTCCACCGGCACCTGGGCGGCCGAGCCGATGGGCGTGACGCTGCGCTCCTGGAGCACCCGCAGCAGCCGCGCCTGCATGCCGAGCGGCATGTCGCCGATCTCGTCGAGGAAGAGCGTGCCGCCGTGGGCCTGCTGGATCTTGCCCACCGCCCCCTCCCGCCGGGCGCCGGTGAAGGCACCGCCGCTGTAGCCGAAGAGCTCGGATTCGATGAGGTTCTCGGGGATCGCCGCGCAGTTGAGCGCGACGAAGGGGCCGTCCGCGCGGGGGCCGCTATTGTGGAAGGCGCGCGCGAAGAGCTCCTTGCCCACGCCGGATTCGCCCTGGATGAGCAGCGGGATGTCCTTGCCGAGGATGCGCGCGCCCCGATCGAGCGCGAGCTGCAGCCGGCTGTCGCCGGTAGCGAGGGAGGCGAGCGTGACGGTGCCGGGGCGCACGGCCGGCTGCGGCCGCGCGCTCGCGGCAGGGGCAGCGAGCCGCTGGCTGGGCACCGGCTCCATCCGCATCGGCAGGTTGGACTTCACACGCGCATAGATACGCTGACCGTTTCGCAGATCCACCGCCAGCAGCGCCCCCGGGTCGCGCCGGGCGCGGTCGAGCAGCGTGCCGAAAGGCGCCTTGAGGAGCCCGGCGAAGGCGCGCAGCCCGGCCTCGCCCGCAGCGAGCCCGAGACACTCGCGGGCCACCGCGTTCATGCCCACCACGCGGCCCTCGGCGGAAACCGCCAGCAGCCCCTCCTGCAGGCCGCCGACGCACTCGGGCCGCGGATGGAAGGCGATGACGATGTGGCGTGCGAACTCGCTCTCGAAGAGCCGCTTTTCGAGCAGCTGCACGGACAGGCGCACCAGCGCCAGGGTGTGCGGCTGGTAGTTGCGGTAGTCCCCGGAGATGTCGAGCACCCCGGCGAGCCGGCCGTAGGCGTCGAACACCGGCGAGGCGCTGCAGGTGAGGAAGCCGTTGCGATCGAGGAAATGCTCGCCGCCGCACACCTCCACCGGTGCCTGCTCCACCAGCGCGGTGCCGATGGCGTTGGTGCCGCGCAGCGTCTCGCCCCAGGACGCGCCGGGCTGCAGGGCCACGCGCTGGGCCCGCCCGACGAAGTCGGGATCGCCGAGGCTGTGCAGGATGACGCCGCTCTCGTCGGCCAGGATGACCATGCTGCCCGAGGCGCGGATCTGCTCGAAGACATGCTCCATGATGCCGCCGGCCTGGTCGAGGAGCACTCCGCTCTTCTCGCGCAGCTCGCCCAGCAGCGAGCGCCCGGCCGGATCGCGATCGACGCTCCCGCGAAAGTCGATGCCCTCGGCCGCGCAGCGCGACCAGGATCTCAGTACCGGCGCCGGCACCCCCTCTGCCGCCACCTCGCCACGCTCGAAGAATTGCTCTCGCGCCGAGCGCACGCGCAGTTCGTGCGCGTCCCGCACCAACAGCTTGTTTTCCATCCGCTCCTCCAGGCCTGCCCCATTCAGGTTCTCATACCGCTTTTTTATTGGGGTGTCTCAGAACGTAGCACTTGCCACGTCTTGCAGCAACCGGGTTGTCCCGGCTGCAGCGAAGCCATCGCAATTTCCTTGCCAGCTCTTCGCCACGGTCCGAAGCACGCGGCGAATACGCCGCTTGCGGCCCTGCGGACGCTTCGGTGGCACACCCCTTGCAGAAGCCCCTTCGAACCGACGCCAAGCGCGGATCGCAATTTCGAAGACGAACCTGCAACCTGAGGACGAAAAGGTGGAAAGCATGAACCACATGGAGACAATGATCCGGAAACTTCGCAACACCGTTCTGGCAGCGGCCCTCGCGGGCACGGCCGGTGCGGTTCTCGCCCACGGCGACGTCACGCCCCAGGCGGTGGACGTATCGACCCTCAAGCCCCTCGGCGAGGAATGGCTCGTCACGAATCCGTACCGCGGCGACAAGGAAGCGATCCGTATCGGCGACTCGGCCTACAACCAGAACTGTGCCCGCTGTCACGGCCTGGGCGCCATTTCCGGCGGCATCGCCCCCGACCTGCGCTTCCTGCCCATCGACGACGACACCGACGAATACTTCATCGGCCGCGTGCGCAACGGCGTGACGCGCAACGGCGCGGTCTACATGCCCCCCTTCGAGGGGACGCTGCAGCAGGAGGCGATGTGGGCGATCCGCGCCTGGCTGGAGACCGTCCATGAGGAATGACCGGCGCCGCTTCCTGCTCGCCGCGGCGGCGCTCTACGCCGGCAGCCTGCTGCCGGCGCAGGCGGCCGCCCAGCTAGAGCTGCAGCAGGCCGGCGCCCTGCGCATCGCGGTATATGCCGATTTCCCGCCATGGTCGGTACGCGGCAAGGGCGTCGATGTGGCGCTCGGCAAGGCGCTGGCCGAGCGCCTGGGCCTGCGTGCCGAGTTCGTCGAGTTCCCGGCCGACGAGAGCATGAGCGACGACCTGCGCAACATGGTGTGGAAGGGCCACTACCTGGGCACCCGCCCCGCCGACGTCATGCTGCACGTACCGGTCGATGCCTACTTCGCGCGGGAGAACGACAGGGTTGCGATCTTCGGGCCGTATCACCTGGAGTCGATGGCGATGGCGCGCATTCCGGCGCGCGTGCCGCTCCCGTCCGGCTCGGCCGCGGCGGCGTTCGAGGTGTTCACCCGCGAGAAGATCGGCGCCGAGATCGACGCCCATGCGAGCGACTTCCTGCTGCACGTGCTCAACGGGCGCCTGCGCAACAACGTCGTGCATTACCGCAGCACCGAGCAGGCCGTCGAGGGCCTGAAAGCGGGGGAAGTGGCGGCCGTGATGGGCACGCGGACGCAGCTCGAGGCCGCGGTGGGCGAAACGGCAGGCATCGTCGTCGACCCCATCAACATGCCCGAGATGCGGGTGAGCGCCTGGCCGCTCGGCATGGCGGTGAAGGCCGACCACAAGCAGCTCGCTTCCGCATTGGGCGGCGCGCTCGCGGATCTTCAACGCTCCGGCGAGCTGGCGCGCATCTTCCGGCAGCACGGTCTCACCCATCGGGTGCCCGCCGACCGCTGATCCGACTGCTCCAAAACGGGACACCTGCTCCATCGCGATACAGGTGTCCCACTCGCGATACACGAGCGTTCGTGCCGAGCTGTCGCGAGACCTCCCGAAATCCCCGTCTCAGTCCTTCGCGCCGTCCAGGATCCAGGCGATGGTCGCGGTGAGCTCCGCGTCGCCGATGCGGTCTTCGGGGTGCGGCGCCATCGCGATCTCGCCCCAGGCGCCCGCGCCGCCGGTGCGCACCTTCTCGAAGAGCTTTCCGGGCGCATCGGCCTGCCCCGCATAGCGCGCCGCGATGTCCCGCAGGGCGGGCCCCACCCGCTTGCCCTCGACCGCGTGGCAGGCGTGGCAGCGCGCCTTCTTGATCGTCTCCAGGGACGCGTGGGCGGGCGCCGTCGATAGGGCGACCATGCCCGCGACGGCCAGATGAGCCAGAGCATTCATTCCAATTCCTCCTTTCCGTATCGTCGTTTGCCGGCGGTGCCGGCGTTCGTTCGCGCTCACACCAGGCCGGCGCGTGTCAGCTCCGCCCACTCGTCGTCGGTGAACAGCCGCGAGCGGGTGTGGAAGGCCTTGCCTTCCGGTCCTTCCAGGGAAAAGGTGCCGCCGCCGCGCGAATCGATCACGTCGATGACGAGCTGGGTGTGCTTCCAGTACTCGTACTGGGCGCGGCTGATGTAGAACGGGCTGCCGCCGATCTCGCCGAGCAGCACGTCGGACGGCCCCACCATGAACTCGCCGCGCAGGTAGCAGTTGGCGGCGCTGCCGTCGCAGCAGCCTCCAGACTGGTGGAACATCACCGGCCCGTGCTTGGCGACCAGCGTTTCGATGAGTGCCAGCGCCTGGGGCGTGGCGACGACGCGTTCGATCATCGAAGACTCCTGTCAAAAAAAGCGGGCGACCGAGGCCGCCCGACAAACTCTTCCACGAGGAGAGGGAGACATCGTCCAGGCCGCGGCGGCCCGTTTCGCGCGCCGCGGCCTGTCCATGGCGCTCAGAAGAACCCGAGCGCCTTGGGGCTGTAGGAGACCAGCAGGTTCTTGGTCTGCTGGTAGTGGTCGAGCATCATCTTGTGGGTCTCGCGCCCGATGCCCGACTGCTTGTAGCCGCCGAAGGCGGCGTGGGCCGGGTAGAGGTGGTAGCAGTTGGTCCACACCCGGCCGGCCTTGATGGCGCGGCCCATGCGGTAGGCGGTGTTGCCGTCGCGGCTCCACACCCCGGCCCCGAGGCCGTAGAGGGTGTCGTTGGCGATGGCCAGCGCCTCGGCCTCGTCCTTGAAGGTGGTCACCGAGAGCACCGGCCCGAAGATCTCCTCCTGGAAGATGCGCATCTTGTTGTGACCCTGGAAGACGGTGGGCTTGATGTAGAAGCCCTCGGCGAGCTCGCCGCCCAGGTGGGCCGCCTCGCCGCCGGTGAGCACCTGGGCGCCTTCCTGCTTGCCCAGATCGATGTAGGACATGATCTTCTGCATCTGCTCGGTGGAGGCCTGGGCGCCGATCATGGTGTCGGTGTCGAGCGGGCTGCCCTGCTTGACGGCCTTCACCCGGGCGATGGCGCGCTCCATGAAGCGGTCGTAGATCGACTCGTGGATCAGCGCGCGCGACGGGCAGGTGCACACCTCGCCCTGGTTGAGGGCGAACATGGCGAAGCCCTCGAGGGCCTTGTCGAAGAACTCGTCGTCGGCGGCGGCCACGTCCGGGAAGAAGATGTTGGGGGACTTGCCGCCCAGCTCGAGGGTGACCGGGATGATGTTCTGGGAGGCCGCCTGCATGATGAGCCGGCCGGTGGTGGTCGAGCCGGTGAAGGCGATCTTGGCGATGCGGCTGCTGGTGGCCAGCGGCACGCCCGCCTCGCGGCCGAAGCCGTTGACCACGTTGAGCACGCCCTCGGGCAGCAGGTCGGCGATGAGCTCCATGAGCACCAGGATGCCCACCGGGGTCGATTCGGCCGGCTTCAGCACCACGCAGTTGCCCGCGGCCAGCGCCGGAGCGAGCTTCCACGCGGCCATCAGGATGGGGAAGTTCCACGGGATGATCTGGCCCACGACGCCGAGCGGCTCGTGGAAGTGGTAGGCCACGGTGGTCTCGTCGAGCTCGCCGAGCGAGCCTTCCTGAGCGCGCACGCAGCCGGCGAAGTAGCGGAAGTGGTCGATGGCGAGCGGGATGTCGGCGGCGAGGGTCTCGCGGATGGGCTTGCCGTTGTCCACCGTCTCGGCGTAGGCCAGCAGCTCCAGGTTCGCTTCCATGCGGTCGGCGATGCGGTTGAGGATCGCGGCGCGCTCGGCCACCGCGGTGCGGCCCCAGCGGTCGGCGGCGGCGTGGGCGGCGTCGAGCGCGAGCTCGATGTCCTCGGCGGTGGAGCGGGCGACCTGGCAGATCGGGCGGCCGGTGATCGGGGTGATGTTCTGGAAGTACTGGCCGCGCACCGGCGCGACCCACTTGCCGCCGATGAAGTTGTCGTAGCGGGATTTGAACTGGACCTTGGCGCCGGCCGTGCCGGGCATTGCGTAAAGCATCGTGGACTCCTCCATTCCTGTTGTGCGATGACACCCAGTCGGGTCGGGAGGCGTTTCGCAGGCGACGTGCCAGCAAGACCCTACCCCGCACGTGGTCTCGATGAAAACGTTTCTCATCAGCGAGTTGCATCGAAGACTCGGGCGGTGGGGCCGGAAGGCAGGGCCGTACGCGACACGGAGCCCCTGTCCCGATACTGGACAACTGTCCCGCGATGCAGCGCCCTGTTTCACGACGGTGTCGTTCCCATGTCGGCCACATCGGAATGGCTGCAGTCGAGAACCCGTGCGCCCTTGCGATGCGCGCCGAGATGCGGGCCGCCCGTTTCGGCACATTTCCTGCATACCTCGGCGTATGGATTCCGCACTGCCCCGACGCCCGCCTTCGCCCGAGCTCGTCGCTTCCTGGGAGCGCAGCCGCGCCTACGGCCTCAGCCCCGACCAGCCGCTGCCCGACGCGCCGATCGCCCGCAGCGATCTCGCCGACCGGCTGGAGGAGAACGCGCGCCTGCTCACCTTCTCGCGTCCGGTCATCGAGAACCTGTACCGCCAGATCGGCAGTCCCGCCTCGACGGTGCTGCTCGCCGACAGCCGCGGCCTGGTCCTCTCTTCGGTGGGCGACGCCGAGTTTCTCGACCGCGCCGCCCGGGTGGCCTTGCACCCGGGCGCGCAGTGGGACGAGGCCGCCGTCGGCACCAACGCCATCGGCACCGCCCTCGCGGCGGGCACCACCATTACCGTGCGCGGGCGCGAGCACTACCTGGAGCGGAACGGCTTCCTCACCTGCGTCGCGACGCCGATCCTGGCGCCCGGAGGCGGGGTCGCCGGCATCCTCGACGTGTCCACCGATTCCCGCGGAGACATCTCGCACGCGGATGCGCTGCTGCGCACCACCGCGGAGCTCATCGAGCACCGGCTCATCGAGAGCCTGGACGAAGGCTTCATGACCCTGCGCTTTCACCGTCATGCGGAACTGCTCGGCAGCCCGCTGGAAGCGCTGGCCGTGTTCGACGAGGAAGGGCGGCTCATCGCGAGCAATCGCCCGGCGCGCAGCCTCCTGGGACTGGACATGGCGCAACCTGTCGCCAGCTGCGAGGAGTGCTTCCGCACCCCGTGGAACGGCCTGGTGGGTTGGGCGGCGCTACGCCAGAACACCCCCTTTCCGCTGCGCACGCGGCGCGGACATACCTTCGCGGCGCGGGCAAGCCTGCCCATGCGACGGGTGCGCAGCACCCCCCGGCCGGCACCGGCACCGCCGGCCTCGCGACTGGCGGCGATGTGCCTGGGCGATCCGCGCATCGCCGAGATCGTCGATGTCCTGCGGGGACCGGCACGCGAGACTGCCGCGCCGCTGCTCGTGGAAGGCGAGACCGGCAGCGGCAAGACCCATCTGGTGCGCGCCTTTCACGAGGACCTCGCGGCCCCGTCGAAGCTGCCGCTGGTCACGCTCGACTGCCCGACTCTCGCCGCAGGACAGGACGGCGAGGTGGAGGCGCTCAGCGCCCTGCGCTGGGCCGCCAACGGTACGCTGCTGCTCAAGGAGGTGGGCACCCTGCCCCTGTCCCTGCAGGCGGTGCTGTGGGCCAGCAGGGAGGCGCGGGTGATCGCCACGACGACGCGCCCGATGGATGAGCTCGTCGCCGAGGGACGCTTCGACGAGGCGGGGTTCGCCGCCCACGGCGGCCGGAACCTGGGGCTCCCCGCGCTGCGCGACCGCTCGGACTTCGATGCGCTGGTGCGGCTCTTCGTGCGCGAAGCCTGCCCCGACCGTCCGATCTACGTTTGCCCCGAAGCGCTCGCCCGCCTGCGCAGCCACCGCTGGCCGGGCAACCTGCGCGAGCTGCGCAACCAGTTGCGCCTCATCCTCGCCCTGATGGGCGACGAAGCCGGGCAGCTGTGTCCCGAGGACATCCCGGAGGAACTGTTCGAAGAGGACGAAGCGGTCGGCGAGTGAGACACCCTGTGTCATGCCGGTACCGTCTTTCGCCGCCGCCGTGTAGCCCGGATGGAGTGAAACGGAATCCGGGACGGGCCGCGGTCGTTTCGCAGCCCTCCCTGGTTTCGCAGAGCGTCTAGCGTCGGGCGGGCTTGTCGAATTCGTAGCGCACGCCGACCCATACGGCACGGGGAGCGCCCGGCGCCACCAGGGCGGAGAACTCGTCGTCGCCGCCCATGAAGGTGCCGTCGGCCTCGAAGAAGGTCTCGCCCAGCATGCCGCCGGTGTGGTACTCCCTGTCGAACAGGTTGTTCACCTTGGCGAAGAGCTGCCAGCCGGTGTTGCCGAAGTTGAAGCGCGTATCCACGTTCACCACGGTATAGCCGCTCACCTTGCCGCCGGCGCCTTGGTGATCGTTGTTCTCGTTGCCGTGGGAATACTGGTCGGAGAAGGCCACGATGTTGGCGCCGATGGTCCACTGGGGCAGCGCCTGCCATTCGCCGCGCACCTTGAGCTGATGACGCGGGATGCCGGGGATGGTGTCGCCCTTTCCGACGAAGATCGTGTCCCCTTCCCCGTCGGAGTCGGTATCCACGGCACTGGAATTGACTTCGTTGGCGATCGCGAACCTGGACTGGTAGGTGGCCTTGACGTAGCTGTAGCCGGCGAACCAGCGGAACTTGCCCATCTCGCCGTTCACACCGAGATCCACCCCTTCCCGGCGCGTCTTGCCGACGTTGTCGAAATAGCCGGCGCCGGTGGAGTTGGCGGCGATGAACTGGATGTCGTCGGTGTTCTGGGTGCGGTACAGGCTGACGCTGTAACCGATCCCGTTCGCGACCCTGCCGCGCACGCCGCCTTCGAAAGTCTTGGATACCACCATGTCGAGGGGCGGGTCGCCGGCCATGGCGTTGGGCAGCTTGCAGGGCTGGTCCGGATTGGCGCAGCCCAGTTCGATGGCGGTCGGGGCGCGGCTGGCTTCGTTATAGCTGGCGTAGAAGGACAGGTCCTCGCGCGGCGTGATCGCCAGACCGATCGCGGGATTGAAACGGTGGAAGCTGTGGTCGCCGGTCAGCGATTCCGGATTGCTCGGGTCCGGGATCAGCTGGTCGCGGTTCTCCACCCGGGTGTGGTTGTATCGGCCGGACAGGGTCAGGTGATACACGTCGTCGAAGGAAAAGGTGTCGGTCGCGAACAGGCTCCAGGTGCGGTTGATCCCGCGCAGCTCCACTTCGCCCTCGTCGCCGAACACGCCGATGCCGTCCACACCCCGGCCGGCGTTGATGGTGCCGAACTCGGTGGCCTGTTCGAAATCGGTCCGGCTGCGGTCGTAGCCGAGCCCGACGATGAACAGGTTCTGGTGGCCCCACAGGTCCTGGTTGAAATTGATCTGCCCCGTGGCCCCATAGCCGGTGCGCGTGGACTTGCTGCGATTGAGCGCGCCGCTGCAGGAGATCTCGGCGTCGTCCTCGTCCGCCCCGGCCACGCAATCGGCGAGGTCGAAACCGGGATCGTCCGGATCGATGTCGTCGTTGGCATCGCCGTTCAGCGTGCGCGTGCGCACGTTCCGGTAGTAGACATTGCCGCTGAGCATGGTGTTGTCGTCCAGCCAGTGGCTGCCGTTGAAATTGAGGAAGGCGAGCTCGTTCCGGGTCTGGTCCGGCTTGGTGTTGATCGAATCCCGACCCTGGACGCGCAGGAACTCCTCCTGCACCAGGCCGTTGCCGATGAGATCGTTATCGGCCAGGGACAGGGTCAGGCTGAGATCGGTGGCGTCGTTGCGCCAGCCCAGCTGGCCGAACACCTGGCGCACTTCGGAGGGCGACGCATCGCGCCAGCCCTCCTCGTCGAAATAGTTGCCGGCAATGAAGTAGTCCACGCCGTTGGCTGCCACGCCGCCGTACTCGGCCTGGAGGTTGTAACGCTCCCAGGAGCCGCCGGAAAGCTCCGCGGCACCGCCCCGGTGGGTGTAGCCGCGCTTGGTCTGCAGCGAGATGGCGCCGCCCAGGGTATTGAGGCCGAACAGCGGATTGGAGCCCGGAATCAAGGACATGTCGGCGAGCGCGTTCACCGGGATCAGGTCCCAGCTCACCACGTCGCCGAACGGCTCGTTGATGCGCACGCCGTCCTGGTACACGGATAGGCCCTGGGGGGTGCCGAGCAGCGGCGAGGCCGTGAAACCGCGGAAGTTCACGTTGGGCTGGAAAGGGTTGTTCTGGGTGTCGTTGACGTTCACCCCGGTCATGTTCTGCGCCATGTAGTCCGCGATGGTGAGGCTTTGCTGGTCTTCCACGGCCTTGCCCTCGACCGTCTGCACGTTGGCCGGCACCTTTTCGGCCGGCAGACCGATGCCGGGCAGGGGCGTGGTGCCGATCACCGTCACCGTGGGCGCCACCTGATCGGGAGCGGCCTGCTGGGCGTGCGCGACGGCGCCCGTGGCCGTTGCGGCGATGAAGGCGATGAGCGAGAAACCGCCTGCGGGCAGCCGGGCGGGCGCAGGACGGGTCGCCGGCCGGGCGGCGGTCGATGGAGCGAGCATTGCCGGGTGTCTCCTTGTTCTGATCGGAATCGCGACGCGGGCGTCCGCGTCATCCACCCGATTTTAGGGAGCCCCCCTACCCTGCACTCGGGAAGCCCGCCGGGCCGACCCGGGAAATTTTCCCGACACGTCGCGTCCCCGGGTGAAACGGACCCGGCTCGCGTCACAACGTGGAGCGGTCGGGACGCGAGCTGGGCCTGCGCGGCGCGATGGCGGTGCGCGGGCTACGGTATCGGCCCGGCGCTGCCAGCCTGCGCGGCCGGCATCGGACCGGGCGGAGCGTCAAGCATTTCGTCCGGCGCAGGCAAGGCTTCGGGCAGCCCGAGGCGCAGGGCCAGCTCGCCGATGAAGCGCCGGTGATCGGGCGCGGCGTTGCGGTACCAGTGCCGCAGATAGCGCGGCAGCTCGGCGTCGGCGTCGCCGGGATGCCGGTTGAGCGCGTACAGCGCAGCCCAGCGCCCGGGATCCTCCTCGAAGAGCGGGAGCATCAGCCCGGCCACCACCTCGTTGTCCTGACGCCGGTAGGGATCCCGCGCCATGCGCTCGAGATGCGCCTCGAGCCAGCGCCCTGCACCCCAGCCCTCGGGCAGCCTGCGGTGCGGCTCGGAGGCCAGGCGCTCCGCGTAGGCGCGCAGCTCGGGCGCGTAGTCCTCCCACCCCGGGAAGGGGGCGGCCCTTCGCCAGGTGCGGGACATCGCACGCAGGGCGAAAAGCGCCGCCGTTTCGCACAACGCCTCCTCGAACCACTGGTTGCGCCTGGCCGTGCCGCCCCCCGCGCGGACGCCGTAGTTCGACATGACGTGGCACAGCTCGTGGCCGAACTGATAGGCGAACTGCGCCCAGCGCCGGTCGCGCGCGGACAGGCGCACCAGATACTCGCCCCGGGGGCCGCGCCGGTAGAGCGCGACGGGGTTGCCCGGAGCGTGGGTGACGACGATCGGGTGATCGAAGACCGGGTCCGGGCGGGACACCAGTTCGTCGGCCACCGCGTAGAGCAGCGCCTCGATCTCCTCGCGTCCGGCCTTGCCCCAGCCGTCGCCTTCGACCCGGATGATGAGGCCGAAGGCGCGGCTGTCACCCGGGGCGGCAAGGGCCGGCGCGCACGCCGACCAGGCCAGCAGCGCGAGGCCGACGGCACACCAGCGACCCGAACGCCACCGCGGGAGGGGGCTCACGCCCCGGTCCCGCGACGCCGCATGCAGCGGTGACGCATCACTCGATGTAGTGGCCGACGCCGATGAGTGAATCGCCCACGCGGCGCACGTACGAGCGCTTCTTCTCTACCGCGTTGGTCACGGGGTTGCGCCAGACGTATTCGACGGAGGCCTCGTTGGCGGTCTTCAGCTTATCCACCATCTCGGCGATCAGCGCGTGCCCGGCCGCATCGCGCAGGCCCAGCGCGTCGGTGTCGGAGAGCGCCGGGTTCATGCCCATCGCCTCGAACTTCCCGCTCTCCAGATTCACCATGAACACGTACAGGTCGTCCTTCACGAACGAGCCGCTTCGATCGTTGAAGACCTTCGCCGCGTTGGCGTTGCCCTCCGCCGCGGCCAGCGCGACCGCCTTCGCGAGCATGGCGCGCGCATCGTCGGCGCTCGCCCGCGGCGCGGAGTAGCCGACGCCCAGCACGTAGGAACCGACCTTGCGCACGTAGCTCACCTTGGGCTCGACCTTGTTGGTCACCCGATTGAGCCACATGTAGCGCACCGTCGCCTCCTGCGCCTTCCTGGTGCTGTCGATCATCTCGCGGAACAGGGCATTCCCGGCGGCGTCCGTGGTGTTGAGCACGGTGAGGCCCACCAGCGCCTCGGGCGCCGCGCCGCTCGCGTGATAGACGCCCTTGTCGTCGATCACGAACACATACAGGTCCTTGCGGACGAACTTCCCCTTCTGGTTGTTGAAGGCCGCGAAAGCGCGCTCGGGGCCGTTCGTCTCCATGTACTCGACGGCCTGCTCGAAGAGCGAGCGCGCCTCGCGCGGAGTGGCCCGGTCCGCAGCCACTGCCGGCAGCGCGAGCCCCGCCGCGAGCGCCGCGGCGAGCAGGGTCTTGGAATGGAACACGTGTTTCATCGGGCAAACCTCCCTAGGTTCGAAAGTGAATCTGCACGCTGCCTTTCAGGACCCGACGGCGGCCGGAAAATCGATCAGGCCGTGGCGCACCGCCAACCGGAGCAGCTTGAAATCGTTATCGGCTTCGAGTTTCTGGCGGATGGCCGACATGTGGTTCAGTACCGTCTTCTGGCTCAGATGCATCGTCTGCGCGATGTGTGCAGCCGATTCGCCGCCCGCCGCCATGCGCAGCACTTCGAACTCGCGCGGCGTCAGTCGCGCCAGCGCCTGCTCCCCGTCCAGTGCTGCCGAGGCGAGGGCCTGGGCCGCCTCCGGGCAGAGGGTGCGCCGGCCGCTCGCAGCCGCACGGATCGCATCGAACATTTCGGAGGGCTCGCAGTTCTTGGTGAGATATCCAAGCGCGCCGGCACGCATGGCCTGCGTCACATAGCCGGCATTGTCGTGCATGGAAAGTACGAGCACCTTGAGCTCGGGCAAACGCGCGAGCATTCGGCGAATCGCCTCGATGCCGCTGCTGCCGCGCAGACTGAGGTCGACCACGGCGACATCGATCCCGCCGCGCAGCAGGCAGGCATACGCCTCGTCGGCATTCGACGCCTCGGCGACGACCTGAAACCCCGGCTCCGCGTCGAGCAGGCGGCGGTAGCCGGTGCGCACCACCGCATGGTCATCGAGCAACAGGATCCGTATGGTCATCGTTCTCCTCCTTGTCATTCGCCGGCAGCCACAGCGTGAGCTCGAGGCCCCCTCCCTTCGCGTCGCCGATCTCGAGATGCCCGCAGGCCATCGCGACGCGCTCGCGCATACCCATGAGCCCACCGCCCGGACGGATGTGCGCCGCGCGCCCGCAACCGTCGTCACTCACCGTCAGGTACACGCCATCAGTGCTTGGCGCGAGCGTCACCCACGCCCGCCGCGCACCGCTGTGACGCAGCACGTTGGTGAGCGCCTCCTGCAGCGTCCGGTAGAGCGCCAGCCCGGCCGTCGGCGCGAGCCGCGGCAGCGCTTCCGGCAGGCGGGCCTCCAGAGCGATTCCGGTCTCGCGCTGGCGCCAGCCGGCGACCAGCTCGGAGAGGGCATCCACGATCCCGAGGCCCTCCAGTCCGTGCGGACGCAGGGCCCGCAGGAGCCCCCGCACGTGCGACGACATCTGCGCCGCCTCGCTTCGAATGTCGCGGGCGCAGGCGACCAGGCTGGCAGGCTCGGCGGTGCCGGCATGCCTCTCCACGAAGGCGGCCGCGACACCGACCGCGGTCAGCGACTGGCCGAGTTCGTCGTGCAACTCGCGTGCCAGATCGCGCCGTTCAGCTTCCTGCACATCGATGAGACGACGCGCCAGCAGGCGCTCGGCGGCGCGCGATTCGGCGAGCCCCTGGGCGAGGCGATCGATGGCGCGCGCGATGCGCCGGAACTCCCTGAGCTCGAACGGCGGCAGGCCGGCACCGGTTTCGCCCCGTGTGAGCCGCTCCAGCCCTGCCTCGAGCTCGCGCACCGGGCCGAGCGCTCTGTGCACCGCGTACCAGGCGGCAGCGACGCTGACCACGGCGAACGCCATCAGCACCACCAGCATGCCCATCGCGTCACGCAGGATCTCGACGGTCTCACTGCGCGGATTGCCACTCACCAGGAGCGTGTCGTCGCCGACGGGGATGCGCAGCGCCTGGGGAGCCGCGCCGGGAAGCCGGTCGGCGAACCAGTCGAGCAGTCCGCCCTCTGGTACGTCGCGGAGCGCCTGCTCCGTTCCGGAACGCTCCAGCGACACACTCACGTGGCGCAACTCGCCGCCCGCGGCCAGTCGTTCGAGCGAGGCCGGAGAGCCCTCGCGCGCCTCATGCACCGCCAGCATCAGCTCGGCCAGATGCGTGGAGGCCTCCACTTCCTCCGCGACGTCCTCGCGCAGTGCGAATCCCACCAGAACGACCGCGGTCGCAAGCAGCGCCAGGAAAAAAGCCGAGAGCCAGGCCACCAGGCGCCAGCGCAGATCCATGCGTTCTCCTCTACTCGAAACTCGGTAGGTTCCGAAGCAACGCCCATGCCATTCGACGGCTGCGGGCAGGGAACCGCGCCCGGCCACGTCGCCCCGTAAACGCGGCGCGGCCCGGGTGCTCGCACACCCGGGCCGCCTGCGATCGGGTCAGCCCCGCTGCAGCGGGGCGAGCCGGATCAGCTCTTGTGCAGCTTGAACACCCACACGGAGCCGCCCTGCTCCAGGAAGTTCACCCGCTTGGCGACGTCGCCGCCCCACAGCGGCACCGCGCCGCCCCAGCCGGAGACCACGGCCACGAACTGCTCGCCGTTCTCTTCCCAGGTGATCGGGGGCGCGATGATGCCGGAGCCGGTCTGGAACTGCCACAGCTCCTTGCCGCTCTTGGCGTCCACCGCCTTGAGGTAGCCTTCCGGCGTGCCGTAGAAGACCAGATCGCCACCGGTGGTGAGCACACCACCCCACAGCGGCGCGTTGTTCTTCACCTCCCACACGATCTTGCCGCTGACCGGATCGACCGCGCGCATCGCGCCGATGTAGTCGTCATGCAACGGCTTGATGGTGAAGCCCGCGCCCAGGTAGGCCGCTCCGCGCTTGTAGGAGACCGGCTCGTTCCAGATGTCCATGCCCCACTCGTTCGACGGCACGTAGAAGTAGCCGGTCTTCGGGCTGAAGGCCATCGGCATCTGGTTCTTGCCGCCCAGGAAGGACGGGGCGTTGAACACCACCTTGCCCTTCTTGCCGTCGCCGCCGCCCTCGGTGAAGGGGCTGCCCGGACGGTTCTCGTCCTTGTAGACCGGACGGCCGGTGGCCAGGTCGATCTTCTCGGCCCAGTCGATCTGCTTCACGAAGGGGAAGGCGTTCAGCAGCTTGCCGTTGGTGCGGTCATTGACGAAGAAGAAGCCGTTGCGGTCGGCCTTGCCGCCCGCCTTCACCATCTTGCCGGTCTTCGGGTCCTTGTACTCGAAGGAGACGAACTCGTTCACCCCGTCGAAGTCCCAGCCGTCGTGCGGCGTGGTCTGGTAGTGCCACTCGATCTTGCCGGTGTCCGGGTTGATCGCGACGGTGGAGGACGAGAACAGGTTGTCGCCCGGGCGCAGGTGGCTGTTCCACGGCGCGGGGTTGCCGGTGCCGATGAAGATCAGATTGACGTCCGGATCGTAGTAGGCCGACAGCCACGGCGCCGCGCCGCCGGTCTTCCACAGATCGCCCGGCCAGGTGGCGTTGGTCGTGCCGGAGATGCCGTTCTCGATCTTTTCGCCTTCGGGGCCGTACTTGTAGCCCATGTGGCCCTCGACCACGGGACGCGTCCACACCAGCTTGCCGGTCTTGGCGTCGCGCGCGTCGACGCGGCCGACGATACCGAACTCGCCGCCGGAGTTGCCCGTGATGACGAGGCCCTTGACGATCTGGGGCGCCGCGGTGAAGGAGTAGCCGGCCTTGTAGTCCTCGATCTTCTCCTTCCAGACGACCTTGCCGGTGTCCTTGTTCAGCGCCACGAGCTGGGCGTCCAGCGTGCCGAAGATCACCAGGTCGCCGTAGAGCGCCGCGCCACGGTTGATCACGTCACAGCAGGGCATGATGCCGTCGGGCAGGCGGTGCTCGTACTTCCACAGCTTCTCGCCCGTCTTGGCATCGAGCGCGTAGATGCGGCTGTAGGACGCGGTGACGAACATCTTGCCATCGTGCACCAGCGGCTGCGACTGCTGGCCGCGCTGCTTCTCGCCGCCGAACGAGAACGACCACACCGGCACCAGATCCTTGACGGTCTTGGTGTTGACCTTCGCGAGCGGGCTGTAGCGCTGGCCCTTCGTGCCGAGACCGTGGGTGACCACCTGATGGGTGGTCGTGGCATCGTTCGCGATGTCGGCGTCGGTGACCTCCTTCGCCTGGATCTGAACGCTGCCCAGCGTCATCAGGGCGGCCGCCACGACGGTCAGCATGCCCGGACGGCGCACGGATTTATGGAGTCGCTCCATCGAATTTCCTCCTTGGTCTCTTGATATGTTGTTTGGCCCTTGACTCCCCGCCGGCGCCTTTCCGGCCGGGATCGGGATTCACCTTGTGCAAGGGGCATGCCATGTCATCCGGGGAAGTTTTCCCGGCCTCGCATCATGAATTCCTGTATTCGTCGCCGTGAAAAGCTGTGCCACATGGCAACAACTGCTCCAAAGTGGAGCAGTCGACCGCGGGGCACGTGACAACAAGCCGGCCCAGGGCGACGGCATGAGACTTGCTTTATATTTCGCAACAGAAGCGCGGCACCGACCGCGCCCGAGGAGGAGACCCGATGCGATTCGCCACGACGATGGCCGCCGCCGCCCTGGCGTGGCTCGCCGTACTGCCTGCCGCTGCCGCGCCATCCGCGTCCGACCCGCTCGATTCCGCGCGCTGGGAAGACATGCGCCGCGAGCTCTTTCGCGATGCGCCGGTGCGCTTCGATGCCCGTGTACGGGTGAGCGCGCCCGCGATCGCCGAGAATCCCCTCGAAGTCCCCGTCCAGGTCGACGCCACCGGGCTTGCAGGCGTCGAGGAAGTGGTCGTCTTCGCCGACTTCAACCCCATCCTCAAGGTGCTCTCCTTCCGCCCCGGCGAGGCCCGCCCGAGCCTGGGCTTCCGCGTGAAGCTGCAGCAGTCCTCGCCCGTGCGCGCCGCGGTTCGCACGGTGGACGGCGAGTGGCACGTGGGCGGGACCTGGGTCACCACCACCGGCGGCGGCTGTACGCTGCCCTCCACCGGCTCGGGCTCGCCGGAATGGCAGAGCCGGCTGAACGAGGTGAGCGCGCGCCGCTTCCCGCGGATCGACGGCGGCGAGCGGGTGCGCCTGCGCATCATCCACCCCATGGACACGGGGCTGGCCAACGGCATCCCGGTGTTCCACATCGAGACCCTCACCCTCGCCGACGCCGACGCCGAGCTGATGCACATCGAGCCGGCCGAGCCGGTGGCGGAAAACCCGGTGTTCACCATCGACCTGCCGCCGCAGCGCGACCGCGGTCCGATCCGGATCACCGGGCGGGACAACAACGGCAACCGCATCGACGCGGAGGTGGCGCGATGAGCCGCCTCGCCTTGGCCATGCTCTGCCTGCTCCTCGCCACGGCGGTGCGCGCCGCCGGGTTCGACTACGGGCTCGCGCCGCAGAAGGTCGCGGACGGCGTGTATGTGCTCACCGGATACATGGAGGACTTCTCGCGGGAGAACGGCGGCAACATCGTGAACACCGGCTTCATCGTCGGCGAGCGGGGCGTGGTGGTGATCGACAGCGGCCCCTCGCGCCGCTACGGCGAGCAGCTGCGCGCGGCCATCGCCCGCGTCACGCCGCTGCCGGTGGTGCTGGTCATCAACACCCACCATCACCCCGACCACTTCCTCGGCAACCAGGCCTTCCCGCGGGATACCCTCGCCTCCCTGCCGGCCACCCGCGAAGGCATCCAGACCGAGGGCGAGGCCTTCAACGAGAACATGTATCGGCTCGCCGGCGACTGGATGCGTGCCACCGAAGTCGTCGCGCCGACCCGGGCGCTCGCCCCCGGGGTTGTCGAGGCGGGCGGACGCACCCTCGAGCTGCTCGCCCTCGACGGGCATACCGGCGCCGACCTGGCGGTGCTCGACCGGCGCACCGGCACCCTCTTCGCCGGCGACCTGGTGTTCCATCAGCGCATGCCCACCACGCCCCACGCGCAGATCGCGCGCTGGAAGGCCAGCCTGGATACCCTCGAGCGGCTACCCTTCAAAGTACTGGTACCCGGTCACGGACCGGTCGCGCAGGACGCCGCGCCGATCGCCCAGACCCGCGCCTGGCTGGAGTGGCTGGAACGCACGCTCGCCGAGAGCGCGGCCGCCGGTCTCGACATGGTGGAAGTGATGGCCCTTCCCCTGCCCGAGGTCTTCGCCCGCCTCGCCGTGGCGAAGGCGGAGTACCGCCGCTCGGTCGGCCACCTTTACCCTGCCGCCGAGCAGGCCGTCCTGGAGGATGCTCGATGATGCGCCGATTCGCACGTCTGCACGATCGCATCGGACTCCTGGTCACCGCGGTGGCCGCGCTGCTGCTGATCCTGTCAAGCTTCGGCTGGGGCCGCGCCACCCGGGAAGCGATCCACGAGGAAGTCGAAGCGGCCACCCGGGTCGCCGAGCAGTGGCTGAGGGTGCTGGCCGCCGAAGCGGAGGCCGACGCCGATCCCGCCCGGCTCACCGAGCGGCTGGTGGCCGTGGGCCGGCTGCGCGCCAACGAGCTCCGGATCCTGGATGCCGACGGGCGCGTCATCTACATCTCGCCGGGCGCGACCTACAAGGCCGGGCGCGAGGCGCCGGCCTGGTTCTCCGCGCTCGTCGCCCCGACGGTGGCCGAGCGGCGCCTGCCGGCCGGCGACCGGACCCTGGTGCTGCGCCCGGACGTCTCGCGCAGCGTGCTCGACGCCTGGGACGAGCTGCTCCTCATCGGCGGCTGGGCTTTCGGCCTGCTGGCCCTGCTGTGGCTGGCGGTGCGCCGCGTCATCGACCGCATGCTCGCCCCCCTCGCCACCCTGGAGACGGCGCTGGTGCGCGGCGCCGACGGCAGCTTCGACACGCGCCTGCCCCGCCACGGCGTGGTGGAGCTCGACCGGCTGGCGGAGAGCTACAACCGGCTCGCCGAACAGCTCGACCGCAGCCTGCTGCGCAATGCCCGCCTCGAAGAGGACCAGGCGTTCTCGCGCGCGCTCACCGCGCGGCTCGAGGAGGAACGCCGCCAGCTCGCCCGCGAGTTGCACGACGAGCTCGGCCAAGCGGTGACCGCGGTGCGCGCCATCGCCGGCGCGATCGCCCAGAGGAGCGCCGAGCAGCCGGCCCTGCACGGCAGCGCCCAGGCCATCCTCGCGATGACCGGCCAGATGCAGGACGGCGTGCGAGCCATCCTGCACCGGCTGCGCCGGCCCGACGCCCTGCCCGCCGGACGGCTCGGCGAGGCGCTCGGACAGTACTGCCGGCACTGGGCCGGCCTCTACCCCGCCGTCACCCTCACGCCCGAGCTCGCCCCGGTAGAGCGCGCCCTCTCCGAGGACTTCTGCCTCACCGTGCTGCGTCTGCTGCAGGAGAGCCTCACCAACGTGGCCCGCCACGCCGAGGCGAACCACGTGAGCGTAGAACTCGCCTGCGACGAGGATGGGCTGGAGCTCGCGGTGAGCGACGACGGTCGCGGCTTCGACCCGACCCTGCGCACCGAGCGCTACGGCGTCACCGGCATGCGCGAGCGCGTCGCCGCCTGCGGCGGCGAGCTCCTCATCGAATCCCTGGCGAGCGGGGGCACCCGCGTGTGCGCCCGCCTGCCCTGGCCCGACACGCCGCCCGCCGAAGGTTCGGCGAGCACGCCGATGCAATCGGCCGAGGGCCGTCGCCCCGGCTCCACTCCCCACCTGACCCGTCCGGACCCGCTCCGGCCCCGCTGACGAGAGGCACAAGATGAGCTCGCTCCCCCTGAACGGCAAACGCATCGTCATTGCGGACGACCATGCGGTCGTGCGCATGGGTTTTCGCCTGCTCGTGGAAGGCGCCGGCGCCACCGTGGTGGCCGAGGCCGACAACGGCGAGGCGGCGCTCGCGCTCTACGCCGAGCACCAGCCCGACGCCCTCATGATGGATGTGGCCATGCCCGGCCTGGGCGGACTCGCCGCCCTCGAGCGCCTGGTGGCGCGACACCCCGGCGCGCGGGTGCTGATGCTCTCGGCCCACGAGGACGTGCAGATCCCCACCCGCGCCCTGCGCGCCGGCGCCACCGGCTACCTGGCCAAGCGCGCCGACCCGACCGAGCTGGTGCGCGCGCTGGCTACCGTCGCCCGCGGCCAGCGCTACGTCGATCCGGCCCTCGCCCCCCAGCTCGCGCTGGCTCAGCTCGGCGGCGCGGCCCATCCCACCGACAGCCTCACCGACAAGGAATTCGCCGTCTTCCTGCAGCTCGCCCAGGGCCGCTCGGTGAACGAGGTGGCCGCCACCCACCACCTCTCGCCGAGCACGGTGGGCACCCACCTGTACCACATCAAGCAGAAGCTCAACGCGTCGAACGCGGCGGAGCTCACCCTGATCGCGGTGCGGGCGGGGCTGATCGAGGCCTGAGTCGCCGACCTGGAATCCGTCGCACGCCATCCGGACTATACGGGCGACGGGTAGCCCGGACGGAGCCCCGGGGAAATCCGGGCCGGCGGATCACTCCCTCGCCCCGCCCGTCGCCCCCCCGATCAGCGCGAAAAACTCCCGCCGCGTCTGCGCATCTTCCCGGAACGCCCCCAGCAACCGGCTGGTGACCATCGCCACGCCGGGCTTGTGCACGCCGCGGGTGGTCATGCACTGGTGGCTCGCCTCGATCACCACCGCCACGCCCTTGGGCTGCAGCACGGACTGGAGGGTGTCGGCGATCTGCACGGTCATCTTCTCCTGGATCTGCAGGCGCTTGGCGTACACCTCCACCAGACGCGCGAGCTTGGAGATGCCCACCACGCGGCGGCGCGGCAGGTAGGCCACATGGGCGCGGCCGATGATGGGCACGAGGTGGTGCTCGCAGTGGCTCTCGAAGCGGATGTCGCGCAGCACGATCATCTCGTCGTAGCCCTCCACCTCCTCGAAGGTGCGGGCGAGCAGCGCCGCCGGATCCTCGCGGTAGCCGGCGAAGAACTCCTCGTAGGCGCGCACGACCCGCGCAGGGGTATCCACCAGCCCCTCGCGGGCCGGATCGTCACCCGCCCAGCGCAGCAGCGTGCGCACCGCGGCCTCGGCCTCCTTGCGCGAGGGGCGCGTGTCCGTGGTCGCCCGCTTGCGCTTCGTTGCGCCGCCCGCCTTGCGGTCGGTGCCCACGGCGGCCTCCGGGGCCCATGCGCCTTCGATGGTCGGCTCCTCAAGCATTGTCGTTCTCCTCTGGTATGGGGTTATGTGCGTCGTCCGGCCATTCGACGAGCCGCTCGCCCGGCGGCGGCTTGCCGAGGAAGGACTGGGGGCTGGCGCTCGCGCCGTAGGCGCCGGACTGGAACACCGCGACCAGGTCGCCGGGCGCGGCCCGCGGGAGCAGGACGTCTTCGGCCCAGGTGTCGTGGGGCGCGCACAGGGGGCCGCACACCGTCGTGCACTCCACGGGGCGATCGTCGGCGCCGAGCACGGCGAGCGGGAAATGCAGGTGGCGGCGCCCTTCCAGCGCCCCGGTGGCGTGCCAGTGATGATGGGCGCCGCCGTTCAGGATGAGGAAGGTCTTGCCGCGCGAGACCTTGCGATCGATCACGCGGGTGAGGTAGAGCCCGGCCTCGCCCACCAGGTAGCGGCCGAGCTCGAGGGCGAGACGAGCGCCCGGCAGCCTGCGGGCCGCTTCGGCGGCGAGCGAGCGCAGCGCGTCGCCCACCGCTGCCAGGGCAAGCGGCGACTCGTCCGCGAAGTGCGGGATCCCGAACCCGCCGCCCAGGTTCACCAACCGAACCGGCGCCGGGGCATGGGGGGCGAGCGCGCAGGCGAGCCGCAGGGTGGCGCGCTGGGCCTCGGCGAGCGCGACTGCGTCGAGGCAGCGCGAGCCGGCATAGACGTGGAAACCCTCGAAGGCGAGCGGGAGGGTCCGGAGGGCGGAGAGCACCGCAGGGGCGCTCTCGCTGTCCACCCCGAACTTGCGGGGCCCGCCACCCATGCGCGCCTCGACGGCGAGGGAAAACGGCGGATTGATGCGCAGCGCCACCCGCGGGCGGTAGCCGCCGGTCGCGAAGGCCGCCAGCCGGCGCGCCTCCCCTTCCGACTCGAGGACGACCAGCGCGTCGGCCGCGCCCGCCGCTGCGAGCTCGGCCTCGCTCTTCCCCGGCCCTGCGAGGCTCAGGTCCCGCCCGGCCACACCCGCCCCCAGCGCGGCGGCGATCTCGGCGGCCGAGGAGACGTCGCAGCCGTCCACCTGGCGCGCGAGCCGGCCGAGCACCGCGGGCTGCGGGTTCGCCTTGACCGCGTAGAGCAGCGCCAGCCCGGGCGGCAGCTCGGCCCGCAGGCGTGCCACCCGGCGGTCGATGAGCGGGCCCGAGTAGACGTAGAGCGGCGTGCCGTGCCGGGTGGCGAGACGTTCGAGGTGAGCCGCGCCGTCGCCGGCGGGCGCGAGCCGCCAGCGGCCAAGCGCAGATTCGAGCACCCGGCTCACGCCCCCTCCCCCCTGGCCCGGAGCGACCTCGGCGGCGCGCGGTGACACAACTTGCCCTCCTCGAGGGCGTGCAGCTGAACAAACTGTCCTCCCTCTGCCGAAGCGCCCCGCTGGGCTATACAGATCAGCCGGCCTGCCTCGACGCCGTCGCGAAGTTCGCCGCGCGGCTCAGGGCGCATCGGAAAGGTCCTCCACGATGCGCCAGCCGCGGGCCTCGGCCTCGCGGCGCAGTACCGGGTCGGGGCGCACCGCCACCGCCTCGGCCGCCCGGACGAGCAGGGGCAGGTCACTCGACGAATCCGAATAGAACACCGTGTGGGAGAAGTCCTCCCAGGCCAAACCGAGGCCGGCGAGCCAGGCATCGACGTGGGCGGGCTTGTGCGGGCCGTGGCACAGCTCGCCTTCGACCTCGCCGGTGAAGCCGGCATGGCACCGCTCGGCCCGGCTCGCCACCAGGTGATCGAATCCCAGGGCCCGGGCGAAGGGCGCGGCCAGGAAGTCGTTGGTCGCGGTGACCAGCGCGCACAACGCACCAGCCTCGCCGTGGCGTGCCACCAGGGCGCGCGCCGCGGGCGGGACGTGTTCGCCCAGGCGCGCGGCGAACTCGTCCCGCAGGGCATCGAGCACGGCGGACCGATGGCGCGCCAGGGGTGCCATGGCGACCCGATGCAGGCTGCGGGCGTCGAGCCCGCCCGCGACGTAGCGCCGGCAGCAATCCAGGTAGTGGTCGGCGGCGGCCGCCTCCAGCACGCCGTGCTCGACCAGGAAGCGCAGCCAGGCCATCCCGCTGTCGTAGGGGATGAGGGTCAGGTCCAGGTCGAAGAGTGCCAGGCGGCGCTCACGCATGATGGGCGGGCGTGACCGTCGTCGGGACGGCCGGCGCCGGCAGGCGTCCCGCCAGGCGTGCTGCGAGCGGACCGCGCAGCGCATTGCACACCACGATGCGCTCCGCGCGGCCGAGATCGGCGGGCGTGAGCAGCGCCTCGCGCGCATCCCAGGCGGGATCGTCGAGCAACACGCCGCGCATCACGCCCGGCAACGCGCCGGAGGCGAGCGGCGGCGTCAGCCAGCGGCCGTCGATGCGCAGGAACACGTTGCTGCGGGCGCCTTCGGCGAGCTCGCCGCGGCGGTTCACGAAAAGGACGTCGAAGGCGCCCTGGCGCGCGGCGAGCGCGAGGGCCGCATCGTAGCGTGCGCGCAGGCTGGTCTTGTGGCGGACGAAGGGATCGTCGCCATCGACCGGCTCGTCGGCGACGAGCAGGCTCACCGGCTCGTCGGGCACCGGCTCGAGCGGGCTCACCACCAGGTCGAAGCGCCCGTCGCGATGCAGGGCCAGCCGCAGCCGCGCCGGTGCCCAGGCGGGGAGATCGGGCACCTGGTCGGCCAGCGCGCGCTCGATGTCGGCGAGCGGGCAGGCGAAGGCGAAGGCTTCGGCGCTCCCGGCGAGCCGTGCCAGATGCCGCTCGAGATGGCGGATGCCGCCGGCCCGGGTGGCGTGCAGGGTCTCGATGAGGGTGAAGCCGGGGTCCAGCCCTGTGAGGAAGCGCGCCTTGAGCGCGCACTCCTCGAATTCCTCGGCCGCGACGCTGTCGCTCACGATCCCCGCGCCAACGCCCATGCGCCCGGCGCGCAGCCCGTGGCGCTCCGGGCCGAGGGTGAGGGTGCGGATGGTCACCGACAGGCAGAAGTCGCCGCAGGCGCGCGGGTCGTCTGCCGCGGGCGCGTCGATCCAGCCGATGCTGCCGGTGTAGAGCCCGCGCGGCGTGGTCTCGATCGCCCGGATGAGCTGCATGGTGCGGTGCTTGGGCGCGCCGGTGATCGAGCCGCAGGGAAACAGCGCGCGCACGACGGCCGGAAAGTCCGCCTCGGCGGGCAGCTCGGCCTCGATGGTCGACGTCATCTGGAACACCGTGGCGTAGGGCTCGATGGAGAAGAGCGCCGGCACCCGGACCGTCCCGGTGCGTGCGATGCGCCCCAGGTCGTTCCTCAGCAGATCCACGATCATCAGGTTCTCGGCGCGATTCTTCACGTCGCCGGCCAGCAAGCGCGCGATCTCGCTGTCGCCCTCCGGGGAACCGGCGCGGCTGGCGGTGCCCTTCATCGGCCGGGCCAGAAGCCGGCCGCCCTCGTGGCGCAGGAAGAGCTCGGGCGAGCAGGACAGGATGTGGGTCGGCCCTTCCCCCGCCGGGAGCGCGATGAAGGCGCCGAAGGCCACCGGCTGGCGCTCGCGCAGGCGCCGGTAGAGCGCCACCGGATTGCCGAAGGCCTCGAAGTCGAGGCGGTAGGTGTAGTTGACCTGGTAGGTCTCCCCGTCGCCGATGGCCGCCAGGATGCGCGCGATGGCGTCCTCGAACTCCGGCCGCGTCACGCTCGGCCGCGGCGGCAGGATGCCCGCCGGGGTGGGGACGGCGGCGCCCTCCTCGGCCTGCAGCCACCGTTCGACCTCGGCGGCCGACAGGCGCGCGAGGGAGTCGAAGACCAGGAAGCGCAGCGCGCCGGCATCTTCCGGCGCGAGATCCTCGTGGCCCGCGCCCAGCAGGCGCGCACCCCACTCGTAGTCGGCGAGCACGACCACGTGGGCGCCGGCGCGCTGGTCGCGCGCAACGGCCGCCCACACCGCGTCGAGATCCTTGGGATCGTCGCAGCGGTGTTCGCGCAGGAAGCCGGTGTAGAGCCGGCTGGTGGGGGCCGCCGCGGTGGCGGTGCAGTCGTCGAGAAGGGCAAAGCAGGTCATGTTGCGCTCCTGCGGCGGGTGACGGGGGTGGAAATCGGCAGCGTCGCGGCCCACCCATCCCCACCCCGGCCCTCCCCCTGAAGGGGAGGGAGAACACCATCTCGGCGACACCGCTGCCGCTTTGATCTGGCGCCTGTTGGAAGGTCCCCGCCCCTTCAAGGGGGTGAGGCAGGGGTTTCGGCGGGCAACGCTCGCCGCCTGCCGAACGACGGAGCGAAGCGGAGGCTCCCGGACAGGATGGGGGTGGGGGGGGACGGCGCAGGCGCCAATCACCAGCCACCTGCCTTACAACTAGCTCCAATCATCCATGTCGTGCCGGATCGTGTGCCGGTTGGCGATCAGCTCGTCCACCGTCGGCTCGTTGGCCAGGGCCCGCTTGATGGCGAGCTTGGTGGCCTCGTAGTTGGTGCGGTACATGTCCCGCTTGTCCAGCTCGGCGTGGGTCGCGCAGCGCGGGTCGATCCACACCAGGCTGATGATGCACAGCCGGTTCGCTTCCTCGCGGGGGATGATGCCCTCGATCAGGCAGTCGACCACGGCGTCGGCGGTGGCCGACTGCACCACGCCGCCGAAGAGCTCGATGTTGGCCGTGTCGCGCAGGGTGACCTTGGGCACCATGATGGTTGCGGGACGGACCAGCTGGTTGCAGGCGCGGATCGCGAACATGGCGGTGTGGCCCTTGGTCTGCGCCATCATGTTGGCGAAGGCCTGCCCGACCGGGCCGTCGGTGCGGCCGATCAGGATCTCGGGCATGGCGTCGGTGTACTGGCCGTCGGCGGCCAGCACGGTGGCTTCGCCGGCGTGGAAGAGGTAGTCGCTCATTGAAAGCTCCGGGTTGAGAAAACGTGTTCGGGAAGCGTCGCCGGGCTCAGCCCGGCAGCAGCCACTCCCCCTTGCCGTCGGCGGCAAGGTCGCCCACCAGCCGATGGGGGCGCCAGCCGGGCAGCTCGGCGAACACCCCGCCGTGGACGGCGAGGCTGCGCGAGAGCAGCGCCCAGATGACGCGGATGTCGTGGGCGGTGGCGGCGAAGGTGGCCGGCGGCTCGGGGGCCTCGCCGGCGAAGACGAGGCTGCCGCGGCGCATGCCGTAGCCGCAGTGGGCGCCCACCGGCCCGCCCACTGCGACGGTGCCGGCCACCATGCGCGAGGCGAGGAAGTCCCCGACGGCGCCGAACACCAGGGCGGTACCGCGGCGCATCCGGTCGCCGAAACGGGCGCCGGCATCGCCGCGCACGATGAAGAGCCCGCCGCGCATGCCGTCCATGTCGCCCGGCAGCGCGCTCGCGGCGAAGTCGCCCACGTCGCCGCCGACTTCCAGTCGCCCGCCGGCCATCTCGCAGGCTGCGAGCAGGCCGGCGCTGCCGGAGACGCGGATCTCGCCCGAGACGAGTCGGGAGCCGAGATAGTCGCCCGCGTCACCGTCGATTTCGATGAGCCCCCCGTCCATGCCGCGGCCGATGCCGTCGCAACGGGACAGATCGCCCTCGAAGTGCAGCGCGGGCGCGTCGCCCTCGACGGGGACGATGTCGAAGAATTCGCCCAGGGGCAGGCATTCGTTGCCGTGCCAGACCGGGCGACGCGCGATCTCTCTGGCGTCCTGCCCCGCCGCGGCGACGGGCGTGAGGCCGGTGAGGTCGAGACGCAGCGCGGGCCCGTTTTTCAGGCGCAGCCGGAAGGCGGTACTCATCGCGCGCCCTCCTTGCCGATCAGCCTGTGCAGATGGAAATGGAAGGGCCCCAGCTTGCCGCCGTAGTTGCCCGCGGAGATGCGCCGCAGGCCGGTGCCCGCGCCGCGCGCCACGGCGGCTTCGATCCCGGCACGCATGGCCGCGGCCACGGCCGCTTCGGTGAGCCCGTCGATCACCACCTCCATCACGCAGGCCACCGTGCCGCCGAGCTCGGTCTTCTTCGCCAGCGGCACGAGCGCCGGGCAGAAGGCGTCGTTGGTGGAGGCCGGCAGCGCGGCGTACCTGCTGCCCACCTTGGAGCCGGAGCGCACCACCCCGCCCGGGAAGGGCAGGATGACGCCGGGTACGGCGCACATGGCCGAGACCGCGGCCTCCGAGGCGGCTAGCGCGGCGTCGGTGTCGTCGGCGAGCAGCAGCAGGTTGCCTCCGCCCACCGCCTTCACCATGGGCGTCGTCTCCTGGGCCACGAACTCGCCGTCCATCACGGGCACGCGCCAGTAGCGCACGCCGTCGATCATCTTGGATATCTGCCAGCCGTCGCCGAAGAAGCGGAGATTCCTGCCCAGCGGGATCGGCTCGCCCTCGGGGAGCCCCGCGTAGATGGCGGTGGTCGGGCAGGTGAGCACGCACTGGCCGACGCGGCGCTCGAGCTGCTTGGCGAGCTCTTTGGTGGAGACCGCGAAGAGCAGCACCGCCACGCCCGGGCGGCCGTCGGGGGTCTCGGCCGGCTCCAGCATGCGCTCGATGCCGGCCTCGCAGCCGCAGGCGATCACCGAGGTGGCGAAGCCGGTCATCGCGACGGCGGCGTTCCTCGCCCAGGTGTCCGTGTGGGCGGTGATGATCACGCGGGTGGCCTTCATCGGGAAGGCCTCGGCGAAGGTGTCGTCGATGCGCACCCCCTCGAGATCGAGCACGCCCGCGGCGTCCCGGGTTGCGGTCATGGCGGTCATGCGCGCCGCCCTCCCCGGCCATGCAGCGGGCACGGCAGGAGCGCCCCGCCGTTGCCGCAGGCGCACAGCTCGTCGCGGCCGATGGCGGCGTGCCGATAATCGAAGGCGAGATGCGCCTGGCTGTAGCGGGCGAGCTTCGCCTCGATGCTGCGGTCGAACTCGGGCTCCACGTAGTGGACGCCGCCCACCGGGACGGCCTCGAGCCGTCCGCGGCGCGCCACCAGGGTGCCGTCCTTGAAGACGTACTCGGGCGTGGTGAACATCGCCTCGCGGTCGGTCTCCTCGCGATAGACCGCGATGTCGGCGGCCGCGCCGACGCCGAGCTGGCCGCGGTCCGTGAGCCCCAGCAGGCGCGCCGGCGCGGCGCGGGTCATGATGGCGATCTCGTAGAGGGAGAGCTCGCGGCGGATCTCGCGCAGCTCGGCCTGGGCCGCCACGTCGGGGTGCAGCCGCGCGAGTTGCTCGTCGCGGAAGGACTTGTCCATGAGGAGCCGGATGAGATGGGGGTAGCTGGTGAAGGGCCCACCGTTCGGATGGTCGGTGGTGAGCACCACCCGCCAGGGGTCGTCCACCAGCAGGAAGAGCTCCAGGCCGATCGCCCACTGCAGGGCGTTCACGTAGCTCTGCTCACGGTAGCGGAAGGGCACCACGCCGCAGCCGGCATCGCACTCGATGTCGGCGCCGATCCACTTGCGCGGGCTGCCGAGCTCGGCGTTGGCGTGCTGGCGCATGGTGTCGCCCGAGGCGGTCACCGTCTGGCCGAAGATGATCTGGCCCACGTCGATACTGACGTTGGGCCGGGCGTTCACCGCCTCCGCGATGGCGCGCGCGGCCGAGGAGAACTTGCGCGGACCTTCCGTGCCGTAGGCGTGGAACTGGATGTGGGTGAGATGCCCGGGCAGGCCTTCCAGCGCGTCCATGGTGGCGAGGGTGGACGCCACGTTGCCCGGCACCCCGAGGTTGCTCGCGTGGATGTGCAGGGGGTGGGGCACGCCCAGCTCGTACACCGCGCGGGAGAGCGTCTGCACCACCTGGCGCGGCGTGATGCGCCAGTGGTCGTGGTCCTGATCCACGTCGAGCTTGCGCTGGTTGAACTTGAAGGCCGAGATGCCGCCCGGATTCACCACCTTCACGCCCATCGCACGGGTGGCGTTGATCGCCCAGCCCACGTAGTCGCGCACCCGCTCGAAGTCCTCGCCTTCGGCGAGCATGCGCAGGAAGAGCTCCTCGTTGCCCAGCATCACGTAGGCGCCGTGGTCGAGGATGGGAGTGTCGCCCATCTCCAGGTGGGCATGGCGCGCGTTGGAGAAGGCCATGGCCGGCTCGAAGGCCGCGGTGTAGCCCATCTCGGCGTAGCGGTAGCCGGTGGCCAGCGTACCCGGGGTGCAGCAGCCGCTGGAGGCGAGCTCGAGCGGGTTTTCGGGCGGACGGGCGGCGCGGTGATCCTCCGGCAGGAGCATGCGGGCGAGGTTCACCTTGCCGCCGCCGATGTGGGTATGCAGGTCGATGCCGCCGGCCATCACCACCATGCCCGAGAGGTCGTACTCGCGGTCGACCGGCTCGGCGGCGGGCAGGTCCACGATGCGGCCGTCACGCACGCACAGGTCGCGCACCTCGCCGTCGACCCCGTTGGCCGGATCGTAGATGCGGCCGCCCTTGAGGCGCAGGGTGGTCATCGCGGCACCTCCCCGTCGCGACGGAGGCGCTGCGCGATCCCATTGGCCACCTCGGCCACCGTGGGCAGGGTGTCGGCGTAGAGCGGCGCGAGCGGCACCACCACGCCGCCGTCGGCGCGGAAGAGGTGGCCGGCCGACCCGATGCCGGGGGTGGACACCGGGATGAAGACGCCCGCCTCCGTGCCGGCGAGATCGGGATGACCCAGCACCACCCGCGGCAGCTGCGCCGCCGGCGGTGCCGGTTCGGGCCCGAAGCTCGACACCCACAGCAGCGCGTCCACCGCGCCGTCGGCGAGAAGCCGCTCGGTGGCGTAGCGCTCCGGATCGTGGGCGAGTCCGCGCGGATGGACGCCGGTACGAAGCGGCAGCCCCGACAGCCAGGTGAGCACCTGGTTGGCGGTGTAGCCGCCGTCCCCGCCGCCGCAGCAGAAGGCGGCGGCGCGGGTGCTGCGGTTGAGGGTATTCACCAGGCGCTGGACGAGCTCGGCGAAGAGCGCGCCGTGGGCCGGCAGGCGCCCCGACTCCCACACCACCACGGCGTAGCGCGCGGCCAGCATGCGGGCGGCGAGCGCCTCCAGCTCCGGCGGCACCGCCCGCGCGGCGCGTCCGGCCACGCGGGCCGCGAGCAGCGCCAGGGTGTCGAAGAGATCGCCGGCGAGCGCGACCTCCTCGGTCGCGCAGCCCTCGAGCCCCTCGCCCGTGGCCGCCGCGGCGCCGACGAACACCACCTGCCTGCCGGCCGGCGCGTCCTCGGCGGGCGCGCAGCGGCGGAAGAACTCCGGGTAGTGCTCGGCCGGGTTGGTGCCGAGGCAAACCACCAGGTCGGCCCGGTTGCGGATCTCGGCGAGGGTCGTATAGAAGACGCCCCGGTCCTGCAGGGCGCGGGTGGAATGCATCAGCGCGTCGCCGCGGGCGTGGTCGAGGATCGCACCGCAGGCGTCGGCGAGCCGGTAGAGGGCACGCATGCCGGCCACGTCGGTGGCGAGGCCGGCGAAGAGCGGCTGACGGCTCGCGGCGAGGATGTCGGCAGCGGCGGCGAGCGCCGCCTCGGACGAGACGGCGCGCCCGTCCACCGTCGGGACGGCGTGGGCGGGGCCGTCGCCGAAGCGGGCGAGGCCCTCGGCGGCCCTGGGGCAGCGGCTGTCGGCGAGCGCGAACCGCGGGCCCGGCAGCGGCGTGTAGCCGTCACAGAGCAGCGGACAGAAGGGGCAGGTCCAGGGCCGGTCCGCGCGAGCGGGACCGGCCCCGACAGGGACGGAGGCGGCAGTCATGCGCGGTCTTCTGCAAACCATATGCCACCCTTGCGCAATCCGCACGCCGCGCGGGCTGCACCGCGGCCGGGCACGCCGCCCGCCGTGCGGCCTCAACAAAGTGTCAGGGCCGGGTGCGGTCGGCGTGCCACAAAGTGTCACCGCAGCGGCGCGCCGCGTCCCGCTCGCGCGCCGCATTCGACCTTGGCATGGATCCTGATTAGAGGCTTGCCGGTACGTCTTCCCGCGACCGATCGCCACGGAGAAAACGCATGTCCCTCGCCCGCCCGCAGTCCCCCGTCCCGCGCCTGATCGCCGGCCTCGCGCTCGGGTTCGCGTGGACGGCCGCGGCGGCGGGCACCCTCGCCTTCATCACCAACCAGGGCTCCCACGACGTCAGCGTGATCGACGCCGCGACGCTGAAAGCCTCGGCGCGCCCCGTGGTGGGCCGCTCCCCGGCCGGCATCGCGGTGAGCGCCGCAGCCGGCAAGGCCTTCGTGAGCAACCCGGACAGCGCCACGGTGAGCGTGATCGACCTCGCCTCCCGCGCAACGGTCGCGACCCTGCCCATCGACGGCACGCCGGTGGGCGTCGCCGTCTCGCCCGACGGCGACCGGCTCTACGTCGCCGACTGGACCGGCAACCGCCTGCTCGCCTACGCCACCGACGACCTCGCGCCGCTGGGAAGCGTTGCGGTCGGCACCGCGCCGGCCGGTGTCGCAGTGGCCCCCGACGGCGCCACGGTCTTCGTAGCGAACCGCGACGACGACAACCTCAGCGCCATCGACGCCCGCCGCCTCGTGGTGACGGCCACCCTCCCCGCCGGCCGGCATCCCTTCGCCGTCGGGATGAGCCCCTCGGGCCATCACCTGCTCGCGGCCAACGTCTACGGCGACGATGTCAGCGTGATCGACCCGGCCACCGGCCGGCTGCTCGCGACCCTGCCGGTGGGCATGGCACCCTACGGCATCGCCTTCGATCCGGAAGGCCGGCGTGCCTTCGTCACCAACCAGCAGGCCGAGAGCCTCACCGTCCTCGACCTGGAGCGCCTGGCCGTGGCGGCCACCTGGCCCACCGCCGAGTACCCGGAGGGCATCGCCTACGAGCCCGCCGGAAACGGCGGACGGCTGTGGGTGGTGAGCTGGATGGAGGACCGGGTGCAGCTGCACGACGCGGCCTCCGGCAAGACGCTCGCCAGCGTGCCGGTGGGACGCAACCCGCGCGCCTTCGGCGCCTTTCTCGCACTCGGTGCGGACAATGAACCCGCGGTGCCCAGGTAGCCCGGATGGGGTGCAACGGAATCCGGGAGCGGCGGCGAAACACCGACCGCCCGCCCTGGATTCGGCCGGGGCTCCATCCAGGCTACGCAATCGTGCCGCGGCGAAACACCTTGCCACTCACCAACCTGGAGACCGACCCAGATGTCCCGAAAACTGATCCTCGCCACCCTGCTCTGCACCGTCACGGCCACCGCCTGGGCCCACGGGCCGACCCGCCAGAAAGTCACCGAGAGCGTCACCGTGAGCGCGAGCCCCGACGCCGTGTGGAAGCACATCGGCGACTTCGCTGCGCTGCATGCCTGGCATCCGGCGGTGGAATCCTCCGAGACGACCGCGGGCAGCCAGCCGGGATCGATCCGCACGCTGCAGCTCAAGGGCGGCGGCACCATCGTGGAGGAGCTCACCCGCCATTCGGCCGAAGACCGCCGCCTCGCCTACAAGATGAAGGATCCGGGGCCGGTGCCGGTCACGAACTACAGCTCCACCCTGAGCGTCGCGCCGGGCGCCGACGGGACAAGCGTGGTCGAGTGGCGCGGCGCGTTCTACCGCGGCGACCCCAACAACAACCCGCCGCCGGAGAAGAACGACGACGCGGCCATCGCCGCGGTCACCGGCATCTACAAGACCGGCCTGGAGCACCTCAAGAAGCTGGTGGAGGCGAAGTAGAGCGGGAACGGAGCCGCGCGCGGCGCGGCCCGCCCCTTACGACGCGCCCTTCCCTGCCACCTCGGTGCGGGCGGTGAACTCGAGCCCTTCGGTGTCCACCACCCGCGCCTCGAGCGCGCCCCCGTCGGCGGGCAGGAAGCGGAACACGAAATCCGGGTTCTCGCTGATCGCGAAGCTGAGATCCGCCTCCAGCACCGGCTTTCCACGGTAGCGGACGGAGACCTCCCTCACGAAGTGCGCCTTGGCGTAGAGCCGACTGATCTGGTCCATCACCAGCCCCGAGCTGTTGGGGTGGCGGATCATGAGGCGGGCGCGCCGCGGCACCTCGCCGATGTCCTCGCCGACCCGCAGCCGCATCTGGCCCAGGTTGGCCGCCGCGGCGGCCGGGTCCTTGCCGGCCGGCGCCGAGCAGCCGCCGGACGCCTTCACGAAGCGGCTCGCCATGTGGAGCGAGCCGTCCTCCAGCTCGGCGATGGCGCGGATGTAGGTGTATTGCTCGACCCGTACCCGGGTCTCCACCTCGGCACGCCCGCTCTCCGGCGTGAAGCGGAACACCGCCGCCACCGGCGTCGGATTGCGGTCGATCACCAGGTACATGGTCTTCACGTAGCGCGCCGGCGACTGGTCGAACGGGCTGCGCAGGGCGATCGGCACGACGGCCGCGTCCGCAGCGCGCGGCGGCGCCTCGAGCACCGGCAGCGCCGCGCCCTCGGTGGCGATGATGCGGTCGCCGAAGAGCAAGGTCCTCAGGGCGTCCCACTCGGGGGTGGGCATTGCCTCCTCGGCATGGGCCGCTCGAAGCAGCGAGGCGGGCACGACGGCCGCGCCGGCAAGAAGGAACTGTCTGCGTCGCATGGTCACTCCTCCCATTCCAGCTCCACGTAGGCGGCCGTCAGGTTGCGCCGGTGGGTGACTTCGGCCAGGGTCCAGCCGGCGGCCAGCTGCGGGTCGGCACCTTCCACGGTTTCGACCAGGGTCCGGCCACGGGCGATCGCCGCGCGGACTTCCCCCGCGAGCCCGGAGAGATAGCGCTCCATCGGATCGAGCGCCGCCGGCCAGGGCAGGCCGAGCTCGCCGTGGCCGGGAATCACGTGCCGTGCCGGGAGCTTGCGCAACTGCCCAAGCACGGCCAGCCAGCCGCGCAGGCTGCCGTCCACCACCGGCAGGCGCTCCTCGAAGAGGAGATCGCCCAGCCACAGGGCGCCACTCGCCTCGTCGAACACGGTGAGGTCGTTGTCGGTGTGGGCCGTCGGCCAGGACCGAAGCCGCAGCGTTCGCCCGCCCAGATCCAGGGACATCTCGCCGTCCACCAGCAGGTCCGGCACCACCAGCCGCAGCTCGCGGAAAGCCGCCGCCGCGTTCGGGCCGTTGCACGCGCACTCGGTCCCCGCCGCCGCGGCTGCGGCCGACAGGTAAAGGTTGGTACGCACCGCCATCGCCGCAGGCAGCCGGGCGCTCCCCACGAAACGCACGGCGCCGCCCGAATCGGCGAAGGCGCCGTTGCCCAGGACGTGATCCGGATGCATGTGGGTGTTGATGACGTAGCAGACGGGCCGCTCGGTGCGCCGGCGGATCGCCGCGGCGAGCGCCTGCCCGACGGAGAGGCTGCCCCCCGTGTCGATCACCGCCACGCAGCGCTCGCCCACGACGAAGCCGATGTTGGCGATGTCGCCGGCGTTGTCCGGCGCGCTCTCCTCGTGCCGGCCCTGGTGGACGAAGACGCCCGGCGCGGTCTCGGTCATGGGCAGCGGGTCGACCGCTTCGGCGACGGCCGCAGCGGCGAGGCCCGCGACCGCCGCCAAGAGGCGGGTCAGCCCGAAAAGCGAGGCAGCAAACCCGTTCCGATCCACCGCCGCAGCGCTCCGGCCGTCACAAGGCGCAGGACTTGCGCGCCTCGGCCTGCATCTTGCGGAAACGGAAGGCCAGGTCCTTTCCGCCGCCGTAACCGCGCATCACCTCGCCGCGCTCGCCGCCGATGCTGAACGCGTTGGCGAGCGTCGAGTACTCCACGTACTCGTCGTAGGTGAGCTTGGTAGCGATCGCGTCGATCACGCAGGAGCACTTGTAGATGTTCTCGCGTTCGGAGCCCTTGGCATCGCGCGCGCAGCCGAGCACGTACTCGACGCGATCGATGGTGGGATACTCGTGGGCGACCGCCCCCAGGGGCAACAGGGTGGCGGCGAGCAGGAGCAAGCTTCGGATCACGTTCGTTCTCCTATCGTGCTGTGACGGCGGCGCGAGGCCGCGCATCCAGCGGCGCGCGCAAGGTGAGGACCTCTTCGACGAGGGGCGAAGCGCCGCCTGCGGGGTCGTCCACCACCGTCCGCAGCTGGTACACGCCGCCGGGCACCTGCGGCGCCAGGGTGAAGATGTAAGCCTTGCCCGCCTTTCCCCGGAAGCGCGCCTGCAGGGGATCGTCGGCATAGGGCCGGAAGAGCACCTCGGTGGCCGGCAGCAGACCGCCGCCGTAAGGGACGGTGACGCTGCGCAATTGGGCCTCATCGGCGAGCGCGAGGCGGATGCGGCGGCGGAAGTAGTTCTCCTGTCCGCCCAGCTCGCGGCGCATCGCGCGCACGTCGGCCTCGAGGAAGTGGAGGATGATGGGGTTGCCGTACGCCCGCTCCGCGTCGGGCAGCACCAGGCGGCGCTCCCCGTGCAGGTAATCGAGCGCCACGGTCCGCCCACGGGTGTCGTCGCCCCGGGCGGTGAGCGCCACCTCGTCGCGCACCTCCGCCTCGCCGGTGACCCGCCGCCGGTAGTCGTAATGCAGCGTGGTGCCGTCCGGGAGACCGTCGAGATGACGGTCGACGAATACCCGCTGCTCCGCGGGCGACATCTCGTCCGCGGCCCCTGCAGCCGGGCCCCCAAGGGCGAGTACCCCCAGCAACAGAGCCGTTGCCGTTCGCATGTCCGGTCGTCCGTCGCTCGTTCAGCGCGATGCCGGAGCCGCCGTCGCCACCGCGGCCGACGTCGCGGCTTGCGCCCGCGGCACCGGATCGGGGAGCAGCGGCACGCCGTGCTCGCGCAGGATGGCGTCGATCGCGTCGCGGTTACGGGCGATCAGTCCGTCGATCTGCGCCTTCCACGCCTTCTCGCCGAAACGCACCCCCATCGCCATCGCGTAGTCGAACTTCACGCCGGGCTCCGAGGCGAGGGGCACCACGCGCAGCGGCTTGTCCTTGGACTGGCGCGCGATGTAGCCGCCGATCGGCCCCCACACCACCGCCGCGTCGATCTTGCCCGCGGCCAGATCGCGGCCGATGACCTGAGCCGGTTGCTCGTCGGGGTCGGGGCTCATGCTCTTGTACGGCACCCCTGAATCCACGATGTCATGATGGGCCAGCCAGGCCGAAGCCGGGGAGCGATCGAAGACGCCGATGCGCAGCCCCCCCAGGGTCTCGCGCGGCAGGGCGAGGAAATCCTCGGGACGTTCGACGCCGGCCAGCGCCTCGGTGGGTGCAAAGACCAGCACGTAGGTCGAACGGTAATAGGGCGCGGTGGGCAGGACCTGGCCGTAATCGGCCGGTACGCCCATCACGATGTCGCAGGGGTAGTCCTCGCCGGGTACCTTGAAGCGCAGCGTGTTGCGGATGAAGCCGAGACGCTGCGGAAATTCGTAGGTCTCCACGGGCAGGCCGAGCTGAGCGGCGAAGAGCGCCGCGATCTTGTCCTCGAAGCCGTCTCCGCGGGCGTTGGTGAATGGCATGTTGCCGGGGTCCTTGCAGACGCGGAACGCCTTGCGCGGCGTATCGTCGTCCGCGGCGCCGGCAAGCGCGGTACCGCCGGCCAGCGCGAGCGCTGCGAGCAGCCGTGCGCCGTACCGGAGGGTGCTGGCGAGGGGCGCCATGGTTATTTCTCCAGTTGAACCTTCGCCCGGGTGATCGCTCCGTCCGAGCGCCCTTTCAGATAGGCGTAGAGCTGGTCGATGTGCTCACGGACCTTGTTGTTCTGTCCGAAGCTGGGCATGCCCTTGTCGAGGCGTCCGTTCAGCACGGTGGCCTTGAACTCCTCCGGCGTGAGGACCTTCAGCGATTCGATCAGCGACGGACCCACCATGCCTTCCTGGTTGGGGCCGTGACAGCGGTCGCAGGCCGCGGCGCGCCAGGTGCGAAAGCCCTCCATGGTGAACGCGTCGACCTTGTAGCCGTCCTTCACCGTGTAGGGCGCCTTGCCGGCACCGTTGTCGCTCAGGGCGGTCGCCGGGATCGCCACGCTCGCCATCAGGGCTGCCAGGGACCAGTAGAAAACGCCTTTCATCGAGTGTCTCCTCCGTGTTCGGATGGTTTTTGGTTGTGATGTGCGGTCCGGCGTTCCGGGCGCTCCGCCCGGAACGTCGGACCGCCGAGCCCTTAGTTGGGCAGCGCGAAGACCGTCAGCGAACCGCCGAGGGCGGTGAACCTCTGGAGGTCGCGGTAGCCACCCACGGCACCCAGGCCGTCGTTGTCCTTCTCGAGGCCCGCCGCCATGCCGATGCCGGCCCAGCCGCCGATACCCGAGTAGACGCCCACGTACTGCTTGCCGCCGTGCATGTAGGTGAACACGTTGCCGATGATGCCGGACGGAGTCTTGAACTTCCACAGCTCCTTGCCGTCCTTGAGGCTCACCGCCTTCAGGTAGCCCTCCAGGGTACCGTAGAAGATCACGTCACCCGCCGTGGTGAGCGCCCCGCTCCACACCGAGAAGCGCTCCGGCTTGGACCATACGATCTTGCCCTTGCCGGCATCCCAGGCGATGAAGTTGCCCATGCCGCCGTGGCTGTTGGGCGCGGGATACATCGCCAGGGTGGCGCCGACGTACGGCTGCCCCGCGGTGTATTCCACCTCGAACGGCTCGTAGTCCATGCACACGTGGTTGGTCGGGACGTAGAACAGGCCGGTCTTGGGATGGAAGGTCGCCGGCTGCTGGTCCTTGGTGCCGAGCGCCGCGGGGCAGATCCCCTTGGTGTTCACGTCGGGACCGTTCTGCGCCGTGCTGTACTTCGCCACCACCTGAGGCCGGCCGGTCTTCATGTCCACGTGGGTCGCCCAGTTCACCACCGGATCGTACTTCTCGGCGACCAGCAGGGCGCCGTTGGTGCGGTCCAGGGTGTAGGCGAAGCCGTTGCGGTCGAAGTGCACCAGCGCCTTGGTCTTCTTGCCCTTGACGTCGATGTCGGCGAGGATCATCTCGTTGATCCCGTCGAAGTCCCACTCGTCGTGCGGCGTCATCTGGTACGCCCACTTCGCCACGCCGGTGTCGAGATCGCGGGCGAAGATGGTCATGGACCACTTGTTGTCGCCCGGCCGCTGCGCGGGGTTCCAGGTAGAAGGGTTGCCCGTCCCGTAGTAGACCAGGTTCAGGTCCTTGTCGTAGCTGTACCAGCCCCAGGTGGTGCCGCCGCCGATCTTCCACTGGTCGCCCTTCCAGGTCTTCAGGGACGAGTCCTTGCCCACCGGCGCGAGCTTGCCGTCGGTCCAGGTCATCGTCTTGTCCGGATCCATCAGCATTTCGTCGTCGGGCCCGGTGCTGTAGGCGCGCCATACCTGCTTGCCGGTCTTGATGTCGTAGGCGGTCAGATAGCCGCGCACGCCCCACTCGCCGCCGGAGATGCCGGTGATGATCTTGTCCTTGAAGACGTGCGGCGCGTTGGTGTTGACCGCGCCCAGCTTGGGATCGCCGTTGACCACCGACCATACGACCTTGCCGGTCTTGGCGTCGAGGGCGTCGAGCACGCTGTCCGCCCGCTGCAGGAAGATCTTCCCGTCGCCGTAGGCCAGGCCGCGGTTCACCGTGTCGCAGCACATCTGCGCCACCACCGCCGAGTCCTGCTTGGGCTCGTACTTCCACACGATCTCCTGGGTCTTCAGATCCAGCGCGAAGACGTTGTTGGGGAAGGGGGTGTGGATGTACATCATGTCGCCGATCACCAGCGGCGAGCCCTCGTGGCCGCGCAGCACGCCGGTCGAGAACGTCCAGGCGACCTGCATCTTGCCTACGTTGCCGGCATTGATCTGCTTGAGCGGGCTGTAGCGCTGGTTGTAGTAGTCACCCGCCTGGGTCGTCCAGTTGGCCGGATCCTTCATGGCCTTGTCCAGCGCCGGGTCGGCCAGGGCGGGCCAGGCGCAGGCGCAGGCCAGCGCCGGCAGGACGTGAAGCTTGAAGCTAAATTTCATCGAAATGTCTCCTCTTGTTATACCGAGTGCTTCGGATTCCGATCACCGGCCTGAGCCGCGATCCTGACTACCCCGAATCGCTGCAGAGACGAGATCGTGCCGGCCATCCCTCGACCAGCGGACGGACGCAAGAACGGATACGTCGCCGTGCCCGTCTTGGGGGAGCAAACGCAAGTGACGTGCCATCACGCCGAGAAGCGCACCAGCACAGGGCATGAACCGGGTATCCGGGCCCGGAGAGTGCGCCGCAGATCAGGCTTCCGGGCGAGCGCCGGCTCCTCGCAGCGCCCATCGGCCTGCCCGGCCGGGCTGCCGCCGACCGTCGAAGGCGGGGACGAAGGGTCGTCACGATTACACAGTGCCCCGTGACACACTGCTCCTGTTCGCGAACAGTCTCCGCCCGGCGCAGCGCCGGCAGCGGCCCAGCCTTCGCGCCGGCGCGGGGCGGGCCCTTGGCATGGTTCGTGTTTCATCCCTTCGGTAAGGCCCGGGTGCCCCCGGAAAGCAGGGGGTCAGAGGGCGGCGTGCGGGGCGATCCGGCGATCGTGAAGCGCGGAGGCCACCAGCCAGGCGTCGGCACCTGCCGCCGCCGCGGCCCGAAGGTCGGCCTGGTCGCGGATGCCGCCCGCACCGACGATGACGGCATCGGGCGCACGGCGACGCACCGCGGCCAGGGTGGAGAGGTCGGGACCGGTAAAGGCCCCGACACACTCGAGCGTCATTACGATGATACGCTCCGGCCACCATGCCTCGTGGTCCCAGCAGCCCGCCGGATCGAGGGGCAGGCCGGCGCGCCGGTCGAGGGACAGGACGGCTCGCGCGGGGTCCGCAAGGCAGCCGCGGGCGGTCTGCGCGTCGGGCAGCGATTCGCTGCCGAAGACCGGCGTGAGCCGCGCCGCGGCGGGGCCGAACTGCCGGGCCAGGTCTTCGAGGCCCGCGGCGTTGCGGAAGCCGCCGTCGAGCCAGATCGCGGTGCTCGGCAGCGCCTGCAGCAGCCGCGCCAGATGGCCGGCTTGCACCGGGCCGCCGAGCAGCGCGTCGAGGTCGGCGACGTAAAGGGTATCGGCGCCGCTGTAATCGAGCAGCGCGCGGGCGACGGCAACGGGATCGCTGCCGGCGCACAGGGCGGAGCGCACCGGCCGGTAGGCGGCGCGTTCTCCGCGGACGGCACGCACCACCTGGCCGGCCATGAGATCGATGACGGGAATGACGCGCATGGGGATGAAGGAAAGAGTACTGGTCTACGAATTTATCAGCGGTGGCGGCCTCGCGGCGAGCGACGCCGCCACCGCGTCGCCCCGAGCCGATCTCCTCGCCCAGGGGACGGCGATGCGCGACGCGCTGCTCGCCGACCTGCAGGCCCTGGCGGACGTCGAGGTGTGCTGCGTGAGCGCCCCCTTCGCCCCCCTGCCCCCGGCCCTGTCCCGGGTGCGGGTGCTCGCGCCCCCCGCCCGCGTCGACCCGGCCTGCTTCCTTGCCCGCGAGGCCGAACGCCACGACCGGGTCTGGGTGGTGGCCCCGGAGAGCGACGGCCTGCTCGCCACCCTGGCAGCGGCGGTCGGCGCCGAGCGCTGGATCGGCTGTGCCCTGCCGGCGATCCGCCTCGCATCGTCGAAGGCTTCGACCCGTGCGCTGCTCGCCACCCAGGGCATCGCCGTGCCCGCCGCCTGGCGACCCGGCGAAGCCGAGCCGCCCGTGGGCGCGCGCTGGGTGGTCAAGCCGGACGATGGCGCGGGCTGCGTGGAGACCCGTCTTCACGAAGGCTTTCCCGGGGCGCGCGACGACCTGCTCGCCCGCCTCGCCCGCGGCATCCCCGGCACCCTGGAGCGCTGGGTGGACGGCACCCCGCTGAGCCTGTCCCTGCTCTGTGCCGACGGCCGGGCGGAGCTGCTCGCCATCAACCGGCAGCGCGTGGCCGCCCGCGCCGACGGGGTCGTCGCCTACCATGGAGTGGATGTCGGCGTCGTGGCGCTCGACAGCCCGGAGGGTCGACAGCTGGTCGAGCTCGCGAAGCACGTCGCCGCCCTCGTGCCGGGGCTCGCCGGCTACGTCGGGATCGACCTGGTGTGGTCGGCGGCCGGCCCGGTCGTGATCGAGATCAATCCCCGCCTCACCTGCGCCTACGCCGGCCTGTCGGCCGCATTGGGACGAAAGCTCGCAGGAGAGATCCTGCGCATCCACCACCCGGAGGCGGCCGTCCATGATGTCCACTGAGCTCCGGAATGCCGTGCCCCCCGTGATCGGCTGGGACGTGGGCGGCGCTCACGTCAAGGCGAGCCTGTTTCACGAAGGCGCGGTGCGCGACGTCGCCCAGTGGCCGGCGCCCCTGTGGCAGGGCCTCTCGCACCTGGACGCGGCCGTCGAGGCCGCCCGCGGGCGCTGGCCGGCCCTCGATCGGGCGAGCCACGGCGTGACCATGACCGCCGAGATGACCGACCTCTTTCCCGACCGAGAAGCCGGCGTGCTGGGCCTGGTCGACCGCCTCGCGAGCCGGCTCGGTCCCGGCGTCCGCTTCTTCGCCGGCGACGCGGACTGGCCCACGGCCGCCGAGGCGGGCGGGCGCTGGCGCGACATCGCCTCGGCCAACTGGCTCGCCACGGCCCGCGGCGTGGCCGCCGCGCGGCGCGACGCCCTCCTGGTGGACATCGGCAGCACCACCACCGACCTCATCCCGGTGCGCGACGGCGAGCCGCAGCCCCAGGGCCGCAGCGACGCCACACGCCTCGCCTCCGGCGAGCTGGTCTACCTGGGGGTGGTGCGCAGCCCGCTGTGCGCCCTGGCGCGGCAGATTGCGTTCGACGGCATCGAGCGGAACGTCATGAACGAGTGGTTCGCCACCACCGCCGACGTGTTCCGCGTCACCGGCGAGCTCGACCCGGCCCACGACCAGCAGCCCACGGCCGACGGCGGCGACAAGAGCCTCGACGCGAGCCGACGCAGGCTGGCGCGGATGATCGGGATGGACGCCCGGGATGCCGAGCCGCCGGCGTGGCGCGAGTTCGCGGCGACCTGGCGGGCGGCGATGCTCGACGAGATCGGCCGCCACCTCCTGCGCGTCGCCCGGACGGCGCAACTGCCTCCCGACGCCCCCGTCGTGGGCGCGGGCTGCGGCGCCTTCCTGGCCCGCGAGCTCGCCGCCCGCCTCGACCGCCCCTTCCTGCCCTTCCACTCGCTCGCCGCCCTGTCCGGCCCTGCCCGCGAAGTCGCTTCGTGGGTCGACGTCTGCGCGCCGAGCGTCGCCGTTGCCCTCCTCCTCTCGCACCGGAGCCAGCCATGTGGATAGTCAAGATCGGCGGCAGCCTCGCCAAGGATCCCCTGCTGGTGGACTGGCTGGAGCAGCTCGGCGACCTGGGCGGCGGCCGCGTGGTGATCGTCCCGGGTGGCGCGGTCTATGCCGACGCGGCGCGCCACGCCCAGGCCGAATGGCATCTGGACGACGTGGTCGCCCACAACATGGCGGTGCTCGGCATGGGCCAGTTCGCCTTCCTGCTCCAGGGACTGTGCCCGGATCTCGTGCTGGCCGCCGAGGAGCGGGACCTGGAGCGCGCGGTGCGCAGCGGACGGGTCGCGCTGTGGATGCCGCTGGGGCTGTTGCGGCGCGAGGCGGACGAGCTCACAAACTGGGACGTCACCTCGGACAGCCTGTCACTCTGGCTCGCCAACCGTCTGAACGCGGAGCGGGTGATTCTGGTGAAGTCCTGCCCGGTGCCCTTCGCCATGCCCACCCGCGGCCAGTGGGAAGAGCTGGCCGGGGACGGCGTGGTCGACGGGCGCTTCCCCTCGCTCGCTGCCGAGGCGGCCTACCCGATCCACCTCTTCGAGCGCACCGAGCTCATGCGCATGCGGGACCTGCTGCTGGACGAGACGATGGTCTGAGGGCGCGCCGCTGGCCATTCGGTCGGCGACAACCTCGTAGGCCGGCGGAGTGCAACGGAACCCGGGAACAGCGACGCCCGCCGGAACGCCGCCCGTCACGCCGCCAGCCGGAACTTCCCGACGATGCCCTGCAGTTCCTGGGCCAGGCGGGTCAGGTCGTCGCTGGCGCTGGCCGTCTGCTCCGCTCCCTGCGCCGTTCCGACGGCGATGTCGCTGATGGTCTCGACGTTCCGGCTGATCTCCTCGGCGGTGGCATGCTGCTGCTCGGCCGCCCCGGATATCTGCACGTTCATGTCCTTGATGGCATCGACCACCCGGGTGATCGACGCGAGCGAATCCCCGGCCTTGGCCGCCTGCTGCACGACGGCCTGCGCGCCGCTGTGGCCGCGATTCATGGCCAGAACGGCATCATTGACGCGAACCTGCAGGCGCTCGACCCGGTCGCGGATCTCCTGGGTGGATTCCCGGGTGCGGGTCGCGAGGGAGCGCACCTCGTCGGCGACGACGGCGAAGCCGCGCCCCTGTTCGCCGGCTCGGGCCGCCTCGATGGCGGCGTTGAGCGCCAGCAGGTTGGTCTGCTCGGCGATGTCCCGGATGACGTCCATCACCGCGCCGATGGCCTCGCTGTCGTCCTTGAGGCGGGCAATGACCTCCGAGGCCTGCTGCACTTCCGTGGCGAGTCCGTCGATCTCCTCGAGGGTACTGCGGACCATCCGATGCCCCAGCTCGGCCTCCTGGTCCGCCTGCACGGCGCCGCTGGCGGCGCTGGCGGCGTTGCGCGCGACCTCCTGGACGGAAGCCGCCATCTGGGTCATGGCCGATGCCACCTGCTCGGTCTGCTGCTTCTGTCTCACCACCCCGAGCCTGGTCTCCTCGGTCACGGCCGAGAGCTGACGGGCCGCTTCGGCCAGGCTCGCCGCGTGCCCCTCGATCTCCCCCACCATGCCCTTGAACGCCTTGCGGGCACAGGAATACTCCCATGCCATCCAGGCCATCTCGTCCTTGCCCGGCAGGTCCACCCGGTGCGTCAGATCGCCCTGCGCCATGGCCTTGAGGGCACCGACGATGCGTTCGGCGCGCCGGCCGACGGAGATTCCCTGGAAATGCGCAAGGCCGAGGCTGACCACGGCCACCGCCACGACGAGGGCGCCGAGCGCCCAGCGCCCCTCGCCGATGTCGGCCGCCGCCAGCCCGGTCAGGCCGAGCAGCGGGACAGCCGCAGCGAGGTACATCTGCTGCCGCAGGGACAGCTTTTCCAAGAGCTTTGCGAGCATGGTGTCTCCTCGGGGTACTGCACTTTGTAGTTTTTCGAAGGACTGCCCGGCCTAGACGACCGGCGCGCAGGCCTCGGCTTCCAGGGCAAGGCGCAGCCGAGCGACGTTCTCCGGCACGATCGCGGCGGCACGCCCGCCCGCGCACAGGGCGCTGCGGAAGCCGGCGAAATCGGGGGCGAGCTCGGCCAGGGCCGGCAGGTGCTGCTGGCGCAGGGCGCCGGACAGGCCCGCCAGCCTGCCGGCCCGACGCACGATGCCGACGAAGGCGGCGAGAACGGGTGCCGGGCAGCAGTCGAACAGGCTGCCGGCGAGCTTGTTCTGGGTATCGGCCATGAGGCCGGGGAACGGCAAGCGGGCGGCCGCCTCGACGACGGCCAGGTCGAGGCCGTCGTCCGCGATGAACACCGGCACCACCGCATACGGGGCGGCGGCCAGGCGGCCGAGCAGCGAGACGGCCGCGAGGCGATCGCCGCCGGCGATGCCCACCTTCACGTAATCGACCCCGCAGTCGCCGACCTCGGCCACCCGGTCGGCGATGCGCTCGACCTCGTGCGCCCCGTGGTCGCCGATGGTGGCGCTGATGGGCAGCGCCGGATGGGCCTGCCGCAGCACGGCGACGATTTTCCGTATCGTTTCGGCCGGCAGGCCGCCGAGGGCGCCGGCCCGCGGCTCCTTGAGATCGATGAAATCCGCGCCGGCGGCCGCGGCGGCGAGCGCCTCCCCGACATCACGGACGCTGGCGAGCAGCCGGATCATGCCGCCGCCTTGCCGGCGCGGGCGCGATGGGCGGTCACCGCGTCCTTCAGCCAGCCCCAGGCCTCCAGCTCCGCTGGGCCCGCGGTCTTGTCGATGGCGATCTGCAGGTAGGCCAGCTCCCGGTCGATCTTCTCCGCTGGCAGCATGGAGAGCCGGCTCGCCAGCACCGCCCCTTCGATGACGGCGGCCTGGGCGCGGTTGAAGCCCGGGAAAGGCGCGTGGGTCTGCTCCCACACGCGGGCGAAGCGCAGCACCGGGCGCTGCGGGTCGTCTTCGCAGGCCACCAGGGAGAGCTCCACGTGGGCGAGCGCGCCCGCCAGGCGCCGCCCGGCGACCCGCTCGGCGGCCACGGTGGGCCAGTCGCGCCGGCCGGTGACGCAGCCGGCGAAGATGCGCACGTCGTTGGTGAGATTCATCACTGCCGAGCCGCGCGCGAGGATGTTGTCCAGGGTGGCGGAGGGGCGGAAGGGTTTCAGCACGACCTCGTCCCCCTCGTATTGCGCCCCCATGGGCGCGCAGTGGACGTCGCCCGCGGCGTTCAGGGTGGTCACCAGGGTCTCATAGATCATCGGCATGGCGAACGGCGGAACGCTCCTCGTGATGGGCGGACCCGTCCGGTCCGCGATGACGCGCCTGCCGGGTCGGCCCCGGGGCGCACTGGGCGAGCAGGTCGGGCGCGGCCCGCTCGACGGCGCAGCCCCACTCCAGGGGCTGGTCCTGGGTGTAGCGCTTGCCCAGGGACCAGGCGATCTCGGCGCGGGCGAGCTCCACGCCCATGTAGAAGGCGTGGCTCCCGTCCGACTCCAGGCCCAGGCGGGGAAAGAGCGCAAAGGGGTCGCGCTCCACGTGATGTCCGTCGCGGTTGTAGACGTGCAGGCCGCGCGCGGAGATCTGCACGCGGAAGCTCGGGTCGCGCACCCCGCGCGCGGTCTCGTCGATCTCCTCGGGCGAATCCGGGAAGGGGTACTTGCCGTGCACCGTCATCAGCGCCTCGGTGAGGCCCTTGGGCAGCGCGCTCGTCTCGCGGGCGCGGTACATCACGCGCCGCGCCACGTCGGCCTCGCGCACCGCGCGGCGCGCGTGATTGCTGACCTGGGTGGTGAGCACCGCCGAGGCGCGAAGCTCGGCGGCGATGCCCAGGAGCACCGCATTGATGCCGCTGGTGTCGGCCTCGGTGAGCTCGGTCACGTTGCCGATGCCCATCATGATGGCCACCTCGGGAAAGCGCTCGCGCAGGCGCTTGTAGCGGCACAGGGAATCGAGCAGGCCGAAGGGGATGGGGTCCAGGATGGCGTCGGCGAGGAAGGGCCGTCCGCGCCGCGCGAGGCTTTCCACCGCGGCATGAAAAGACGCCTCCTCGTCGGGCTGGCGCGGGATCAGGACGGGCGTGGCGGCCACCTCGTCGGCGAGCCACAGGGTGTCGGGGGTGAGGCTCAGCAGGAAGTCCGCGCCGGCGCGCCCGCCGCGCAGCAGTTCGTCGGCGTCGAGGGAATCCACGCTCACCCGGTGCCCCTCGCCCTTCAGCGCGGCCACCGCATCTTCGAGATGCGGAAAGTCCGTGGCGGGCAGGCAGCCCAGGTCGATCACGTCTGCACCGTCCGCGCGCAGACGGGCCGCGCGCGCGACGATGGCCTCCACGTCGAGCCTCGGCGCATCCACGATCTCCGAGAAGATCCGGATGTCGTACTCGGAAAGGCTGTCCGCCTGCGCCGGGCGGTTGAAGTGGCGCGGCAGGTCCTTGAGCTCGTCGGGCCCGCGCTCGACGGGCACGCCGAAGTGGGCGGAGAGCGCCTCCAGATCGCCCCGGCAGCGCCCCGGCACCATCACCCGGTCCACACCCGGGGGCAGCGTCAGCCGGCGCCGGATCATGTCCGCCGTCATGAGCCCGGCCACCTGCAGGCCGAGCTCGCGTACTTCCCAGGTGAAGGGTGCCGGCGCCATGCCGGCCAGCACCCGCTCGAGACTGTGCTGCGCAAGTCGTCCCGTCAGGAAGACAATGTGCTCCATTTCAGAGACAGCTCCGCGAGACGCGCATTCAGGGCCTGCTCCAGGGTTGCGGGGGTTTCGACGACCCGGCAGTGGTCGATGCGCCGCAGGCGCTCCACGTTCTCGAGGTCGATGTTGCGCGGCCGCAGCTCGACCCACTCGCGCGGACTCCGCGTGATCACCACCGGTTCGCTGTCGCACGCAAAGACGATGCCAGGAATCCCCAGCTTGCCCGCCTGGGCGAACATGTTGGTGGGCAGCGTGTCGGAGAGCCCGATCACGCACTTGGCCACGGTGTTGCTGGTGGCGGGCGCCACCACCACGGTGTGGTAGACGTCGTCGTAGAGCATCCCCACCGGCACCGAGCTGGCGCTCTTGTCCCGAAAGACGCGGAAGCGCTCGCGCAGGCGCTCCATGGGATAACCGTAGAGGGGCAGCACCTCCTCGGCGGCGGCGGAGAGAAAGAAATCCACCTCGGGCAGGCGGAAGGCGAGCTCCAGCGCCTCGGTCAGGAAGTGGCCCGAGCCGGTGATCGCCCAGGCGAAGCGGCGGCGCCGGCCCGGGTCGCTCGCCCGGGGCCGCACGCCGCCGGGCGGTTCGTCCTCAGTGGGACGCGGAGTCGGTGGAAAGGGGGATGCGCAGCCGATGCAATCTTCGGTAGAGGGTGTTGCGACTGATGTCGAGGGCTTTGGCGACATTGCTCACGTTCCAGCGTTGTTCTTGAAGCAGGCCGAGCAGTACCGCACGCTCGCTGGCCTGGATCGGATCGAGCTTCACGTCGTCGTCGCCCGCTACCGCAGCCCCCGTCGGAGTTGGGCCTGCAACCGCCAGCGGCGCAGGCGCCGCAAGCCGCTCGCGGCCTGCCTGGCGCAAGGCCGGCGGCAGCGCCGCCATGCTCAGGCGCCCGCCCTCGGCGAGCACCGCCGCGGTACGCAGCACGTGCCGCAGCTGGCGCAGGTTCCCCGGCCAGGGGTAGCTCATGAGCAGCGTCTCCGCATCGGGGTCGATGCTCATGCGCGCGCCGGCCTCTTCCTGCAGCACCCGGCAGATGAGGTCCCGCTTGTCGCTGCGCTCGCGCAGCGGCGGCAGGGTCACCTCCAGGCCGGCAAGCCGGTAGTAGAGGTCCTCGCGGAAGGCGCCCTCGGCCACGAGCCTGGGCAGGTCGCGATGCGTGGCGCTCACCAGCTGGAAGTCCACCGGGATGACCTCTTCCGAGCCGAGCGGCGAGACGCGACGTTCATCGAGCACCCGCAAGAGCCGTGCCTGCAGCGTCAGCGGCATGTCGCCGATTTCGTCCAGGAAGAGCGTGCCGCGATCGGCCTGCAGGATCTTGCCCCGCCGGCCGTTGCGCTGGGCGCCGGTGAAGGCGCCGGCGCGATAGCCGAACAGTTCGCTCTCGATGAGCGTCTCCGGCAGCGAGGCGCAGTTCACCGCCACGAACTGGCCGGAGGCATAGGGGCTGCCCTCGTGCAGCGCCCGCGCGAAGACCTCCTTGCCCGCCCCGGTCTCGCCGTGCAGCAGCACCGGGATGCGCTTGGCGACCACGCGCGCGGCCACGCTCATCTGCGACACGATGCGCTCGTCGCCGAACTGCTCGGCGGCCTTCCCCGGCGCCGACTCTTCCACCGGCGCCGGCACGCCGACGCGCTCGGACGAGATCAGCGACTGGGCGGCCGGCTGCTGGGCCACCACGAAGAAGCGGTTGGAGCGCCCGGCGCAGAAGGTCGGGACCGGATGGAAGGAGCTGCGCGTGCTGCGCTGGAGGATGTCTGGCAGGGTCGTCTGGAAGACCTGCTCGATCTGCTTGCCGCGGATCTCGTCCACCGAGGGATAGCCCAGCTGGAACAGCGCGCTGCGGTTCGCGGCGCGGATGCTGCCGTCGTGGGACACGACCAGCTTGCCTTCGTGCAGCGTGTAGACGAACTCCGGCCGGCTGTGGAAGTGAACCGGGCAGGCGTCCTGGAAGCGAAGATCCAGGAGCCGGTTCTCGATCATCTGGGCCGTCATCCCGAGCAGCACCAGGGAGTGCTGCTGCATGAGCTGGGAGCGGCTGGTGACGTCGAGCACGGCGACAACCTCGCCGTCCGGGTCGAAGATCGGCACCGCCGAACAGGTGAGCGAGGTGTAGGCGCCGTAGAAGTGGTCGTGCTGGCGCACCACCACCGGCTCGCGCGCCACCAGACAGGTCCCCATGCCGTTGGTACCCACCGCCGGCTCGCTCCAGACGGCGCCCGGGCAGAAGCCGACCTGGGCCATCATGGAGGAGAACTCCGGGGCCGCCACCATGTGCAGGATCACACCCTCGGTGTCGACCAGCACGACGGCGGACTCGCGATCGCCCAGCTGCTGGAACAGCGTGGTCATCTCGAGCTTGGCGCAGTCGATGATGTCGCGCGAGCGGTCGCGGTGCTTCTCGAGCAGCCGCTCGCCCAGGATGTCCGGGCGGGCCGGCCTTTCCGGATCGAGACCGTAGTCGGTCAGGCAGCGGGTCCAGGAACGGGTCACGAGGTCGGTGGTGAGGGCACGGGCACGCCCATCCACGACGTCGTGCACCCGGCGTGCGTGGTCGCGCACTTCCGGCATCGAAGAGTTCACGGTCTCCTCCTTGGATACTGCCCGCGGCCGTTGCCGGACATCTCTTGCGTCAGGTCGCCCGCCGCGCCGTTTCGGTGCCCCTCCTCGGAACCGCGTTCCGACTCCCCCCCGGAGCCGTGCGTCCTGCCGGACCACCGAATCATGATTTCGCCAAAAGTATAGGCCTCCAGGGCGGGGATGGACAGCCTGCCGCGAATGCTTCTTGCTTCCGCGTTGCAGCGCTCCGCGCATGGCCTGGTTTTCGCTTGATGTCGCGGGCGGCGTTCACCATTCCGGCGCGCCGCGTCCCGGAAAACCCCACCCAGGAGCCCGTCATCGTGCAATCGCCCCATCCCCTGCAGCGCCTGCCCACTCGCTTCGACCCCGCTGCGCAGCTCGACGACGCGCCGATGGACATCATCTTCATCGACGGCTTCCGCGGCAATACGGTCATCGGCATCTGCGACGACGAGCTGCACGAGCCGCAGCCGGTGCGCATCGATCTCGCCGCCGGCGTGCCGCGCAGCCTCGCCTGCAGCACGGACCGCATCGGCGACACCATCGACTACGGCGAGGTCCGTCAGGCCCTGCGCGAGCTCATGGAAACCCATCGCTTCCAGCTCCTCGAGGCGTTCGCCGAAGCGATCGCCAATCTCGTCCTCAACCGCTTCGGCGCCCACTGGCTGCGGATCGCCGTCACCAAGCCCGCCAAGTTCGACGACGTGGACGGCGTGGGCGTGGTCATCGAGCGGCGCCGCCCCGCCGGCGACGCGCAGCGCCGCTCCGCCGAGGTCCTGCACGTCCTGGGTGCGGGCCTGGTCCCCGGAACTCGCGAGGACTGAAACGCACGCGGGGCGGGAAAGGCCGAAGCGATCCTTCGACCTTTCCCGCCCCGGCCGGGCGATGGGGCAAGCAGCCGCCCCGTCGTCCGACGAACACGTTCGAATCTCAGTGCGCAGCGAACGGGTGTTCCGCGGTGCGCTTCTTCTCGACCACCTCGGCCGCCGTCGGCTGGCCGGCAACCGCGCGCTGGATGGCCTCGCGGGTGGCGCGGTAGTTGTAGTCCTGGATCTTCTTGTCGTCCTCGGCGAGCCAGTGGATGAACACGCCCACGCAGATGAAGAGGTTGTCGGCCTCGTCCAGCGGGATGGTGCCGTCCTCGACGCTGTCGGCGACCGCCATGGCCACGGCCCGCTGGGCCGGGCCGAACATCTGCACGGCCTGCTTGGCGCCCTTGATGGTCACCTTGTTGAACATCACGGTGTTGGGCTTGGCCAGGAGGTTGGGGGCGACGACGGCGAGCAGCGAGGTGAAGCCGTCCTTGTTGTTCGTCAGGGCGTTGGCGAACGCCGTCTCGGCGGCGCTGCCACGCGGTCCGATGATCAGGTCGATGTGGGCGACCTCGTTGCCGTCTCCTACCAGCGACTCACCCACCAGCATGCGATCGATTTTTGCCATTGTGTTGTGCTCCTTTTGATTTCACCGTCCCCTCCTCGAGGAAGGGATGCACTACGTCGGACGTCGGAATCGGTCCGATGCCGGCGTGTTCAATACACGATCCGTGCCAGCTCTCCCCCGGACGCATTCCGATCAGCCCCGGCCGCGTCAGCGCGGCGGCGAAAAGGGTGCAGACGGTGAGATCGGCGGTCGTGCCGGGGTTGATTCCCGCGGCCTTCAGGCTTTCGTCCCACTGCACGAACGCGTCGCTGTCGCCGGCGGCCGGCTCGTCGGCGAGCCGGGCGCGCCAGGCGGCGGCTTCGGTGGTGACACTCTGCGCCACGCCCGCCCCGTGTTTTCGCACAATGTGTGAATCGGGCCGGCCGGCGAGGAAGCCGACGAAGAGCGCCTGCACCGCGTCGGCCAGACGGCCGCGCGAAGCGGCCAGCGCGGCGAAGCCCGCGCCGAAGATGTCGGCATAGTCCTCGGCATACTGGCGGGCGACGCTGTCGCGGTCGGCGGCGAGCGCCATCGCCACGCGCAGGTCGACGGCGGGCGGGGCGGACACGTCCTCGTTCTCGACCCGGCCGAGTCCGCCCGGGTTGGCCAGCAGGATGCCCCGGTAGGCGGCGCACGCATCGTCCACGTCCAGCCTCGCCAGCACCCCGCGGACAGCCGCGCGCAGGCTGGGCAGGCCGGACTCCAGCGCAGCGGCGATCGGCGCGCACAGCAGCACGATGCCCAGGTTGGTGTTGCAACCCACCGCCGCCCGGGTGGCCGCCACCGCAGCCTCGATGCGCGCGCCCACCGGGGCACCGCGGGCGAAGAGCGGATCCACCGCCGCCCGGGCACTGACGAGGAACTGCTCCGCGTGCATGGCGTGCCCATCGGAGACGAGGCTCACGTTGCCGGGCTTGCGCACGGCGACGTCCAGCCCGCAGGCCCACAGGAAGGCCGCGCGGCCTTGCGCGAGAGCTTGGTCGAGCGTACTCACCACCGCACCTCCATGGCGAATGCGGCCGCAACCCTTAGCCTGGATGCCGCCGGGGCTCCATCCGGGCTACGCGGGGCTGCGGCAAGACGTTTCATACGCTCACCCGGCGCAGGCCGCGGCGGTCAGATCCAGGCCCAGCCGGCGCTGCAGCAGGTCGTCGACCATGGCCTGGGCGATGTCCAGGTCGGTGACCGACTGCAGGCCGCGCCAGGCGGCCACGCCGTTCACCTCGAGCACCTGGGCGCCGCCGGGTGCAGCGGGGTCGGGGACCAGGTCGACGCCCGCGTAGTCCATCCCGAGGGCGGCCGCGGCACCTTGCGCCAGCGCGGCCACCGGCGGCGTCAGCGCCGCCGGGATGCAGCGCGCCCCCTGCGCGACGTTGCGCACCCAGTGCCCGCTCACCCGCTTCATCGCCGCCACCGCCCGTCCGCCCACCACCAGCACCCGCCAGTCGAAGCCGGGAGCGCCCGGCCCCTCGGGCTGGGACACGAAGCGCTGCAGGTAGGCGAGCCCACCGAGCGGGGCGAGATCCGGCAAGGGCACGGCGCGGCCATCCACCAGCCCCACCTGCTGCAACCCCTTGCCCTGGGAGCCGAACAGCGGCTTGAGCACCAGGCATCGGCCGGCCGCCGTCTCGGCCATCACCAGGCGCCGCGCCTGGGCCTCGGACTCCAGTGCCCAGGCGGCCGGGGTGGGGATGCCGGCGCCGTGCAGCAGGAAGCTCGTCATCGACTTGTCCACGCTGCGCTCGATGGCCCGGGCGTCGTTGTAGACCGGTACGCCGAGTTCCCGCAGCCCGTGGAGGATGCCCAGTCGCTTGGTGATCTGCTCCAGGCTGCCGCCGGCGATGCCGCGCACGATGGCCGCCACCGGCAGCTCCCGCCCGAAACCGGGGATGACGATGCCGGTCCCGGTGCGCGAGGTGTCGAAGCGGCAGTCGGCCAGATCCGCGCAGCGTCCCTCGAAGCCGCGCCTGGCGAGCGCCCGGCGCAGGCGCGCGGTGTGCCAGCCGGTCTCGTCGGTGAGGATGGCCACGCGCGGGCGCGCCGAACCGCTTCCCGTGCTCATGCCTGCTCCAGCCACAGCCCGCGCAGCAGCGCCATGTCGGTCTTGCCCGCGTGCCAGGTCGTGCCGCTTTCGAGGCTGCTCACCCACACCTCGGCGGGGGCGAAGAGCGCCGGGTCGATGCGGTAGAAGTCGTATTCGTAGTCGCGGAAGATGTCCGCGAAGGAGCGGCCGTAGTCGCGGGAGTTGCCCGACGGCAGCCGGCGCGCCAGATCGCGGGCGGCGTCCGCGTCGCCCGCCACGGTGAGGTGCACCTGGCCGCCGTAGAGGATGGCGTCGTTGGTCCGCCCCATCGCCACGCCCGGGTCCGGGCTCACCGCCGGCAGCGGCGCGCGCGCGCTTCCGTCCACGATGTCGCCGAGGGGGAAGCCCAGCTCGTGGGCCTTGTGCAGGGCCACCTCCAGGACGCGCGCCACCACCTGGGTGGTGCCGGCAAGGCTGTTGGTGGGCGTGAGCACGATGGTGAGCCCCGCCGGCTCCAGGCCGCAGTCGCGCAGGATCTTGTCGACCACCACCGGCGGCGGCGGACGGTCCACCTCCAGCACCAGTACGCCGGTCGGCGCGCGGTCGCGGTAACCCAGCTCCTCGAAGAGCGCCTCGCGGGCGGCGAGCGCGCGTGCCGGCCCGGAACCGAGGGAGAAGAACTTCTTCCCGCCCGCCTCCTCCTTGCTCGCAGCGAGGCTCCAGCCGGCGTACTGGCTGGCGAGGCAGGCAAGCACCGGCTGCGGGCTCGACACCTCCAGCCAGGTCGGCCAGCCCGCGCCGTCGTCGGCAGCGAGCCGCACCCGCCCGAGTCCGCCCAGGCAGATCTCGCCGACGGCCATGCCGGCCGCCACGCTGCCCGGTACGGCGATGCCGGCGTCGATCACCGTCACCCCGTTGTCGAGCCGCGACACGCCCAGGCGCAGCTCGGCCGCGCGGGCGATCAGGTCGGCGACGCGGGTTGCCGCCAGCTCATTGACACTCGGCCGTCCGCCCTGCCCGGGCGCGGCCTCCTGCGGAAACATCGCCGCTTGAATCATCCTGGAGCTCCAAGAGAGAGGGAATCTGTCGCCGGCGCCGGGCGAGCAGCGCCCGGACCCCGGCGGCGCTGCCGCCCTCGGCCGAGACGGTGCACACCGGTGCGCCGGGCAGGACCGGGCTGCCCGCGAGCGGCAGGTCGTGACACCAGTCGAGGCCCGCCAGGGCGTCCGCCGTCACCGCCCCGATGCGGCCGCGCGCCCTTGCGAACACCACCTCGAAGCCGCGAACCGGCACCGGAGGCGGTGCCCGCCTGCCTTCGCGCGGCAGGTGCCCGGCAGCGCTCGCCAGCAGATGAGCGCGGATCAGGCCGCCCGGCAGGACACCGCGGTACAGCGCCATGCTCGCCGGCGGACGCGGGTTCACCTCGAGCACGGCGATGCGCTCGCCGTGGAGGAGAAAGTCCACGCCGTTCGCACCGCGCAGCCCGAATGCCGCCGCCAGGGTGTCGCACAGGACCTGCAGGCGTTCGCGCAGCATGGGCGCCACGGGCAGCGGGCCGATACATCCGCGGAATACGAAGGGCAGGCCGCCGGACCTGCGCACGATCTGCCGATTCACGCCGAGGAGCCGGGCGCGCCGCCCATCGGCCAGGAAGAGCGCCGACATGGCCCTGCCGGGCGCATGTCGCTGGTAGTACGCGCCCTGCCCTTCCGGCTCGCACGGACCGTCTCCCGCCGGCCGCACCCCGCGGCCGCCGCAGCTCGCCGCATCCTTGCGCAGCCAGCCGGAGGGATCCGGCGGCGGGTCGAGCCGGGTGTCGGGATAGGGAATGCCGAGTGCCGCCAGCCGCCCGAAGAAGACGACCGGATCGCGCACCGCCGCCACGGCTTCGGCGGGATTGCCGATGAGCGGCAACCGCCGGGCCCCTTCCGCGAGCAGGCTCGGCTCGCCGTCGAAGCCGCTGCCGGCGATCCAGCCCAGCGCGCCCGCATCCCGCAGCTGTGCGAGCGTCGCAAGCAATCGCTCGGGGTCGAGGACGAGCCGCTCGGGATGGCCCACCTGCCACCATCCGACCGCGGCGCGGCGCGTGTCGGCGTCGCCGAACAGATCCAGGGCGATCGGGCGAAAACCGCCGTCGCGGGCGGACTCGGCGAGGGTGCGGGCGGACAGGCCGGCGAGCGCGAGCAGGCGGGACACGGACGGCGCTTCCTTGCGCGGCCGGACGCGGACGGCTCAGGCGGCCGTCTCGGCCACCACCTCGCGGGCCTTGGCGAAGGCCTCGCGAAAACCGAGGTAGAGCGGCTTGTCTGCGTTGCGCATGGCCGCCAGCAGCCGGTGCTCCACCTGGTACTTGACGTTGCCCACCGCCAGCGCGCCGATGCCCACCGCGCGCCCTTCGGGCAAGGCCTTGCCGTCGTCCATCACCCCGACGCCCGCGATGCCTTCGGGCGGCACCGCGTTGACGTCCGCCGCCACCAGGAGGCGCGAGGCTGCGGCGCGCTCCTCGGTGCTCACCACCTGAACCCCGGCCGCCGCCGTGGCGAGCACCACGTCGGCGTCGGCAAGCAGGGCACGCCGCGCCTGCGGCGTGCTCGCATCCACGCCTTGCAGCGCGCAGTCGAAGCGCGCGCCGGTCTCGCGGGCCGCCTCTTCGGCTTTCGCGCCGCTGCGATGGTGGCCCAGGGCGACCCGGGCGCCCAGGCCTGCGGCGAGCACGCCCGCGATGCGGCCCACCGTCCCGGTGCCGCCGAGGATCACCACCCGCTTGCCGTCCACGCCGGTGTCGTGGGCCCGCCGCAGCTCGCGCTCCACGCAGGCCACCAGCGCGGCCGCGGTGGTGTAGGAGCCGCTGGGATCGGCCATGACCGACACCTCGAAGGGCGGCACCATGGCCTTGCGGGCGGTGTCGAGCATGTCGGCGGCGACGAGCACGTCACGCCCGCCGATGAAGATCGCGGTGGCCTTCACCCCCTTCGGGCCGCGGGAGAAGATCGCGTCCTGGGTGAGGCCCCGGATCTGCTCGGGGGCGACCTCGCAGTAGGGCACCACGACCTGATAGCCGGCATCGACCGCCATGTTGACGTCGAAGGGGCTCATCTGCCGGGCGGGGGTGAACATGTGCAGGATGTATTGGCGGTCCATGTCGTCTTCTTCGCGGATCTAGTGGGAAATCGAAAAGAGGAGGCCGGTGGCGCCAGGGGGGATGCCGCTCACCGGCCGTCCAAGGGAGGAAGGTCGTCGTTGGTGACGCGCGCCCCGCAGTTGCGCCCACCCACCACGAGCAGCCTCAGCGCCGGGTGCACCACGCCGGCGGCGCGCACGGCCGCGATGATCTCTTCGGCCCGCGCCGCCGAGGGCAGGATGGCGAAGCCGGTCGGCCCCCAGGAGCTCTGGCCGATGCCGGCGCGCCATCGGGGACGGATCCATTCCAGCACCCGCTCCACGTCGGGGCTGGTGTACATGGAGCCGCCCTGGGCGGGGGCGTAGTAATCGCCGATCGCCTGCTGGATGGCCGAGATCCCGGCGGCGAAGGGCTCGAAATCGGCCTCCAGGGCGGCCGGCAGGACGCGCATCACCGCCTGGTGACAGAGCTTCGCCGCCAGCGCCTCGGGAAAGGGCGGGAGGCCATCCATGGCGCAGCGCTCGGCCGAGCCGTGCAGGCCGTCGATGCGCCCGTCGAGGACGAGGAGCACCCGCCAGGCACCTGGAAAGGCGGCACGGGCGAGCAGCGGCGCGGGCATGCCGTCGCTTCCCGGACCGCCGTCGAGGAGCAACCCTCCCTGGTCGAAGCCGGCGATGCCGACGCCCGAGCGCGCCCCACGGCCGAGCAGCGCGGCGATGCGCCGGGTGCCGAGGGCGAGCCGATGCAGGCTGGCGAAGGCACGGCCCAGTGCGAGCGCGAGCTGGGTACCCGAGCCGAATCCGGAATGGGCGGGCGGGGTATACATCACGGTGACCCGCACCGGCTGGCTCGCCCCGGTTTCGTGCTGAAGGGTGGCGAGGTAGCCGGCCAGGCGCGTGCGCAGGGCGTCGTCCTGCCCCGGCACCACCACCTCGTTCCGGCTCGCCGGCGCCAGCTGCAGGCCGGTACCCATGCCGTCGATCACCAGCCCCAGGCTCGCGAAACGGCGCCCCAGGCTGCCGCTGGGGTCGAGGAAGCCCAGATGCAGGCGTGCCGGGGCCTCCACGGAAGCGGAGAGGTGCGGAGCAGAACGGGTCGCGATCGAAACCGAGTTCGTGAACATGGTCGCCTTGCCGAATCGGGATGACGCACAGCCGCGGCCTTCCCGCGGCTGTCGGGTCGTTTCGCCCGACCTTCAGCAAGGTCCATTCCAGTCGCGTGAATCCCTTCGCCGGCGCGGATCCTGTTCCACAGCCCGCCGCGGGCGGGACAGAGTGTGTCATTGCATCCGTCACGCAATGCGCTGTGCCGCCCTGCCCTGCGCCGCGCCGACCACTCGTCGGCGATATGCGCACACGGCGTGCCATAGTTGGCACCGCTCGTCCCGAGCGGTGCCACGCCGCAGACGCGCGTGGCTAGAATCGTCTTCACTACGCGTGGGCACACCCGAAGGAGATTCTGCATGCCGACCCGGATACTCGTCGTCGACGACTCGGCCATGGCGAGAAAGATGTTGATCAAGGCGCTGCCGGCGAGCTGGGATGTCGAGATCGAGCAGGCGAGCAACGGCGAGGAGGCGCTCGCCGCATACCGCGCGGCCGAGTTCGACGTGATGTTCCTCGACCTCACCATGCCCGGCATGGATGGTTTCCAGGTCCTGGAGGCGCTGCGCCGGGAGGAGCTCAACTGCCTTGTCGTCGTGGTTTCGGCCGACATCCAGCCGGCGGCCCGCGCACGCGTCCGGGAGCTCGGCGCGATCGCCTTCGTGCCGAAGCCGATCGATGCGGCACGGATCGGCGCCGTGCTGCGCGAATACGGAGTCTGCCCATGACCGAGGGACTGCTGTCCGAAGACCAGCGCGACGCGCTGCAGGAGATCGCCAACGTGGGCATGGGCCAGGCGGCCGCCTCGATCGCCACCGTGCTGGGCGAGTTCGTGCAGCTCTCGGTGCCGCGCATCCTCATCCTGCGCCCCGCGCTCATCGGCCCGGCCCTGGAGCGCATGGTCGGGAAGGAGTCGGTCACCGCGGTCCGTCAGGGCTTCCACGGCGAGTTGCGCGGCGAAACGCTGGTCATCTACGGCCGCGAGCAGTGCCGCGAGCTCGCCGGCCTGATGGGGTACGGCGAGACGCTCGATGCTGCGAGCGAGCACGAGCTGCTGCTCGACGTGAGCAACCTGATGGTCGGTGCCTGCCTGGGCGGGATCGCCGCGCAGATCAAGTTCGAGCTCGGTTTCTCCGCCCCCTCGCTGATGGCCGAGGACGCAGCCCCGGCCTCGCTGCTCGACAGCCGGGGGATCGGCACGCCCTGCGCGCTGTTCCTCGAGGTGAATTTCCGCCTCGAGCGGCGCGATTTCGCCTGCCACCTCGTGATGCTCATGCCGGAAGAGGAAATCCTTGTGATCCGCGCCGCCCTCGATCGCTTCCTGGAGAGCCTGTGATGAGCACAGCCATCGATCTGCCGCGGCTGGCCGACTTCGTGGTCGACCGCGTCGCGGTCGGCGTCTTCGCGGTCGACCGCGAGCTCACCGTCACGCTGTGGAACCGCTTCATGGCCACCCACAGCCGGCGCCCGGCCGAGACCGTGCTCGGGCGCAAGCTCTTCGACTGCTTTCCCGAGCTGCCGCGGGAGTGGTTAGAGCACAAGATCCATACCGTGCTGACCCTGGGCAACTACGGCTTCACCTCCTGGGAGCAGCGTCCCTTCCTTTTCCGCTTCGACCACAACCGCCCCATCACCGGGGGCGTGGACGCGATGCGCCAGAGCTGCACCTTCCTGCCGGTACGGAGCCCGGACGGCACGGTCGAGCAGGTCTGCGTGACCGTCTTCGACTACACCGACGCCGCCCTCGCCCACGCCGAGCTGGCGCGCACGGTGCAGGCCCTGGAAGCCGAGCAGGCCGCCCAGCGCAAGCTCATCGACGAGCTCGAGCAGGCCCACAACCAGCTCCTGCAATCGGAAAAGCTCGCCTCCATCGGCCAGCTCGCCGCGGGGGTCGCCCACGAGATCAACAACCCGATCGGCTTCGTCAACTCCAACCTCGGCACCCTCGACGGCTACGTGAGCGACCTGTTGCGCGTGATCGACGCCTATCGCGAGGTGGAGGCGGCCCTGCCGCCCGAGTCCCGCGCGAGGGTCGAGGCGGTCAAGCAGGAGGTGGACCTCGCCTACCTGCAGGACGACGCGGGCGCGCTGGTGAAAGAGAGCCGCGACGGGCTCGATCGGGTCACGCGCATCGTGCAGGACCTCAAGGATTTCTCGCGCATGGGCACCGCCGACTGGCAGTGGGCCGACCTGCACCGCTGCCTCGACAGCACCATCAACGTGGTGACCAACGAGATCAAGTACAAGGCGGAGCTCGAGCGCCGCTATGCCGAGCTCCCCGAGGTCCGCTGCGTGCCTTCGCAGCTGAACCAGGTCTTCATGAACCTGCTGGTCAACGCGGCCCAGGCCATCCCGGAACGCGGACGGATCACCATCACCACCGGGCGGAACGGCGACGAGGTCTTCGTGGCGGTGCGCGACACGGGTGCCGGCATCCCGCCCGACATCCTCAAGCGCGTCTTCGATCCCTTCTTCACCACCAAGCCGGTCGGCACCGGCACCGGTCTGGGCCTGTCGGTCTCCCACGGCATCGTCGAGCGCCATCGCGGCCGCATCGAGGTCGACAGCGAGCCGGGCGCCGGCACCGAGTTCCGGGTGTGGCTGCCCATCGACGCGCAGCCGGCAATGGGAGCACAGGACGCGGTGTAACGGCCGGATCGCGGCTGCAGCCGCTCCTACAAGCGGCCCAGCTTGCGATACAGGGTGTTGCGGCTGATCCCCAGGCGGCGTGCCGCGGCGGAAACGTTGCCCCCTTCGTCGGCGAGCACTTCCTCGATGGTGCGCCGCTCGAGGCTGCGCAGCGACTCGTCGGAACCCGCATGCGGCGTCCCGACGGTTTCCCGCGCGGCCGGTGGCGGGCGCGGCTGCTCGTCCCCGTCGCTCTCCAGGGCGAACAGTTCCTCGGGCAGGTGCTCGGAGGCGATGATCGACTCGCTGTCGTCGAGCAGTGCGAGCGCCACGCGCAGGCTGTTGTGCAGCTGGCGCAGGTTGCCGGGCCAGGGGTAGCGCCGGAAGAAGGCGAGCACGTCCGGGGCGACATCCACGGCACGCTGCCCCTCGGTCTCCATGTCGAGCAGGATGCGCACCAGGCGATCGATGTCGCTGCGCTCGCGCAGCGGCGGCAGCGTGACCGCGAGCCCGTTGATGCGGTAGTAGAGATCCTGCCGGAAGGTGCCGGAGCGCACCGCCTCGGCCAGGTTGCAGTGGGTTGCGCAGACCAGCGCGAACGACACGGGCAGGGTCCTGCTGCTGCCGAGCGGCGTCACGCAACGCTCCTGGAGCACCCGCAGCAGACGGCTCTGGAGCCCCAGGGGCATGTCGCCGATCTCGTCGAGGAAGAGCGTGCCGCCGTTGGCCTGCCTGAGCTTGCCCGCGAAGCCCTCGCGCCGTGCGCCGGTGAAGGCGCCGCCCACGTAGCCGAAGAGCTCGGATTCGATGAGATGCTCGGGAATGGCCGCGCAGTTGACCGCCACGAAGACGCCTTCGCGCTGCGGTCCGCCGTTGTGGAAAGCCTTGGCGAAGAGCTCTTTCCCGACCCCCGACTCGCCGAGGACGAGGAGCGGGATATCCCGCCCCTCGACCCGCCCCGCGCGCCGTATCGCCTCCGCCATGCGCGGGTCGCCGGTGTCGAGCCGCGCCAGCGTCAGACGGCGCTCCACCGGCGCGCGGGCATCGGCCTGCGGGAACGGGCCGTGGCGCGCGGTGTCCGGTGCGACCTTGGGCGTTTCTTCATCGGGGACGGATCGGAGCGGCAATCGCATGGGCTTCCGGATGGCGACCGGGACGCTGCCCGGTCAGGGTCTCACTTCGAGATGGTTGAAGACTTCGTTCACCCCGGGCACGCACCAGACGTCGCGCTCGGCACGCTCGCGCTCGTCGCGACGCGACACGACGCCTTCCAGCGTGACCACGCCCAGGTTGGTGACGACGCCGATCTGGTCCGCATGCACCAGGGGATCGAGTTCCAGGACGAGGCGCACGGCGTCGTTCACCTCGTGGTCGTGGTCGTCCTCGGCGGGCAGCACCTGCAGGCGGTTCACCACCTGGCGGCAACCCGGCACCCACCACGCCAGCACTTCGGTCACGCGCCGGTGCGAGAGGCTGATCACGTGTCCTTCCAGGTAGATGGTACCGTCTTCCACGGCGAACAGGATGTTGCCGCTGCTGTCGTCGCCCATGGCCTCGTGGAGGATCTCCACCTTGCCCTTTTCGCCCCGGCGCAGAGTGCAGTTCTTGAGGTCGCATTCGCGCAGCAGGCTCTGCTCGAGGGCATCCAGGATCTCGCCGTCGCCGCGCGGCTCGGAAGCGGCCAGGCGCAGGCGGTCCACGACCTGCTCGACCCCCGCCGCCTCGCTTGCCCGGCGCAGGGCAAGCCGGCGTGCGGCGATGCTCTCCACCTCCCCTTCCAAAGTGAGCGCGCCCGCCTCGACTTCGAGGTGGATGGGAAATTGGTGCAGGTTGATCCGCGGCTCGGTCTCCAGCGCGGCCTGCACCCGCTTCAATATTTCTTCATCGTTCGCCATGGTGCTCGCCTCCGACAAGGACGCGCCGCGGCGCCGTCGGCGCCGGACGCGCGATCGCGCCGCCCGGATGGAGTGCCGGCCCCGGCCGGCGGCAGCGCCCGGGGCCGGCGGGGCGTAAGTCGGGGCAGGCCGCTAGCGGCGTGCTCTGTCATTACGTTAGTCCTTCGGGCGAGGAAGGTGAAGCCCGGGGGGGTAGGTCCCGATATTGCTGGCACGCCGCCCATGCCGTACATCGCCCCCCGCCACCGCTCCTTTCCGCCCCTCCTGAACGACCTGCGTCCGACCCGTGTGGCGGTCTTCCGCGCCCTGCGGCTGGGCGACATGGTGTGTGCCGTGCCCGCCCTGCGCGCGCTGCGCAAGGCACTCCCGGACGCCTCGATCACCCTGGTCGGGCTGCCGTGGGCCGGCACCCTGGCCACGCGCCTGCATCGCTACGTGGACGAGTTCGTCGCCTTTCCGGGCTATCCCGGGCTGCCCGAGCAGGCGCCCGACGCGGCCGCCCTGCCCGCCTTCTTCACGGCGATGCGCGCACGCCGCTTCGACCTCGCGATCCAGATGCACGGCGACGGCCGCATCTCCAACGCGATCGTCGCGCAATTCGGCGCCGCGCGGACCAGCGGCTTCCACGGGGCGGGAACGCCCGCCACGCCGAGCTTCCTGCCCTATCCCGAGCACGGAGCCGAGATCCGGCGCCTGTTGCGGCTCACCGGTTTCCTCGGCGCGCCACCCGACGGCGAGGACCCGGAATTCCCGCTCCTTCCGGCGGACGCCGCGGAAGTGGCGGCATGGGAAGCCGCCGCCACTCTGCCCGAGGAAGGCTACGTCTGCCTGCACGCCGGCGCGCGCGCGGTCGAGCGGCGCTGGCCGCCGCACTGCTTCGCCGCCGTGGGCGACGCCCTGCACCGCGCCTGGGGCCTGCCGGTGGTCCTCACCGGCTCCCAGGACGAAGGCCCCATCGTGGGCGCGGTGAAGCGCGCCATGCGCACGCCGGCCATCGACACCGCCGGCCCCATTTCGGCAGGTGCCCTCGCCCACATCCTGGCCCGCGCACGGCTGGTGGTCTGCAACGACACGGGGGTGTCTCATCTCGCCGCCGCCCTGCGCCGTCCCAGCGTGATCGTCTTCCGCGCCTCCGAGATGGGGCGATGGGCGCCGCTCGACCGGCGCCGCCATCGTCCGGTGTGGGATCCGTCCGGCCGTGCCGTCGGCCGGGTGCTGGCCCACGCCCACACCCTGCTCGCCATGCCGCCGGCCGCCCCTTCCGGACGGGCCTAGCGGCGGTCGCTCACTGGCCGGCCACGTCCAGCACGAGGGGCGCGTCGACCTTGCGCACGGGAACCGTGGTGGGCAGCTCCTGGTGATAGGCGCCGGACGGAATGACGCCGCAGCCGCCGTAGCGCGCCATGACCCGCAGCTGGGCGAGCACATCCTCGCCGCAGTGCTGATCGGGCAGGTCCTGCCAGAATTCGAAGCCGCCCACGGCGCGCAGCTTTTCGGCGTCGAAAAGGACGCATCCGCCGATCCAGGCCACCCGGTAGAGGCGCTGACAGGTCGCGGTGAGCCCCAGCCGCTGCTGCACATGGTAGAGATTGGCCGCGCTGTGCAGATGGTGGCGTTCCCACTGGGGGCTGCCCGGCAGCACCTCCTCGGGCTCCACCGGGCCGTCCCAGAACTCGATCGCCTGCTGGTGCGGGCGCACGTCGTCCAGATAGCTCAGCCCGATCACGGCGCTGCCGACGAAACCGCAGCCCTCGGTGCGCAGGGTGTTCGCCAGGCGCGCGAGCAGGTCGGGCTCGAGCACCACGTCGTCGTCGAGAAAGAGCACGTAGGGCGCGCGCGACTGCCCGAGCAGGAAGGCGCGCTGCTCGGCCAGCCCCCGCCGCGGCAGGTGGCGATGCACCTCCACCTCGATCCCGCGCGTGCGCAGCAGGCGCAGCACCGCGGCGACCTCGGGCGCGGACGCGGCCTCGATCGTCTCGCCCTGGTCGGAGACGACGATGCGCGCCGGGCCCAGGTTCTGTGCGAAAAGCGCGGTGAGCGTCACCGCCAGCGCCGCCGGCCGGTCGCAGGTGGGTACCAGCACGTCCACCCGCGCCTCGCCCTGCTCCGCGCCCGATCCGCCGCGCCGGCGCCCGTAAAGCTCGGGGTTGAGCGCCGGGTCGTTGTACATCTTGAACTGGCGGAAGGTGCGGAAGCAGGTCTTGCCGCGGCGCGCCTCGATCAGGAGCCGGTCGAGGCAGGCGGCGAGATCGAGCCGCTGCTGGACGAGCCGCTCGAGCTTGACCCGGCAGCGCGCCACGTGCTCGTCGCCCGCGTCCTCGCGCAGCGTCTGCAGGCGCATGTGATGGATCTTGAGGGCGAGGATGGAGAGCCTATCGATCATCGCGCCCGCGGTCTCGCTGGACAGGCGCACGTCCGGGTCCGGCTCGATCGCCTCGAGCCTGGCCTGTATGCAGTCGTCGATCGCCTCCACCGCGTCGTTGCGGCGCTGGTTGTGCTGATCGATGTTGCGCTTGCACTGCACGATCACCGCGTCCGGCACGTCGGTGCGGCGCGCCCTGTCCTCCTCGCGCCACAGCATGGTGTTGCGGCGATGGTTCTCGGCGATCCACTCCCACACCGCCTCCCCGGCCGGCGTCCCGCCCCGACCGGCGAGACAGGCGTCATGGAAGCCGGTGATGGCGTCGGCGTCGATGCCGAGCACGACCCGCCCGGAGCCCCTGCGCGCCACCATTCACTCCAGCTTGCCGACCTCTCGCGAGATCGACACCGGGCTGTCGTACTGGCGTTCGGGAATACGCTCGAGCGCATCCATCACGAGCTCGTCCGCGCCCTCGGCCTTCGCCTTGTCGAGCACCTGCCGCTTGTCCACCGGATAGTCGAGACCGCCGAGGAACTTCTGGATCTGCACCGGATTGGGCACCTGGCGCTCCTCGTGACGCTCGGACTGCTGCTTGGCCATGGCCGTCTCCTTGACTTCGTTCGGGACCCGGCTGGCCAGCAATCCACATACCCGGCTCGCCGAGCCGTGCCCGCCGCCCCCCGGGCCGGGAAGATCCGGCAGACGTAGGCAAGATCTACATGCCCCCGGCCGGACCGGTACTCCGGGTGCGGCGCGGCTCCGGGAACGCCGCTTGCCGCCCGTTACGTTCGACGTCTTCAGCGGAGGAAACCGACATGGGTACGACCTTGAAGCGCACCGGCGAGCAGCAGCCGGCGACCGGCAAGGGGAAAGGCACGGACGCCCTGGGACCGAGCGACACGTCGGACACCGGCAGCGACATCACCGGCGGCCCCGGCCTCAACGAGGAAATCCGCGCCGGCACCGGCCTGGGGCTGGACCGGGGCACCACCTCCGACCCCGACGTGAGCGAGGGGCCGGCCCCGACCGCGGGCCCCGACGTGGGCGACGCCAACCTGGACAGCGACGCCCCCGCCTCGGGCAGCGGCGAGCGGGCCACCGTCGGGCGCGACGTGGAACCGACCGACACCGACCGCGACACCGACCGGATCGTGCGGGTGCGCGAGGGCGACATCGAGCATCCGGAGAACGCGGAGCCTTCGGCCTCGGACCTGGCCGCCGGGGCGAGCGACGAGGAGATCGCGGACGCAGGCGCGTCGCCGTCGGAAAGGAACCGGCCGACGCGGAAGCAGGGGAAGCGTTGAGGGGGTGGCGGAGACGCTTGCGCCTTCCAACCATCCCCATCCCGGACGGGAGGGGGATGGGTGGACGGGCCCCCGCAGCTCCCCCTCGCCGGTAAACGCCTACCTCATCCCCACCAGCCTCCGCGATTCCCGCGGATCCCGGAACACCAGCGGCTGCTCCGCGGCGGCGCCCGTCTGGGCGCGTTCCACCGCCTTTTCCACCACCCCGTGGGCGGGCGAGAACTCGCACACCGGGTCGGCGGCCGCCGGGTCGCCGGCGAGCATGTAGGCCTGGCAGCGGCAACCGCCCAGGTCCTTCTCCTTGTCGGGACAGGTGCGGCAGGGATCCTTCATCCAGCCGTCGCCGCGGTAGCGGTTGAAGCCCTCGGAGGCGTACCAGATGTCGGACACGCTCATCTCGCGCACGTTGGGGAAGTCGAGCCCCGGGAGCATGCGCGCGGTGTGGCAGGGCAGCGCGGTGCCGTCGGGCGTCACCGTGAGGAAGACGTTGCCCCAGCCGTTCATGCACTTCTTGGGGCGCTTTTCGTAGTAGTCGGGCACCACGAAGAAGATGCGCATGCGATCGCCCAGCTTCTCGCGCCACTCGTTGGTGACGCGCTCGGCCCGCTCGAGCTGCTCGCGCGAGGGCAGCAGCTGGTCGCGGTTGAGCAGCGCCCAGGAGTAGTACTGGCTGTTGGCGAGCTCCAGGTACTCGGCGCCGAGCTCTGCCGCCATCGCGATGATGGTGTCGATATGGTCGATGTTCTGCCGATGCACGACCACGTTCATCACCATCGGCCAGCCGTTGTCCTTGATGAGCGCCGCCACCCGCTGCTTGAGCTCGAAGGTGCGGGTGTGGGAGAGGAAGTCGTTGAGCTCCTTGGTCGAATCCTGGAAGGAGAGCTGGATGTGATCGAGCCCCGCCGCCTTGAGCGCGGCGGCGCGCTCGGGGGTAAGCCCCACGCCGGAGGTGAGCAGGTTGGTGTAGTAGCCCAGGCGGTGCGCCTCGGCCACCAGTACCTCCAGGTCGTCGCGCAGCATCGGCTCGCCGCCGGAGAAGCCGCACTGCACCGCGCCGGCCGCCCGCGCCTCGCGCAGCACCCGCAGCCAGTCCTCGGTGTCGAGCTCGCTCTCATGGCGGGCGAAATCGACCGGGTTGTAGCAGAAGGCACAGTGCAGCGGACAGCGGTAGGTGAGCTCCGCGAGCAGCCACAGGGGCGGGCCGATGGTCGCGCGCTCGTTCATTGCAGCCAGCCTCGCGCCCGGGCAAGCTCGACGAAGGCGAGCACGTCCTCCGTGAGCCCGGTGGTGCCGAAGGCCGCCTCCAGTTCGGCGACGATCTCCGCCACGCTCTTCTGCCCGTCACACCGGCGCATGATCTCGCCGGCGCTGGCGTTGAGCTTCACCATGCCCTCCGGGTAGAGCAGCACCCACGCCTGCTGCGCCTCCTCCCACTGCAGGCGGAAGAGCCTGGGCACGGCCGGGCGCGCGGCGAGGACGTCCTCGCGCTCACTCACGCCTTCGGCCCCCGGATCTCCATCTCGCACTGCTGCAGCATGATCGCGTCGGCGAGTGCCCACAGCACGTCGAGCTTGAAGCGCAGGATCTCCAGTGCGCGCTCCTGCAGCTCGCGGGAGCGGCTGAACCAGTCGAGGGTGAACGCGAGCCCGTGCTGCACGTCGCGCCGCGCCTGGGTGAGGCGGTTCCTGAAGTACTGCAGGCCTTCGGGCTTCACCCACGGGTACATCTGCGGCCAGGTGTCGAGCCGCTGCTGGTGGATGTGGGGCGCGAAGAGCTCGGTGAGGCTGGAGGCGACCGCCTCCTGCCAGGGCTGGCGGCGCGCGAAGTTCACATAGGCGTCCACCGCGAAGCGCGCGGCCGGGGACACCAGGCGCAGGGAGGTGACGTCCTCGCGGGTGAGGCCCACCGCCTCGCCCAGCCGGATCCACGCCTCGATGCCGCCCTCGTCGTGCACGCCGCCCACGTTGCAGCCGTCGTGGTCGAGGATGCGCTGGATCCACTCCCGGCGGATCTCCCGGTCGGGGCAGTTGGAGAGGATGGCCGCGTCCTTTACCGGGATCGCGATCTGGTACAGGAAGCGGTTCGCCACCCAGCCCTGCAGCTGGGCCTTGGTGAGCTTGCCTTCCGCCATCATCACGTGGAAGGGATGGTGGATGTGGTAGCTGGTGGCGCCGGCGCGCAGGCGCGCCTCGAATTCCTCCCGGCTCCAGGGGGCGTCGACTCGTTCGGGTGCGTTCACAGGGTGATCTCCATGCCGTCGTAAGAGACCTCGACGCCGCGCGCGGTGAGCTCGGCGCGCTCGGGACTGTCCTCGTCGAGGATCGGGTTGGTGTTGTTGATGTGGATGAGGACCTTGCGGGTGGCCGCGGGCAGCTCGCCCAGCCACTCCAGCATGCCGCCCTCGCCGCTCTGCGGCAGGTGGCCCATGGCGCGGGAGGTCTTCTTCGAGGCGCCGAGCCGGATCATCTCGTCGTCGGTCCAGAGGGTGCCGTCCACCAGCACGCAGTCGGCCGCCTGCATCGCCGCCCACACGTGGGGCTCCATCTCGCCCAGGCCCGGCGCGTAGAAGAGGCGCTGGCCGCTCGCCCGGTCGGTGATGGTGATCCCCACGTTGTCGCCCGGCTCGGGCCGGTCGCGGTGGGGCGAGTACGGCGGCGCGTTGGAGATGAGCGGCAGTGCCTCGAACGTCAGCCCGGCGATGCCCGGAATCTCGAACCCGGCGCCGGAGATCGGCAGCTCGTGCCAATCGATGCCGGCGTAGTGGGCCAGCACGTTCAGGATCGGGTTGCCGGCGGTGAGATCCTCGCGCACCTGGCGGGTGCACCACAGCGCCAGCGGCCGCCGATGCTCGCGCAGCATGTAGAGCCCGGTGGTGTGGTCGATCTGGGCGTCGATCAGCACGATCGCCTCGATCCCGGTGTCGCGCAGCGCACGCGCCGGCTGCAGCGCGGGGAAGCTCCGGATCTGCTGCAGCACATCGGGCGAGGCGTTGAACAGCACCCAGCGCTCGCCGTCGCCGCTTACCGCGATCGAGGACTGGGTGCGCGGCCGGGCCTTGACGGTGCCCTTGCGCACGCCGTCGCACATCGGGCAGTTGCAGTTCCACTGGGGGAAGCCGCCGCCGGCGGCGGAGCCGAGGATTCGGATGTGCATGCTTCGTCGTCTCGTTCGAGAGTTTCGTGACTCGCGACCGCCGCCCGTGCAGCCCGGATGGAGCCGAAGGCGGAATCCGGGAGGTGCGTCCGGAAACGGCATCGCGGCCGGAACGCCGCCCCGGATTCCGTTTCACTCCATCCGGGCTACGGATCGGCGCATCACCCGGATGCAGGCCTCAGGCCGGAATCCGGGAGACTACCGGCCACGCTCAGCGCGTGGCGATGTACATCGTGATTTCGAAGCCGAAGCGGAAATCGCAGGCGGTCGGGGTTTCCCATTTCATGGTTCGTCTCCTTCAGGGTGAATTGAATGGCGTCGCCACACGCGACACCGGGGTCCACGATGCCTGCGGCAAGACGCCCGTGCATCCGTGAATCCGGCCAGCGGCGCTCCAGATTTTCTTGAGCCAGGTCAAGTTCGTGAGCGGACGAACAAACCCCGCCGGGCCGCTGTCGCACCTTTCGTCGGATCACCGGGGAGAGGCAACACCATGAACGATGAAAACGTCCTTCTCGACATGCGCGACGGCATCGCCGAGATCCGCTTCAACCGCCCCCACCGGCTCAACGCGGTGACCGCGCGGCTGTACGAGGAGCTCGACGCGGCGCTCGACGCCGCCGAGCGCGCCCCGCAAGTGCGCGTGGTGCTGCTCACCGGCGAGGGGCGCGCCTTCTGCGTGGGCGCGGATCTGAAGGAGCACAAGGCCGGGCGCACCGCCTTCGACCGGCGCCAGTACCTGCAGGGCGAGCAGGCGGTGTGCAGGCGCCTGCTCGACCTCTCGAAGCCGGTCGTGGCGGCGGTGAATGGCTATGCGCTGGGGGCGGGAGCGGAAATGGCCATCGCGTCGGACTTCATCGTGATGGCGAAGAGCGCCCGCATCGGGCTGCCCGAGATCGCCATCGGCAGCTTCCTCGGCGGCGGGGTCACCTGGCTGCTGCCGCGCCTGGTGGGGCTGGCCAAGGCGCGCGAGCTGGTCTTCCTGGGCGAGAAGATCGACGGCGAGGAGGCGGTGCGCATCGGGCTCGCCAACCGCTGTCTCCCCGACGAAGGCTTTCTCGAGGGAGCACGGGACTTCGCCCTCCGCATCGCCGCCAAGGCCCCCCTTTCCATGCAGCTCGCCAAGCGGCAGCTCAACCGGGCCGCCGAGGGCGGCTTCGACGGCGCGCTGGCCGCGGAGCTCGAAGGCATGACCTTCGTCGCCACCACGCGCGACTGGCAGGAGGGCATCGACGCCTTCGCCGAAAAGCGCGCGCCGGTCTTCAGGGGGTGCTGAGCATGAGCGTCGTCGAGACCCACCACCTCGCCCAGCGCAGCCCGCTCCACGCCTTCCTCGCCCCCTCCTCCATCGCCATCGTCGGCGCCTCGGCCGACCCTACCAAGCGCGGCTACAAGGCGATGGTCGGGCTGGTGAAGGGGGGATACTCCGGAGCCATATACCCGATCAATCCCAAGACCGACATGATCCTGGGGGTGAAGACCTGGCCCTCGGTCTCGGCCATGCCCGAGGGCGCCGACCTCGCGCTCATCTGCACGCCGGCGGCCACCGTGCCGGGGCTGATCGACGAATGCGGCCGGAAGGGCGTGAAGGGCGCCGTCATCCTGGCAAGCGGCTTCCGCGAGACCGGCCGGCCCGAGGACGCACGCCTGGAACAGCAATTGCTCGATGCAGCACGTGAATGGGGTGTACGGGTGATCGGGCCCAACACCTCCGGCATGTTCAACCTGCACCACAACGTGAACCTCCTCGCCCTCGCAAACGTCAAGCCGGGCGACATCGGTTTCATCTCCCAGTCCGGCAACATGCTCCTGGCCCTGGTCCTGGAGGCGGAGCAGAACGGCCATGTAGGTTTTTCCACCTATGTCGGGCCGGGCAACCAGACGGACATCGGCTTCAACGACTACCTGCGCTACCTGGGCGAAGACGCGCACACCCGAGTCGCCACGCTCTACGTGGAGGGCTTCCGCGACGGCCAGCGTTTCCTGCGGGTCGCGCGCGAGGTGACCACGGCGAAACCCGTGGTGGTGTACAAGTCGGGCTCCACCGAGCAGGGCCGCGCCGCCGCGCGCTCGCACACCGGCGCGCTCGCCGGCAGCTACGCGATGACGGTGGACGTGCTGCGCCAGGCGGGCGTGAGCGTGGTGCAGCAATCGGACGAGATCCTGCCGGTGGCCGAAGGCCTGGCCCTGCTGCAGCAGGCCCGCGGCAAGCGGGTGGCGGTGGTGTCCGACGGGGGCGGCCAGGCGACGATCGCCTCGGACCGCCTCGCGGAGGCCGGCCTGGAGCTGCCCCCGCTCTCCGCGCGCACCCGGGCGCGGCTCGCCGAGATCCTCCTGCCCCAGGCCTCACTGGCGAATCCGGTCGACGTGGCCGGCAGCAGCGATGCGCGACCGGGAATTCTCGCGGACTGCCTGGCCATCGTGGCCGAGGACGAGGCGATCGACAGCGTCTTCCTGGTTGGCATGTTCGGCGGCTACCACATCCGCTTCGCCGAGGATCTGCTGGGCGACGAGATGCGCGGCGCCGAGGCGATGATCGAGCTCGCCCGGCACGGCGACAAGCCGCTGGTGATCTACAGCCTCTACGCGCCGGTGAAACCGCCGGCGCTGCGGCGCCTGCACGAGGCGGGGCTGCCGGTCTACAGCTCCATCGAGCATGCGGTGCGGGTGCTCTCGGCCCTCGGGGAGCGCGGCCAGTATCTTGCCGGACGCGCCGCCGAGACGCCGACGAGCGCGGTGAGCCCCACGCCCGAGACCCTGGCGCTCTTCGCCACCGCCCAGAACGAGGGACGGGATTTCTTCGAGTTCGAGGCCAAGGCCCTGCTGCGCGCCCACGGCGTGGCGGTCCCCGAGGACGCGGTGGTCCACGACCCGGCGGAGCTCGCCGCCGCGGCGGAGCGTTTCGGCGAACAGCCCCTCGCGATGAAGGTGCTGTCCAAGGACATCCTGCACAAGTCCGACGCCGGCGGGGTACGCCTGAACCTCGTGGGCGAGGCGGCCCTCGCCGGAGCGTGGGACGCGATCATGGCCTCCTGCCGCGCCTACAAGCCGGCGGCCAACATCCGCGGCGCGCTGCTCACGCCGATGGCGAAAAAGGGCACCGAGGTGATCGTGGGGGTGAGCCGCGACCCCATCTTCGGCCCGGTGCTGATGTTCGGCCTGGGCGGTGTCTTCGTCGAGGTCTTCGAGGACGTGGCCTTCCGCGCCATTCCACTCACCGCGAGCGACGCCCGCTCCATGGTCGAACAGGTGGAGGCGCGCAAGATCCTGGAGGGGGTACGGGGATCGGCCGCGGTAGACAAGGACGCCCTGGTGGAACTCCTGCTGGCGGTGTCGGGCATCGCCGAAGCCTATCCGCAGCTCGCCGAGCTCGACCTCAACCCGGTGATCGCCTACCCGGACGGCTACGCCATCGTTGACGCGCGCGTCATCGTGAATCAGGCTGCGGTCATCCAACCCGACTGACCAGCCATGAAACTGCCCGTACCCGTCGACGCCCTGCTCCACCTCGAGAACCGCGTCGCCACCCTCACCCTGAACCGCCACGACGTGCGCAACGCGCTCACCGGCACCCGGCTGATCGACGACATCGTCTCGGTCGCCGAGTGGGCGAACCGCAGCGAGGACGTCTCGGTGCTCGTCGTCACCGGCGCCGGCTCGGCCTTCTCGGCCGGCGGCAACGTGAAGGACATGGCCGCCCGCGGCGGCGACTTCGCCGGCGACGTGGCCGAGGTGGCCGAGCGCTACCGCCACGGCATCCAGCGCATCCCGCTGGCGCTGCAGGCCCTCGAGATCCCGATCGTCGCCGCGGTGAACGGCCCGGCCATCGGCGCGGGCTTCGACCTCGCCAACATGGCCGACCTGCGCATCGCCTCCACCAAGGCGAAGTTCGGCGAGACCTTCCTCAACCTCGGCATCATCCCTGGCGATGGCGGCGCCTGGTTCCTGCAGCGGCTGATCGGCTACCAGCGGGCCTTCGAGCTCACGCTCACCGGGCGCACCATCGACGCCGAGGAGGCGAAGGCCCTGGGCATCGTCCTCGAAGTGGCCGAACCGGAGGCGCTCATGCAGCGCGCCCACGAACTCGCCGCCCGCATCGCCGCCCAGCCGCCCAAGGCCGTGCGGCTCACCAAGCGCCTGATGAAGATCGCGCAGCGCACCGAGCTGAAGGACTTCCTCGACCTGTGCGCCGCCTTCCAGGGCATGTGCCACAACGAGCCGGAGCACCTGGAGGCGGTGCAGCGCATGCTCGACAGGGGCTAGGGGCCGGCCGCCGCCCGGCCTTGTGCGCTCCGTTCGGCGACCACCGGGTCGTCGGCGACCACGCGGTTGCGGCCCTGAGCCTTGGCCGCGTACATGGCATGGTCGGCCCGGCGCAGCAGCGAGGACAGCGTCTCCCCGGGGCCGGCGAGCATCGCCACGCCGATGCTGATCGTCGGCGACACGACGCCGTCCTGCAACTCGCAACGAAGCTTCGCCACCGTCTCACGCAGACGCTCGGCCGCCCGCAGGGCGTGGGCCAGATCCGTCTCGGGCAGGATGACGGCGAACTCCTCCCCGCCCAGCCGCGCCAGCAAGTCGCCCGTGCGCACGACTTCGCCGCAGGCAGCCGCCACCGCCTTGAGCACCTCGTCGCCGGCGAGGTGGCCGTGGGTGTCGTTGATCGGCTTGAAATGGTCGATGTCGAGCATCAGGAGCGCCAGCGGGTGCCGATAGCGGACTGCGCGCTGCAGCTCGGCCTTGCCCACGTCCATGAAACGGCGCCGGTTCGCCACGCCGGTCAGGGCATCCCGCGCGACCTGGCGCTCCAGTTCCCGGATGAGCTCCGCGTTGCGCTGGCGCAGCATCAGCGCCTCGGTGGTGTTGGCGTGGATCCGCAGTGCCACGAGCAGCATCAGGCCGATATAGAAGAAGCCCAGCAGCGACAGCCCCAGGGTGAACAGGTCGCCGCCCAGCAGCGGCGGCGCGATCAGCGCCGCGGCCGTAGGCGCGAGATCGGTGATCAGCAGCCGCCGGTGGGGATGGCTCATCACCGCCGTGATCGAAATGAGTCCCACGTGGATCAGCATGACGAACATCAGGCTGTTGAGATCGGCCTGCGACCAGCCCCAAACGATGATCGACGCCCACGACAACATATGGGTGCCGTGCGCCAACGCGATGCGGCCCGCCCACTTCGGCTCGTCCTCCGGGTTTGCACCGGCGCGGCGAAAGCGGGTGCAGACGCCGATGAAGACCCCGATCACCACCAGCTCGATCACCGCCCACAGCATCGCTTTCCAGGGCGCCACCCAGATCGCGAGCAGGCCCGCCGTCACCACGGTCAGCGCCGGGGTCAGGTATCTCTCGCTGAGATGGTTGTCGACGTAGAGCTCCAGCTGGCTCAGTCGGACGGAGGCCGCGCGCGCGTCGTCCATGCCTGGTCTGTTCCTCACGATGCTTGCGGCACGAGCCGGCCGATGGCGGCCCCTCTCCGCTACATGCGAGCATGGTAGCGTGCCTCACCTGGCATACTCCATACTCGCACTCCCCAAACATGACACATCGGCAGGATGGGTGCCAGCGAACCCGGCACCCGCCGCGGCGGTCTCCCCCTGCGAGTCGGTTCGGCAAGAGCCCATGAAGATCGGCGTCGTCTCGGATACGCATATGCCGCGCATGGCCCGCGCCCTGCCCCACGCGCTCGTCCAGGGCCTGCGGGCGCAGCAGGTCGGGCTGATCCTGCACCTGGGCGACTTCACCGCCCCCGACGTTCCGGAGCTCTTCGGCGCCATCGCCCCCTTCGACGCCATCGCCGGCAACAACGACGACGCGGCCCTGGCCGCCCGCTTCGGGCGCCGCAAGGTCCTCGAGCTCGAAGGCGTGCGCATCGGCATGATCCATGGCGACGGCCGGCGCGGCAGCACGCTGGAGCGCGCGCTCGCGGCCTTCGCCGACGATCCGGTGGACGTCGTCCTCTTCGGCCACAGCCACATGCCCTACTGCGCGCGCCACGGCACGACCTGGGCCATGAACCCCGGCTCCCCCACCGACAAGCGGCGCAACCCGCTCTATTCCTGGGGCCTGCTCGAGCTCCATGCCGGCCACATCACGCCCACGCTGCACTACTACGCGGACAAGGCGGCACACCCGGAGGCGCCGGCATGAGCGACCTGCTCGCCCGCTGGCATGCCGCCTGGCAGGCGCTCGGCGCGGTGAGCGCCGGCGACCCCCTCGGCCGCCGCGTCCTCGCCCGTTATGCCGAGCCCCATCGCCGCTACCACACGCTGCGGCACCTGGAGGAGTGCCTCGCCCACCTGGATACGCTGCGACCGATTGCCGAGCGGCCCGCCGAGGTCGAGCTCGCCCTGTGGTTCCACGACGCCGTCTACGACACCCGTCGCGACGACAACGAGGAACGGAGCGCGGAATGGGCTCGCAAGAGCGCTCGCGCCGGCGGACTGTCGGCCGATGCCGCCGGCCGGATCCACACCCTGGTGATGGCCACGAGGCACGACGCGCCCGCCGTCGGCCGGGATGCGGCAGTCCTGGTCGATGCCGACCTGGCCATTCTGGGTTCGGACCCGGCGCGCTTCGACGAGTACGAGCGCCAGATCCGGGACGAGTACGCATGGGTGCCCGAACCGATATACCGGTGCGAGCGCGGCAAGGTGCTGCAGGCCTTCCTCGACCGGCCGAGCCTCTATCGCACCGAGCCCTTCCGCGCCGCGTACGAGGCGCAGGCACGCGAGAACCTGGCGCGCTCCCTGGCCCGCCTGCGACCGGACGGCCGCTGAGCGCAACGGCTCCCGGTTTGCCTCAGCCGGCGGGCGTCGCGGCGACCGAGTGTTCGGCGATCTCGCCGCGCGCCTGGCGCACCACGCTCACCGACGCCGACAGCGCCAGCGATGCGATCAGCGCGGCCACCAGCAGATCCGGCCAGGCGGTACCGGTCCCCAGCACCCCGGCCGCCGCCAGGACCACCGCGACGTTCACGATGGCGTCGTTGCGGCTGCACAGCCAGACCGAGCGCATGTTGGCGTCGCCGTCTCGGAACGCGAAGAGCATCGCGGCGACGCTCGCGTTGGCCGCCAGGGCGAGCAGGGCCACGGCCCCCATCGTATAAGGCTCGGGCGGCACGCCTGACATGGCCGCCCAGCCCGTCTTCCCGAGCACGAAGAGCCCGTAGGCTCCCATCGTCATCCCCTTGATCCAGGCGGCGCGGGCGCGCCACAGTGCCCCCATGGAAAGCACCGCCAGCGACAGGCCGTAGTTGGCGGCGTCGCCCGCGAAGTCCACAGCGTCCGCGAGCAGCGACACCGAGCCCGACCGGAGGCCACCGACGATCTCCACCACGAACATCAGCGTATTGACGACCAGGGCAACCCAAAGCACCTTGCGGAAGCGCGGGCTGACCGAGACCTTTCCCGACGAGCAGGAACCCGAGCAGCAAGCGGACATGTTCGTTTCTCCCGAATCGATGGCATATTGAAAACCCTGGAGCCGCTCCGGGGTCAAGCCGGGAGCAGACGGCACACACGGACAGGAGTACCCATGCGCATCGGAGAGTTGGCCGGCACGACCGGCGTCGACGTCGAGACCATCCGCTACTACGAGAAGGCCGCGCTGCTGCCGCAGCCGCCACGGCAGGCGAACGGCTACCGGGACTACGACGAGCGCCATATGGAGCGCCTGGCCTTCATCCGCCGCTGCCGCGAGCTCGACATGCCGCTCGCGGACGTCAAGCGCCTGCTCGACTTCGCCGCCCACCCCGAAGCCGGCTGCGGCGACATCAACTGCCTGGTGGACGAGCAGCTTGTCCGCGTGCGGGCGCGCCTCGAGAGCCTGCGCGCCCTCGAGCGGCAACTGGTGGAGCTGCGGGCCCACTGCGGAGAGAACCTCACCGCCGGCGAGTGCGGCATCCTGCGCGAGCTGCTGGTAGCCGGCAGGCCCTAGAAGCGCAGGCTCACGCCCGCCCGCAGGCGGCGCCCCCCGATGGAGGTGCCGACGGTCTCCTCCGCCTCCCGGTCGAGCAGGTTGTCGACGGCGGCGAAGGCGCGCCAGCCGGCCCCGGTCCAGGTCAGCGCGAGATCCATCTCGGTGTAGGCCCCGAGCCGGACGCCGCCGGTCGGGATGGAGGAATCGAAACGCCGCCCGACGTAGGCGAGCCGCCAGTGCGCCTGCCAGCCGCCGCCGAAGCGCGCCTCCACCCCGACCGCCGCCTGCCGCTCGGGCCGCAGCCGCAGGGGGGGCCCGCCGTCCGGGTCTCGCAACTCCATCGCGGTGCCCTGCGCATAGGTGACCAGGCCCGCTCGCCAGGCGCGCCGGAGGGTGAACTCCACCCCGGTGCTGCGGATCGCCGCACGGTTCACCAGCCGCGGGGGCGGGCCGGGGTCGAAGTCCACCAGATCCAGGTAGCGGGCGTGAAACAGGGTGATCCGCGCCTTCCACGGCGCATCCTCGCCGGTGGCGAAGTAGAGTTCCGCCTGCCGGCCCCGCTCCGGCTCGAGGTCCGGGTTGCCGACGAGGGGATGCCCGAGCGCGAAGAAGCTCGGCAGCTTGCTGGCGGACGAGAAGGCGGCGCCGATCCGTGGGCCGCGCGGCACGGGCCGATACTGCAAGCTCAGGGCCGGGTGCCACTGGGCCCCGAAGTCTTCGCTGTACTCGTAGCGCAGGCCGGCCTGCACGCGCCACGGACCGAAGGAGCGGTAGGCCTCGGCGACGAGACTGCCCACGGAGCGATCGATCTCGAAGTCCGCGGGGATCGGCACGCCGAGGAAGAGGCGGCTTTCGAGCTCGCCGCGCTCGCTCTGGTAGCCGGCGCCCACGAGCAGGTCCCAGCCCGAGGCGGCCTGCCGGCGCCAATGGAGCTCGGCCTCGTCGCGCCGGTACTCGCCCCCGGTCTCGGTCCGCGGCAGGCCGAAGGGGTCGCGCAGGCCGGGCGCCACCGGCGGCGTGTCCTGGCTGCTGTCGCGCCGGAAGCGCGCGAGCCGCAGCTCGATCACGTCGGATTCGCCCAGTTCGTGGTCGAGCGCCACCGCCAGCTGACCGGTCTCCGACCGCCTCGACTCCAGCGACCGCAGCACCGCATGCGCCTCGCCGCCGCTGTCGTCGGGGAAGGCACGGTTGTGGCTCTCGGCGAGCCGCAGCTGAAGCTGCGCGCCGGTCGAACCCCAGCGCTCGCGAAACCCGAGGTTGGCCGCGCGGACAAGACTCCATCCCTCGTCGCCCCCCTCCCCGTCCTCGCGGTAGCCGAAGCTCGCGTGCCAGGCGCCTCGCGCGGCCGAAGCGCTCGCCGCGCGCAGGCCGTCCCCGCCGGCCTCGGCCGACACCCTCGCCCGCGCCCGGTCGTGCGGCGCGCGGGTGAAGATCTGCACCACGCCGGCGAGCGCTTCGCGATGGACCACGGAGGTGTTGCCGCGCACGATCTCGATGCGCTCCACCTCGTCGAGGACGAGTGTGTTGAGATCGACCGCGCTGCCGCGCGAGGACAGGGGATCGTTCTGGCGAATGCCGTCCACCAGCACCACCACGTGGCTGGGATCGGCGCCGCGCAGGAAGAGCGAGCCGTAGCCTCCCGAGCGGGGACCGTGCTCGACGAACAGCCCCACGCGACGGGAGAGGAAGTCGGCCACGCTCGCCGGCACCTCGCGCTCGATCGCCTCGCGGGTATAGACGCTCGCGTGCTGGTTCAGGGCGGTCTCGGTGAGCGGCAGGGCCGACGCGGTGACCACGACCGGATCGAGCGTGCCGGCCGCGCACAGCGAGCGCCAGACGCCTGCGAGGACGAAACCGATCGCCAGGAGCGGCTGCCGTCCCCCCATGTCGCTAGCGGCCGGTCTCTTGCAGCGCGACCACGTAGTCGAGGATGTGCTCGAGCTCGGCGTCGCCGAGTTCCTCCTCGGGGAAGGCAGGCATCACGCCGAAGCCTTGCCGCACCTGCAGGCGCATCAGGAAACGCGGCACCGGCCGGATGCCCGGCGCCAGGCCGCCCTCTCCCCCCTGGTGGCACTTGTAGCAATGCATGTCGAAGAGCGTCTTGCCCCGCTGGACCGTGGGGGCGACCGGTGCTGCGAGACGGTTCGGCCCGGCGTGGGGCGTCGTGCCGCAACCGGCCAGCGCGGTCGCGGCAAGCACGGTACCGAAGAGGGCCAGGTAGGATCTCATCGCGCCTCCTCCCGGCTGACCTTCCACAGCACGCCCGTGCCGCGTATCGGCCGCGCCCCCTTCTCGTCCATCAGCATGACGCCGAAGTCGACCACGTACAGGACCTCGCCGGAGGGGTCGAAGCGCAGCGCCACCGGACGCTCCAGTCCGGCCGTGCCGATCTTGCTCGCCGGACCGTGCTTCGGCCCCTCGTTCGTCATGAAGTCGGTGATGCGGCCGCTGTCCACGTCCACCCGCACTACCCGGAAGCCCACCGGGCTGAGGGTCTTGCCCACCACGGGTGCCTGGTCGCCGAACTCGGCGATGAAGGCCTCGCCGACGTGTCCGAAGCGCGCCGAGCGTGAGAAGTCGATGCCGTTGGCCGAGGCGTGCACGCCCAGCGTCGCCACCGGCTTGGGGGGTGTGCCGGGATGCGACTGCAGCACCATTCCCGGCGCCGACTCGCCCGGGGGCTCGAAGACCGGCCTGTCCAGCGGCGCGCCGCCCGAGAAATCCGGCCAGCCGTACCAGGCCCCCTCCCGCACCCGCCACAGATGGTCGCCCGTGCCCCACACCGGACGGCTGCCCCGGACGTCGTAGCCGTTCTCGGTGACGAAGAGCTCGCCCTTGGGCGAGAACGCCAGCCCGAAGGGATTGCGGAAGCCCCAGGCGACGAGCGCCAGCCCGCCGCCGTCCGGATCGACCCGCATCACCGCCCCGTTGCACGGGAGCCGCCCCGGAATCACCTGGCCCGGCATGGTCGGTTCCGCGAACGGAGAATACGCCCCGGTGCTCACCTTCCTGCCGACACCTTCGTTCACCACGTCCCGCGACTCGAAGTTGCGCCCGACGAGGGTGACGTCGCGGCAGGGCGTGTCGTGGAAGTCGGGATAGCGCTCGAGCCATCCGAAGGCGGCGTTGTCCGGGCCGACCACCGCCGAGTTGGTCGCGGTACCCTGCCCGAAGTAGATCCTGCCGTCCGGCCCCACGGCCGGGCCGTTGGTATGGTGATCTCCAAGGCTGGGCAGGTTCTCGACCAGGGCCGTGACCCGGCCGTCCCGCGACACCCGCAGGATGCGCCCGCCCTCGAGCTCGCCGCCCTCGGCGATGTAGAAGTCGCCGCGCGAATAGGCGACGCCGTTCCAGGGTCCATTCTTGCCGCCGCGGGCGATCTCGGTGGTCGAGCCGTCGGGGTTCACCCGCAACAGCCGCGGCGTGGTCCACACCTCCCCATAGGAATAGCCCGCCTCCACCACGTGCGGCACTCCGGCCTCGTCGACCGCGACACCGGTCGGAAAGGTGAAGCCGGTCGCCACCACCTCCACCCGATAGCCGGGCGGGACGGCCACGTCGGCGGCCGCCACCTGCCGCGGCGGCGAAAAGTCGGTCTGTCCGCCGCCGTCGGAGGGCTGCAGGCGGAAGCAGCCGGCGGTCGCGGCGACGACGAAACCGAGCGGGAACAGGGCAATGTGGCGAATCATCGGCGCGTCCTCCTTCCCCGGCAGCGCTGCGCCGGGTGGCCTCGCGGCCCGGCGCGGCGATCGGGGGACTCGTCCCGAGTCTAGGCGGCATGCCCGCCGATGCCATCGAGATTTCCGGTTAGCCCGAACCGGGAACGGCACCGGATGCCGGCGGCCCTTGCATCCCTCGCCGACGGTAGGTGCCGGCCCCGCTCCATGCCAACGTCAGAACGCGACGACCACCGCCGCGACCGGCCCGGCCGCATAGCTCATCGGCCGGCTGGCCGACCGCGCCGTTTTCTCCCGCGACGCCTCGATCACGCCGGGCGGCATCAGCCGCACGACGAGTGCGAGGCCCAGCGGGACGATCAGGAGGTCGCCGAGGTAGCCGATGACGGGGATGAGGCCGGGGATGAGATCGATCGGGCTCAGCGCATAGGCCGCGACGAGCAGCGCCAGCACGGAAACGAGGATGGGCGCGCGAGGATCGCGCGCCGCGAACCAGACGGTGAGGGTGTGCTGCCCGACCTGCCTGGCCCAGTGCCGGAGGGAACCCGAAAAAGCCATGTCGCGCCGATCCCCGTGGGATCCGCCGTCGCCCGTGCCGGCGCGCGGCTCAGCGCGCGAGCGCGGGCCCCACGCAACCGAGGTCCTCGATATAGGCCTGCAGCGTGTCCATGTCCAGGGGCTTGTGGAGCACCGTGATGCCGCGCTCGGCCATGTTGCGCACCAGCCGCGGGTCGGTGTCGCCGGTCACCAGGATGGCGGGCAGCTCGCGGCCGGCCTTCGCGCGCACCGTGCTGATGACGTCGAAACCCGTCTCCCCTGCGGCGAGCCGATAGTCCGACACCACGATATCGGGGATCCGATCGGCCAGCGCCGCATGCAGCGCCTCGCCGGACGCGGCCGCCACCACCTCGTGCCCGATCGACCGCAGCGCGGTGGCCATTGCCCCGAGCACGAGCTCGTTGTCCTCGACGAGCGCGATGCGCACCGCGCGTGGCGAGACGACCTCCGGCTCGGCCGGTAGCTCGGTGATCGCCTGCCCGAGCGGCAGCTCGATGGCGAACACCGAGCCGCGCCCGGGGCGCGAACGGACCTGGATCTCGAGCCCCAGCAGCGCGGCGGTCTTGGCCACGATGGCCAGCCCGAGGCCGCTGCCGCGGGTACGGGCGTCGTCGCCGAGCTGGCGGAATTCCTCGAAGATCTCCGCGGTCTTGTCCGGCGGAATGCCGATGCCGGTGTCCCATACCTCGACCCAGGTCTTGCCGCTCCTGCGCCGGCAGCCCACCAGCACACCGCCGCGCTCCGTGTAGCTGACCGCGTTGTCCACCAGGTTCCCCACGATGCGCCGGAAGAGCACCGGGTCGGTGCGCCCGACCAGGCCGGACGGCACGCTGCGCAGGCGCAGCCCCTTGAGCCGGGCTTCCGGCTCATGCACGGACACCGCGCTCGCCAGCACGTCCGCCACCCGGAAATCGCTCGGATTGGGGGTGACCACGCCGGCCTGCAGCTTGCTCAGGTCCAGAAGATCCGAGAGCAGCTCGCTGAGGCTCCCGAGGCAGTCGTTCAGATTGGCGAGGAGCGGCGCGCCGCCGGGGTCCACGTGGCCCTCCAGGACTTTCGCATAAAGGGTGAGCGCCGACAGCGGCTGGCGCAGGTCGTGGCTGGCGGCGGCCAGGAAACGCGACTTGGCCTCGTTGGCGCGCTCGGCCTCCGCCTTGGCCGCCCGCAGCTCGGTCTCGACCCGCTTGCGGGCGCTGATCTCCTCGCTGAACAGGAGGACGCCCCCGATCTCGCCCGTTCCGGCGAACCAGGGGCTCATTTCCCAGCGTATCCACTGCACGCTTCCGTTCGCCCGGGTGAAGCTGTCTTCCTCCGCGTGCAAGGTCTCGCCGGCGAGGCAACGGCGGTGCATCTCGCGCCAGGCGGGCCGGATCTCGGGATACACCTCGTAGAGGTTGCGGCCGATCACGCTTGCGCCGTCACCCGGATAGTCTTCGAGGAAACGCCTGCTCACCGCCAGGAAGTTCATGTCGCGATCGAACATCGCGATCCCGGCTGGCGCCCCCTCGGCAAAGAGCCGCAGCAGCTGCTCGTTCTCGCGCCGCCCCCGCTCGGCCGCCTTGCCGCGCTCGTACACTCCGCGCAGCACCGAAGCGGTGCGCAGAATCAGGCCGGCCGACAGCACCATGTAGAAGACCACCACCAGCGCCACCGCGGCCTCCGAGGGGTACATCCCCCGATGCTCGCCCTCGATGCGCAGCCACCCCACCACGAAGGGCGCGACGAGGGCGATGGGCAACAGCTGACGGGCCATCATCCCGCCGGGACCGACGCTCAGCACCAGCGCCATCAGCCCTCGTTGCGGGCGGGCGAGGAGCGCCCCGAGACCACTCAGGAAGAAGCCCATGCCGGCCGGCACCAGGGCGTCCCAGTCGGTCGCCAGGCCGTAGGCGGCGGAGACCGCGTAGGCCCGGTCGAGGAGCAGCAGGGCGCCGATCAGCATGGCGGCCAGGGCCGCGGCCTCGCCCGCCCGCCCGTTGCGCGGGCGATCGAGCAGGACCAGCGCGAGCCCGGTGACGGCGAAACCGAGGCCGGCAGGCAGGCCAAGGTGACCGGGGTGTCCGGGTAGCCGGACATCCGCGAGCAGATGCAGATGCAGCGCCTCGTCGCCCAAGGCATACGCGGCGCAGCAGAGGAACAGCACGGAAACGCCCACCAGGAGCACCATCGCCCCCAGGGCGCGCTGCAAGCGAGCGCGGACCGGCCCCGGCGTGTCCCGCCCCGCTGCGGCGAGCGACGCGGCCGACAGGATCAGGCCCAGGCCGGCCGAGAGGTTGACACTGCCGATCTCCACCCCCCAGGCAAGGAGGAGCCCGGCCCCCATCACACCCACCGCAAGCGCACACACGCCTGCAAGATGTCCGCTGCGCCGTGCCAGATCGGCGCCGGAAATCCTGTCTTCCATACCCTGCCCTGTCTCGATCCCGCGCGATTGTCTCATTCCGCCCGCCGGCACCCCGGAGCGGGCTCCCCTGGATGGGCAGCAGCATCCCTGCGTATACTCTCGCAGGAGTCGAATTATCCATTCGAGGACATGCAAGTGGGAAGCGCGTACGTCATCGGGCACGTCACTGTGCGAAACGCCGACAGGTGGGCCGAGTACCGCGAAAGGGTTCCCGCCACCCTGGCGCCTTGGGGCGCCGAGCTGGTGCTGCGGGGCCGGCTCGCCCGCGTGCTGGCCGGCGAGCATGCGCACACGGACACCGTGGTGATCCGCTTTCCCGATGTCGACGCCGTCGACGGCTGGCATTCGTCGGCCGCCTACCAGGCACTTGTTCCGCTGCGGCAGGAGGCGGCGGAGATCGTGCTCACCTGTTTCGAGACCTGAACCATGCCGCAGACCGTCCGCATCTACCACAACCCACGCTGCTCCAAGAGCCGCTCCGCCTGCGCGATCCTGCAGGAGAAGGGGATCGAGGCCGAAGTCGTGGAGTACCTGAAGACGCCCCCCGACCGCGAGACGCTGCGCACGCTCCTCGCCAGGCTGGGCCTGCCTGCGCATGCGATCGTGCGCACCGGCGAAGCCGTTTTCAAGGCCGAGTACCAGGGGCGGGAGATGAGCGAGGAGGACTGGATCGAGGCGATGATCGCCCACCCGATCCTGATCGAGCGCCCGATCGTGGTCGTGGGCGAGCGCGCCGTGGTGGCCCGCCCGCCGGAGCGGGTGCTCGAGCTGCTGTAGCGCCGGCGCGGCCGCGCCGAGTCCGAGGCGGCGGGCGCCGCCCTGCTACGGCGAGGCCGCGGCGTCGACGGCGTAGCTCGGTCCGTCGACGCCCTGCGGCACAAGTAGGCCGGCTAGCCGTCTTCCCCGCCTCGGCGCGGGGGAGGCTCGTCCGGCGCGTTCGCCTCATCCATCGCCCGGCGCAGGGACTCCTCGCTCCATTCGCGCCATATGGCCATCAGCACCGTCAGCACGAGCGGGCCGACGAAAAGGCCGATGAGCCCGAATGCCGCCAGCCCGCCGAGCACGCCGAACAGCACCAGCACGAAGGGGATGCGGGTGGCGTTGCTGATGACGAGCGGCCGAATGAGGTTGTCCACCCAGCTCACCACAAGCGCCCCCCACAGAAAAAGGCCGACGGCCTCGGTGGTCTGGCCGACGGCGAACAGCCACAGCACCACCGCACCCCATGCCACGGGGGTCCCGAAGGGAATCAATGCCACCATCGCGGTGACCGCCCCCAGCAACACCGGCGCCGCCAGGCCCGCCCACCAGTAACCGAGCCCCGCCACGAAGCCCTGCGCGAGCGCGGTCACCACCAGACCCCACATCACCGCCCGGGTCATCTCGCCGATGGCCGCCAGGTAGCGCGCGAGGCGCTCGCCCAGGAAACGCCCGAGCAGCCGCCGCAGCTCGCCGTACAGGTACTCGCCGTCCCGGTAGAGGAAGAACAGGGTGACGAGGGCGAATATGAGCTTCGCGAGGTTGCGCCCGACGTCGCCCAGGACTGCGATGAGATGCTCCCCGCCCTCGCCCACCCATTCCGTGAGCTGCGCGCGGAAGGCCGCCGGATCGCTGGTGATCTGGTTCAGGAGATCCTGCAGCCAGCTCCCGATCAGCGGGAGGCCGCGCATTGCCTGCGGCAGCATCACCGGCCCCTGCTCCAGGCGCGCGCGCAGGACGGAGAACACCAGGCCGATCTCGTCGCGCAGCAACGCGACCAGCCACACCGCAGGCAGTACCAGGGCGGCCGCCACCAGGACCGTCATTGCGAACGCGGCCGGCCCCCTGCTGCCGTGCAGGCGCAGGCGCACGATGCGGAAGGCCGGCCAGGTCGCGCTGGCGATCACGATCGCCCAGGTCACGGGGACGAAGAAGGGCCGCAGGACAGCGTAGGCGAGCAGCAGCAGACCGGCCAGCAGGGCGCCGACGACGAGGTGGCGGACGAGGCGCTCCGGCAGCTGCTCACTCATCCCGTGGGCTGCTCCCGAAGGTATGTACCGCAGCGGGAACGCGCATTGCAAGAACCGCCGCATGCCTTCGCTCCCGCAGCCCGACGCCACCGCGGCGGGCGCAGAACGCCCGCCGGATCCGACCATGCGCCCTATCCCCCGCGAACCCGGCTTCGACAGCAGCCTCGCCCTGCTTGCCGACCCCTATCGCTACATCGTCAATCGCTGCCGGGCACATTCGGCGGATCTGTTCGAGACCCGGCTCCTGCTCCGGCGCACGATCTGCATGACCGGCCCGCGCGCGGCGGAGCTCTTCTACGACTCCGCCCGCTTCCGTCGCCACGGTGCGGCACCTGAGCCGGTGCGCGCCACGCTCTTCGGCAAGGGCGGCGTGCAGGGACTCGACGGCGAGCCCCATCGGGAGCGCAAGGCGATGTTCATGAGGCTGGCGACGCCCCCGCGCGTGGAGCTGCTCGCCCGGCTCGTCGCCGGGGAGCTCGCGCGCAGCGTGGGATCCTGGGCGGCGGCCGGTCCCATCCCCCTGTACCGGTCGCTGCACGCGCCGCTCACCCGCGCGGTGTGCGAATGGGCAGGGGTGCCGCTGCCCGCGGCCGACCTCCACCTGCGCACCCGGCAGCTCACCGCCCTCTTCGATCGCGTGGCACGCAGCCCAGCGGACCACCTGCAAACTAGGCTCGAGCGCAGGCGCGCCGAACGCTGGATCGCACACATGGTGCACGAGGTGCGCGTCGGCCACCTCGCGTTGCCCGAAGACAGTGCCCTGCGGATGATCGCCACCCACCGGGATGGGGGCGGAAACCTCCTGCCTCCCCGGGTGGCGGCGGTCGAGGTCCTCAACCTGCTGCGCCCGACGGTCGCAGTGTCCGTCTTCATCGTCTTCGCCGCTCACGCCCTGCACAAGCACCCGGAATGCCGCGCGATCCTGGGCGCCGGCGATCCGGGGTATGCCGAGTGCTTCGTACAGGAGGTTCGCCGCTGGTATCCGTTCTTTCCCGCGGTGGCCGCCGTCGTGCGCGAGGATTTCGAATGGGACCGCTACTTCTTCCCGCGCGGCCGGCGGGTCCTGCTCGACATCCACGGCACCAACCGCGACCCGCGCAGTTGGGAAGCGCCCGAGCTGTTCCGGCCGGCCCGCTTCCGCGAGCCGCCGGCGCCGTGGAGCTTCATCCCCCAGGGTGGCGGTGAGCCAGGGAGCAACCACCGCTGCCCGGGCGAAGGCATCGCCGTCGCGTTGATGAAGACGGCCGTCGATTTTCTCCTCCATCGGCTGCGCTACTCGGTCCCGCGACAGGATCTTCACATCGACTATGGGCGCCTGCCCGCGCTGCCGCGCGACGGATTCGTCATCGCGAACGTGCGCCCGATCGAGCCGGAGCGCGGCGCGCGCCCGGTACGCCGGGCACTCTGACTCTAGTACCGGCAGGACGCCCGCGCCACGGCCCGCGACTCACGCCCCGGCGATACGGCAGACGGCAGGTTCAGCCCTTCGGCCACAGGATCATCTGCGTGCAGCGGAAGAGCGCGAGCTTGCGGCCGGACTGCTCGTCGGTGACGACCGCGTCCCACACCTGGGTGGTGCGGCCCAGGTGCTGGGCGATCGCCACACAGGCGATGCCGCCCTCGCGCACCGTGCCGAGGTGGTTGCTCTTGAGCTCGACGGTAGTGAAGGACTCGGCACCTTCCGGCAGATGGGCGATGGTGCCGTAGCCGCAGGTGGTGTCGGCCAGCGCCACGATGCTTGCGGCATGGAGGAAGTTGTTCGGGGCGAAGTGCAAGGCCTTCACCGGCATGCGGCTGGTGACGCCGCCCTGCTCGATGCCGGTGATCTCGATGCCGAGATAGCCGGGCAGGTACTCCTTGCCGCGCTCGTTGAGCATGTCGAGGGAGATGTCGGGGCGAAGCTGGCTCATGATCGTCCTTTTCTCGTTCGGAATGCCTCAAGGATACCGTCACACTCCGGAACCCACAGCCCCGGCGTCCCCTTGCCTCGGCCCCGGAAGCCGGTGCGCTTGACCTCCTTTCGGCGCGACGCCTACACTGCACTGCATCAAGGGGAGTAGCTTTTCCGCCGTAGCATCGTCATCACGGCCTGCCCGTACGGGCACCCGGTGCTGCGGGCAACCGACGGGTTGCAAGCGAGACCTTGCCCGAGGGGCAAGGTCCGTGCCGAGAAGCGAAAACAGGGTCCGCGTCCTTCGGGAACGGGCCTTTTTTCATTTCTGCGGAGCAATTCGTGCAATCGGTCGGAACGTAGTGGATGTGGGCGGCATTCGCTGCCATCGTGGCGGCGATGCTCGCCGTCGATCTCCTGCTCTTCAAGGGCGGGGAGCGGCATCGGGTGTCCCTGAAGGAGGCGGCGGCGTGGTCGGTGGCCTGGGTGAGCGTGGCGCTCGCCTTCAACGCCGGCCTGTGGTGGTACCTGAACGAAACCGCCGGGCGCGCGCTGGCCGACCAGAAGGCGCTCGAATTCCTCACCGGCTACCTGGTGGAAAAATCCCTCGCGGTCGACAACGTCTTCGTGTGGATGATGATCTTCGGCTACTTCGCCGTGCCCCTCGAGCTGCAGCGGCGGGTGCTGCTCTACGGCATCGGCGGCGCCATCGTACTGCGCACGGTGATGATCCTCGCCGGCAGCTGGCTGGTGTCCGAGTTCCACTGGGTGCTCTACCTGTTCGGCGCCTTCCTGGTGGTCACCGGCATCAAGATGGTGTGGTTCGCGGAGCACGAGGCGGATCTCGCCAGGAACCCGATCGTGAACTGGATCCGCAGGCACTACCCGGTCACCGACCGGCTGGCGGACGAGCGCTTCTTCGTGATGCGCAACGGCGTACGCATGGCCACGCCGCTGCTGCTGGCGCTGGTGCTCGTGGAGATCTCGGACGTGATCTTCGCGGTGGACAGCATCCCCGCCATCTTCGCCATCACCACCGACCCCTTCATCGTGCTCACCTCCAACCTTTTCGCGATCCTGGGCCTGCGCGCGATGTACTTCCTGCTCGCCGACCTGGGCGATCGCTTCGCGCTGCTCAAGTACGGGCTCGCCGCGATCCTGGTCTTCATCGGCACCAAGATGCTGATCGTGGAGTGGGTGAAGATCCCGGTGATGGTCTCGCTGGCGGTGGTGGCGGCCATCCTCGCGGTGTCGGTCATGGCCAGCCTGTGGCATGCGGAAAGGGAGCGGCGGCTGGCCCGCTGAGCGGGTCGGCGCCGGATCGGCGGCGTTTCGATCCGCGCGCCGTCGCTCCGGTCGCCTACCCTCCGCGCTTGGCGAGTTGCCCGAAGCCCCGCTGCGGGTCGTAGCCCCAGCAGGCGAGCGCGAAGCAGGCCGCCGCGGTGCCGCACACGACCCACGGCGCCCAGCCGGGGTCCTGGCCGTAGAGGGCGAAGCGCAGCCACTCCACCGCGTAGGTGAAGGGGTTCCACTGGGCGGCGACGAAGACCCAGCGCGCGCCCGACTCCTCCAGCTTCCACAGCGGATAGAGCGCGGTGGACATGAAGTACATGGGGAAGATGACGAAGTTCATCGTCCCGGCGAAGTTCTCCAGCTGGCGGATGTGCACCGACAGCAGGAGCCCCAGCGCCCCCAGCATCAGCGCCCCGCCGGTTGCCGCCAGGATCACGTGGGGCGTCTGCGGCCCCCACAGGGGCAGCACCGTGCCGAGCAGCGCCGCGATGAGCACGAAGGCCAGCCCCTGCAGCAGCGACAGCACTGCGGTGGCGGCGAGCTTGGCGAACAGGATCCAGGCCCGCGGCAGCGGCGCGGTCAGCAGCAGCCGCATCATCCCCATCTCCCGGTCGTAGACCATCGCCAGGGAGGACTGCATGCCGTTGAAGAGCAGCACCATGCCCACCAGCCCCGGGGCGATGTACTCGTCGTAGGTGATGTAGGTCTCGTAGGGCGGCACGATGGCCACGCCGAAGACGTTGCGGAAGCCGGCCGCGAACACCGCCAGCCACAGCACCGGGCGCACCAGGGCCGACACCAGCCGGCCGTACTGGCGCACGAACTTGAAGAGCTCGCGCGCCACGATCGCCTGCAAGGCCTGCAGGGCGTGGGCCACGCGGCCGCGCCGTGCCGGCGCGGCCGCCGGCGCGGTGCTCAGCGGGGATGCTTGCATCGCTTCTCCGGTTCGTCTGCGCCCAGGGTGTCGAGGGCGTTCTTGGGATGCAGGATGCCGTCCACCGGCGCGGTGGACACCACGCCCTGGCCGTCGGTCAGCAGCAGCGTCTGGCGCAGCTGGCCGTCCCACGGCCGGTAGGTGAGCGGCACGCCCTTCGAGCCGTCCACCGGCGTGGCGGTGAGCGGGGGCAGGCCGTTCTTGCCCGCCTCCACCACCGCCGCCACCGCGGTCTTGCCGGCCATCCAGGCCGCCCAGTCGTGGGCGGTCATCGGCCGGCCGGCGGCGCGATGGAAGCGGCGCGAGACCTGTACCGCGCCGAAGCGCTCGAACTGCGCGTGCCAGGCGAGCGCGGTGAGCCCGGCATCTCCGACCACCGGCCGCGGCTGGGCGATGCGGTAGGGCAGCATGCGGGCGAACTCGCCGTCGCTGTCCACCACCCACACCACGTCGTAGCCGCTGCCGGAAGTGAGCAGCAGCGGGTTGGCGAGGTCGCGCTCGCGCGGATCGGCGGAGAGCTTGTAGGGCTTCTTCCCCACGATCTTGAGGCCGTAGCGCTTGGCCGCGGCCTCCACCACGGCGGTGCGGGCGGCGTCCTCCGGCGTCGGGCCCGCGAGCAGCAGCACGTTCCGCCAACGGCGCTCGACCAGGGTCTGGGCGAGCGCGTCGGCGCGCATGCGCTCGGAGGGCAGCGTGTGGAAGAGGTTGGCGCGGCACTCGCCCTCGCGCAGGGCGTCGGAGGCGTCGCCCACGTTCACCACCGGCACCTTCACCGCGTCCGCCACCGCCAACGTCCATGCCGCCGGAAGATCGACGATCAGCATCGCCGCGCCGCCCTTCACGCTGCGGCCGGCCGCCTGGCGCGCCGCCTCGGCGGAGTCCACCTCCTCGGTGGCCAGCGCGATCTTGTGCCCCGCGGCCTCGAGCTCGAACCTGGCGTCCTTGAGCGCCATCTGCACGCCGTCGGCGGCCGGCCCGGTGGGATGGCCGAAGTAGGCCCGCTCCACGCGGTCGCGGTCGAGGCGCGCATCATCGGCCGGGGCGAGCAGCGCGATACGGTACTCGGCGGCGTGTACCGCCCCGGCCGCGAGTGCCGTGGCGATGACAGCGATTCCGCGTCGCATCGCCTACTCCACCACCACCGCGGTGTGCGGCACGCGGCCGACGGGAATGGTCTTCACCGCCTTGGCGCCGGCCACGTCCACCACGGTGAGGTCGTCGGAGAGGCCGTTCACCACGAAGAGCCGCGACTCGTCCCCGTTGAGCGCCACGCTCCAGGCGCGCTTGCCCACCAGCACCTGCTCCTCGGTCTTGCGCGAGGCGCGGTCGACGAAGGCCACGCGGTTGGCCTTGCCCAGGCCCACGAAGGCGCGCTTGCCGTCCTTGGTGAAGGTGATGCCGACCGGGGTGATGTCCTCCTTGCGCGCGCCCTTCACCTCGAAGCGGATGGTGTCGACCACCTTGCGCTCGGCGGTGGAGATCACGCTCACGCTCGCGTCGAGCTCGTTGGTGACCCACAGCTCCTTGCCGTCGGGGGTGATGGCGAAGCGGCGCGGGCGCTTGCCCACGGGGATGTTCTTGACCACCTCGCCGCTCGCCGCGTCCACCACGTGCACCAGGCTGGCCACCTCGGAGGTGACGTAGACCGTCTTGCCGTCGGGCGAGACGAGCACCCCCTCGGGCTCCTGGCCGACCTCCACCGAGCGGATGCGCTTTCCGCTCGCCACGTCGATCATGTTGAGCTCCGCGTCCTCCTCGTTGGAAACGTAGAGGGTCTTGCCGTCGGGCGACAGGTCGAAGATCTCGGGGTCCTCCCCCAGGGGAATGCGGCGCAGCGACTTGTGGGTCGCGAGATCGATCACGTCGGCCTCGCCGGAGTTGGTGCAGGCGACGATGAGGGCCTTGCCGTCGGGCATCAGCTCCATGTGGCGCGCCCGCTTGCAGGTCGGGATGGTCTTGGTCACCGCCAGCTTGTCCAGGTCGATCACGGTGATCGCGTCGTCCTTCTCGCTGGAGACGTAGAGGGTGGCCGCCTGGGCCGCACAGGCGCCGAAGGCGAGCGCGAAGGCGACGAACGAGGTACGCAACGTCGGGGTCATGTCGGAACTCCTTGTGGGTTCTTCGTATCGGGGGCGGCACCGACCGCCTTGAAAAAGCCTTGTTCGAGGGTGGGCTCGCCCAGCGCCTCCACCACCGCCTGCGGCGGGCCGTCGGCGAGCACGCGGCCGCGGTGCAGCACCACGATCTGCCCGGCGTCCTCGATCTCCTCGATCCAGTGGGTGGCCCACAGCACCGCCATCGGCTGCTCGCGCATCGCCTCGGCGATGTGGGCGCGCAGGGCCCGGCGCGAGGGCAGGTCCAGGCCCACCGTGGCCTCGTCCATCAGGAGCACCGCCGGCCGGTGCAGCATGGCGCGGACGAGCTCGACCCGGCGCCGGTTGCCGCCGGAGAGCTCGCGCACCTTGCGCCCGGCCTGCTCGGCCAGCCCGAAGTGGGCGAGGCCGGACTCGATCCGGCCCTTCGACACCGCGCGCGGCAGGCCGTGCAGGTCGGCGTGCAGGCGCAGGTTGCGCTCGATGGAGAGGTCCAGGTCCAGCGCCTGCTGCTGGAACACCACCCCGAGGCGGGCCAGCGCATGGGTCGCGTTGCGGCGCACCGAGATGCCGTCGATGGTGATCTCGCCGGCATCGGGCACGAACAGCCCGGTGAGCAGCTGGAACAGCGTCGACTTGCCCGCGCCGTTGGGGCCCAGGAGCACGCAGAAGGTGCCGGGCGCCACCTCCAGGCTCACCCGGTCGAGCGCTTTCACCGCGCCGTAGGATTTGCTGACTTCACGGATGCTCAGCATGCCATTCGCTCCATGCCTGGGTCGTCCCAGCCCCTGCTCCGGCCGCCCTCGGCCGCCGGGGCCGATGCGGCTTTCCCCTCCCCCGCGCAGCCTTCCAGCAGCGCCCGGTGGCGGGCGAGCAGGTCGCGGCGGAAGTCCTCGCTCGCATCATCCTCGTAGCGGCGCGGCCGCGGCAGGTCCACCGCCACGTCCAGGATCACCCGCGACGGCCCCTTCGACAGGAACAGGATGCGGTCGCCCAGGTGGATCGCCTCGCGCAGGTCGTGGGTGACGAAAAGGACCGTGGTCGGCCGCCGCTGCCAAAGGTCGAGGAGCATGCCGCGCAGCCGGTCGGCCACCGGCTGGTCCAGCGACACGAAGGGCTCGTCGAGCAGCAGCAGGCGCGGCTCGATGGCGAAGGCGCGCGCCAGCGCCACCCGGCGCTGCATGCCGCCAGAGAGCTGCCCGGGGTAGGCGTCGAGGTTGTCGCCCAGCTCCATTTCCCGCAACAGCTGCTCGGCGCGCCCGCTCGCCGCGGCCGCCGGGTCGAGCACGATGCGCACGTTGTCGCGCACCGTGCGCCAGGGCAAGAGGCGCGGCGTCTGGAACATGTAGCCGATCGGCACCGCCTCCGGGCGCGAGCCGTCGGAGAAGCGCACCTCGGCGCGGGCCTGGTGGTCCAGGCCCGCGAGCACGTTCAGGAGCGTCGTCTTGCCGCAGCCCGACGGTCCCACGATGCAGCAGAACTGGCGCGGAGGCAGGGCGAAGGCGAGTTCCTCGATGGCGGCCGCGGCGGCGCCGGGGTAGCGCTTCTCCGCGATGCGCACGTCGAGCTCGGGCAGCGCTGCGGCGTTCATGTGCGCCACCTCGTCAGCCGCCGCTCCAGCGGAGTGAGCACCGCCAGCTCGATGGTGAGCATCACCGCCACGAAGGCGAGCGTATAGGCGAGCAGCCCGGCGATGTCGAAGAGCTGGAAGAACACCGAGAGCTGGAAACCCACCCCGTTGCTGCGGCCCAGCAGCTCCACCACCAGCACGATCTTCCAGATCAGCGCGATCCCGTTGCGCGCCGCGGCCATGATGTAGGGATAGAGCTGGGGCAGGAAGAAGACCAGGAAGCGGCGCAGCGGCGGCACGTGGAAGACCTGCGCCACCTGCAGCAGGTCGCGGGCCACCGCGCGGGTACCCTCGCGCATCACGACGATCACGTTGGGGATCTTGTTCACCGCCACCGCGATGATCGCCGCCGTCTCGGTGAGGCCGAACCACACGTAGCACAGGATGATCACCACCAGCGCCGGGACGTTGAGGAAGAGGATGAGCCAGCCGTCGAGGAGCTGGTTCAGCCGCTCGCGCGAGCCCATGAGCATGCCCAGCGCCACCCCGATGGCCATCGCCACCACGAAGGACACCGCCACCCGTCCGAGGGTGATGGCGAGATCGGACAGGAGCGAGCCCTGGCCGATGTGATGCGCCATGCTCTCCGCCACCGCCCACGGGGTCGGCAGCACGCGGCTTTGCGCCAGCTCGGCCGCCACCGCCCAGATCAGGACGAAGAGCGCGAGCGAGGCCAGACGCAGCCAGCGCCCGTTCAGGCCTCCCGCAGCGAGGGTCGCCTGGGTAGCCGTCACCGAGCCCCCTGCCACACGGTGCCCGGCGCCAGGGTGGCCGAACTGCCCACCAGCTCCGCCCCGCCCGCCTCGGCGAGCACCTTGAACGCGGCGGCGATGGCCGCCTGGTGCTCGCTCGCGCTGCCCGCCGGGATGCCGCGGCGGAAGCCGTCGCGCAGCGCCGCGAGGGTGGCGTCGTCCCTCGCGCCGGTGAGCGGCCTGAGCCGCGTCCACTCCGCGTCCGAGTCGCGCATGATCGCCTGGGCGTCCCGCGAAGCGGCGATGAAGCCGGTCACCGCGCCCGGGTGCTTCGCCGCGAAGCCCTCGGAGAAGACGTAGCCGATGAGCGGCAGCCGGCCCGGCACGCCGAGGGCCGGCAGGATGTCCTGCACCTCGAGGAGCGGCACCATGCCCTGCGCCTTCAGCCGGGCGGCGTAGTTCCAGAAGTTCAGCACCGCGTCGAGCTCGCCCTGGAGGAACTTCTCGTTCAGGAGCGGCGGCGCGGCAAAGGCCGGCCGGGCCATCTCCTTGAGGTCGCGGCCGGTGGTGCGCAGGGAATGGGTGCGCAGCATGAGCCAGCTCTTGTCGAGCGGGCTGCCGGCCACGCCCAGGCGCTTGCCGGCGAGATCCGCGAGGCCGCGGATCCCGGAGTCCGGGCGCACCATCAGCGCGCCGGCGGCCTCCGAGTAGGCCACGAAGGTGTAGTCCGCGCCGCTTTCGCGCTGGCGCGAGACCCACAGCCAGTCGGTGACGATCATGTCCACCGCCCCGCCCTGCAGCGCGATCGCGGTGGCGTCCTTGTTGGCGAGCGGGATCACCTCGAGCGCGACGCCGTGCTTGCGGTCCAGCCCGTGGTGGCGGATCACGTCGAGCTCCCAGCTCACCGTGCCGAACTTCAGCACCCCAACCCGCAGCTTGGCCGGCTCGGCCGCCGCGGCCACGCCGAGGGTCGCGAGGAGGACGAACGCGAGCGCCGCCCGAGCCCAGCGGGCGAGGCGGCGCGATACGGCGGTGAGGTCTCGTTGGGAAGGCGCGCTCGTGCTCATGGTCTTGTCGTCGTCGGGGCGCCGCGCCCCGTGGGTGCGCGAAAGAGGCGGGGTCGGCCACCCGCCCGTTGCCAAGTGTCCCGGCTCGGGACCCGCCGCGCCTCATGAAAGACGGCCGGGGCGTCTCATGATTTTCTGTATTCGGTCCGGGCCGCGCGGCCGTCGGCGCGGTCTCTGCTAACTTCCATAGCATGCAGACCGCCCTACCACCAGTCCGGGACGAAGGCTTCCTCGACGTCGGGGAGGGCCATCGCATCCGCTACGCCCAATATGGCAATCCCTCCGGCATCCCCGCGGTGTCGCTGCACGGTGGCCCCGCGAGCGGGGCGAGCCCGCGCCTGGCCACCTTCTTCGACCCCGCCCGCTTTCGCGTGGTACTTTTCGACCAGCGCGGCTGCGGGGCGAGCCTTCCGCCGGGAAGCGTCGCCGCCAACACCACCGCCCATCTCGTCGCCGACATGGAACGGCTGCGCCGCCACCTCGACATCCCGCGCTGGCTTGTGTGCGGCGGCTCCTGGGGCGCGACCCTCGCCCTCGCCTACGCGGCCCGCCACCGGGAGGCCTGCGCCGGACTCGTGCTGCGCGGTGTCTTCCTCGGCGAGCGTGCCGAGATCGACTGGTTCTTCCGGGACGCACGCCGGCTGCTGCCCGAGGCCTGGTCGGCCTTCGCCGCCGCCGCGCCGGCCGGGCGCCGCGACGCCCTCCTCGACTGGTACGCCGAGGCGGTGAACGACCCCGACCCGGAAATCGCCCTCGCCGCCGTGCGGCGCTGGATGCAATGGGAGGCCGCCCTGTCCGTCCCCGGCCGGGCGGCCCCGCTGCAGCCGGCCCCCGGCCCGGAGGAAGCCGGGCGACTCGTCGCGAAGTACCGGGTGCAGGCCCATTACCTGACGCGCGACGTCTTCCTGGCGCCCGGCGAGGCCCTCGAGTGCGCGCGCACCCTCGAGGGCCTGCCGCTGGCCCTGGTGCACGGCCGCCTCGATCTCGTCTGCCGCCCCGACAACGCCTGGCGGGTTCACCGGGCAGTGCCGGGGAGCAGCCTCAGGTGGGTCGCGAACACGGGCCACGACGCTTTCGCGACGGCGATGTTCAACGCGATCGTGCAGGCCACGGAGGAAGTGGCGGGGTTGGCGGGATGAGCCAGGCGGGACGCCGTCCCGACCCCGGCTCATGGTTTTCGCTAGTCCATCCCCCCGCCCGCCTCGACGCCGCCGGCCCGCGCCGCCGCCTACACTGCCCCCACTAGCTTCTCCCCATAACAAAGGTATTCCAAAGGACACGCCGAATCATGGCCCGCTCAGCCCGCCACGCTCCGCTCCACGCCCCCCTCACCCTCGCGGTCCTCGCCGCCCTGGGCGCCATCGCGCCGCAGGCCGCCGCCGAGACCACGCTGAACCCGGTGGTCGTCACCGGCAGCCGTGCCGAGGCGGAGAGCTTCGACCAGCCCTTCTCGGTCGATGTGGTCGACCTGAGCGAGGTGCAGGCCGGCAATCTCGGGGTGAATGCGTCCGAGGCGCTCGCGGGCGTGCCGGGGCTGGTGGTGCAGAACCGCCAGAACTACGCCCAGGACCTCCAGATCTCGTCGCGCGGCTTCGGTGCGCGGGCGGCGTTCGGCGTGCGGGGCATCAAGCTCATCACCGACGGCATCCCCGCCTCGATTCCGGACGGCCAGGGCCAGGCGGCGACCTTCAACCTGGACACCGCCGAGCGCATCGAGGTGCTGCGCGGCCCCTTCGCCACCACCTACGGCACGAGCTCGGGCGGCGTGATCCAGCTCTTCTCCCGCGACGGCAAGGGGCGTCCGAGCGTGACCGGCGAAGTCATCGGCGGCGCCTGGGACACCACCAAGATCCGACTCGGCGCCGAGGGCGAGGCGAGCGGCGTGGGCTACCTGCTCGACGCGTCGCGCTTCGATACGGAGGGTTATCGGGAGCACAGCGCCGCCACCCGCGACCAGGCCTTCGCCAAGCTCACCCTCCGCCCGGACGAGGACAGCAAGCTCTCGCTCATCGCCAGCGGCCTGGAGCAGAACGAGACGGACGACCCGCTGGGCCTCACCTGGCAGACCTACGAGGACGATCCGGACGGGGTCGAGAACGTCGCGCTGCAGTTCAACACGCGCAAGAGCATCCACCACAGGCAGGGCGGGATGAACTACGAGCGCCGCTTCGGCGCGGGCCGCCTGCAGCTCACCGCCTACGCGGGCGAGCGCAGCGTGATCCAGTACCTGGCCATTCCCACCGGGCCGCAGAACGCACCCCGGCACTCGGGCGCGGTCATCGACTTCGACCGCAGCTTCCACGGCGTGGGCGCGCGGTGGATCCACACCCTCGCCGCCGGTCCGGGCGAGCTCACGCTCACCGGTGGAGTCGATTACGACCGCTCCGAGGACGACCGCCAGGGCTACCAGAACTTCGTGGGCTCGACCCTGGGCGTGAAAGGCGCGCTCAAGCGCGACGAGATCGACACCATCACCAGCGTCGACCCCTACGTCCAGGCCAACTGGAAGCTGGACAAGTGGACGCTGCAGGCGGGCCTGCGCCACAGCCGCGTCGAATTCGAGGTGGACGACAAGTTCATCGTCGCGGGCAATCCCGACGACAGCGGCAAGGTCACCTTCCGCAAGACCACGCCGGCGATCGGCGTGACCTACCAGCTCACCGAGGCGGTGAACGTCTACGCCACCGCGGCCAGGGGTTACGAGACGCCGACGCTCACCGAGATGTCCTATTCCGGCACCGGTCCCACGGACGGCTTCAACTTCGGCCTGAAGCCCGCCCAGAGCCGCCAGATCGAAGTCGGCACAAAGGCCTTCGTGGGCGAGAACACCCGGGTGAACGCCGCGCTCTTCCAGATCCGGACCGAGGACGAGATCGTGGTGCAGAGCAACCAGGGCGGACGCACCGTGTTCCAGAATGCCAGCAGCACCCTGCGCCGGGGCCTCGAGCTCGCCGTCGATACCGAGTTCTCGCGCCAGTGGCGTGGCCGGCTCGCCCTCACCCACATGCGCGCGATCTACGACGACGCCTTCACCTCCACGTCGACCACCTTCTCCGGTACCACGACGACCGTGGTCGACGACGGCAACCGCATCCCCGGCATCCCGGCCACGAGCGCCTTCGGCGAGATCGCCTGGACGCCGCGCCAGGGCATCACCGCCGCGCTGGAAGCGCTCTACCGCAGCAAGGTGGAGGTGAACGACACCAACAGCAAGCGCGCCGCGCCCGCCTACACCCTGTTCAACCTGCGCCTGACCGCCCGGCAGGAGAGCGGCCCGTGGAAGTTCTCCGAGATGCTGCGGGTGGACAACCTCTTCGACCGCAAGCACGTCAGCTCGGTGATCGTCGGCTCTTCGGGCGACCGCTTCTACGAGCCGGGCCTGCCCCGCAGCTGGTACGCTGGAGCCAGTGCCACCTACCGCTTCTGACCCGGGCGTGCCCCGGCCCGCGACGTTCCCGCTGCGCCTCGCCCGCCTCCTGCGGGCGGGGCGTTCGCTCGTCTTCGCCCTGCTGACCTCGGCGGCGTTCGCGGTCGGCGCGGCGAACCCGGACGTCGTCGTGCGCGAGCTGCACCCGGTCGTATTCGCCGACGCCCGCGACGCCCTCGAGGACGCCCTCGCCGAGGAGGGGCTCCCACCCGCCACGGTGAGCGACTTCGGCGGCATGCTCGCGCGCACCGCACCCGAGCTCGGCCATCGCGCCGATCTCTACCGCGAGGCGCTGATCTTCTCCTTCTGCAGCGCCCGCGTGGCCGCACGCATGGCGGCCGAGGACCCGCAGCGCATCGCGCTGTGTCCGCTCACCGTGGCGCTCTACACCCTGCCCGCCGATCCGCAGCGGGTCCACCTCGCCTACCGCGCCCCCGGCACCGATTCGCCCGGCGGGCGGCTCGCCGCCGAGCTCCTCTCCCGTATCGCCGAGCGCACCGCGCGCGCCTTGGGCGCCCGCTGACCCCGTCCCCCGGCTCGAGCCGGGGCAAGCCCCCCAATTCTTGGGGCATTTCCCCCACTCCCGTATCACTCCCCAACGCCCTGCTCGAGTTTCTCGCGCGAGATCAAGGCGTTAAAGAATCGTTACAACTGGCCCGCAAGTTGCAGACGTGACCGGCGAGGCGAGCAACTCCTCCTCCACCGGAGGAAGTGCGACGCCCCCCGACTTCGCATGGAACCTGCCGCATGGCCCGTACGCCCCCCGACGCCCGCCCCGTCGGCATCCTGACGAGAAGCTACCCCGCCCTCGCGCAAGCCGCCGACCTGGAAGAGATCCTGGGGCTGGAGCGGCTCGGCCGGCGGCTGCACGTCTTCGCGCTCGAGCCGCCCGCCGACCCCGTCACCGACGCGGCCGGGTCGGGCGTGCGGGGGCCGGTCAGCCATGTGCCGGACATCGAGATCGCCTCGCTCGGGACCTTCCTCGCGGCGCATGCGGCGCTCCTCGCGACCGCACCGCGGGCTTACCTGTCCACCCTGCACAGCGCGCTCGCGCGCCGCGGCGGCTTCGCCGACTTCCTGCGCGCGGGCTGGCTCGCGCGCCGGCTCAAGCGTGAGCGGATCGCCCACCTGCACGCACACTCCATCTCGTATCCCGCCGACGTGGCCGAGCTCGTGGGCCGGCTGGGCGTGCCCTTCTCGATCTCCGCCGGCACCCGGGACATCTGGCTGTCGCAACCGGACGACCTGCGCCGCAAGCTGGACGGAGCGCGCTTCACGGTGACCCGCAGCGAGTACGACCGGCACATGCTGGCCGGCCTCGCGCCGCGCGCCACGATCCATCGCATGTACCGCGGCGTCGACCCGGAGCGATTCCATCCGCGCCTGCGCGAGCGCGCGCTCGGCGCGCCGCTGGTCCTCGCGGTCGGACGCCTGTGCGAGAAGAAGGGCTTCGACACGCTCATCGAGGCATGCCGCATCCTGGTCCGCCGCAACGTCCGCTTCCGCTGCGACATCGTGGGCTGGGGGGAGGAGCATGCGGCCCTCGAGCAGCGCATCGACGCCGCCGGCCTCTTCGGCGTGGTCGTGCTCACCGGAAAGCTGCCCCATCCGGCGGTGATCGAGCGCTACGCCTGCGCCAGCGTGTTCGTGGCGCCCTCGCGCATCGGACGCGACGGCGATCGCGACGACATCCCCGACGCGCTCATGGAAGCGATGGCGATGGAAATCCCTGTGGTCGCGACGCGCGTATCGGGCATCCCGGAGCTCGTCCGCCACGACGAAACAGGATTTCTGGTCGAGCCCGACGCCCCGCAGGCCCTCGCCGAGGCCATCCGCCGGGTGCTCGCCGACAAAGGGCTGCGCCTGCGCCTGGGACAGGCAGGCCGCAAGGCTGTGACGGCGGGCTTCGACGCCCGCCGCAACCTGCAGTCGCTCGACCAGCTCCTGGAGAAGCGGGAGGTGCGCGACGTCTGCTCCGCCGTGCCCGCCCGAGCCTGAAGCTTGCCCACTTTCCACGCGCCGAGGATCGCCGACATGGACCTAGCCCCGCTGCTCACCGACGGCATGACGAGCGCCGCCCTGCTCCAGCGCACCCTTCCCGGCTTGCGGGAGGGCTGCTGGGACATCGAAAGCTGTCTCGTCACCCGCACCCGCCGCCGCATCCCGCGCCGCCCCGAGCATTCCGGCGCATCCTGGCTGGGCGTGTGCTACCGGCTCCGTGCCCGCGAGACGCGCAGCGGGCGTTCCGACGAGCAGTGGCTCTACGCCAAGGCGTACCGGCGCGGCATGAGCGAAGGCCCCTATCTCGACGCGATGGCCGAACACTGCGCGATGCCGCGCTTCGGCGTCCCGGTCGCCCACGTCCCGGAACTCGACCTCGTGGTGTGGTCGCTCCCCAACGACCCCGCGATGGCCCAGTTGCCCGCCTTCCTCGACGCCGCCGCGGTGCGCCCCCACCTGCCGCTCGCCCGCCTCTACGGCCCGGTGGCCGAGGAAGTGCAGCTCGCCATGCCCCGGGTCGCGGGTCACGAGCCTGAAGAGCACTGCACCGCGCGCTTCGCCCTCCACCACCGCGGCCGCGTCGATGCGATCTACGGCAAGACCTTTGCCGGCGAGCGCTGGCGCGATGCGCGCGACAGTCTCGCGGCGCTGTGGCGGCGCGCCTGCGGCGATCCGACAGCGTTCCTGGTCGGACGACCGCTGGGGAGCAGCCCCGCGCTGCAGGCGGTCTGGCAGGAGGAGGTCACCGGCCGCCCCCTCGCCACGATGCTCGCCGGCCCCGATTCGGAGACCGTTCTTCGGGCGCTCGCCGACGCACTCGCGCACCTGCATTCGGACGGACCGTTCGCCGGGCGCGCCGAGTCGATCGGCGAGCCCCTCGAGCGCGCGAGAAAGTGGCACAAGGACCTCGTCCTGGCGGACGCGCGCCTCGGGCCGGCCCTAGAGCTCGTGCTCTTCGCCCTCGAAGGCGGTGCGGCCGCGCCCGGCCGCCTGGTCACCGTCCACGGCGACCTCCACGAGGGGCAGATGCTGTGGCGCGACGGCCGTATCGCGCTCTTCGCCTACGACGATCTCGCCGTGGGCTCCCCGGCGCGCGATCTCGCCGACCTGGTGAGCCACCTGCTGTGCCGCGACGACCGCGCTGCCGACTGGCGCGCCGTGGCCGCCCGCCTGGTCGACCTGTATCGCAGCCGGTGTGCGGGCGAGCCCTCGGACGACGAGCTCGACTGGCACCTCAGGCTGATGCTGCTGCGCCGCGCCCACCACGCCTTCGTGCGGCAAGAGGCCGGCTGGCACACCCACGCGACGCGCGCGCTCGCCCTCGCCCGGCGCGGCCTGGCCGCGCTTCACCCGCCCCGTGGTCACGCCGCGGCCGAGGTCGCGCACCATGCTTGATCCGAGGGCCACCGGCCGGGCGCCCGAGCGCATCCGCCCGGTGCTGCTGTTCTATTGCCAGCACGCATCGGGCATCGGCCAGCTGACCCGCGCCTTCGCCCTCGCCCACGCGCTCGCCGCCCCCTTTCGGGTGATCATGCTCAGCGGCGCGCCGGTGCCCCGGGGCGTGCCCGTCCCGGACTCGATCGAGGTGATCGACCTCCCCCCGCTCGCCGGCGACGCCGAACCCGATCCGGCGAGCGGCGCCCCGTCCTGGGACCTGACCGCCGCCCAGCTTCAGCGGCACGGCCTGGTGAGCCACGCCCTGCGACGGCTGCATCCCGCCATGGTGCTCGTGGAGCTGTTCCCGTTCGGGCACAGGCCGCTCACCGGCGAGATCCTTTCGCTCATCCGCGCCGCCCGGGGGCAGCAGCACCCGGCGCGCATCGTCTGCAGCCTGCCCGACATCCTTCCCGATACCCGGCCGCAGCAGCAGCACCACGACGATCGGGCGCGCTGGCTCGCGCACCGGTATTTCGACGCCGTGCTGGTACATGCCGATCCCGGCTACGTCCGGCTCGAGGAAAGCTTCCGGCCTTCGAAACCGCTGGCGGTTCCGGTGCATCACACCGGCTACGTGCTGCCCGTCCGCCCGGCGGCGCCCCAGGTGCCGCGCGAGCCGCGGATCCTCGTCTCGGCCGGAGGCGGGAGTACCGGCTTCCCCCTCTTCGTCTCGGCGCTGGAGGCGTACGCGCGGCTCGCCCCGGCCACCGGCCTGGGGCTGCGCATCGTCGCCGGCCCCTTCCTGCCCGAGCCCGACTGGGCGGCGCTGCAGCGCCTCGCGCACGGGCGCTCGGGCGTCGAGCTGGTGCGCCAGGTGCCGGACATGGTCGACGAGATGTGCCGCGCGCGACTCTCCATAAGCCAGTTCGGCTACGGTACCGCGCTCGACATCGTAGTGGCGCGCGTGCCGGCGCTGGTGGTACCGCATGCCGCGCCGGGCCGCAACGAGCAGGTCCGTCGCGCCGAGACCTTCGCCCGCCTCGGCGCGGTGCGCCATCTGCCGGCCGAGTCCCTCGACTCGGCGCGACTGTCGACGGCGATCGAGGAAACCCTGCAGTTCTCCCCCCGCCCGGCCGCGCCGGCGCTGGACGGTGCCGGAAAGGCGGCCACGCTGCTCATGCAGATCGCAGGCTTCGGCAGGCGCCGCTCCCGCGAGAGCCGGCACCATGCCTGAACCGATCCTCTCGACTTCGAGCGCGCCCGATGCCCACCAGACAACCCGACCCGCCACGAGGCCACCGAATGATTCGACGCCCCCTCGCCCTGCGCCACGCTCGCCTTCTGGCAGCCCTGACGCTCGCCTGGACCGCCGCAGCGCAAGCCGCGCCCGACGCGCAGGCGGCGCCCGAGCCGCCGGCCATGCAGAGGGCGCCGGTCGCCACCGAAGTCCTGCCGGTGCGACGCGCCGCCGGAACCGGACTCGCACGCCGGCCGGACGACCGGCGTCCGGACGAAGGGATCGTGGTGGAGCTCTTCGGGCAGCCGGTGCGCCTGTCGGGCGAATACGAGGTCGCCCACGACATCCGCCGGAACCTGGACCTGAACAAGGACCGCGACCGCGACACCGCCGAGCTGGAGCAGGAGCTCAAGCTCGAGGCGTCCTTCTCGCCGCGGACCGGCACCACGGTCTTCCTCGCGCTCAAGGCCGAGAGCGAGATCGAGACCTGGCGTCAGTCCGGACCCGAGGAGAGCACGGGGGAGCTCAAGCGCGACGAAGCCTGGGTCTTCTTCGCCCACCCCGCGGGGCTGCCCCTGGACCTGCAGGTCGGACGCATCGCCCTCATCGAGTCGCGCAGCTGGTGGTGGGACGAGGACCTGGACGCGATCCGGCTCTTCTTCGGCAACAGGGTCTGGCTCGTGGAGACCGGACTCGCGCGGGAGATGCTGCCGGTGTCCACCGAGGACCGCGGCATCGACCCGGAGGACGAGGACCTGGTGCGCTGGTTCGGCCGTGCCGCCTGGACCTGGCGCAAGGACCACAACCTCGAGGCGTACTGGCTGCTCGCGCGCGACGGCACGAATCGGCCCGCGGTCGGAAGACTGGTGCGCGAACGGCGCGCCGACCCGATCGACGGGCAGCTCGACTGGGTGGGGGTGCGCGCCACCGGGGAAGAAGAGACCGCCGGCGGCCATCGCTTCGGCTACTGGCTGGACGCCGCCCGCCTCACCGGGCGCGAATGGCGCACCGACTTCGACGACTTCGACGACAAGCGCGTCGTCGTCACCGGCAACCGGCGCCAGAAGATCGACGCCACCGCCTGGGACGCGGGCGTGCTCTGGTCGCTGCCCGGGGACGCACGCCCCACCGTGTGGCTGGGCTATGCGAACGGCTCGGGCGACGGTAACGACACCGACGGCACGGACCACACCTTTCGCCAGACCGGGCTGCAGGAGAACGAGGCCCGCTTCGGCGGCGTGAAGCGCTTCCACTACTACGGCGAGCTCTTCCGCCCCGAGCTGTCGAACCTCAGCGTCGCCTCCATCGGCTTCGGCCTGCGCTTTCTGAAGAAAAGCTCGGTCGATCTCGTGCTGCACGACTACCGCCAGCGCCACGCAAGCAGGCGGCTGCCGGTGAGCCGCCTGAGCGCGAGCGCGACCGGCGACGACCGCCACCTCGGCCAGGAAGTCGATCTCTTCGTCGCCATCCGCGAGTCCAAGCGCCTCGATTTCACCGCGACGCTGGCCGCCTTCCGGGCCGGTCCCGCGTTCGGACCGCGCGAAGGCGAGAAGGCGTACTACTTCGAGCTGAAGATGAGCTGGGACTTCTGACGTTCGCGCGGGCGCGCGGGCGCCTCGGTCAGGATGGCTGCTGGGGGATTTCCCCCACCCATCTGGGGCAAATGACCGCGAATCACGGTTCGGCGAATGGGCTCGAGGCGTGAAGCCAGTGTTTCAGAAAAATGAAGAACTCGTGACACGTCAATGCCTTGCAAACGCCTCACCGGTTCGCTCCGTCCTTTCCCGCAGTCTGGCACAGAGGGTGCTCAAGGGTAAACCGAGGGAAGGATTCCCACGACCCCCCATGAGAGCGCCCGGCAACGGGCGATAGACGAAGTTCAATCGACCGGTCGAGGCGACGATGAAAAAAATCCTGGTTTATTCGCACGATGCCTACGGGCTCGGCAACATCCGGCGCATGCTCGAGATCACGACGCACCTGGTCGATTCCGACCCGGACGTCTCCGTGCTGCTGATCTCCGGCTCGCCCATGCTGCACGCCTTCCGCATCCCCGACCGGGTCGATTACATCAAGCTGCCGTGCGTCGCCCGCAGCGAAAAGGGCGAGTCCATCGTCAAGACCCTGGGCCTGTCCTACGAGGACACCGTCCGCCTGCGCGCCAACGTGATCCTGATGGCGTTCGCCGACTTCGTGCCCGACCTGGTGCTGGTGGACAAGAAGCCCTTCGGCATCGCCGACGAGCTGGAACCGGCCTTCCGGATGATGCAGGAGTGGGCCCGCCCCCCGCACTGCGTGCTCCTTCTGCGCGACATCCTCGACGAGCCGGACGCGACCATCGCGCAGTGGGAGAAGGGCCGCTACCACGACGCGATCGGCAGGTACTACGACCAGGTGCTGGTGGTCGGCACCGAGCAGGTGTTCGACGCCGCCACCGAGTACGACTTCCCGTCGAGCACCTGCGCCAAGCTGCGCTACTGCGGCTACATCCGCCGCCCCGCCCCGCGGTGCTCGGCCGCGGAGGTACGCCGCGAGTACGGCTTCGGCGACGGGCCCATGGTGCTGGTGACGGCCGGCGGCGGCGGCGACGGCTACGACATGATGTGGAACTACCTGACGGCGCTCAACGCCCACCGCAGCCACGGCCTCAAGACCCTGCTGATCTCGGGCCCGGAGATGTCGCCCACCCAGCGCGCGGTGATCCGCGCGCTGGCCGAGGACGCCGGCGGCGTGGTCTTCCGCGACTTCAGCGACGACATGATGTCGTGCATGAACGCTGCCGACGTGGTGGTCTCCATGGGCGGCTACAACACCGTCTGCGAGCTGCTGACCCTGCAGAAGCGGATGATCATCGTGCCGCGCGTCGAGCCGGTGCAGGAGCAGTGGCTGCGTGCCGAGCGCATGGAGCGGATGGGCCTGATGCGGGCCATCCACCCGGACGACCTGACCCCGGAGCGGCTCCTCGAGGCCGTCCGGGAGGAGCTCGCCCGCGGCAACGTGCGCAGCCTCGCCCTGCAGAGCTTTCCGATGGAGGGCCTGACGCGGATCGCCGACGCCCTGCGCGAAGGCATGGACTCGGGGCTGCTGCGCGACGTCACGGCCCGGGCCCGCGCGGCCGGCCGGCCCTTGCCGCACTCGCCGCTGCGGATCCCGGCCGCGTTCGTCGCCCGCGCGACCGGCGCGATGCTCGGTTCGCTGGCAGCCAACTGAGAGCGCGCCGCGGTGTCGACGCTGCCGATCTCCCTCCCGCTCGACGCCCTCGACCCGGCCGACGTCTTCGTCGACCGCGTGGCCGCGATGTCGCCGGCGGATTTCGTCGCGCACTTCCACCACCCGCGTCCCGTGGTCCTGCCCGGGCTCCCGGCGATGCTGCCGGGCCAGCTCGCCGCCGCCGACGCGGCGCTCGCCGGCCGCTTCACCGCCGTCGGGGAGACCTTCGACCTCGGCCGGGTCTTCTCCTGGGAGCACAATCCCAGCCGCGACAAGGAATGGCTGATCGCGCACCACAAGTTCTACTTCGCGGTGGATCTCGCCCAGGCCTACCGCGCCACCGGCCGGCCCGCCTATCTGCTGCGCTGGCGCGAGCTGATCGAGAGCTGGCTCGTGGAGATGGGCTCCGGCTTCATCACCGCCAGCGACGCCCAGGTGGAAGCCAAGCGGCTCGAGCACTGGATCGACTCCTTCCTCCTGATCCAGGCCGCCGGCGGCGTCGCCCGGCTGTCCGCCGCCTTCCTGCGCACCTTTCTCGGCCGCATCGCGACGGAGACCGACTACGTCGCGAACAACCTGCGTCCGGGGCGCAACCACCGCACCTTCCAGCTCTACGCGATCTTCCTCGCCGGCCTCGTCTTTCCGGAGCTGCGCCAGCGGGACGACTTCCTCGCGCTCGGCCGGGACGAGCTGTGCGCCAACCTCGAGCACGACTTCGGCGCCGACGGGGTGCACATCGAGCTCTCGTCCCACTACCACCAGATCACCCTGGAGACCGCCCTGGCCTTCGTCGAGCTGGCGCTGGCGAACGGCATTGCGCTGCCGGAGAGCCTGCTGCGGCGCCTGCATCGCGCCGCCGAGTTCTCCATGTGGCTCACCTGGCCCGACGGCAACCTGCCGCTCATCAACGACGCCGACAACGGCGACCATCGGCCCATGCTCGCGCTCGCCGCCCGGCTCCTGCGCGACACCCGCTTCCGCTGGACCGCGAGCGGGGGCACCGAGGGCATCGCGCCCGGGCAGCCGTCCCGCCACTTCGCCCGCAGCGGCTACTTCGTGCTCTGCGACGGCTGGGGTCACGATGCGGCGAGCTTCCGCCGTCGCCAGCACATCTTCTACGACTGCGGGCCGCTCGGCGCCGGCAGCCACAGCCAGTACGACCTGTTCAACTTCACCTGGTTTGCCGGCGGCCGCCCCATCGTGGTCGATCCCGGGCGCTACACCTACTGCGCCGACCCGGACGCCGAGGGCATCGACTGGCGCTACGTATTCAAGCGCACCGCCAGCCACAACACGGTGACCATCGACGGCCGCGACCAGACCCGCTACCTCTCCAAGTCCAACACGCCACCACCCGGGATCGAGCGCTACGACCGCAGCCGCCATCCCGCGAAGCACGGGCCGGACGTCCAGCTCTTCGACGCCTCGAGCTTCCTCGGCGAGTCCTCGGACTGGATCTGCGGCACCGCCTTCAGCCACGAATACACACCCCGCCACACCCGGCTGTTCGCCTTCGTGCGGCGCGAGTACCTGGTCATCCTCGACCGCATCGACTGCGACGACGGCGAGCCCCACCTGGCCGACCTGCGCCTCCACTTCGCGGCCGACGCCGCCGGACGGGTGGCGCTGCGCAGCGGCGGGCGCGGCCTGCGCGCCGTCGGGCCCGGCTGGCGGCTCGCCTGCATCGGCCGCGAGGCGCTCGCCGCAGCGGTCGAGGCGGGATGGGTGTCCCAGACCTACGGCATCAAGGACGCCGCGCAGGTGCTGTCGGTGCGCCAGGAGAGCGACCGCATCATGGCCTTCGCCACGGTGCTCGCCGCCGACGCCAGCGGCATCCGCATCGGCCGCGTGGAATGGGCCGAGGGCGCCTGCCCGCGCACCCTCGCGGTGAGCGTGGAGCTCACCCGCCACGACGGCACCGCCTGCCGCGACCTGGTGCTGCTGCGCGCGCCGGATGCCGAGCGGTACGAGGAAGCGGGCCTGACCTACGACGGCGAGGTCCTGATCACCCGTCACCGGGCCGGCGGCGGCATCGAGTACGCGTGCGCGAGTCACCCGGGAGCGCTGGCAGTCGCCGGACCGGCAGGGGCCGCGATGCACGGGCAGGGGGCGAGGGAATGGTCAGCAACAACGACACGCTAGACGTCTTCGCCTTCGTCGCGCCGGGGCATCCGTTCTTCCCGGCGGTGGAGCGTTTCCGGGACGCGATGCGCGACGCTCCCGGCTTTCGCGGGTTTGCGGCGCTCGCCGGCACGGCCGACTGCGAGGTACACGCCGAGCTCAAGGCCGCGCAGGACGCCGACGGCCAGTGGCGGCTCGAGCGCATGTACTGGAGCTTCCAGCGCAGTGACGCCCAAGGCTTCCGCGCCGACACGCTGTACTGGCGGCGGGACCGCGAGATGCGCGTGCTCGGCTTTCCGGAGGATCCCTCCCTGCGCACCATGGCCGCCTTCCTCGGCGCCCCGGAGGGCGAGGTCGGGGACCTGGAGGTGCTGCGCTACGTCCCGCTGCGCCGCCTCACCTTCCGCTGCACCCGAGCGACGGCCGGCCACGGCGCCCGCCGCTGCATCGGCAAGCTCAAGCGCGCGAGCAAGGTCAGCGAGTCCTACGCGCGGCTCGCGGCCGTGCACCGCGCCGTGCGCCGCCGGCGCCACGGCATCGCGGTGGCCCGGCCGCTGGAGCTCGCGGAGCGCGCCTGCGTCTTCTACCAGTCGGCGCTGGCAGGCACGCCGCTGGTGCGCGGCATGGAGGCCGCCTCGGCCCCCGAGCGCCTGCGGCGCGTGGGTGCGGTCCACCGCCGGCTCCACGAGCTGGCCGTCGATGGGGTCGGCAGCTGGTCGCTGTCCGCCTATCGGGCGGGCATCGAGGCCGACGCGCGCTGGATCGGGCTGTTCGTGCCGGATGCGGCGGCGCGGCTCGCGCCGGTGCTGGCGGCGCTCGACCGCCGTCCGCCCACGCCGGTCGCCCCGGTCTTCTGCCACGGTGATTTCATCGCCTCCCAGCTCCTGCACGACGCCGCGACCGACCGGATCGCCGTGACCGATTTCGACATGGCCCGCCACGGCGACCCGGACCAGGAGCGGGCCAAGCTCCTCGCCTCGCTGAAATACGACCTGCCGCCGCTGCGCGAGGCCATCGATCGCGGCGAGCCGCCCGACCCGAAGCTCGCCGGAGCGCTCGAGGCCGCCTACCTGGAGGGCTACCGGCGGGACGCCGACCGGCCCCAGGATCCCCGACGCCTCGCCTGGTTCCGCGGCTGCGCCGAGATCCACTACCTCGCCCTGGCCCTGCGCAAGGACGCCTGGCGGCCGGCCGCCTTCGCGCAGACCCTCGACGTCGTCGCCGCCCTGGCCGGCGAGTTGCACGGGAGGCCGTGATGCGCGCGCACCGCTACCTCTTCCAGGTCCGCAACCGGCGCGGGCTGGGGCACATGATGCGCGGGCTCAACATCGCCCGCGAGCTCACGGCGCTCGATCCGGCCGCGGAGATCCTGTTCTACCTGCGCACGCCGCCGGCAGCCGGCTTCTGGTCCGGCCAGTTCCGCTACGTGGTCGAACCGGACCCGAACACCCTGGCGAGCTGGGCGCAGGTGCTGGCCGAGTTCCGCCCGGACGTGGTCGTCTACGACACCATGCTGCCCAAGGCGGCCGACGCCGAGCCGGTGGCGGCCGGCGCCCGCTACGCCTACATCATGCGCAAGTGCCTCGCCGAGGAGCAGCTGGAGGTCTTCGCCAATCCCTTCCTCGACCGGATGGCCGCGATCATCGTGCCCCACGACGAGGAGGAGTTCGGCTACCCGCTGCCCCCGTCGATCGCCGAGCGCACCTGCTTCGTCGGCTGCATCGTGCGCGGGCCGGGCCCGGCCGCCAGGCAGACGCTGCGGGCACGCTACGGCGCCGCGCCCGGCGACTTCCTGCTCACCTCGACGGTCGGCGGCGGCGGCTTCGAGGCCCAGGCCGACGCCTTCTTCGCCGCGGTCTTCGACGCCCACGAGCGCCTCGCGCGGCACATCCCCGGCCTGCGCCACGTGGTGGTGCAGGGCCCCAACTACGCCAAGCAGCTCGCGGCGCCCGCCGGCGTGACGCTGGTCGCCGTCGAGCCGGACATGATCGACCTGCTGGCCGCCTCCGACCTCGTGGTGGCCGAGGGCGGCTACAACACGGTGAGCGAGATCCGGATCACCGGCACCCCGGCGGTGTTCATGCCCAGCGTGCGCGGCAAGGACGACCAGGAGGCGCGCGTGCGCGAGCTCGCCGCGCGCGGCCTCGGCCGGGTGGTCGTGCCCGCCGGGGGCGCGGCCCTCGCCCGGACCGTCCTCGACCTGCACGGCACGCCCGGCGCGTTCGCCGCGATCCGCGCCAACCACGCCCGCGCCCCCTTCGCGACCGGCAATCGAGCAGCGGCCGAGCGCCTCTACGAGCTCGCCGCATGAGCGCCCTGCCCACCGCCCCGCGCTTCTCCGCCGAGATCGGGCGGCACGCGGTCTTCGACTACCTGCGCGCCTGCGGCGAGGCCGACTGCCAGATCCGCGCCACGGTGCTCGACAACCCCTCCACGGAACGGCTGGTGATCGCCTGCGACGCGGTCGCGCCCGCCGGCTCGCGCCGCCCCGTCCGCCGCTTCATCGCCAAGGTCTTCGGGGACGATACCGGCGCCCGCAGCTTCGCCGCGATGAACGCCATCGAGAGGGCGTTCGCCCGGCACTGCATGCCGGCGCCCACCCTCGCCATGCCCCGCGCCCTGTGGTACGACGCCGCGCTGCGCTGCCTCGTCCAGGAGCGCGTCGACGCCGAGCCCTTCCCCGCCTTGCCGCAACCGGAGGCCTTCGCCGACGCGCTCCAGGCGGCCGGGGTCGCCCTGGCCGAGCTGCATGCGCTGCACGTTCCGGCGCTGCCGACATGCGACTTCGACCAGCATGTCGCCGACCTCGTCCGGCCCCACCCGGAAACGCTCGCACGGCAGCGTCCCGAGCTGGCCGCGTCGCTGCGCGTCGTGCTCGACGGCTGCCGCGCCGCGACCGGACGCCCGGACGGCTACCTGCCGGCCACGCTGCACCGCGATTTCCATCCGCGCCAGCTCTTCCACGGCCGGAGCCGGATCTGGGTGATCGACTGGGATCTGGCGGCGGCCGGCGACCCGGCGCTGGACATCGGCAATTTTTTGATGCTCCTGGAGCTCAAATACGGGACGGAGAGCCGGCCGATGGCGGAGGCCTTCCTCGCCGGCTACGCGATCCGCTCGGACGGATGGCCGGCGCTGCGGGCGCGACTGCCCGGGTGGCAGGCGACCGCCTGCCTGCGCCGGGCCTGCAAGGCGGTGCGCCTGGCCGGGGACGCCGGGTGCGGAGAGGCACGCCGCCTGCTCAACCATGCCGTGAAACTGCTGGCGGGTCTCGGAGGAGGAGGACGATGAGAGTCGGGTACGTGCTGAAGAGCTATCCGCGCCTGTCGCAGACCTTCATCGTCAACGAGCTCCTCGCCCACGAGGCTGCAGGCCTGTCGATCGAGATCCTGTCGCTGCGCCCGCCGCGGGACGAGCCGCGGCACGCCGGCGTCGCCCGGGTGCGCGCGCCGGTCCACTATCTCGCCGGGGCCGACGCCTGCGCAGTGGGGCTGGCCGATGCCCGCGCCGCCCTCCTCGCCCTGCGGCCCCGAGCCGCCGCCGCGCTGGCGGCGGCCGAGGGCGAGCCGGAAGTGGAGGTGTTCCAGGCGCTGCAGGTCGCGCGGATCGCCCTGGAGCACGGCTTCGAGCACCTGCACGCGCACTTCGGCAACGTGGCCGCCGCCGTCGCGCGGCTGGCGGCGGCGTTCTCCGGGCTGCCCTACAGCTTCACCGCCCACGCCATCGACATCTTCCACCGCAAGGTCCAGCCGGACATCCTGCGGCGCAAGCTCTCCGACGCGGCCGCCGTGGTCACCGTGAGCGAGTTCAACCTGCACTGGCTGCGGGAGCGCTACGGCGAAGCCGCCGGCGCGGTGCGCCGCATCTACAACGGCCTCGACATGGCGGAGTTCGCCTTCGCCAGTCCGCTGGACCGCCCGCCGCTCATCCTCGCCGTCGGCCGCCTGGTGGAGAAGAAGGGCTTTGCGGACCTCGTCGACGCCTGCGCCGTCCTCGCCCGGCGCGGCTGTCGCTTCTCCTGCCTCATCGTCGGCGACGGCCCTCAGGAGCAGGCGCTGCGCGAGCGCATCGGCGAGCTCGGGCTCGCCGGCTACGTCCAGCTGGCCGGTCTGCGCACCCAGGAGGCGGTCAAGCGCCTGATCCGCTCCGCGGCCTGCGTCGCCGCGCCCTGCGTGGTGGGTGAGGACGGCGACATGGACGGGCTGCCGACCGTCATCCTGGAAACCTTCGCGCTGGGCACGCCCTGCGTCGCCACCGACGTCACTGGCATCCCCGAGGTGCTGCGGGACGCCGAGACCGGCCTGATGGTGCCGCAGCGCTCGCCGGCCGTGCTCGCCGACGCCCTCGCGCGGCTCATCGGCGACGGAGCGCTGCGGGTGCGGCTCGCCGGCGCGGCCCGCTCGCTCGTCGAGCGCGAATTCGACATCCACCGCAACGCCGCGCGCATACGCGTGCTGTTCGGTCATCGCCTGGAGGCAGAATGAACGCCGCCGCAAACCCCAGGGCGCTGCGACGACCGTCGCGCGCGCGCTTCAACCAGATCGTGTTCGGCCACCTGAAGAAGGTGCGCTGGCAGATCGCCGCCGGCCTCGCCTGCATCGCCGGCACGACGGCGATGGCGCTGCTCGCCCCGTGGCCGCTCAAGCTCATCTTCGACCACATCCTGCTCGACAAGCCCTGGCCGGCCGCCTTCCAGCCCCTGCTCGCGGCCCTGCCGGCGGGCGAGGTCCCGATGCTGGCCGCGTTCGCCGTCTCCCTCGTGGGCATCGCGCTGTTCACCGGCCTCTTCGCCTACTACCAGCAGTTCATCACCTCGCGCATCGGCTTCCAGATCGTCCACACCCTGCGCGGCGAGCTGTTCGAGCACCTGCAGCGGCTCTCCCTCTCCTTCCACAACCGGGCGCGCACCGGCGAGCTGATGAGCAAGATCACCTCGGACACCAACCTGCTGAAGGACGTGTACGGCGAGTACCTGCTGACCTTCGGCACCCACATCCTCACCGTCACCGGGATGATGGTGGTGCTCTTCGCCATCGAGTGGCGGCTCGGGCTGGTGGTGGCGGCGAGCTTCCCGGTGCTCTTCGTGCTGCTCTTCCACGTGCTGCGCCGGGTCAAGCGCTCGGCCCGCAGGCAGCGCTCCAACGAGGGCGCGCTGGCCTCGCGCGTGGGCGAGATCCTGGGCGCGGTATCCCTGGTCCAGGCCTTCGGCCGGGAGCGCTACGAGCGCGCGCGCTTCGACGAGGAGAGCGCCCAGTCCATGGAGGAGAGCATCCGCACCGCGCGCATGGAGGCGGCGGCCACCCGCCTGGTGGAGGTGGTGACCGCGGTCGGCACCGCCATCGTCGCGGTCTTCGGCGGCCTGCAGGTGATCGCCGGGCGGATGACGCCGGGCGATCTCCTCGTCTTCGTCTCCTACGTCACCGGCATGTACAAGCCGGTGAAGAACATGTCCCGCCTGTCGGCGCGCATGTCCAAGGCCTCGGTCAGCGCGGACCGCATCGGCGAGATCCTGGAGGTCGAGCCCGAGGTGCGCGACGCGCCCGACGCGATTCCCGCCCGCGGCCTGCGCGGCGAGATCCGCTTCGAGCACGTCACCTTCGGCTACGAGGGCGACGCGCCCATCCTGCGCGACGTGAGCTTCACCATCCCCGCCGGCAAGCGGGTGGCGCTGGTGGGCGCCTCGGGCGCCGGCAAGTCCACCATCGCCAACCTCATCGTCCGGCTCTACGACGCGAGCGCGGGACGGGTGACGATCGACGGGGTGGACGTGCGCAAGTACCAGCGCGAGTCCCTGCGCCGCGAGATCGGCATGGTGCTCCAGGACACCCTCCTCTTCGGCACCACGGTGCGCGAGAACATCGCCTACGGAAAGCCGGACGCGACCGACGCCGAGATCGAGGCCGCCGCCCGCCAGGTCCATGCCCACGACTTCATCATGAGCCTGCCCGAGGGCTACGACGAGGTGCTCGGCGAGGGCGGCGGTACCGTCTCCGGCGGCCAGCGCCAGCGCATCTGCCTCGCCCGCGCCCTGGTGAAGCAACCGTCCATCCTCATCATGGACGAGCCCACCTCGGCGGTGGACGCCGACTCCGAGGCGCTGATCCGCGACGCGGTGCACTCGGCCCAGGCGGGCAAGACCACGCTGGTCATCGCTCACCAGCTCTACTCGGTGCGCGACGCCGACTGGATCCTGGTCCTGAGGGACGGACGCATCGTCGAGCAGGGCACCCACGAGACGCTCGCCGCCCGCGGCGGCTACTACTGCGAGCTCTTCCGCGTCGACGCGGGGATGGCGGCATGATCGTGCCGCCGCCCTTCCCGGGTTCCGCCGGGGCTCCATCCGGGCTACGGGGACACGCGGAGAAGCCTCCGCTCTTCGACTTCCTGCAGGCCGACCATCCCTTTCGGCCGCGGGTCGAGGGCTTCGCGGCCGCGATCGCCGCGCGGCCGGAATGCCTTGCCCTCGCGCGCGGCGAGCTCGGCGGACGCACCGCGATCCACGCCGAGATCAAGGCCCTGCCGGACGAGGACGGCGGCTTCCGCCTCGACCGCTTCTACTGGTCCGGCCAGCGCTGGACCGACGCCGGCTTCGCCGCCGCCACGCTGAGCTACGCCGCGCGCGACGGGCAGGCGGGCTGGCAGGAATTCCCCCACGATGCCTACCTCGCCGGGATGGCCGCGCATTTCGGATGCGGCGACGCGTCGGCCGGCTGCGAGGTGCTGCGCTACGTGCCGCTGCGCCGCTTCACCTTCCGCGCGCCCCATGCCCGCGCAGGCACGGCGATCGGCAAGTTCAAGCGCAAGTCCCGCTTCCGCCGGGCCTATGCGCTGCTCGAGACGATCAGCGGCGAGCTGGCCGGCCAGGACACCGGCTTCGCAGTCGCGGCGCCCCTCGGCATCGACCCCGCCCTCGGCCTGTATTTCCAGGAGGCACTGCCCGGCGAGGACCTCTCCCGGCGCATCGACGCCACCAGCTGCGACGCCCTGCTCGCCCGCGTCGGCGAGCTCCACGCGCGGCTGCACGGGCTCGCGGTCGCCGGCCTCGCCCCCTGGGATCCGGCGGCCTTCCTGCGCGCCCTGGCCCAGGACCTGGCGTGGATCGGCTTCGTCCGCCCCCAGCTCGCCGAGGAGATGCGCGCGGCCGGCGAGACGCTGCGGGCGCAAGCCCCCGTCCTCGCGGCCGACACCTTCTGCCACGGCGACTTCGTCTGCTCGCAGGTCCTGGTGGACGGTGAGCGCTGGGCGATCACCGACTTCGACCTCGCCTGCCTGGGCGACCCCTGCCGCGACGTGGCGATGTTCCTCGCCGGGCTCGGCTACGACCTTCCGTGGCTGGAGCGGGCCCTGCATGCCGGCGAGCCGGATGCCGCGGCGCAGGTCGAGCGCGCCGCCGCGGCCTACCTGGAGGGCTACGCATCGCGGCGGGGAGCTGTCGAACCCTTTGCGCCGCGACGCCTCGCCTGGCACCGGGCCTGCGCCGAGATCTACTACCTGGCGCTCATGTTCAAGAAGGACCGCTACGCCGCGCCCGCCTTCGCCGCGGGACTGAAGCGGATGCGCGGCGCGCTCGCCGCGCTCGACTGAGGACGTCCCCATGGCCCGACCGCGCATCGCCCACGTGCTCAACACCATCGGCCTCGGCGGCGTCCCCGAGGCCTGCTTCCACCTGCTCGCGAACCTGCCGGCCGACCGCTACGACCTGCGGGTCTACGTGCTGCGCCGCGCCGGGGGCGAGGACGGCGCGCGGGCCGGGCGGCTCGGCCGCTTCCACGAGATCGACGTGCCGGTCGCCTTCTCGGCGCACGACGGAGACAAGCTCGCGGTCGTCGGCCATCTGGCCGACTGGCTGACACGCCACGACATCGACCTGGTCCATACCCACTCGTACAAGCCCAATCTCTACGGCCGCCTCGCCGGCGTGCTGTGCCGGCGGCCCGGACTGCGGGTAGTGGCCCACTATCACAACCAGTACGACGACAAGTGGCAGGCCGACGGCAACCTGCTCCTCGAACGGCGGCTCGCCGACTGCTCCGACGGGCTCGTGGCCTGCTCGCGCTCGGTGGCGGATCACGTCGCCGAGCGCGTCGGCGTGCCGCGCGAGCGCGTGACGGTGATCCTCAACGGCGTCGAGGCGGCCCGCTTCGCCGGCGGCGACCGCCGCACCGGGCGCGCGATGCTGGGGCTCGCCGACGGCGAAGTGGCGATCGGGCTCGTGGGCCGCATCAGCGAGCAGAAGGGCCAGGAGGAGTTCATCCGCGCCGCGGCCCGCGTCGCGCCGCATTCCCCCCAGGCCGTCTTCCTCGTCATCGGCTCGGCCGACGCGCCGGAGCATCTCGCGGCGGCCCGGTCGCTCGCCGCCGAGCTCGCCCTGGGCGATCGGCTGCGCTTCACCGGCCACGTCGGCGACATGCCTGCGGTCTATGCGGCGCTGGACGTCCTGGCCGCCCCCTCCCGCTGGGAAGGCTTCGGGCTGATGCTGGTCGAGGCCATGGCGGCCGGCAAGCCCATCGTCGCCACCCGGGTGGGCGCGATCCCCGAGGTGTGCGCCGACAACGAGACGGCCCTCCTCGTGCCGCCGCGGGATCCCGAGGCGCTCGCCGAGGCGCTGCTCGCGATCCTGCGCGATCCGGAACGGGCACGCGCGCTGGGCGCGGTCGGCGTGGAGCGCGCGGCGCGCTTCTCGTGGGCGCGCTCGGCCGAGGGCCTCGACGCGCTCTACCAGGACCTCCTCGCCGACCGGAGTGCGCGGCCATGAACGATCGCGATTCGTTCGCTTCGGCGCCCTTCCCGGATTCCGCCGGGGCTACATCCGGGCCAGGGAACCCCTCTGCGGTGCCCCTGCTGGTCGTCCGCCACGGCCAGACCGGCGGCAACGGCAATCGCTACGTCGGTCGCGAGGACGAGCCCCTGGATGCGGTCGGGCGCGAGCAGGCCGCCGCCCTCGTGGGCCTGCTCGCCGGCCGGCCGCTCGATGCGATCTACTGCAGTCCGCTCTCGCGGGCGCGCGACACCGCGCTGCCCCTGGCCGACGCACGCGGACTGGCTGTGCACGTGCGCGATGCGCTGCAGGAGATCGACTACGGCCACTACCAGGGCATGCCGAAGGCCGACCAGCCGCTCAGGCTGCGGCACGATCACCGCGTCCACCCGATGCCCGGCGGCGAGAGCCTGCTGGACGTCTACCGTCGCATCGAGGGCTTCGCCGAGGAGGTCCGCCAGTCGGTCCTCGACGGCCGGCGGCTTGCCGTCGTGGGTCACTTCTGGAGCAACCGCATGCTGGTCGGCGTGCTCCTCGGTGTGCCCTTCGAGGCCCTCTTCGAGCAGACGCACTACAAGCCGGCCAACGGCTCGGTGTTCGAGATGGTGTTCGACGGCGAGGCCGCGGCGGCCCCGCGCGTTGTCCGCAGCGACTGGCTGCACCGGCCGGAGTCCGGGGGCGAAGCATGAACGTGGACTGGCAGCACGACACCGCTCCCCTGCCCGCGGCCGTGCTCGCGGACTTTCCCGGCGCGGCGTCCATCTTCGACACCGCCGCCGTGGCGCACACGCTGCTCGCCGCCGGGGCGCTCGACCCGGAGACGGCCCGCGACGGCCTCGCCGTGGAGAACGTCTGGTACATCCCCGGCCGCGCGCTGCGCGTGGTCTACGCGTGCCGGCGGGGCGAACCGGGCGGCCCGCGCATCCTGAGCGTGGACTTTTCGCGCGGCGGACCGGCCGATCCCGCCGCCGGCGGCACCCCGGTCCCGGAATGGCAGGCGGTGGCCTGCCGCTTTCCGGCCGACCGGGCTCTGCACGGGCTCCCCGATCTGGTCGACGCCGCCGCGATCTCCGCCCGGCTGTCGGCGGCCCTCGGTACCGGGGTGCCCGGCGCTTCGATGCGCTGGTCCCTGCTCTCCTACCTGCCCGGCGAGCGCGCGGCCCTGCGCCTGCGCTGGCCCCAGGCCGGGGCGGACGTAGTCGCCAAGCTCGACGCCTCGGCGGCGGCGAGCCACGCGAGAATGGATGCCCTGTGGCGGGATCCGGCCCGCCGCTTCGGCATGGCCGAACCGCTGCTCGCGCTGCCGGACCTGCCGGCCCGCTGCGAGCGCTTCGTCGTCGGGGAGCGCTTGGAGGCGCTGGCGGCGCGAGCGGCGGGACCGACCGGCACGCTCGAGGCACGGGATGCGCTGCTGCGCCCGGTCATGAACGGGCTCGTCGCGCTGCACGGCTCCCGGCTCTCCGGCCTGGCCCGCAAGCCCGCCGAGGAGCTCCTGCGGCGGGTCCAGCGCAAGGTCCTGCCGCGGATCGCCGTCGCCCTGCCCGAGCTCGCACCCCGCGCCGCCGCGCTGGTGGAGGTCCTCGCGGCCACAGTGCCGCCGCCGGGCCCGCCGCGGGTGCTGCACGGCGACCTGCACACCGCGAACCTGCTGCTGGACGAGGACGGCCGCGTCGTCTTCATCGACCTCGACAGCCTGTGCCTGGGCGATCCGGCCCTGGATCTCGCGCAGCTCGGTACCCGGCTCGCACTCGGCGAAGCGCGCGCCGGCAACGCCCCGGCCATGCTCGCCGCCGCCGGCCGGCTGCCCGCCCTTTACGCCGCGGCCGGCGGCGAGGCGCCGGACGCGCGGACCTATGCCTGGTACGTGGCGATGCTGCTCGTCGGCCGGCAGATCAAGACCTGCATCCGCCACCTGGCGCCGGAGCTGCCGACACTCGCGGAGCGGCTGCTGGACGCCGCCGAAGCGGTCTGGCGCGAAGGCGCGCTTGTCTCGGGTACGGGGGGAGCGCGGGAGAAGGCGACCGTCGCGTAGTGCGCGGTCCCGTGGCTGCGCGGAGGAAAAAAACGGGGGCGCGCCGCCTACGCCATGCGCTACGACGCGCCCCCCTCCCACCACGACTTTCCCACTTCTCGCGGACGAAACGAATACCCGGATCCCGGTGTATCGGTCCGGCAGCCGGCAGGACGGGCCTGTCAGCGTACGCGGAAGCGGCCCACATCCTGTTCCAGGCTGCGGGCGAGGCGCTCCAGCAGCATCGCGGTTTCGCGCTTGGCGGCCGCCGCAGCGCTGTTCTGCTCGGTCATCTGCGCGATCGACTCCACATTGCGCGCGATCTCGTTCGAGGCGGCGCTCTGCTCGCGCAGCGCGACGGAGATTTCGGCGACCGTCTGCACCACGCGCCCTGCGCCGTCGCGGATCTGGGCGATGGCCTCGCCCGCGGCGCGCGCGCGCTCCACCCCGGCATTGACGCGGGTCACCCCGCGCTCCATGCCGTCGACCGCCTGGCGGGTGCCCTTCTGAATGCGCTCGACCATGGCGCCGATCTCTCCGGTGGACACTGCGGTCCGCTCGGCGAGCTTGCGCACTTCGTCGGCGACCACGGCGAAGCCGCGGCCCTGCTCGCCCGCCCGCGCGGCCTCGATCGCCGCGTTGAGGGCGAGGAGGTTCGTCTGGTCGGCGATCTCGCGGATCACGCCGATCACGGCCGAGATCTGCGCCGAGCTGGCGCCGAGCTCGTCCACCGAGCGCGCCGACGCGGCGACGGCGTCGGCGATCTCGCCGATGTCCCGCACCAGGGCGGCGACCGTCTCGCCGCCCTGGCGCGAGAGCTCGCCCGAGGCACGGGCCAGCTCGTCGGCATGCACCGCGTTGGTCGCGATGTGGTCGATCCCGACCGTCATCTGCTCCACGGCCGACGCCATGCTGGAGGCCGACTCGCTCTGATGCACCGAGGCCTGCTCGATCTGGCGCGCGGCGTCGAGGACACGCCCCGAGGAATCCGCGACGTCTCCGGCGTTGGCCTGGATGCCGGCGACGAGCGAGCGCATCGCATCGGCCATGGCGTTGAAGCTCGCGGCCACGCGGCGCAGCTCGTCGTTCGCCTTCAGCTCGATGTGCGCGGTGAGATCGCCCTGCGCCAGCCGCGCGCTGCCTTCGCTCAGGTCGCGCACGCTCCCCATGACCGAGAGATAGGCGCCGTACGCGAGGTAGGCGACCGCGAGCAGCATCCCGATCAGCACCAGGTTGCCGAGACGCTTCACGCCTTCGGCCTCGCCTATGCGCGCCTCGAGAAGCTGGTCGAGGGTGGGCAGCAGGATGTCGTGGAGCGCGCCGTAGCCGGTGTCCAGGGTTTTCGTCACGAGGTCGAAGAAGGCGGCCGGGGTCATGGTCGCCGCGGAATTCGGGTCGAGCATCCCCTGCACGGCCCGGTCGACCTCGGCCAACTGGGCGCGGAACGCCCCGAAAGCCGCCTCCAGGCTGTCGCGCAGTTCGGGCCGCTCGCGCACGACCTTGGCGAGATTGGCGTCGAGCGCCTTCATCGCGGCGCCCACCTCTTTGGAGATCACCGCCACATCCACCCGCCCCTGCTCGTCCGCGGCCCCGGCGGCGAGCAGCGACGCTCCCCTCGCCCGCAGGCGACCGAGGTACTCGAGCAGCATCGGCAGGCGCTCGACGGCGGTCACCACCAGGTAATGGGTATCCGGGTCGGGGTCGAAGGTCAGCCCGTAGCGGTCGCCCAGGTTGACCTGGAACTCGAGCAGCCCTCCCACGAGCTCCGTGTGCAGCCGGAAGTTCTCGCCCCGGGAGAGCGACATGCCCTCGCCGCGCAGCCTGCCCCAGTTGCCCCGCAGGCCCCTCCAGCGGGCGTCGTCGCGCTCGCTCGCCGGCAGCGCGCGCTCCAGGTCGTCGAAGGCAGCCTGGACGTCGGTCTCCCGCTGCTCGCGCCGCGCCCGCATGTCCGTCGCCCCACCGAGCTCCGCCGCCGACATGCCGCGGTGCTGCTGCACGAGCTGCACCAGCTTGGCGAGCGGGCGAATCAGGCTCGAGGCCACGAGCTCGGACCGGGAACGATCGATCTTCGCGTCGAGCTCCCGTTCGAGCGCGGTGATCAGGACCGCGAAGGCGATCAGGACGACCACCCCGATCAACCCGAACTTCAGCCTGAAGCTGATGCGGTCCATCAACGCCCGGGCGGGCAGAAAAAGGGCATTCATCGGATTCTCCGGGTCTTGGTAATGTTGTTGACGAGAGGCGGCCGGGCCGGCGCCTGGCGATCGACGCGCACGGCATGAGCACGCGGGCGGCACTACACACGAAATCCCGGGATACGTAATTGATGGCCGACAAACTGCCGCCCGCGCTCGAGCATGAGGGGCGAGCGTGACGAACTCGTGAGCGTTTTGCGACAGCCGTGCGCCGCCCGGCTCGACCCCGGCGGCACCCGGCCGGCTCCCGGTGGGTGGGAGCGATGCCGGAAAGCGAGAGAAATCCCTTTGACATGCGGCACCGCGTCCGCTAGCTTGCATCGCCCTCATGCTGCTCGGCACCCGTTTCGGTGTCGTCGGGCACGCCCGGGCCGAGGCCGGCGTGGGCCTCTTCGCCCGGGTCCAGCCGCCGCCCATTTCCAGGCCGGTCGCCTTCCTCGGACTGCTGCTCATCGGGCTTTCCTGGGGCGGGCTGGCCTCCGGCTTTCTGCGCTCGGCACTCCTGGGCGGGGCCGCGCTGGTCGGCGCGGTTGCCGTGGAGGGCCTGTGGCGCCGCTTCGTACTCGGGCGCCCGGTCTCCCCCGGCGATCTGGTGTTCGCCTGCGTGGCCCCGCTGTCGGGGTTTGGGCTGGGCCTGCTCTTGAAGGCCTTGCAGGTCTAAGCTTAGGCGGCCCGCGCGAACCGTTTTCCCTCTCGCGCGTCACGCTCGGCATGGAGGCACCATGAACAACCGAATCCAAATCCAGTACTGCACCCAGTGCCGCTGGCTGTTGAGAGCCGCCTGGATGGCGCAGGAGCTGCTGACGACCTTCGACCAGGAGATCTCGGAGCTCACCCTGAAGCCGGGTACCGGCGGCATCTTCGAGGTCCGCGCGAACGGCGCGCTGGTCTGGTCGCGCAAGGATCAGGGGCGTTTTCCGGAGATCACGGAGCTGAAGCAGCTGGTGCGGGACCATGTTGCGCCGGACCGCGATCTCGGCCATGCGGACCGCAAAGGGGAAGGCAAGGCCTGACTGCTGGTTGCGCCGGTGGCGCCAGACCTGTTCTCGCCACTGGCCCCTTGGTCACCATCGAAGGCAAGCCCCGCCGCTTCGCCACCGACAGCGCCAAGGCCTTCCCCAGCCTCGGGCTCAACGTCGCACTGGGCGAGATCGACCCGGCGGCCGGCACGGCCATGGACTTAGCGGAGCCCCTCGCCCTCACCGGCACGAGCCGTGCAGGACGGCCGTAGAGGCGTTGCAGTCGGGGGTGGATCTGGTGCTCGTGGCGTATGACCCGGATCAGTACTACCGCGCCATGCATTGCGCGGCATTGGCGGCACACGCGGGCCGGCTCCATCCGGAACAGGCTGCGCAAAGCCTCCGCCGCGTTGCGGCGGCCGCGGGCCGCAGCCGCCTCGACAAGCCGGAGATCGCCGTGCGCTAAGGAGACGGATTCGCTCGGAGCCGGCCACCGACGATCAGCGCACGCCTTCCCGCCCGTGCACTCCATTCGCGCTGCTAGATCCGATCGCATTCTGCCTATCGTCCGAAGAGCCGGCCGCGTCCCGCTCGAACGCAAGCACTGCCGCCGCCACTGCCCCGTCCTCAAGGCCCCGCCTTCTTGGGGCGCGGCCATCGTCCCTCGCCCGGAATCCTCCAACAGCGGCAAGGGGTTGAGCGTGTCCGCATGCGTGACAAATTTCTTTGACATGGTCAGAGAGCTTCGATAGCTTGCCGCTTCATGACGCTGCAATGCCCCCGAAAACACGACCGGCCCCGCCCCCCGCTACAGCAGGATAGACAGATTCTGTCTACTCCCCTGCCGGCCCATTCTGTCTATTACGGCTATTAGGCATGCGCTCAGCCAAGTGCATTGCCATTTCCGAGGCAGGAGAAATTATGCAGAGAACAAGAAGAATCCTAATAGCAACACTGGTCTTACTGTGTTCGGCGGCCAATGCGAGAGCTGCGGGCGATATACTCATTTTTGGCGGCGACAGCCACGACCAATTCCTCGGATGTCTCGTGTGTAACGAGTTCAGTTCCGATTCCATATGTAATGGCTTCGGGACATATGGAAATGAATATTCCTCGCAGGGCATGTTCAACGAATATGCAGGATTCGGAAACGAGTACAATTCATCCAGTCCCTGGAATGAATATAGCACCAGCACCTCCGTTCCGGTGCTCGTTGACCGAGAAGGGAAATTCTATGGGTACTTCACAATCAACGATTCGCGCCACAACGCGGTCGACTTTGCAAGTGATTTAAAGAAAATATATGAATATGCAAACGGTGACCTTGAACAAGTAAGAAAGTTGCTGTGCAAGAGTTTCGGCTACAGCGGCTAAAGTAAAACGATGCCTAACAAAGCCATAAACGCGGACCGCCAAAAGCTACGCTGCGCTCCGCTTTTCGCGGCCGGTTATGGCTGGCGTTATGCGGCAAACTAGACTATGAAGCTCTGTTACTGTGACGAAACCGGAACTGGCGAGGAGCCATTTGCCGTACTCCTTGGCGTCATCGTCGATGCGTCGCGCATGCATGTTACAAAGAGTGACTGGGCGGCATTCTTGGCAGACCTTTCCGTAAAGATAGGGCACGAATTCAAGGAGTTGCATACCCGCAACTTCTACTCCGGCGCGGGGATCTGGAAGGGGCTAACCGGCACACAAAGAGCGGAAGCTATCGACCTGTTCATCGACTGGTTTGCAGAGCGCAAACACCGTGTCGTGTTTAGCGCAGTAGATAAGGTCACGTACGGAAAGCTTCGCGCTGATGGAAAAGTACCTGCCGAGGTGGACAGCGTTTGGCGTGCTATGGGTTTTCATGTGGCGCTTGCCATTCAGAAGCATTTTCAATGTGAATGTAAGAACAAGGGCAATACGATCTTCGTGTTTGACGAGGAAGTAAAAGAGGAGACTCGTTTCCACGAAATAGTACTGAACCCGCCACCATGGAGCGAAAGCTACTACAACAAGCCGAAGAAGAAGCCTCCGCTTGATCAGCTAGTGGATGCTCCTTACTTCGCAGACTCAAAGAATGTTGGTATGTTGCAGGTCGCCGACTTTTTGGCGTACTTCGTTCGGCGTCACATCGAGATAGTCGAAGGCGCGGTGCCGGAAAAATACGCCGGTGAGGGCGCAAAAGTCGGAAACTGGTTCGCCAAAATCAGGGCACGAACCATTCCATATCAGAACATGTACCCAAGGCGCGGCCGCTGCGAGACGGCAGATTTCTTTTGGTCGCTTGCCCCAGAGGCTATTAAGAATGCATAACACCCGCGTTGAGGCCGACGGCTTACCCTTCCGCTGCGCTCCAGAAAAAACACAGGGGACGGATTTATTTTTCCATTGCACGGCATCGAAAAATAAATCCGTCCCCTTTCCTCACTCCACGCCGACAGGGACCGCCCGCCCGTGAAACGGGTTTTTCTACACCGTCGTTAGACGCTAAAATCGAATGAGACTCTACCATCTAACAACAGCAGAATACGCGCTAAGCAATATTACGCTGCGCCGTCTGAAAATTGCCCGCCTCGGTGACCTGAACGACCCTTTTGAGCTTATCGCAGCGGAGTTGAAAGATAGAGAGTTTCGGAAGGCCGTTAAGAGCTGGAAGGATGAATTCCACGACACCATCGGCTTGTTATGCTTCAGTGAAAGCTGGCACAACCCGGTCCTATGGAGCCATTACGCAGACAAGCATCGAGGTATCTGTTTAGGCTTTGACATCCCCGATGAGTACGCCATCCCAGTGAACTACAGCAAGAAAAGGGTTGCCGTTCGTTTTCAGAACAATGATCAAAATCAGGGACTGGCTCCCGAATTTGTAAATGAACTCCTTCGTACCAAATACGAGCACTGGGTCTATGAGGCTGAACGTAGAATGTTCTTGATTCTTGATGAGGGCACAAAGGAAGGCGGCCTATTCTTTTACCCCTTCAGCACCAGTCTAACTTTAAAGGAAGTCATCGTCGGGCCTCATTGCGATATTCCAATAGACCGCATCGATAACCTCGTTACAAAAACGAATGGGCCAACTGAAGTAACGAAAGCACGTCTTGGATTTACACGGTTCGAAGTGGTCCCGGACCAGCGGTATGAACGACAAAAGAGGTGATGTTTAAGAAAATGGTGACAGATCTATTTTATGAGAAAATGGTGACAGATCTATTTTGCTTCCTTGAAACTAGCGAGCATGCGGACAGCAAACAGATCTGTCACCTTTTTCGTGTCACGGTCGTTGAGGACGATCAGGAGAGAGCAGAGTAGCGCTCGCGGACATTCGATTCACGCGACCAGGAATTGGTGCTCGCGCGTCTTCCAGCTTCGCGCGACTACCTAGACTTTCGTGGAAGGCACCAAGAATTCCGAGGACAGCATGACGCGCAAACACTTCGATCGAAGAGAGCCAACGCTGGACGGCTCCTTGCCCCAGGATGGTCGGACGAATCCCTTCGTCCCGCCGTCCGCTCCGGTAACGCGCAAGGCTGGTCGCGGCAAGTTGCTTCCCTACCAAAAGGCAGGGAGGGTCATTCGTTTGATGGGGTGGCTAGGGGTAGTCGGCACAGTCGGGGTCGGGGCTGCCGTTCTGATTCCGTCCCTGTCGGCTGGCGGACATATACCGATCGAGTTCGCTATCGTGCTTGGACTCCTGTTGGCTACGACAGCGAGCCTGTTCATTATCGGCGCGGCGGTCATGCGGCGCGCGACTTGGGGACGATATGCGGGGATCGTCTACGGGATCATCAGTCTTCCCGGGGTTCCCATTGGCACGCTCGTCGGGGGCTACCTCCTCTGGCAACTGACTATCGGCTGGAATGAGGTCGAAGCGTGACATCTAGCGGGTGTGTGGACGGCACCGCCCAGCTGAAGAACCCGTCAGGAGATCAGCCATGGTAGGACGCCTTTTCCGTGCCGCCCTCGGCGGCGTCGTCATCGCGCTTGCTTCGGCCGCCTTTGCGACGGATGTTCCCCCGTCGAACCCGAATACGTTCAAGCGTCCCGTCCTCGAGTATCACCAAGGGCAGTATTTCCGCTGGTCCGCGCCCCGCGGCTGGACGATGAACGAGACGACCAACGGCGTGGACCTGTTCGCACCCGGCGGCGCGACCTTCGTTTCCAGCGCGCTCCTCGCGGGCGGCTTCGGCGAAGTGACGCCGCAGCAGTTCCTGGCGATGACGATGCAGCAGGTGAATCCGTCGGCGCGGGTGACGAATGCGCGGCGTCTCGGCAGCCAGCCGGGCATCCTCGCCCCCTGGCACGTCGAGGAGTACGAGATGGCCGGCAGCTTCAACGGCATCCCGGTGCGCATGAACGCCACGGTGGGCGTGAGCTCGGCCTACGGCCGCCACTACGCGACCATGACCCTCTACCAGGCCCCCGCCGCCACCTGGGCGCAGGACCGGACCTGGTTGCCGGGGATCGCCCTGAGCATTTCCGTCACCAACCCGCGCCAGGTCGCCGGGGCCGACCGTGTGATGCTCCCGCGCAACAACCCGCTCGACAACTCCGGCCTGATCGAGAGCTGGCGCCGGAAGGGTCTGTCCGAAGATCGCATCTCCCAGGCGCAGCAGGAGGCGACCATGGGCTACGAGCGCATGCAGGACCCGCATACCGGCCTCAACTACAACATGCCCTACGAGGCCTACGACGCCGGCGCGGGCGGCTATCGCAACCCGATGCGGCCGACCGAGCTGTTGCGCCGGGCGCCGACGGGGGAGTAGCGCGTGGAACGATGCAGGTGACAGATTTGCCTTGTGACCGTGAATCCGGCGAGCGGGCGGACAGCAAATAGATCTGTCCCCTTTTCCTGTCCCCTTTTCCCCGGCAAGTCCGCGCATTGCAAGGCGCTCGGATCTCGCTAGAGTGAAGCGTGACGCTGCGTTGCAGGAGACACCGCCAACCGGCGGCGCACCGCCGGAACCCGACCTGGGGCCTCGCGAGCAGCATCGAGAGCACCGGAATGATCACGATGGCGAGAGAACGCGAAGAGTTGCTCCAGGCTCTGGAGGCTCGCTTCGAGAAGAACATGCATCGACATGCGGGCATCGCATGGACCGATGTACGGGCCGCGCTCGAAGACAATCGGGATGCGCTCGGGACGCTTCAGGAGATGGAGGCCACGGGCGGCGAGCCGGACGTCATCGGGACGGCCAAGGACCCCGCCCGCTTCGTCTTCTGCGACTGCTCGCCACAGAGTCCCGCCGGGCGGAGGAGCACCTGTTACGACGCCGAAGCGCGTGCGTCCAGGAAGGAGAACAAGCCCAGGAGCAGCGCGGTCGAAATGGCTGCCGCGATGGGGATCGAGCTTCTGACCGAGGAGCAGTACCGCGAGCTGCAGAAGCTCGGCGAGTTCGACACGAAGACGTCCAGCTGGATCCACACGCCCGCGGATGTTCGAGCCCTCGGGGGCGCCCTCTTCTGTGATCGGCGCTATGGCAAGGTCTTCGTTTATCACAACGGCGCGGAGTCGTATTACGCGGCCAGAGGCTTCCGGGGTCTGCTTCGGGTGTGAGGCCGTCGTGCAGGCAAGCGGCGGTGACGTCCGCCCTTCCGTCGAGCGGACCGGTCCTCAGCCGGCCGCTCATGTCGAAGTTCAGGCTGCAGGAGAAGGATCCATGCACAAGAGCAGACTCGGGAGTGTCGTCATCGACTGTCGAACGGACGACCTGCTGTCGGAAGCCCGGTTCTGGAGCGCTGCGCTGGGCTGCCCCCTGCCGGAGGATGTGGACGCGAGCGGCAGGTACATTCGGCTCGAAACGCGACCGGGCGACGTACAGGTCATCATCCAACGGGTCGATCACGAGCCACGGGCGCATCTCGACATCGAGACGGACGCGATCGAGGCAGAGGTTGCGCGCCTGGAAAAGCTGGGGGCGACCCTTGCCTCGCGCAAGGAGCGATGGGTCGTCATGCAGGCGCCGAGCGGCCACCGGTTCTGCGTCGGCAGCCCCTATCGCGGCGGCTTCGAGCAGGGCGCGAACGAGTGGAAGTGATGCCCGGCGCCGCGACGCACCGGAACAAACGGAACAAAGGGGACCGGAACAAAGGAACAAAGGGGACAGATTTATTTTTCCGTTGCACGGCGTCGAAAAATAAATCCGTCCCCTTTTTCGAATCCGTCCCCTTTTTCGGATCGTGCCGACCTCCAGGCGCGCCGCCCGGGCGAGCGGCTACGCCCCGACGCGCACCACGAGCTTGCCGAAGTGCTCCCCGGCGGCGAGGTGGGCGTAGGCTTCGCGCGCCTGGGCGAAGGCGAACACGCGGTCGACCTGCGGGCGGATGCCGGTGAGGGCGAGGAAGCGGGTCACCTCTTCGAGCATCTGGCGGCTGCCGACGTACACGCCCGCGGCGCGTTTCGCGCCGGCGATCAGCGCGCCCGGTTGCAGCGCGCTGCCGAAGCCGCTCACGCCGCCGACAATGGCGAGCGTGCCGCCCATGCGCGTCGCCGCGGCCGAGCGCATGGCGGTGCCCTCGCCACCCACCTCGACGACCAGGTCCACGCCCCGTCCGCCGGTGAGCTGCAGCACTTCCTGGTCCCAGTCCGGATGGGTCCGGTAGTTGATGCCGGCGTCGGCGCCGAGCGCGCGGGCGCGATCGAGCTTGGCGTCGCTGCCCGAGGTGATGATCGCGCGCAGGCCGGCGGCCTTGGCGAGCTGCAGCGCGCTGATGGATACGCCACCGGTGCCGAGCAGCAGCACGCTGGCGCCGGGCCGTGCGTCGCCGGTGACGAAGAGCGCGTTCCACGCGGTGACCCAGGTGCAGGGCAGCGTGGCCGCCTCGACGAAGTCGAGATGTGCCGGCATCGCCACGAGGGCGTGCTCGGGCAGCACGGCCTCCTCGGCGAGCATGCCGTCCACGCCGCCGCCGAGTGCCGCGGCGGTGTTCTGCGCCGTCGGCGCGCCGTCGATCCAGTCGCGGAAGAAGGCGGCGACGACCCCGTCGCCGGGCTTGAAGCGGGTGACGGCGGCGCCCACCTCGAGCACCTCGCCCGCGCCGTCGGAGCACGGGATCACCGCCTCGCCGGACGAATACTGGCCGCGCGCGATGAGCAGGTCGCGGTAGTTGAGCGCGACGGCGCGCACGCCGATGCGGACCTCGTCGGCGCCGAGGGTGCGCCGGGGCAGTTCGACGCGCTCGAGTCCTTCGATGCCGCTGCCGGGGTGGATTCGATAAGCCTGCATGTTCTTCTCTCCTGAAATATGCCGTTGAGGCGGTCAGGACACTTTATCGATTCCGAATGGGAGACAGTGGAGAGAGTTATTTGCTACTGTGTAGCCCAATTGGATACAAAAGGAGGCGTCGATGGACGACCGTTTTGCCGGCCTGGGCAGCTTCGTGCAGGCAGTAGAGGCCGGCAGCTTCGCGCTCGCGGCCGAGCGCATGGGTGTGTCCCGCTCCGCGGTGGGCAAGACCATCGCCAAGCTGGAGCAGCGTCTGCGGGTGCGGCTGTTCCACCGCACGACGCGCCGGCAGAGCCTCACCGAGGAGGGGCAGGCGTTCTACGAGCACTGCCTGCGGGTGCTGTCCGAGCTCGACGCGGCCGAAGCGGTGCTGGACGGCGGACGCCGGGCGCCGCGCGGCAAGCTGCGCGTGAGCGTGCCGGTGCTGTTCGGCCGCCACTGTGTCGCGCCGGTGCTGTTCCGGCTGGCACGGGCGCATCCGGAGCTGACGGTGGAGATGTCGTTCTCGGACGGGGTCGTCGATCTGCTGGAGGAAGGCTTCGATCTGGCCGTGCGCATCGGCGCGCTGCCCGACAGCGCTTCGCTCGCGGCGCGCCGCCTGGGCGCCCAGAGCATGGCGATCTGTGCCGCCCCGTCCTATCTCGCCGAGCATGGGCGGCCCAAGTGCGTCGGCGAGCTCGCGCGACACGCGGGCATCGTCTACAGCCGCCCCGGTTACGACAAGGCCTGGCCGGTGCGCGACCTGGACGGGCACGTGCAGCAGGTGCGCATCGACGCCCGCCTGCGCCTGGACGACGTGCAGGCGATCGCCGACGCCGCGATCGCCGGCGCCGGGCTCGCCTGGCTGCCGTGCTGGCTCGTGGCGGCGTATGTGCGCGAGGGGTTGCTGGAGCTGGTGATGGATTGCCAGCGCGTGGTCGCCTCCGACATCCATGCGGTGTGGCCGCACAGCCGCTACCTGCCGTCCAAGACGCGGGCGGCGATCGATGCGCTCGCCGCCGAGATTCCGCTGCTGGGGATCTAGCGCGGCGCCGTCAGTCCCCGCCGCCGCCCCCGTCGCCTCCGCCGCAGTCCCCCCCGGAGTCGCTGGAGCACCAGCCGCCGTAGCCCGCGCCGCTGTCGCCCGAGCCGCCGTCCGCCGCGGCGCGTCGGCCGCGGCCGGCCTTGGAGGCCCGGGCGGCCCTGCGAACGAGGAGCACGACCATCGCCAGCACGAGCAGGATGGGAAACGCGACCGCGAAGCGGGACGGGTCGTCATGGGCGAGGAGGTAGGTCAGCCCGAAAGCCGCCCCCAGCAGGATGAGCATCGTGCGCATGGATCCGGTTCTCCCGCGAGTCCTGGTCTCTTCTCTCTTCAAGCGCGTTCCGCCTGCGCTGGTTCGGCGGGCATCCAAGGTACCGAAGATCTCGCCGATGTGCCAATGGAATGATGCCAGGATCGTGCGCGGCGCGCGTCGATCGCCCTCTGTCGGCGGCAGCCGACTCGATTCCCGGGAATCGCCTTTGCTACCGCCCCTCCGACGGCAGGCAGCGGGTACCCCGGCGGCGATAGCTTCCGCCGGACGCCACGCTACACCTCTGGCCATGGAGGGCCACGAGCGTGTAACCGGCGCCCGGTAGTGGAAGGATTTGCAATCGCCGCCGCCCCCTACCCGCCTGCCGGCCGTCGAATCTTCTTGTTGCGGAGGAAACGGCACCCCCTGTAGATCGTAGCTTTCCCTCCCCGGATCGTTGCCGTTCCGAGCCTTTATGGAGGACTTTCGATGTCAGCACGTAGTCTCTTGGCCGCCGCGGTCGCCGGGGCGGCCCTGGCGGCGCCGCTGCCCGCCCAGGCGGTGTTCATAGGCAATTCCCAGGGAGGTACCGATTTCCCGCAAGGGGAGGCCTCCTTCGCCGACGCCGTGGTGTCCTACGACCCGGGGTTCGTCGGGGGCAACCCGGCCGCCCCCTACCGCGGCGCCTCGAACGCCACCGGGCTGCCCGATTACGCGGGGGTGAATACCTGTGCCTCCCAGGAGGCCTGTTCCTTCGTCTCGCTGGGCGACGGCGGAAGCCTCACCCTGCGCTTCACCGACAACCTGCTCACCGGCAGCGGCAACGCCGATTTCGACCTGTGGGTCTTCGAGGTCGGCCCCGACATCGAAGACACGTTCATCGACATCAGCATGGACGGCAGCACCTTCTTCTCGGTCGGAAAGGTGTTCGGGACGACGGCCGGGATCGACATCGACGCCTTCGGGTTCGGAACCGACGACCTGTTCGAGTTCATCCGCCTGACGGACGACACGAACGAGGGCGCCCAGAGCGGCACCACGGTGGGCGCCGACATCGACGCGGTCGGTGCGATCACCACGGTGACGCAGGCGGTTCCGGAGCCGACGGCCCTGGCGCTGTCGGGCTTTGGGCTGGTGTTGCTCGGGGCGTTAGGCAGGCGGCGGGTCTAGCGCCGTCTCGTCCCGAGGACACCTTGTAGCCCGGATGGAGTGCAACGGAATCCGGGACGCGGCGCCATCGTTCCGCCGCCACCCCCGGATTCCGCCGGAGCGCCATCCAGCCTGCGCGATTGCGCCACATACTGCCCGCAGGAGCGCTCCACCGGCGCCTCGCACAGCAGCAGCTTGCGGCGTTTCTGCTCCGGATCGTCCTCCGAGCACGCCTCGATCGTCCTGACCGCGCCGAAGTGCTTCCGTAGCGCGGTCTCCTGTTCGCGCTGCTGGGCGTCGGAGCCGTTGGACTCGAACACCATCGCGTCCGCATGCTCGGCGCAGAAGCGGATCACCGCGCGCCAGTTCCCGATCCACATGCACACCGACAGCAGGAACACGACATCCACGCGCCCGCCGGGAACCAGGTCCAGGATCAGGTCCAGGGGTTCCTTCTCCAGGTCGAAGACGAAGAAGCGCAGGTTCGTCGCGCCGGCCGAGGCGGCGAGCCGGTTGGCGGCGTTGACCATGCGATGGTCGCAGTCGAGCCCGACGCCGAGCCGGATCTCGTCGCGGATGCAGAGGAGCATGCCGCCCTGGTTCGTCCCGAGGTCCAGCACGCGCTTTCCCGTCAGGTCCAGCGGCAGGTTGCGGAAGCGCAACCGGGGATCGCGCTGCCCGGCCAGCCGGCGGCCGAAGATCTCCAGGGTGTGGTAGCCGGCCGGGTATTGCCTGGCGGAATAGGCCGAGCCGCCGGTCTTGGTGTAGTCGAGGACGTTCCCGATGCGCGCTAGCTCGCGCTCTTCGGCGGTGTCGCAGGCGTCCGCGTCCGCGCGGGAGAATACGTAGCGCGGCGGCGCCGGGCGCAGCGCTTCCCGAATGCGCGCGACGGCGGGGCCGAGGACGGGAATCCGCTTCGCCCGCCGATAGAGCCGCCCGGCGATGTCTCGTACCGCGTACCGTCCGCCCTCGCTCTGGGTGGCGCCGAGAAGCAGCGCCGCGGACTTGGTCGCGCGGTAATAGCGGCCGTGGGTATAGGGCCAATCGGCCCGCCCCGCCCATAGCAGGGACCAGACGAGGAACGTGGTCGCCGCAACGTTCCGGACGTAGGTCGCGTCGATCTCGATGCTCACCGGATCCCCGTCCCCCACGCCCAGGCGTTCGCGCAGCTTGGCCGGGGCGACGAGCTCCACGATGTGCAGCGGCGCCTCCTGCCAGCGATAGATCCACACCGGGACTGCGCCGATCCTGCCCGGCCAGAGCAGCCGCTTTCCGTCGGCGAAGCGCAGCGCCGCCTCGTTGGACAGGAACAGGGGCCTATCGAGGACGACGTTCAAGGAGCCGGGGAAGACCGTCCTTTCACAGGTGAGGCGCGCAATTTCGGCGGCGTTCGCCAGGATATGCGCCCGACCGTTTCCGCGTCCGGACGCGACCGTTCCGCTGATCGCGACACACGTCTTCCCCATGGTGAAACCGCCGACTCCGTGTGAAGTGCGCACTCCGCTCGTTCGGGCGGGGCCTCGCGGCCCCCGCGCCTGCTGGCGGTGAGCGGCAGCAAACGGCATGCCTCGCGATGCGGCCGTCTCCCGA
>DYFV01000054.1 GCA_020725025.1 Azoarcus sp.
CTGGTCGATCGCCACCACGTTGGCCACCAGGGTACGCACGCAGCTCACCGCCGCGCGCGCACCCTGCACCGTGAAGAGCAGTGCTCCACCGGCCACCAGCAGGCCGCCGAGGCGGAGCAGCCGGAACCGATCCTGCTTCGGGCGCAATTTCACCCGGACCGAGCTGGACTCGACTTTCATCGATCGTCTCCCTTGTCGTTGCCCAGGCGCGGGCACGCGGCCGACGCCTCGCAGTACGCGGCACCGGGCTCGCCGATGCCGTCTTCGTATTCGATGTGCTCGACGGGCTCCAGGTGGGTGACCTGGCCGAGCTCGAGCGATGCCTGCGTCTCTTCTCGCGCTGGGGCGCAGCCGCCGGACCGCGGGCACACCAGCGCAAGCCGACTGCGGCGCCACATCAGGGCCCGCGCGAGCAGAAGGGGATGCACCCGGCCAGCCCGCCGGCCGGCACGCGGCAGGCAGGCGCGTATCAAGGTCTTCTTGTTCACCTCTCTCTCCCTGTCGGGGTGCCCCGGTTGGCCGACGCCGGCTCAGCTCGTCGCCGGCGGATTGCGCCGCATGGCGCCCAGCAGGCCCAGGCCGGCCAGGACCAGCAGCGCGCTGCCCGGCGCGGGAACCCTGCCGCCGGTGCTTTCCCCGGCCGCCTCCACGCTTACGAAGAGCTGAGTCACGTCGAGCGCCTCACCCAGCGCAATGAAGAAGGTGGAGAACGCGTCCAGGCCGGGAAGCTCCGGAACGGGAACGGCGAGCTCCTCGAAGACGAAGCCGGGAATGCCGATCGCGGTGTCCAGGCCGGAGAGATCCGACATGGCGAAGGAAAGGCCCAGCTCGTTGTTGGACGGAAACTCCAGGCCGGCGGCGAGCAGCGGCGTGACCGAGCCCATGGTGAAGCCGAACGACAGCGCCCAGTCCTCCTCGGCCGGCTCGCCGAAGCCGGCGCCGGCGACGTTGAAGCCGGCCTGCCCGCCGGCCCCCTCGATCGGGGTCACGACGATGGCGTCGAGTGCGAGCGCGAGCTCCTCGCCCGACCACAGCCCGAATCCGCCGCCGAAGAACCAGTCGGCGTAGGTCTGTCCGCCGACGCTGAAGGAAGAGCCGTTGGCGAGTTCCTGCAGCGAGCAGGAGATGCCGGCATTGATGCACCCGTTCGTCAGGACGGCTGCCCGGGCCTCACCAGCCGGCAGACCGCCGCCCAGGCCCAGCAGGGCGGCAAGGATGAGTGCGCCGGCCCAGCCTTTGAATGTGTCGAGTGTGTTTTTCATTTGTCGTCCTCGCGTGAAAGCCTCTTTCTCGTTGCAGGATCCGTCGCCGATTCCTCTCCGGCGCCTCCCCGATCCGAATCCGCCGCTCGGGACTTCGCCTCGTCACCGCAGGTACCGGACTCGCGCTCCGTGTCGCAAAGGGCATGCCAGGCGCATCTTTTATTGTCGATTCATATAGTTACAATCGGACCCCACATCATGGCCGCGCTTTTCCCCAGGAATTCCCCACGCTTGCGCAAGGATTCCCCAGAAAGGCAGTCGGATCGCGGGGTTCCGCGTTGCTGCAGAGCAACATTCGGGACAGAAAAGCGCTGCTCGACGGAAACATCGTGAAATATTTCACGCTCTGGCAGCCCCTTGGCGGGATCGGAAAAATGTCCGCTCGGAAAGCGCATCGATACCAAAGGCATAATCCGGAACGTCGACACCCACGCGGATGGCCGCCAGCAGCGCAAACAGCGGGATATTTGCCACCGCGGCGGCGTGCCCACACCCGAAGATGGGGAATTTCCCCGCCGAAGCTGAGGGAAACCTCACCTGACGGCGAGCGCGCCCCGCGCCTCGAACGAGGCCTGCAAGCGGTGGAAATGCGCCAACACCCGGGGCACGTACCGGCGCGTCTCGGAGAACGGCGGAACCCCGCGGTCGTGGCGCAGGACGGCCCCGGGACCCGCGTTGTAGGCGGCCAGGGCGAGCGCGAGATCGTCTCCGAACAGGGTGAGCAGGCGCCGCAGGTAGCGCGCGCCGGCGCGGACATTCACCTCCGGATCGAGGGCATCGCCCACGCCGAGCTCCCGCGCGGTGGCGGGCATGAGCTGCATCAGCCCGAGGGCGCCGCGCGGCGAGACGGCGGCCGGATCGTGGTTCGACTCGACGTGGATGACCGCATGCAGCAATGCTTCGGGCAGGTCGTATTCGACGGCGGCGGCCGCCACGATCTCCGCGAACGGAAGCGCAGCTCCGAGCGGTGCCGCGGGTGCGGCAGCCGGCTGCGTCGGCGCCGGATCGTGCAGCAGGTTGGTGAGGACCAGCGCGCCGTCGGCGGAGGTGAGCACGTCGATGCCTGCGCTTCCGGCGGCCGGCAGGCCGGCGAGGAACACGGCGGCGACGAGTCGGAGACGTGGCTTCATCATGGGCTCCCGGAAAGCAGCGGCGCGTAGGCTTGCGCGGCGCGATCGTCCGAGTCGCCGAAGCAAGCGCCACGCCAACGTACTGGCGTGAATCTTGCGTTACACCCATGCCGGGCAAATTGACGCGCGGCGAAGGCTGTCCCTACACTGTGTTTATCCCGCTACCGGACAAGGACATCTCCATGCCTGCTCGTCAGCCCTCCCGATCGCGGCGCCTGCGCGGCTTCACCCTCCTCGAACTGCTCGTGGTCCTGGTCGTGCTGGGATTGCTGGCGGGAATCGTGGCACCGAAATATTTCACCCAGTTGGGCAAATCCGAGGCGAAGGTGGCACGCGCCCAGATCGAGGGCCTGGCCAAGGCGCTCGATCTCTACCGCCTCGATACGGGCCACTACCCCACCACCGAGCAGGGGCTGACTGCGCTCGTGACGCGGCCCGGCGACGCGCCCAAGTGGGGCGGCCCCTACCTGCAGAAGGCGGTGCCGGTCGATCCCTGGGGACGCGAGTACCTGTACGCCTCACCGGGCGAGAACGGCGACTACGACCTGCTCTCGCTGGGCAAGGACGGCCAGCCCGGCGGCGACGGCGAGAACGCCGACGTCACCAGCTGGCAGTGACGCGGACCGGCCATCATGCGCTATCACGTGAAGGGGGTACGCAAGGCGGCCGGTGTGGAGTCGCTGGTGCTGGAGGCGGCCACCGCCGCGGATGCCTCGCGGCTCGCCGAGCAGCAGGGCCTGCGGGTCATGACGGTGCGCTCGGAGCAGCGCTGGCCGCGGATCGCATGGCGGCGCCGGGAAGGCTTCCCCCTGGTGCTCTTCAGTCAGGAACTCGCGACGCTGCTCAACGCAGGCCTGGCGCTCATCGATGCCCTCGAGAGCCTCGCCGAGAAGGAGAGCGACGGCGAGGCACGCAAGGTGCTCGCCGACCTGGTGCGCCTGCTCTACGAGGGCAAATCCCTGTCCCAGGCGCTCGCGAGCCATCCCGAGGTCTTTCCGGAGCTCTACGTGGCGCTCGTGCAGTCGAGCGAGAAGACCGGCGCGGTGGGCGACGCGCTGGGCCGCTACGTGGCCTACCGCACGCGGGTCGACGAGGTGAAGCAGAAGGTGGTGAGCGCCTCGGTGTATCCGGCGCTGCTCTTACTGGTGGGCTGTGGGGTGCTGCTCTTCCTGGTGGGCTACGTGGTGCCGCGCTTCTCCCTGGTGTTCGAGGACATCGGCTCCGAGCTGCCGTGGCTCTCCCGGGTGCTGCTCGCCACCGGCCAGTTCCTCCACGCTCACCAGGGCGTCGTGTTCGGCGGCCTGCTGGCGGCGATCGTGACCGCCGCCGTGCTGCTGCGCCAGGCCGGCGTGCGGGCCGCGGCGGGGCGGCTGGCGAGCGCGCTTCCGGCCCTGCGCGAGCGCCTGTTCATCTACGAGTTGGCGCGCTTCTACCGTTCCCTGGGCATCCTGCTGCAGGGCGGCATCCCCATCGTGACCGCGATCGGCATGGTGCGCGGCCTGCTGGGCGCGGACACCCGCGCGCGGCTGGACCGCGCGGCCGAGCGCGTGCGAGAGGGCCATGCCCTGTCGTGGGCACTGGAGCAGAACCAGCTGGCCACCCCCGTGTCGCTGCGGATGCTGCGCGCGGGCGAGCAGTCGGGCCGGCTCGGCGCGATGATGGAGCGCACCGCCGACTTCTACGACGAGGAGATGAGCCGCTGGATCGAGTGGTTCGTGCGCCTCTTCGAGCCGGTGCTGATGGCCTTCATCGGACTGGTGATCGGCGTCATCGTGATCCTGATGTACATCCCGATCTTCGAGCTGGCGAGCAGCATCCAGTAAGATGCGGCGGCCGGGCGCTCAGTTGCCCGGGCGCTGCAGCCCGAGCTTCTCGATCCGGTAGCGCAGCATGTCGCGGGTGAGCCCCAGCAGGCGGGCGGACTTGGTGACGTTCCAGTCGGTGCGGTCGAGCACCTTCAGCACCGCCTCGCGCTCCACGTCGGGCAGGTTCACCCCGCTGGCCGGCACCGACATGCAGAACGAGTGGGAGTCGTGGAAGGTCCGGTCGCAGTCGCCCGACAAGCCCGGACAGATCGCCAGCTGGGCGGGCGAGACCAGCTTGCCGGTGGCGAGCAGAACGGTCTGCTCCAGCATGTTGCGCAGCTCGCGCACGTTGCCCGGCCAGCTGTAGCCGCGCAGTACGGCCTCCGCCTCCGCGGTGAAGCTCAGCCCGGACTTGCCGTAGCGCCGGCTGTGCTGGGCGAGGAAGTGCCTGGCCAGCAGCAGGATGTCGTCGCCCCGCGCACGCAGCGGCGGCACCTTGATGGTGATGATGCGGAGGCGGAAGTAGAGATCGCTCCGGAACTTGCCTTCGCGCACCATCTGCTCGAGGTCGCGGTTGGTGGCGCTGATGATGCGCAGATTGACCTTGCGCTCCTTGACCGAACCCAGCCTGCGGATGGTGCGCTCCTCGAGGAGCTTGAGGAGCTTCGCCTGGAGGGTGAAGTCGATCTCGCCGATCTCGTCGAGGAAGAGCGTGCCGCCGTCGGCCGCTTCCACCAGCCCGACCCGGCGGTCCTTCGCGTCGGTGAAGGCGCCCTTCTCGTGGCCGAAGAGCTCGGCCTCGAGAAGATGCGACGGGATGGAGGCGCAGTTCACCTCGACGAAGGGACCGGCCTTGCGCGCACCGTCGAAGTGTAGCGCGCGGGCTACCAGCTCCTTGCCGGTGCCGGTATCGCCGTTGATCAGCACCACCGGCAGGTCGTCGCTCGCCATGCGTGTCTCCGCGTCCAGGAGCTGGCGCATCATGGCCTTCATCGCCTGCATGGGCGGCGAGTTGCCGAGCAGCCCCGATACGCCGGCGTCCTGCGCCTCGCGCGCCTGGTAGAAGGAAAGGGTCTTCTCCATCTGCTGCGCGCCGATGGCCTTCTCGATGAGCAGCTTGAGCTCGGCGAGCACCACCGGCTTGGTCAGATAGTCGTAGGCGCCCGCCTTCATGGCGTCGACCGCGCACTGCACGTTGCCGTCACCGGTCATCATGATGGCCTTGAGCTGCGGATCCAGCGCAAGCGCCCGACCCAGCAGCTCGATTCCCGTCATCCCCGGCAGGGTCTGGTCGGTCAGCATCACATCCGGATGCAGCGTCTCCAGCTTCTCCAGCGCCTCCTCGGCAGACTCGCACACATGCGCCTCCCAGCGGTTGCGCTCCAGATAGGTGCGGATGTTGTCGGCCAGGATTTCGTCGTCCTCGACGATAAGCACGGTGTTTCCCATCTTCCTCATCCCCGATCTGCGAACCTGAAGCTCAGGTATATGTTCGTCCCCTGCTTCTCGCGGCTCTCGATGCGTATTGCGCCGCCGAAGCGTTCCATGATCCGTTTCACCAGCGGGAGGCCGACCCCGAGCCCCGAGCGCTTGGTGGTGTGAAAGGGCTTGAAGGCGAGCTCGAGCTGCGTCTCGCTCATGCCGGCACCGGTATCGCTCACCGTGAGCATGAGCCCTTCGCCTTGCGGGTCCGGCCCGATGGACACCCCCAGCCGTCCGCCCTTGGGCATGGCCTCGATGGCGTTGGCGAAGATGCTGTTGAGCGCCTGGGTCACCAGTGCCACGTGGCCGGTGACCGGTGGCAGCGGCGCCGTAGGCGCGAAGTCGACCTGGATGCCCGCCTGCCGGATCTGCTGATCGAAGGCGCGCAGTACATCGCTCGTCACGCCGGACAGGTCCACCTCTTCGCGCTCGTCGCTCATCGGCCGGGCGAAGAGGAGCAGTTCCCGCACCCAGCGCGACAGCCGGTCCACCTGGCTGATGATCTGGCCGATGCTCTTCTGCACGGCCGCGGGGTCGGCGTCGAGCGCCAGCTCCGCGCTCGAGCGAATCGCGGCGAGGGGATTGCGCAGGCCGTGGGCGACCGCCGACGACATCTCGCCCAAGGCCACCAGGGTCTCGTTCTCGACGATGGTCTGCTGCTGCGTCTTGAGCAGCATCGCCGCGCGGCGCACGATCCAGAACAGCGACAGGTAGATCGCCACGGAACCGAAGACGGTCACCAGCCACACCAGCAGATAGCCTTCGCGCAGCGTGGCGATGAGCCCCGCCGGCTCCTTGTAGACCTCGACCACCGACACGAGCTTGCCCTGGCCATCGAGCAGCGGAATGTAGTTCTCGATGTACATGTCCTGGGGCTGGCGCACGAACTGCTGCTCGGTCCGCTCCGCCCCCGGCATCTTGATGTGGCCGCGCGCCACCATCTCCCTGGAGCGCACCGTCTCGTCCAGGTCCTCGTTGCCGACGATGCGCACGCCGATGAGCGCGGCGTTGGTCGACCACACGATCATGCCGTCGGGCGCGAACACCGTCGCAAGCAGGGCGTCGGGCAGATACCGGATGTGGTCGTAGAACTCCGCGCGCACGCGATCGAGCTCGTCGCGCGGCACGCCCAGGCTGTCGGGGGCGACCCGGTCGTCGAGGAACTGCCCCATGGTCAGGCCGCGCCCGAGGTCGGCGTGGCGCACCTCGGCCTCGGCGAGCGTCTGAATGAATTGCGCGGTGAGCAGGGCGTCGCGCTCGATCGTCTTGGAAACGAAGTAGTGGGAGACGACGATCGCGATGACCACGGACACACCCGCGATCACCACCATGCTCACGACGGAAAACCATCGCAGCAGGTTGAACGGCTTGAGGATGCTGGGTCTGCTCATGGTCGCTCCCGGCGACGCCGGCCTCGCGAAGAGGCGCCTGCGGGGCAGATTCCCCACATGTGGGGACGAGTCTGCCACCGTGGCCCGAAACGTTCCGTGACTTAATTAACGCTTCGAAACATTAGCGCATGGCCGGGCGGGAAAATCACTACCGCCTCGTCCTTATCCCCCAGGGCTACCCGGTCTGGGTGGGGCATTTAACCCATCGGCGGGGAATCCCGCCCTCGGCAGCGTGAAGATTTCCACATACCCCACTGTTTTCAGGCTCTCCAGCCCCGCTCGAACACTGGCATGGGCGTTGCTATCTGCTCCTCGACGGCACACTCGGGGCGACCCGGGGCGGTCAGGGAAGGCATTCGGCATATGCCTGCAACAAGAGCGGACGCCGAGTACAACCACGGGCGGGGGCGCTGCAAGAGTCCTGAAGCTCGTCTCGCATCCGGTCGACACATGGAGCACGACGATGAACAACAGCAGAGACAACGAATACGAAACCTGGTCCATCCGGCCGGTGGTGCGCACGCTCGTGGCGACCGGCTTCCTCGCCCTTCCGTTCGCCGCCTCGGCCCAGGTGGCGCCGATCCCCTTCGAAGCCGAAGGCCGGGTCAGCCAGGTCTACGCCCTGCCCGACGGCAGCGGCGTGGAACTCACGGTATTCGGGCGGACCTTCTTTGTTCCGCAGGGAGCGAACATCCATACCCCGACCGCGAACATCACCCTGCAGCAGCTGGCTGATCCGACCTACTTTCCCGGTCGCGACCAGCCCGGCTTCATCGGCGGAACGGCGATTCTGATCGGAGAGGTCGTCATCGACGCCAATGGCGTCGCCACGCCCGTCATCGCGGACGTGGAGATCGAACCGTCGGAGACCGTGCTGCTCGGCGCGCTAACCAAGAACGAAGGCGGCATGAGAGCACTCCTCGGTGTCCCGATGAAGGAGAGCACGGAGCCGCGCCTGCCGTCGGAGGGCTATTTCAACGAGTTCGGCTTCGCGGTGCTGCCGGACACGATTCCGGTAGGCGCCTTCGCCGCGGTCGAGGGCTACTACGCCCCTGACGGCTACTTCTACCACTTCCTGGTGGAGGCCGGCGGCGGCGACCTGGTGGACGCCGCCACCCACCAGACGAGCATCACCCGGGCGCGTTGCGATCCGGGCGGACGCCTCGAGGTGTTGGGCGCCTCCTACCTGCCGGCCAACACCACGGTCACCATCTCCAACGCCAAGACGGGCGCCGTCTTCGGCTCCATCGCCACTACCTCGGACCTGGAGCAGCCCCAGTTCGGCACGTATCGTTTCCGGGCGGACGTCAACGAGGGCGAGACCGACTCGCTCGGTGCCTGCCCCTCCGAAGTGCGGGCCGAGACGAGCCAGGTTCCCTCCGCCTGGGCGGTTTCCTCGGTCGACGGCGTGGTCGCGCCGACGACAGTCGAAACGCCGGCTACGAACGAGCCGCCGGTTGCGGCAGACGACGCGGCGACCGTATTCATCGGCCTCGCAACCGAGGTTCACCTCACGGCCAACGACAACGATCCGAACGGAAACCTGGACCCCACCACAGTAGCGATCAGCAACATCTCCCCGGACCTCGTGGTGCAGAACCAGGGCAACGGCGACGTGCTGGTGACGGCGCCGGGCGTGGGCCCCTACACCTTCCAGTACACCGTGAGCGATCTCGAAGGCCTGGTCTCGAACACCGCGCTGGTGACGATCACCGGTGAGCAGGTGGTGATGGATGTAGTCGACATATCCCGTGCCAACTACCGCAGCGACAAGCAGCGGTGGGAAGTGCGCGGAAGCACCAACCAGCCCGGCGAAGTCGTCACTGTGACCCTTGTCCGCACCGGTGCGGTGATCGGTACGGCGACGGCCGACGCGACCGGCGCCTGGCAGATCGACGTGCGGAACAGCCCGGTCGTGCCGCAGGGCGGTGACTCGGTACGGGCCACTTCCAGCGGCGGCGGCAGCGATGAAATGCCCGTGACCATCAGCGACTGAGGCCGCCTCGCAACGGGCACGAGAGGGACAACACCAACAACACGGGACAACAACACATATTGCTGTGGGAGGCCGGACCATCGCGTCCGGTCTTTTTTTTGCGGGCGGGCTCGCGGGGGCCGAGTGCGACGGGAGACGCGGCCGGAAGTCTGATAGAATCCGGCGCCTTGCGCGTACAGCGCCGGGTGCGGCGCTGGTGCCGGGAGAGGGACTCGAACCCTCACAGTGTCACCACCGGCGGATTTTGAGTCCGCTGCGTCTACCGATTCCGCCATCCCGGCAGGGAAGCGCCGCATTATCCATGAATCTGCCCGTGAGCAGCAAGCGCATGCCCCTCACCCTCGACGACTTCGACTACCACCTTCCGCCCGAGCTGATCGCCCAGTGCCCGCTCGCCGAACGCAGTGCGAGCCGCCTGCTGGTGCTCGAGAACGGACAGCTGCAGGACCGGGTGTTCGCGGACCTGCCGACCCTGGTGAATCCCGGCGACCTGCTGGTGTTCAACGACACCCGTGTGATCCATGCGCGCCTGTTCGGCATGAAGGACACCGGCGGCCACGTCGAGGTGCTGGTCGAGCGACCGATCGGCCCGCACGAGGCGCTCGCCCAGGTGCGGGCGAGCAAGTCGCCGCGCACCGGGGCGCGTTTGCGCCTCGCGGACGCCTTCGACGTCACCGTGCTGGGCCGCGTGGGCGAGTTCTTCCATCTGCGCTTTCCCGAGGAGGAGGACGTCCTCACCCTCGTCGAGCGCCACGGCAAGCTGCCGCTGCCGCCCTATATCGGACGCGCCGCCGACCAGTACGACGAGTCGCGCTACCAGACGGTGTATGCCCGCGCGCCGGGCTCGGTGGCGGCGCCCACCGCGGGCCTGCATTTCGACGAGGCGCTCTTCGAGCGGCTCGCCGAGCGCGGCGTGCGCTGTGCCTGGCTGACGCTGCACGTGGGCGCCGGGACCTTCCAGCCGGTGCGGGTGAACCAGCTCTCCGAGCACCGCATGCACCGGGAGCGCTACGTCGTGCCCCAGGAGACCGCCGACGCTGTGGCTGCCACGCGCGCCGCCGGCGGCCGGGTCATCGCGGTGGGCACAACCAGCCTGCGCGCGCTGGAGGGCGCCGCCCAGGACGGTGCGCTGGAGGCGGGCGTGGGCGAGACCGAGCTCTTCATCCTGCCCGGCTACCGCTTCCAGGTCACGGATGCCCTGATCACCAACTTCCACCTGCCGAAGTCGACGCTCCTCATGCTGGTGTCGGCGCTGGCCGGGAGGGACGAGATCCGCCGCGCCTACGCTCACGCGGTGGCGCATTCGTATCGATTCTTCAGCTATGGCGATGCGATGTTCATCGCCCACCGCAACGATGCAGTTTGAGCTCGTCACCCGTGACGGCGCGGCCCGCCGCGGCCGCATCACCCTCGCCCACGGCACGGTCGAGACCCCGGTCTTCATGCCGGTGGGCACCTACGGCACGGTGAAGGCGATGACGCCGGCCGCGCTCGCCGACATCGGCGCCCAGATCTGCCTGGGCAACACCTTCCACTTGTGGCTGCGCCCGGGGCTGGACGTGGTCGCCGCCCACGGCGGGCTGCACCGCTTCATGGGCTGGGACAAGCCCATCCTCACCGATTCGGGCGGCTTCCAGGTGTTCAGCCTGGGGGCGCTGCGCAAGATCACCGAGGAGGGGGTGAAGTTCTCCTCGCCCATCGACGGGGCGAAGCTCTTCCTCACGCCCGAGGAGTCGATGCGCATCCAGACCGTGCTCGATTCCGACGTGGTGATGATCTTCGACGAGTGCACCCCGCACCCGGCCACCCACGACGAGGCGGGCAAGTCCATGCGCCTGTCCCTGCGCTGGGCGCGCCGCTCCCGCGACGAGTTCGACCGGCTCGGCAACCGCAATGCCCTCTTCGGCATCGTGCAGGGCGGCATGTACGAGGACCTGCGCGACGAGTCGCTGGCAGGACTGCTGGACATCGGCTTCTCCGGCTACGCCATCGGCGGGCTCTCGGTGGGCGAGTCCAAGGAGGACATGGCGCGCATCCTCGGCCATGTGGCGCCGCGGCTGCCCGCCGAGCGGCCCCGCTACCTGATGGGGGTGGGCACACCCGAGGACATCGTGGCGGGTGTGGCGGCCGGCATAGACATGTTCGACTGCGTGATGCCCACCCGCAACGCCCGCAACGGCTGGCTGTTCACCCGCTACGGCGACCTGAAGATCAAGAACGCGGTGCACAAGCAGGACACCCGCCCGCTCGATCCCTCCTGCGACTGCTACACCTGCCGCAACTTCAGCCGCGCCTACCTCCACCATCTGCACCGGGCCGGCGAGATCCTCGGCAGCATGCTGAACACCATCCACAACCTGCACTACTACCAGGTGCTCACCGGGGAGCTGCGCGAGGCGATCGCCGCGGGACGCTTCCAGGAATACCTCGCCCGCTTCCGCACCGAGCGCGCCACCGGCACGGCCTGAAGGGTGCGTCCGGCCCGCGGGGCCGACTGCTCACCCCCGCGGCACCGGCACGCCCGGTTCGTCCTTGACGTTCTCCATGACCACGTAGGTGTGCGTCTGCTTGACGCACGGCAGCTCGGAGATCTTCTCGCCCATCACCTGCCGGTACTCGTGGATGTCGCGCGTGCGCACCTTCAGCAGGTAGTCGAAGTCCCCGGCGATCATGTGGCAGGACTGGATCTCGGGGATGCGGATCACCGCCTCGTTGAAGCGCTTCAGGTCGTGGGCGGTGGTGCTGGTCAGCAGCACCTGCACGATCACGATGTGCCCGGCCCCCACCGCGTCCGGATCGAGCTCGGCATGGTAGCCGCGGATCACGCCGGCCTTCTCGAGGCGGCGGATGCGCTCGGCACAGGGCGTCTTGGTCAGTCCGACGCGGCGCGACAACTCCACCACCGACAGCCGGGCGTCCGCCTGCAGCTCCGCGAGTATCTTCAGATCGATCCTGTCCATTGCAGCGCAACAGGCCAATTGCCTGCCTACCGGTTTTCTTGTAGGAATTATGCCTGAATAAATCGGATCTTTGGAGCCATAACCTGTTGTTATTCACGCATATTTCAGTCACTCGAACTTACGGCCCGGGTGTCGTCCGCCGCCCGGACAAAATACGTGATGGAGTCCCTGTCGTGAATACCACCGCTTCGTACCCGGCGGCCGCGGCCGCGCTCACCGATGCGCCCCGTACCCCGCTGCGCCGGCAGATCGACGCCGCCTGGCGCAGTCCCGAGCCCGAATGCGTGCCGCCCCTGGTCGCCGCCGCGCGGGTGGACGACGCCCTGCAGGGCCGCATCGGCCGCCTCGCCCACAAGCTGGTGAGCGGCCTGCGCAGCAAGCGGGTGCGCTCCTCCGGTGTAGATGCGCTGATGAAGGAGTTCTCCCTGTCCAGCCAGGAAGGCGTGGCGCTCATGTGCCTGGCCGAAGCCCTCCTGCGCGTTCCGGACAAGGCCACCGCCGATCGGTTGATCCGCGACAAGCTCGCCGGCGGCGACTGGCGCGCGCACATCGGGCACAGCCCCTCGCTCTTCGTGAACGCCGCCACCTGGGGCCTCCTGATCACCGGCCGGCTGGTGTCCACCAGCAGCGAGGAAGGCCTGGGCAGCGCCCTCACCCGCCTCCTCGCCCGCGGCGGCGAGCCTCTGATCCGCAAGGGCATGGACCTGGCGATGCGCATGCTGGGCGAGCAGTTCGTGACGGGGCGCACCATCGCCGAGGCCCTGGACCGCGGCACCAGCGCAGAGAAGCGCGGCTACCGCTACTCCTTCGACATGCTGGGCGAAGCGGCCATGACCGCGGCGGACGCCGAGCGCTACTACCGGGCCTACGAGGAGGCCATCCTCGCCATCGGCACGGGCTCGGCCGGTCGTGGCGTGATCGACGGCAACGGCATCTCGGTGAAGCTCTCCGCCCTGCATCCGCGCTACGTATGGTCGCAGCGCGACCGCGTGATCGGCGAGCTGCTGCCGCGCCTGCGCGCCTTGTGTCTGCTCGCCCGCGAGTACGACATCGGACTCAACATCGACGCCGAGGAGGCCGACCGGCTGGACCTCTCCCTCGACCTGCTGGAAGCGCTCGCGGAGGACCCCGAGCTCGCCGGCTGGGACGGACTCGGCTTCGTCGTCCAGGCCTACCAGAAGCGCGCCGCGCTGGTGATCGACTGGATCGTCGAGCTGGCACGCGCGACCGGCCGGCGCATGATGGTGCGGCTGGTCAAGGGCGCCTACTGGGACGCCGAGATCAAGCGCGCGCAGATGGACGGCATGAGCGGCTACCCGGTGTTCACCCGCAAGGTCTACAGCGACGTCTCCTACCTCGCCTGCGCCAGGAAGCTGCTGGCCGCGCGGGACGCGGTCTACCCGCAGTTCGCCACCCACAACGCGCACACCCTGGCCGCAGTGTTCCACATGGCCGGCGAGCGCTACGCCATCGGCGACTACGAGTTCCAGTGCCTGCACGGCATGGGCGAGCCGCTGTACGACCAGATCGTCGGCCACCCCGAGCTGCACCGCATGGTGCGCATCTACGCGCCGGTCGGCAGCCACGAGACCCTGCTCGCCTACCTGGTGCGCCGCCTGCTGGAGAACGGCGCCAACAGCAGCTTCGTGAACCGCATCGTGGACGAGAACATCCCGGTCGAGGCGCTGATCGCGGATCCGGTGGCCGAGGCCGCCCCGCTCGCCGGCGCACCCCATCCGCGCATCCCGCTGCCGGCCGAACTCTACGGCACCGCACGGGCGAACTCCGCGGGCGTGGACCTGGCGAGCGAGACGGTCCGCGAGCGCTTCGCCGCCGCGCTGGCGGCCAGCCGCGCGGCGCCCGCAGAGGCGGGACCGCTGCTCGCTCGCCCGGTGCCCCCGCAAGCGGCGCCTCGGCCGGTGCGCAACCCGGCCGACCACGGCGACGTCGTCGGCCAGGTGAGCGAGGCCGGGAACGCGGAAGTGGAAGCCGCCCTTGCCGCCGCCGCGGCCGAGGCCCCGGGCTGGTCCGCGCGCACGCCGGGCGAGCGGGCCGATTGCCTCGCACGCGCCGCCGACCTCCTCGAGCGCGACGGCGACCGCCTCATGGCGCTTGCGGTGCGCGAGGCCGGCAAGACCTGGGCCAATGCGGTGGCCGAGCTGCGCGAAGCGGTCGACTTCTGCCGCTACTACGCCGCCGAAGCGCGCGGCTTCGACAACGGCACCCACATCCCGCTCGGCCCGGTGCTGTGCATCAGCCCGTGGAACTTCCCCCTGGCGATCTTCACCGGCCAGGTCGCCGCGGCGCTCGCCGCCGGCAACCCGGTGATCGCCAAGCCGGCCGAGCAGACGCCCCTCATCGCCGCCGCCGCGGTGCGCCTGTTCCACGAGGCGGGCATCCCCGCCGCCGCGCTGCAGCTCCTGCCCGGCCGCGGCGAGACGGTGGGCGCCGCCCTGGTGGCGGATCCGCGGGTGCGCGGGGTGATGTTCACCGGCTCGACCGAAGTGGCCGGTCTCATCAACCGGGCGCTCGCCGCGCGCGGCGGCAACGTGCCGCTGATCGCGGAGACCGGCGGGCAGAACGCGATGATCGTGGACTCCACCGCGCTGGCCGAGCAGGTGGTGGCCGACGTGCTCGCTTCCAGCTTCGACTCCGCCGGCCAGCGCTGCTCGGCGCTGCGCGTGCTGTGCCTGCAGGAGGACGTGGCCGACGGCATGCTCGAGATGCTGCAGGGCGCCGCGCGCGAGCTGTCGGTGGGGGATCCGGCCGACGTGCGCCGCGACGTGGGGCCGGTGATCGACGCCGAGGCGCGCGACGGCCTGGAACGCCACGTGGCCGCGATGCAGACCGCCGGCTGCCGGGTCACCCGCCTGCGCCTGCCCGCCGACTGCGAGCGCGGCACCTTCGTCGCGCCCACCATCATCGAGATCGACGGCCTCGCCCGCCTCGGCCGCGAGCAGTTCGGCCCCGTCCTGCACGTGCTGCGCTACCGCGCGCGCGACCTGGAGCGGCTGGTCGACGCGATCAACGCCACCGGCTACGGCCTCACCATGGGCGTGCACTCGCGCATCGACGAGACCATCGGCCGCGTGGTCGCGCGCGCCCACGTCGGCAACCTGTACGTGAACCGCAACATGATCGGGGCGGTGGTGGGGGTGCAGCCCTTCGGCGGCGAGGGCCTTTCGGGCACCGGCCCTAAGGCGGGCGGTCCGCTCTACCTGCACCGCCTCCTCGCCCGCAGCCCCGGCCCCGTGTTCGAGCGCCCGGCGGCGGACGCGCCGGATGCGCTCGCCCAGTTCGCCGATTGGCTGGAAGGCCCCGGCCGGGCCTTGCTCGAGGGCGACGACATCGCGGTGCTGCGCGACCGCATCGACGCCTATCGCGCCCGCCGCCTCGACGGCCTGCAACTCGCCCTGCCCGGCCCCACCGGCGAGGACGACAGCCTGCGCTTCGTTCCGCGCGGACGCATCGCCGGCGTGGCGAGCGGCAGCGCCGCCCGCCTGCACCAGGTGCTGGCGGCGCTCGCCACCGGCAACCGCCTGGTGATGGACGACAACGAGGTCACGCGCAAGCTCGCCGCCGCCCTCCCCCCGCAACTGGCCGCTCGGCTGGCGCTCGACGCGGGCTGGCAGGAGACGGATTTCGGCGCACTGCTCTTCGACGGCCCGGACGCCGAGGCCGACGCCTGGCGGGTGCGCCTGGCCGCGCGCGGAGGACCGATCGTGGGCCTGCTGCGGCCGGAGCCAGAGTACGACCCGGCCCGCCTGGTCCACGAGCGCACGGTCAGCGTGAACACGGCGGCGGCCGGCGGCAACGCGAGCCTGATGGCCATGGGGGGCTGAAGGCCCAACGCGGAACACGGTGCCGGAGATGCCCCGACTCCGGTATCCGCGGCTACGTTAGGGGCACTACGAATGGCATTACCTGGAAATTCGCTTACCTTACCCGGGCACAAACGCCACCGTATGGTGCGCGGCTTGTCCTGATCCCGGTTCCAACACCGCAAAGAAGGAGACGTCTCATGAAGAAAACCCTGCTCGCCACTGCCTGCCTGGCGCTCGGCGCCTACTCCCAGACCTCGCTCGCCGACCTGCCGGTGGCCATCGCCGGCCCGATGACCGGCCAGTACGCCTCGGCCGGCGACCAGATCCGCAAGGGTGCGGAGATGGCCATCGCCGACATCAACGCGCGCGGCGGCGTGCTGGGCGAGAAGCTGAAGCTGGAGGTGGGCGACGACGCCTGCGACCCGAAGCAGGCGGTCTCGGTGGCGAACACCATGGTGAACAAGAACATCGTGTTCATGCACGGCCACTGGTGCTCCAGTTCCACCATCCCGGCCTCGGACGTCTACAACGAGTCGGACATCCCCATGGCGACCGTATCCACCAACCCGAAGGTCACCGAGCGCGGCCTGAACAACGTCTTCCGCATCATGGGCCGCGACGACCAGCAGGGCGCGGTGGCCGGCGGCTACATCGCCGACAACTTCAAGGGCAAGAAGGTCGCCGTCGTCGACGACAAGAGCGCCTACGGCAAGGGCCTCGCCGACGAGATGGCCAAGGCGATGGAAGGCAAGGGCGTGAAGCCGACCCTGCGCGAATCGATCACCGCCGGCGAGAAGGACTACTCGGGCCTGGTCACCAAGCTCAAGCAGGCCGGCGTCGAGGTGATGGCCTACGGCGGCTACCACACCGAGGTCGCGCTCATCCTGCGCCAGGCCCAGCAGGCCGGCCTGCAGCTCACCGTGATGGGCGGCGACACCATGACCAACTCGGAGCTCGTCACCGCCGCCGGCCCCGCCGCGGACAACGTGATGTTCACCTTCTCGCCCGACCCGCGCAAGAACCCCGAGGCTGCCCCGGTGGTGGAGAAGTTCCGCGCCGCCAAGGTCGAGCCGGAAGGCTATGTGCTCTACGCCTACGCCGCCATGCAGCTCTTCGAGCAGGCGGCCAACAACGCCAAGAGCGTGAAGTACAAGGACCTCGAGAAGGCGATGCGCAACGGGACCTTCAAGACCGTGATCGGCGAGCTGTCCTTCGACGCCAAGGGCGACCAGAAGAAGCCCGGCTTCGTGGTCTATCGCTGGAAGGGCGGCCAGTACGACTACGCGAAGTAAGTCGTCTCCGCGTCCGTTCCGGCTCCAGCGCGGGCCGGAACGGAACCCGTAAAACCACAATCCCGTGCACGGCCGGCCGATATGCTCGGCGGGGCCGTCGTGCGGGAGCCCTCCCGGGAGACAACGTGGCCTACGCTCTGCAACAACTCATCAACGGGCTGACGCTCGGCGCCATGTACGGCCTGATCGCGATCGGCTACACGATGGTGTACGGCATCATCGGCATGATCAACTTCGCCCACGGCGACATCTTCATGGTGAGCGCGTTCATCGCGATCACCGCCTTCACGCTGCTCGCGGCGGCCGACGTCACCTCGATTCCGCTCGCGCTGACCTTCGTGCTGATCGTGGCGATCTTCTTCACCTCGGCCTACGGCTGGGCCGTCGAGCGCACCGCCTACCGGCCGCTGCGGGGCTCCACCCGGCTCGCGCCGCTGATCTCGGCGATCGGCATGTCCATCTTCCTGCAGAACGCGGTGCAGCTCACCCAGGGCGCGCGGGTGAAGCCCATCCCCCCCGTCATCGAGGGCGGGCTGCAGCTGTGGAGCACGCCCGCATTCACCGTGCAGATCGGCTGGAGCCAGCTGCTCATCATCGTCACCACCGTGGTGCTGATGTTCGCCTTCACCTGGCTGATCACCCAGACCCCCTTCGGCCGCCAGCAGCGCGCCTGCGAGCAGGACCGCACCATGGCCTCGCTCCTGGGGGTGAACGTCGATCGCACCATCTCGCTCACCTTCATGCTGGGCGCCTCCCTCGCGGCCGTGGCCGGGGTGATGGTGACGGTGTATTACGGCGTGGTCGACTTCTTCATCGGCTTTCTCGCCGGCATCAAGGCCTTCACCGCGGCGGTGCTGGGCGGCATCGGCTCGCTCCCCGGGGCGATGCTCGGCGGCCTGCTGATCGGACTGATCGAGTCCTTCTGGGCCGCCTACCTGTGGGCCGAGTACAAGGACGTCGCCACCTTCGGCATCCTGTGCCTGGTGCTGATGCTGCGCCCCTCCGGCCTGCTCGGCCGTCCGGAAGTGGAGAAGGTCTGATGAGCGCCGTCGTCTTCGCCCACCACGCCATGACGCCGACCGAGCGTCTGCGTGACGCCGGCTGGGTCGCCTTCGTCGGCCTCATCCTCGGCATCCCGATGATCGGCCTTACCACCGTCGACGTCGGCGGCCGGCTCGGGGTCGAGACCCGCTTCGGACTGCTCGTGGCGGCCATCGCGGCGGTGTTCGCCGGGCGCCTGCTGTTGCGCTGGACCATCGACCAGATGGGGGCACGCAAGCTCGCCCGCGCCCGGGCGGCGGCCGCCGCGCGGCCGGAGCCGGGCCGCGGGCCCAGAGTCGTCACCGTGCTCGGATGGCTCGCCCTCGGCGCCTCGATCGCCCTGCCCATCGTGTACGCCGACAACCGCTACGTGGTGGACACCGCCACCACCGTGCTGATCTACGTGATGCTCGGCTGGGGCCTGAACGTGGTGGTCGGGCTGGCGGGGCTTCTCGACCTCGGCTACGTCGCCTTCTACGCTGTCGGCGCCTATTCCTATGCGCTGCTGTCGACCCAGTTCGGCTGGAGCTTCTGGGAAGCGCTGCCGGTCTCGGGGGCTCTCGCGGCGACGTTCGGCATCCTGCTCGGCTATCCCATCCTGCGGCTGCGCGGCGACTATCTCGCGATCGTCACCCTCGGCTTCGGCGAGATCATCCGCATCGTGCTGGTGAACTGGACCGAGCTGTCGGGCGGTCCCAACGGCATCAGCTCCATCCCGCGGCCGACCTTCCTGGGCCTGGAGTTCTCCCGCAGCGCACCCGAGGGCGGGCAGAACTTCGCCGGCTTCTTCGGCCTGGAGTTCTCGCCGATGCACCGCATCATCTTCCTCTACTACCTGATCCTGGTGCTGGCGCTGCTCACCCACGCCTTCGTGTCGCGACTGAGGAAGCTCCCCGTGGGCCGCGCCTGGGAGGCGCTGCGCGAGGACGAGATCGCCTGCCAGGCGATGGGCATGAACACCACCAACATCAAGCTCTCGGCCTTCGCCATCGGCGCCATGCTGGGCGGCTTCGCCGGGGTGTTCTTCGCCGCGCGCCAGGGATTCATCTCGCCGGAGAGCTTCGTGTTCACCGAGTCGGCCATCATCCTCGCCATCGTGGTGCTGGGCGGCATGGGCTCCCAGATGGGCGTGGTGCTCGCCGCGGCCCTGCTGGTGCTGATCCCGGAGTTCGGCCGCAATTTCGCCGAGTACCGGATGCTGCTCTTCGGCATGGCGATGGTGCTGATCATGGTGTGGAAGCCGGGCGGCCTGCTCGCCCATCGCGAACCGACGCTGCGCCTCGCCGGCGCGGCAACCGCCAGGGAGGGCGCACGATGAGCACGCTGCTTTCCGTCCGCAATCTCACGATGCGCTTCGGCGGCCTCACCGCCATCGACGACCTCTCGCTCGAAGTGCCGGCCGGCAAGATCACCGGCATCATCGGCCCCAACGGTGCGGGCAAGACGACGCTGTTCAACTGCCTGACCGGCTTCTACAAGCCGACCACCGGCACACTGCGGCTCGCCCACCCGGACAAGGGCGAGATCCGCCTGGAGGCGCTGGCGAGCCACCGCGTCGCCCGCGACGCCCAGGTGGTGCGCACCTTCCAGAACATCCGCCTGTTCCCGAAGATGACGGTGCTGGAGAACCTCGTCGTGGCCCAGCACAACGTGCTGCAGCGGGCCTCGAAGTTCTCCCTCGCGGGCCTGTTCGGCCTGCGGGGCTATCGCCTGGCCGAGGCCGAGGCGGTCGAGCGCGCCGCCACCTGGCTGCGCCGCCTCAAGCTCGAAGAGCTCGCCGACCACGCCGCCGGCGACCTGCCCTACGGCATCCAGCGCCGCATCGAGATCGCCCGCGCGCTGTGCGTCGATCCGGTGCTGCTGTGCCTGGACGAGCCCGCGGCCGGCCTGAACCCGCGCGAATCGGCCGAGCTCAACGAACTCCTGCTCTACCTGTGCCGCGAGCAGGGCATCGCCATCCTGCTCATCGAGCACGACATGAGCGTGGTGATGAACGTGTCCGACCACATCGCCGTGATCAGCTACGGACGCAAGATCGCGGAAGGCACGCCGGACGTCGTGAAGAACGACCCGCAGGTGATCAAGGCCTATCTCGGCGAGGACGATGAGGAGGGCGCCGTCGGCGACGACGGCCACGTGAACGAGGAGGCCACGGCATGATGCTTTCGATGGAGGGCGTGCACGCCCATTACGGCCACATCCACGCGCTTCGCGGCATCGACGTCGAGGTGCAGGTGGGCGAGATCGTGACCCTTATCGGCGCCAACGGCGCCGGCAAGTCGACCCTGATGATGAGCCTCTTCGGCAAGCCCCAGGCGAGCGCCGGGCGCGTCGTGTTCGACGGGGAGGACATCACCCGGCTCACCACCCACGAGATCGCCCGCCGCGGCATCGCGCTGGTGCCCGAAGGCCGGCGCATCTTCCCGCGCATGACGGTGATCGAGAACCTGCAGATGGGCGCCGCCTACGCCGCCCCCGAGAACTACGAGGCCGACATCGCGCGGGTCTTCGCGATGTTCCCCATCCTCGAGGAGCGCCAGTCCCAGCGCGCCGGCACGCTCTCGGGCGGCGAGCAGCAGATGCTCGCCATCGGCCGCGCGCTGATGAGCCGGCCGAAGCTGCTGCTGCTCGACGAGCCCTCCCTGGGGCTCGCGCCGATCTACATCCGCAAGATCTTCCAGATCGTGAAGGAGCTCAACCGAGACCACGGCATGACCATCCTGCTGGTGGAGCAGAACGCCAACCAGGCGCTGCGCGTGGCCCACCGCGGCTACGTGCTGCAGCACGGCGAGATCACGCTCGCCGGGACCGGCGGTGAGCTGCTGGCGAGTCAGGAGGTGCGGGCGGCGTATCTGGAGGGTGGTCACGCATAGCCCGGACGGAGCGCAGCAGAAACCGGGAGACAGCGCTCCCCCCCCACGTCGGCGCTGTCCCCGGATTCCGGCCTGCGGCCTGCATCCGGACCACGAGCCACGCATGCCGTTGAAGCGGAACGCCCGAATCGCCCGATAGCCGGCGGCTTGAAAAGAGAAATGCCCACCCCCACCCCATCCCCTGCCCGCTGGCTCCCCTTGCTCGTCCTCGCCCTCGGGCTCACGGCTGTGTCCTTCGGCGCCATCTTCGCCCGCCTCGCCCAGGCCGAAGGGGTCGCGTCACTGGTCGTGGCGGCCTGGCGGCTGGGACTCGCCGCGCTCGTCGTCACACCGCTGGCCCTGCTCCATTCGCGGCGCGACCTGACCGCGCTGTCGGGCCGTCAGATGGCGCTGGCGCTGACCGCCGGGCTATTCCTGGCCCTGCATTTCGGGACCTGGATCAGCTCCCTGGAATACACCTCGGTAGCCTCCAGCACCGCGCTGGTCACCACCAACCCCCTATGGATCGGCCTCGCCTCCTTCCTGCTCTTCGGCGAGCGGCCCACGCGCATGATGCTGGGCGGCATCGGCCTGTCCTTCGCCGGCAGCCTCCTGATCTTCTGGAGCGACAGCCACCACTCGCGCGTCGGCAGCGACCCGATGCTCGGCAATCTGCTGGCCCTTGCCGGCGCCTGGTGCTTCTCCGCCTACCTGCTGATCGGCCGCCGGCTGCGCGCCGGTCTGGGGCTGACGGCCTACATCTGGCTCGCCTACGGGGTGGCGGCCCTGTTCCTGGTCGGCGCCAGCGGGCTCACGGGCGACGCGCTCACCGGCCACAGCCTGGCGGCGTGGGCTGTGCTCGCCGGCATGGCCCTGGGGCCCCAGCTGCTCGGCCATACGGCCTACAACTGGTCCCTGCGGCATGTCTCGGCGACCCTCGTCGCGGTGGTGACCCTGGGCGAGCCGGTGGGCAGCGCGGCGATGGCCTGGGTCTTCTTCGGCGAGGGCTTCGCGCCGCTGCAGCTGGCCGGCTTCGCGCTGCTCCTGGTCGGCATCTACCTGGCTGCGCGGGGGGAACGCCGCTGAGTTTGCCCGGTCGGAGGGCGGTGCCGGGAAGCGCTCGGCGGCACGCAGCTGCAGCGTGCTGCACGCCGGCCTATTGATACGTGCTGCTATAATCGCGCGTTTAACGCAACCATCTGGAGTCGAACGTGTTCATTTCCAACGCCTACGCCCAAGCTGCGGCCCAGTCCGATCCGACGGGCGGCCTCATGGGGCTGATGCCGCTGATCCTGATGTTCATCGTGCTGTGGTTCCTGATGATCCGCCCGCAGATGAAGCGTGCGAAGGAGCACAAGGCGATGGTCTCCGCCCTGGCCAAGGGCGACGAGGTGGTCACCCAGGGCGGCCTGGCCGGGCGCATCACCCAGGTCGGCGAGAACTACCTGCACCTGGAAGTGGCCGAGAACGTGAACATCGTCGTGCAGAGCCAGGCGATCGCCACCGTACTGCCCAAGGGCACGCTGAAGACTCTCTGATGCCGGCGCGCGGCGTGCGCGCATCGAGCGCCGCGCCGCCCCGCCTCCGCCCGCCACTTACCGCGCGCACGCCATGAATCGATACCCGCTCTGGAAGAACATCCTCATCGGCCTGGTCCTGCTGTTCGGCCTGGTCTACACCCTGCCCAACTTCTACGGCGAGGTTCCCGCGGTCCAGGTCTCGAGCGGCAAGGCGACGCTCAAGCTCGATCCGGCCCTCGCGGGCGACATCGAGCAGACGCTCGCGGCGGCGGGCATCGAGCACACCGGGCTGTTCATCGATCCGAACAGCATCCGCGTGCGCCTGCCCGACACCGATACCCAGCTTCGCGCCAAGGACGTGATCGAGCGCCGCCTCAATCCCGACCCGAGCGATCCCTCCTACGTGGTCGCGCTGAACCTGCTGTCGGCCTCGCCGAACTGGCTCACCGCCATCCATGCGCTGCCGATGTATCTCGGCCTGGACCTGCGCGGAGGCGTGCACTTCCTGCTGGAAGTCGACATGCCCGGCGCGATCACCAAGCGCATCGACGCCACCGCCGCGGACCTGCGCACCCTGATGCGGGACAAGAGCGTGCGCCACGCGGGCATCACCCGCGAAGGCAACACGGTGCAGCTGCGCTTCCGCGACCCTGCCCAGCGCGAGGCGGCCCGCAACGCCATCCTCGCCAGCACCAACGACCTGCAGCTCGTCGACCGCGACGACGGACCGAACGACCTCAAGCTCATCGCCACGCTGACGCCGACCGCGCAGCAGACCATCCGCGAATTCGCCATCAAGCAGAACATCACCACCCTGCACAACCGGATCAACGAGCTGGGCGTGGCCGAGCCGGTGATCCAGCAGCAGGGCGTCGATCGCATCGTGGTGCAGCTGCCCGGCGTGCAGGACGTGGCCAAGGCCAAGGACATCCTGGGCCGCACCGCGACCCTGGAAGTGCGCATGGTGGACGACTCGCCGGGCGCGCTGGAGGCGGCGCTCGCCGGCAAGGTACCCCTCGGCACCGAGCTCTACACCGAGCGCGGCGGCGGTCCGCTGCTGGTGAAGAACCAGGTGGTGCTCACCGGCGACCGCCTCACCGACGCCCAGCCCGGGTTCGACTCCCAGACCAACGAGCCGGCGGTGCACCTCACGCTCGACGCTGCGGGCGCGCGCATCTTCCGCGACGTCACCCGGGAGAACGTGGGCAAGCGCATGGCCATCCTGCTCATCGAGAAGGGCAAGGGCGAGGTCGTGACCGCCCCGGTGATCCGCACCGAGATCGCCGGCGGGCGGGTGCAGATCTCCGGCAGCATGACCACCGCCGAGGCCAACGACGTGGCGCTGCTGCTGCGCGCCGGCAGCCTCGCCGCGCCGATGGAGATCATCGAGGAGCGTACGGTCGGCCCCAGCCTCGGCGCCGAAAACATCGCCAAGGGCTTCAACTCCACCCTGTGGGGCTTCGTGGCCATCGCGATCTTCATGACCGCCTACTACGCGCTGTTCGGCCTGATCTCCTCGATCGCGCTGGCCGCGAACATTCTCCTGCTCGTAGCGCTCCTGTCGCTGCTGCAGGCGACCCTGACCCTGCCCGGCATCGCCGCGATGGCGCTCACCCTCGGCATGGCGATCGACGCCAACGTGCTGATCAACGAGCGCATCCGCGAAGAGCTCAGGAACGGCGTGTCGCCCCAGGCGGCCATAAGCGCCGGCTACGACCGCGCCTTCGACACCATTCTCGACTCGAACATCACCACGCTGATCGCAGGCATCGCGCTGCTCGTGTTCGGCTCGGGTCCGGTGCGCGGCTTCGCGGTGGTGCACTGCCTCGGCATCCTCACCTCGATGTTCAGCGCGATCCTGGTCTCCCGGATGCTGGTGAACTTCATCTACGGGCGCCGCCGCAAGGTCGGAGGGCTTTCCATCGGGCAAGTCTGGAAGCCGGGCACCTGAACGACAACGCATGCACCCGGGGCGGCATCGGCCGCCCCTGACGCACAAAGGCCACAAACATGGAATTCTTCCGCATCAAGAGAGATATCCCGTTCATGCGCCATGCGCTGACGTTCAATATCATCTCGCTCATCACCTTCGTGCTCGCGGTGTTCTTCCTCGCCACCCGCGGCCTGCACCTGTCGGTGGAATTCACCGGCGGCACCCTCGTCGAGGTGAGCTACGCCGAGGCGCCCCAGCTGGAGCCCATCCGCAACGCGCTGGTGGCCAGCGGCTATCCGGACGCGCAGGTTCAGAACTTCGGCAGCTCCCGCGACGTGCTGATCCGCCTGCCCAACCGCGAGGATCTCGACACGGCCAGGGTGTCCGAGCAGACCTTGGCGACGCTGCAGTCGGTCGCCGGGCCGGCCCCGGAGCTGCGCCGCGTGGAATTCGTCGGTCCGCAGGTCGGCAAGGAGCTGGCCACCGACGGCGCCATGGCCCTGCTGCTGGTGATCTTCGGCATCATGGTGTATCTCGCGCTGCGCTTCGAGTGGCGCTTCTCGGTATCGGCGATCATCGCCAACCTCCACGACATCATCATCATCCTGGGCTTCTTCGCCTTCTTCCAGTGGGAGTTCTCCCTGGCGGTGCTCGCCGCCGTGCTGGCGGTGCTGGGCTACTCGGTGAACGAGTCGGTGGTGGTGTTCGACCGGGTGCGCGAGACCTTCAAGAAGCGCCGGGCGATGAGCACGCCCGAAGTGCTCGACCACGCCATCACCAGGACCATCTCGCGCACCGTGATCACCCACGGCAGCACCCAGATCATGGTGCTCTCGATGCTGCTCTTCGGCGGCGCCACCCTGCACTACTTCGCGCTCGCGCTCACCATCGGGATCCTGTTCGGGATCTACTCGTCGGTGCTGGTCGCCGCGCCCCTGGTGATGTGGCTGGGGGTGTCCCGCGAGCAGTTCATCAAGCCGAAGAAGGAAAAGGAAGAGGCGGTGGTGTAACCCCCGCGGCGCGGCGATGAACGAGTTCCTGCAGGCCTTCGTCAGCCTGCTCGCGATCACCAACCCGATCGTCGCCGCGCCCATTTTCCTGGGCATCGTCACCGGCTGGGACGATGGGGTGAAGCGGCGCGCGGCCGGACATGCGGGCCTCGCCGTCTTCGCCATCCTCGCCGGCGCCGCCCTCGGCGGCCGCTACGTCCTGGAGCTCTTCGGCATCTCGCTCGACGCCTTCCGCGCCGCCGGCGGACTGGTCATCATCCTGGTGGGGCTCGAGATGCTGCGCGGCAGCCCCAGCGGCATCCAGCACGACGAGGCCTCGCCCGACGATCCCCGCGACCGCATCTTCGTCCCCTTCGCCATGCCGCTGGTCGCCGGCCCCGGGGCGATCACCACGGCCATCACCCTCTCGGTGACCTACCCCTCCCGGCTCTACCTGCCGGTGATCGCGCTCGTCGCGGCGGCGGCGACCGCCGTGGTGCTGTGGGCGACGCTGCGCCTCGCGCTAATCCGCGACCGACTCGCCAGCCCGCGCGCCGAGCGCATCTTCACCCGCTTCATGGGGCTCATCCTGGTGGCGATCGGCTTCCAGATCGGCATGCTGGGGATCCGCGACTTCTTCTTCACCTAAGGGCCCGCCGCTCCTACCGTCCTCGCGAGGCCGCCTAGACGGCGAAGACCTGCTTCACCCGCACGCTCTCCCCGCGCTCGACGAGCCCGATCAGGCGGTCGATGTTGGGATGCTTGCCGGGGTTGGCGCGCGCGTCCTCGGTGTGCTCGGCGTAGAGTTCCAGGCCCTTCCTCGCCGCCTCCGGACCGATCGCGCCGTAGAGCTGGGCGAGGTGGTTGTAGACCGCGAGCGAGCCCGCCTGCCCGGCCTTGTTCTCGATGGTGGCGATCACCTCGCCGCTCGCGTCCACCAGGTTCAGCGCCGCGAGGTGGGAAATGCCGGGCAGCTGCTTGAGGTTGTCGGCAAAAGCCATGTCCGTCCCCTCAGATCCGCTTCGCCAGCTCGGCCGCCTTGCCGGCGTAGCTCGCGGGCGTCATCTCCAGCAGGCGCTTGCGGTCGGCCTCGGGAATGGCGAGCGTGCGGATGAATTCGTGCAGGGCCTCGCGGGTGATGCCCTTGCCGCGGGTCATGGCCTTCAGCTGCTCGTAGGGGTTCTCGATGCCGAAGCGGCGCATCACGGTCTGCACCGGCTCGGCCAGCACCTCCCACGCGTTGTCCAGGTCAGCGGCGAGGCGGGCCGGATCGGCCTCGAGCTTGCCCAGCCCGCGCAGGCAGGCGTCGAGGGCGAGCACGGTGTGACCGAAGCCCACGCCCATGTTGCGCAGCACCGTCGAGTCGGTGAGGTCGCGCTGCATGCGCGAGATCGGCAGCTTCTCCGAGAAGTGGCGCAGCACGCCGTTGGCGATGCCCAGGTTGCCTTCGGCGTTCTCGAAGTCGATCGGGTTCACCTTGTGAGGCATGGTGGAGGAGCCGACCTCGCCTTCCTTGAGCTTCTGCTTGAAGTAGCCCAGGGAGATATACATCCAGATGTCGCGGCAGGCGTCGATGAGGATGGTGTTGGCGCGGGCAGTGGCGTCGAAGAGTTCGGCCATCGCGTCGTGGGGCTCGATCTGGATGGTGTAGGGGTTGAACTCCACGCCCAGCGACTCGATGAAACGGCGGTTGAAGCCTTCCCAGTCGAACGCCGGCCACGCCGAGAGGTGGGCATTGTAGTTGCCTACTGCACCGTTGAACTTGGCGGTGAGGGACACGCCGGCGATGGCGGCGCGGGCGCGCAGCAGCCGCGCGGCGATGTTGGCCATCTCCTTGCCGAGGGTGGTCGGGCTCGCCGGCTGCCCGTGGGTGCGCGAGAGCATCGGCAGGTCTGCCAGCTGGTGGGCGAGCTCGCGGAAACGGGCGATGACCTTGTCCAGCGCCGGCAGCAGCACCCCGTCGCGCCCCTCGCGCAGCATGAGGGCATGGGAGGTGTTGTTGATGTCCTCGGAGGTGCAGGCGAAATGGATGAACTCGGAGACCTTGGTGACCTCGGCGTTGTGCGCGAGACGCTTCTTCAGCCAATATTCCATGGCCTTCACGTCGTGGTTGGTCGTCGCCTCGATCGCCTTCACCGCCGCGCTGTCCTCGGGCGAGAACGCCTCGACCACCGCGTCGAGCTCGGCCACCGTGGCGGCGGAGAAGGGCGCGATCTCCGCGAGCTGCGGCTCGGCCGCGAGCGCCTTGAGCCAGGCCACCTCCACGCGCACGCGATTTCGGATGAGCCCGTGCTCGGAGAAGTGCTCGCGCAGGCCCGCGACCTTGTCGTGATAACGGCCGTCGAGCGGCGAGAGAGCGGTGAGTTGCGAAACGGACATGACGGAAGTTCCGGACAAAAGTGTTATTTTAACCTCCAGGGGACCGCGACCGGATGCTTTCCCCCGGGACCTGCCGTCGGCAGGCCCCAAGCCCGGCCACGCATGCGCATCCAAGACGCCCCCGCATCGACTCCCCAATAGCACGAGAAGAGCTCATGAGCGAATCGGCGAAATACCGCATCAAGGTGGAAGCGGCCGCGGAATTCATTCCCGGCCAGTCGGATCCGGAAACGGACCGCTACGTCTTCTCCTACCGCATCACCCTCACCAACACCGGAACGGTGGCGGCCCAGCTCATCAGCCGCCACTGGGTCATCACCGACGGCACGGGCAAGGTCCAGGAAGTGCGCGGACTGGGGGTGGTCGGCGAGCAGCCCACCCTAGCCCCCGGCCAGCAGTACAGCTATTCGAGCGGCTCGGTGATCGAGACCCCGGTCGGGACCATGCAGGGCAGCTACCAGATGACCGCCGAGGACGGCCACCGCTTCGACGCGGAGATCCCTACCTTCGTGCTGGCGATGCCGCGCGTGCTGCATTAGCAGACACCTTCGGAATGAGCCTTCGCACCAGCTACACGGTCCTCGCCCCGTTCTACGACGCGACGGTGCGCGCCCTCACGGCGCGCGCCCGCGCCCGCTCCTGTGCCTGGCTCGCCCAGCACCCGCCGATGCGCGTGCTGGTGACGGGGATAGGCACCGGACTCGACCTGCCCCATCTGCCACCTCAGCACGAGTACACCGGTGTGGACCTCACCCGCGCCATGCTGATGCGCAGCCGGCCGCGGGCGGCCGGGCGGCATTATCGGCCCGTGCAGGGCGACGCGATGGCGCTGCCGTTCCGCGACGCCTGCTTCGATGCGGCGGTGCTGCACCTCATCGTCGCCGTGGTCCCCGACCCGGCGCGCTGCCTGGGCGAATGCCTGCGCGTGCTGCGCCCCGGCGGGCACCTCCTGATCCTGGACAAGTTCCTGCGCCCCGGCCAGCGCGCGCCGCTGCGACGGCTGGCCAACCCGCTATTGCGGCAGGTGGCGACCCGGCTCGACGTGGTCTTCGAGGAGGCGCTCGCCGGCCACCCGGGCGTACGCGTGGTGCACGACGAGCCCGCCCTGGCAGGAGGATGGTTCCGCATCATCCGGCTGCAGCGTACCGAGACGGACCGGATCGCGACGCCGGTGTGAGCGGCTAACCGAGCACCTGCAGCAAGGCCTCGAACTGGCGCTCGGTCTCGACGAGGATGCGGCGCAACGCGTCGTCGTCGATGGCGAGCCGGTTCCAGGCCGCAGGCGCGATGCGCGGCACCGCCGAGGCGTCGCCGGCGAGCTCGAGCGCGCGCGCCACCACGTCGGCGACGTGCAGCATGTCGCACAGGCGGTCGCCGTCGTCGCCGGGCTTATGATGGCTCGCCACCGCGCGCGTGATCGCCACGGGGAAGCGCCAATGCTCGCACAGCGCACCGCCCAGCACGGCGTGGTCGTAGCCCAGCACGGCGGTCTCGGCCGCGACCCAGTCGGAATCGTCCTGCTCGCGCCGCCGCACGACGGCCTGGAAGGCGTCGGGGAAGGTCACGCCGAGCGCCAGCCGTCCCATGTCGTGCATGAGGCCGGCGAGGAAGAGCAGGCCGGAATTGCCGCCCAGCACGCCACCGGTCGCGCTCGCCGCGGCCGCCGTGCCGAGCGAATGCCTCCAGAAGGCCCGGTGGTCGAGCCGATGCGCTCCCTCGCCGAAGGCGAGAGTCAGCGCGCTCGCCATGGCGAGCGAACGCAGGTTCGAGAAGCCGATCACCACGACCGCTTCCTGGATCGAGTCGATGCGCCCCTGCAGTCCGTAGTAGGGCGAGTTGGCCACCCGCAGGGTCCGCGCGGCGAGCGCCGTGTCGGAGGCGATCCGGCGCGCCAGGAGCTCGCCGTCCAAGCGCTCGTCGCCGAGGCTTGCCAGCACCAGCGCGGCCACTCCCGGCAGGGGCGGAAGGTTGCGCACCGCGTGCAGGGCCTCGTCGAGGGAGGGGAAGGGGTCGCTAGCCATGACGGCGCTCCGTGCGATGGTCGAGGACGACGCGACGCAGCTGCGCAGCCGCCTCGCTCTCGCCGGCATGGCGGAAAAGGATTGCGAGCCGCTCGGCGAGCGCTCGGCGATACGCCTCGGCGTCAGTGGCGTCAGGCACCACGACCCGCACTTCGGCGACGCCGCGTCGCCGCAGCCCGCCGATGGCGACCTCGTCGAGCACTGCCCCCTCGGGGAGCAGGACCCTGCCCGAGGCATCGAGCACCGCCGCGGCGAGCCGGGCGCCCGGCTGGAGAGCGCTGGTAGCGACCGTGTGGATGGCGTCGTTCATGGGGGCTCCTCAGGAGACTTCAGGCAGGAAGGCGTAAAGAAAGCCGTTGCGTCGGTCACTCGCAGGCAGCGGGGAGCAGCGTACCAGCCACTTCCGCCCGCACAGCACGACGTGCGCGGCGCCCCCGCCCCCATCGACAAGGCCGGCGAGCTCGGCCGGCAGCACGTCGCGATGGGCGGCCCCGACCTCGGCACACGATCCGATTTCGGCCAGGGCGGCGGAGTTCACCAGCGCCACGAGGCCGTCTCCGTCCACGCCCAGCACGGGCAGCGGCAAGGCTTCGATGACCGCCTGCCAGGCCTCGACGAGCGACTTGCCGACCTCCAGGCGCCGGCTCTGCGCCGCCAGCGCGTCCTGCAGGTGGGCATTGACGCGCATGAGCTCGATGTTGGCGACCTGGACCTGGCGGGTGAGCATGCGGTTCTCGTCGGAGAGCGCCTTGCGCCGGAAGGCCTCGTCGATGTTGGCCTTGAGCAGGGCGTCGTCCCACGGCTTGGTGAGGAACTTGTAGATGTCCCCCTCGTTGATGGCGTCGGTGACCGACTGGAGGTCGGTGTAGCCCGACAGCACCATCCGCACCGTCTCCGGGTGCAACTCCTTCGCCTTGCGCAGGAATTCGACCCCGGTCATGCCCGGCATGCGCTGGTCGGAAACGATGACGTCCACCTCCTGCTCGGCGAGGAGCGCGAGGCCCTCGGCGCCGCTGCCGGCGGTGAGAGTGCGATAGCCCTCCCGCCGCAGCAGCCGGCGCAGGGCCGACAGGATGTTCTCCTCGTCGTCGACCAGCAGCAGGGTGCGCGGCCGCTCCGCGCGCGCGAGCCGCCCCGGTTCGATGCTCATGCCGGCCACGAGCTGCCCGTCCAATTCTGCGGCGGACAACGGGGCACAGAAAAGAAAGCCCTGCAACTCGTCGCAGCACTGGGCGGACAGCAGGGCGAGCTGCGCCTCGCGCTCGACCCCCTCGGCCAGCACACGCAGCTTCAGCTGGTGCGCCATGTCGATCACGGCGAGCGCGAGCGCGCCTTCCGCCGGATCGACCGACACGCTGCGAACCAGGCTGCGGTCGATCTTCACCACGTCGAGCGGGAACCGCTTCAGGTAGGTGAGGCTCGCAAAGCCGGTGCCGAAGTCGTCGACGGCCAGACGCACGCCCAGCGCCTTCAGGCGGGTCAGCGGCTCGACCAGCGCCTCGCCCTGCTCCATCAGGACGCGCTCGGGAATGTCGAACTCGAGGCACTGGGCCGGGATGGCGTGATCGGCCAGGCATTCGGCCACGAAGTCGGCAAGCCCCGGGTCGGCGGCCTGGCGGGCCGAGAGGTTCACGGCCATCACCCACTGTGGATCCCCCGCGCCGCGCCAGCACGCGAACTGCCGGCAGACGGAAGCCAGGATCCAGCGTCCCAGCGGAATGATGAGGCCGGTGTGCTCGAGCATGCCCAGGAACTGTTCGGGCAGCAGCACGCCGCGCACCGGGTGATCCCAGCGCAACAGCGCCTCGAATCCGGACAGGCGGCCTTCCGGGCAGAGGAAGCGCGGCTGGTAGTGGATCGCGAACTCCTCGCGCTCGAGCGCAAAGCGCAGCTCCGAGGCGAGACTCGGTTGGGAGACGCCCGCTTCGCCATCGCTGTAGAACCGCCAGCTTCCTCGCGAGAGCCGCTTGGCGCGGCCGAGCGCCGCGCCGGCGCTGCGCAGCGCGCACTCGAAGCTCTCGCCGTCCTCGGGAAAGACCGCGACGCCGAAGGTCGCTCCGATGTGCACTTCGCCCGTCTCGAGGGCGAAGGGCTGGGCAAGCGCCGCCGAGGCCCGCGCGAGCGCGGCCGCGACGGCATCGCGAGTGACCGCTTCGCCGAGTACCAGCACGAACTCGTCACTTCCCAGACGTCCCACCACGTCGGACTCGCGCACGCACCCCCGCAGGCGAAGCGCCGCCTCCTGCAGCAGGCGGTCGCCCGCCCGATGACCGTAGCTCTCGTTGATCGCCGAAAAGCCGTCGAGGTCGATACACACCACTGCCACGCACGAGCGCGCCCGCCGTGCGGCCGCGACGACGCCTTCGCCGAGCTCCTGCAGCAGGAAGCGGTTCGGCACCGCGGTGAGGGCATCGCGCGCCGCCGGCGCATCGGTGCCAGGGCGCGCGCGCCCCACCAGCCATGCACCCTCGCGCGCCCCGCGCACGTCCACTGCGACGAGACCGCCGCCCGCACGCTCGAACGAGCCGGCGGCGGCAGGCATGGATCCCGACCCGAACCACGCACCGGCCCGGGCGTTCGCGTAGAGCAGGCGCCCCGAGACGGCATCGAGCACCCACACCGCCTCGTCGGCCTCGTCGAGGCAGCAGGCTAGCAGTGCCTGCGGGTCGGACACATCGCCCCCAGCGCCCGGCTCCTGGGGAGCCTCACCATCGCGTATGACCGATGCCATCGTCCTCCCTTTTGCCGACCGACGAATGCCGGCCCGGCTAGCTGCGGTAGTCGGCGTTGATCTTCACGTAATCATAAGAGAAATCGCAGGTCCATACCGTCGCCGCGGCCGCGCCGCGCGCGAGGTCGACCCGCACGGTGATCTCGGCCCCCGCCATGACCCGCGCACCCGCCTCCTCGCGGTAGCTCGCGGCGCGTCCGCCCTGCTCGGCCACCAGCACCGACTCGGCGTCGTTGGCGAGCCACACCCGGAGCGCCGCCACGTCCAGGTCGGCGATGCCCGCGTAGCCGATGGCGGCGAGGATGCGGCCCAGGTTGGGGTCGGAGGCGAAGAAGGCGGTCTTCACCAGCGGCGAGTGGCCGATCGCGTAGGCCACCTTGCGGCACTCGTCGCGGTCGCGGCCGCCCTCCACCGTGATGGTCATGAACTTGGTGGCGCCCTCGCCGTCGCGCACGATGGCCTGGGCGAGCCGCACTGCGACGTCGATCACCGCTTCGCGCAGGACGCCGAAGTCCTCGGAGTCCGCGTCGGTGATCTCGGCGTTGCCCGCCTGCCCGGTGGCGATCAGGACGAAGGAGTCGTTGGTCGAGGTGTCGCCGTCGACCGTGATGCTGTTGAAGGAGAGGTCGGCCGCTTCGCGCACCAGCCGCTCCACCAGTGGCTGCGCCACGGCGGCGTCGGTGGCGAGAAAGCCCAGCATGGTCGCCATGTTGGGCTTGATCATGCCGGCCCCCTTGCTCATGCCCGAAAGCGTCACCGGACGTCCGCCGAGCTCGATGCGCCGCGAGGCCGCCTTCGCCACCGTGTCCGTGGTCATGATCGCGTGCGCGGCGTCGAACCAGCCCTCCGCGCGCAAATTCGCCCGGGCGGCCGGCAGCCCCGCCACCAGACGCTCGACCGGCAGCGGCTCGAGGATCACCCCGGTGGAAAAGGGCAGCACCTCGTCGGCCGCGACGGCGAGCTCGCGCGCCACCGCGGCGCAGGTGGCGTTGGCGTCGGCGAGACCCTGGGCACCCGTGCCGGCATTGGCCACCCCGGTGTTGATGACCAGCGCGCGCATCGCGCCGCCGCGTCCCTCGAGGTGTGTCCGGCACACCTGCACCGGTGCGGCGCAGAAGCGGTTCCGGGTGAACACGCCAGCCACGCGACTGCCCGGCGCGAGCTCCACGAGCGTCAGGTCGCGCCGGTTGGCCTTGCGGATTCCCGCCTCCGCGACGCCGAGGCGAACGCCCGGCACCGGAAACAGTTCGGCGGGCTGGGGGGTGGAATAGTTGACGGGCATGAGTTCACTCCTGGAACGATCGGAGGGTCGGAGAAGTCCGCTGCACTCAGGGCGCGCGCGGTGCGGGAGCGTGCGCGTTGACGGCGAGCGAGATCTGCTGCACGAAAAGCTGGAAGGCTTCGAACGTCTCGTCGTCGATGCCGCGCGCCGTGTCGAGACGGTCGGCGTAGAAGAGCCCGATGGCGCGCCCCTGGGCCAGGATCGGCGCGACGCAGGCGAGGCCCACGGTCGTGACCTGCAGCAGGCGATCGGGGCGCAGGCCCGCCATCGGCTTGCCCGGCTCGAGGCGCAGCGCGCGCGGTCTGCGGAAGAGCTCGTTCAGGAGGTCGCCCGGCGTATTGTCCAGGGAGAAGATGAAGTGCTGGCGCAGGCTTTCCACGCCCACCCCCAGGCCGGCCTTGCCCACCAGTTGCTGCCGGTTGGGCGTGAGCAGTCCGAACAGCACGCGATCGAAGCCCACGCCTCGATAGATGCCTTCCAGCACCAGCTGCAGCACTTCGTTGAGCTTCGCCCCGCCGGAGATGCGGCCGGAGAGCTCGCGCAGGATGCGCAACTGAAGCTGGGGATCGGGCTCGGTGCTGATCACCGGGTCGGGCTCGGGCTCCGGCTCGGGGCCCGCATGCGAGCCGAGCGGAATACGCCGGGCGGCCTCGTCCGCCCCGTAGTAGCCGGCGATGCGCGCCGCCTCCCGGCTGTTGGCGGCGAGCTCGGCACGCAGCTCGGCCTCGGCCAGGCCGACGAAACCGGCGAGCTCGCTCATGACCCTGCGCGAGCCGGGCGTATCCCAGCCCTTCTCCACCTCGGCCGCGATGCGCTGCCCGAAGCGGATGGCCTCCTCGGTCGGCGTGGGCCGGCTGCTGCCTTCCAGCACCGACTGCAGGAGCTGACCGAGCTTCCATTCGCGCGCAAGCCCAACCGAAAGCTGGCGCAGACGAAAACCGAGCACCGCCATCTGGGCGTCCTCGGGACTGCAATCGCCTGCCTGCAGGGCCTTGTCCAGCCGCTGCGCGGCCTGCCCGCCGAAGCACCAGAAGGCCATCTCCCCTACGCGCGAGAGCAGCGTGGCGATGAACACTTCCTCGGCGCGCTTGTCGCGGCGCAGGGTGGCAATGGCGCGGGCCTGCACCGCGGCATGGAAGCTCGCCGCCATCTCGTCGAGCACCCGCTGGCGCACGCCGCCGGCGAGCAGCGCGTCGACCAGGCGGATGCCGATCGCGATCTCGGCCACCACGTCGAAGCCGAGCACCACGATGGCACGGCTGATGGTGCTGATCAGCTGGCGCGCGGGATTGTAGAAGGCGCTGTTGGCGAGCTTGAGCACCTTGGTGGTCATCGCCGGGTCCTGCAGGATGACCTGCGCCAGGCGGTCGGTGGTGGCCAGCTCGTCGCCGGTGACGCTATGCACCAGCGCGACCGTCGCACCCAGGGCCGGCATGTCCTGGTCGCGGATGTGCGCCACCCATTCGGCGGGCGCACGCGGCTCGCGCACCACGGGCCCCGCCGGCGCCGGAGGCGGCGGAGGCTCCAGGGACAGCTCCGGGAAGAGCACCCCCTCCGGCGGCCGCGCCGGACCGCGTTCAGGCGGCCTGCTCATGGACCGGGACGGGGGTGTAGGACATCGCGGGAAGGCCGCCTCAGCTCAGTTTGCCGTGGCAGTGCTTGTACTTCTTGCCGGAACCGCAGGGGCAGGGATCGTTGCGGCCGACCTTGGGCCCGGCGGCGGCGGCCTTCGGCCGCGCCACCGCCTGCGCCGCACCGCCACCGTTGCCGAGCGCCTCGTCGTAATCGGCATGGTGATACTGCACGTTCTCGACCTCGGGCTGGGGTTCGGCCGCCTCGAGCTGCGACTCGGTCCGCACCTGCACCGTCATCAGGAGCTTGGTGACGTCGCCGCGCACTGCGTTGAGCAGGGTCTCGAAGAGCTCGAAGGCCTCCCGCTTGTACTCCTGCTTGGGATTCTTCTGCGCGTAGCCGCGCAGGTGGATGCCCTGGCGGAGGTGGTCGAGGGCCGCGAGGTGCTCGCGCCAGTGGGTGTCCAGGCTCTGCAGCATCACGTTGCGCTCGAACTGATGCCAGGCCTTGGGATCCACGAGCGCGGTCTTGGCCGCGTAGGCTTCCTCGCCCGCGGCGATGATGCGCGCGAGGATCGCCTCGTCGTCCAGGTTGGGCTCGGCCTTCAGCCATTCGGCCACCGGCACGCGCAGCTGGTACTCGGCCGCCAGGGCCTGCTCCAGGCCGGCGACGTCCCACTGCTCCTCGACGCTCTCGACGGGCACGTAGATGCGGAAGGTGTCGGCGATCACCCCCTGACGCATCGCCTGGATGGTCTCGGAGATGTCCTCGCTCTGGAGGAGCTCGTTGCGCTGCTGATAGATGACCTTGCGCTGGTCATTGGCGACGTCGTCGTACTCCAGGAGCTGCTTGCGGATGTCGAAGTTGCGCTGCTCGACCTTGCGCTGGGCCGACTCGAGCGAGCGGGTCACCATGCCGTGCTCGATCGCCTCGCCTTCGGGCATCTTGAGCCGCACCATGATCGCGTTCAGGCGCTCGCCGGCGAAGATCTTCATCAGCGGGTCTTCGAGCGAAAGATAGAAGCGCGAGGAGCCCGGGTCGCCCTGGCGGCCGGAACGACCACGCAGCTGGTTGTCGATGCGGCGCGACTCGTGGCGTTCGGTACCGATGATGTGCAGGCCACCGGCGGCCAGCACCTCCTCGTGGAGCTTCTTCCACTCCCCGCGCAGCTGGGCGATCCTCGCCTCCTTTTCGTCCTCGGGAATGTTCGGGTCCTCGCGTACGGCCACCACCTGCCGCTCGACGTTGCCGCCCAGCACGATGTCGGTACCGCGGCCGGCCATGTTGGTGGCGATGGTCACCACACCGGGACGGCCCGCCTGCGCGACCACCAGCGCCTCGCTCTCGTGCTGCTTGGCGTTGAGCACCTGGTGCGGGATCTTGGCCTTGTCGAGGACTCCGGACAGGAATTCGTTGATCTCGATCGAGGTCGTGCCCACCAGCACCGGCTGGCCGCGCTTGACGCAGTCCTGGATGTCGGCGATCACCGCGTCCCACTTCTCCTTGGCGGTGCGATAGACCTTGTCGTTCTCGTCCTTGCGGACCATCGGGCGGTTGGTGGGGATCACCACCGTTTCGAGTCCGTAGATGCTGTGGAACTCGTAGGCTTCGGTGTCGGCCGTGCCGGTCATGCCGGCGAGCTTGCCGTACATGCGGAAGTAG
>DYFV01000055.1 GCA_020725025.1 Azoarcus sp.
AACTGGTTTCCCTAGACAGGATGACAACATGAAAAGTACTGAAAACATTGATGTTCGCGAGATTCGCCGCAAACTCGGCATGAACCAGTCGCAGTTCTGGTCGAAGATCGGGGTTACCCAAAGCGGGGGGTCGCGTTACGAGAGCGGACGTAATATTCCGCGCCCGGTGCAGGCGCTCCTGCGTCTGGTCCACATCGAGCAGATCGACATCAACAAGGTCAAGAAGGAAGACGTCGAGGTCGCCGAGTTCCTGAAGCAGTCGAACCCGGAGCTCTTCAAGACGCTCAAGAAGGAAGCCCGCGCCAAGCGCAAGGAGCAGCGCTCCACCGGTCGCTGAGCGTGAGCCGGCATATCCTCAAGGGCTGACGCGCACCGTCAGCCCTTCTTTTCTTATGCGAGCCGCGATCGCCTCGAGTTCCTCGGCGGCAAGCGGCGAGAGATGGACCGCCTCCGGCTGCATGGAGGGACGGGCGATGCCGTAGAGCAACACGCCCTCCAGACGTTCGGGCCCGACCCGGCGCAGCACGTCCAGATAGGCTTCGAGCTCCGCATCCGTGGGCGCCGCGCCATCCCAACGAAACATGCAGGTCTGTACCCAGGTCGGGCAGAGCTCGCACGAGCGCTCGAGCCGCCTGGCCACGGCCGCCGGATCGAGCGCCACGCCGTTGATCCGCGCCATCCCCGCACGGGTACCCGCATCCAGCTTGAACCACACTTCCCCGCCGGCCTCGGCGAGCCTCCGCAAGCCCTCCTGGACCCGACGCTGTCCGACGAGACTCCCGTTCGTGATGAGCCGGATGGGCACTTCGCGCCCGAGCCCGAAGGCATCGCGCAGACGCGCCGTGAGGGCGATCGCCTCGGTGAAGGCCGCCGCACTGGTCGGCTCGCCGTTTCCGGAGAAGGCGATGTCGCGCACGGTCCGCATGCCCTCCGGCACATGCCGCTCCATCCAGTCGCCGTGCGCCAGATCCGCGAGGAAGCCGGACAACTCGGCCTCGAGCCGCGCGAGGTCGATCTCGGGTGCCGCGCCGCGGACCAGACCGGGCACCTGGCAATAGGCGCAGTGCCAGTTGCAGGCGTTGTTCGGATTGAGGTTGATCCCGACCGAGACTCCGCCGGCACGCCGTGACAAGACCGGGTACACGTAGGTAAGCCCTGCGAGGTCGCGATCGTGGTTGCGAATGGAGAGAATCGGCTGGCTCATGGCTCCGGGAACGGCGCTTGCGGCGAAAAAGGGACAGGTCGGACGAATGGTATACTCTGCGGCCTCGATCACCCGAGTTCAATCATGCGCATCACCCGCCGCCTGGAGTTCGACGCCGGGCACCGCATCCCCGACCATGCCAGCCAGTGCCGCCACCTGCACGGCCACCGCTACGCCATCGAGATCACGCTCTCGGGCGAAGTCATCGAGACGCCCGGGCAGGCGATCACCGGCATGGTGATGGACTTCGGCGAAGTGAAGGCGATCGCCCGCGAGCACGTGGTCGACCGCTGGGATCACGCCTTCCTGGTCTATCGCGGCGATACCGCGGTCGCGGAGTTCCTCGCGGGCCTGCCGGGCCACAAGACCGTGGTGCTGGACGTGGTGCCTACCGCCGAAAACCTCGCCCGGGAAGCGTTCCGCATCCTCGACGCGCGCTATCGCGACACCTACGGCAACCAGTTGCAGCTGGAGCGGGTGCGCCTGTACGAGACGCCGAACTGCTGGGCGGACGCGGAGCGGGAATAGGCGCCAGCGCCGTCCTCCCGCCCTCCCGAATCACGCCGCATATCGCCGCAGGCGCAGCGAGAACTCCTCCAGTTGGCGGATTCCGCTCCTCTCGGCGCGCGCGATCCAGTCGTGGAGCTGGCCGAGCAGCTGTTCGCGCGACGCGGTCGAGCGCGCCCAGATCGCCGTTAGCTCCTGCCGCATGGCGAGCATGGTGGCGAGCGCGGCGCTCTCCTTGATCACCCCTTCGAGCTTCTGCCGCTCTTCGGCCGGCAGGTTCCGATCTTCGCCGGAAAGCACCCAGCGGCGCAGGGCACGGGGATCGAACTTGCCGGCGTGGGTCGCGGCCAGGCGGTCGATCTCCTGTCCGCAGATGCGACGCAGCGACCTCATGTAGCGGCGCATCACGTCGTAGCGGTGGGTGATGATCGCCTGCAGGGTGTCGAAGTCGACCACGCTCTTGGCCGCGCCGAACTTCGGCCGCGGGATCACCTTGCGCACCTTGGCGAGGCCAAGCAAGGCCAGGGTGCGGATGTAGAGCCAGCCGATATCGAACTCGTACCAGCGCGCCGACAGCTTGGCCGAGGAGGCGAAGCTGTGGTGGTTGTTGTGCAGCTCCTCGCCGCCGATGAGGATGCCCCACGGCACCAGATTGGTGGAGGCGTCGGCGCAGTCGAAGTTGCGGTAGCCCCAGAAGTGGCCGAGGCCGTTCACCACCCCGGCCGCCCACACCGGAATCCACAGCATCTGCACCGCCCAGATGGTGAGGCCGATGGGGCCGAACAGCACCACATCGGTGATCAGCATGAGCGAGACACCCACAATGGAATGGCGATAGACGTGACGCTCGAGCCAGTCGTCGGGGGTACCGTGCCCGTAGCGGGCGAGGGTTTCCTTGTTCTTCGCCTCGGCCCGATAGAGCTCCGCGCCCTGCAGCAGCACTTTCAGGATGCCGCGGGTCTGCGGACTGTGCGGATCCTCCTCGGTCTCGCACTTGGCGTGGTGCTTGCGGTGGATGGCGGTCCACTCCCTGGTCACCATGCCCGTCGTGAGCCAGAGCCAGAAGCGGAAGAAGTGGCTCGCGATCGGGTGCAGATCGAGCGCCCGGTGAGCCTGATGACGGTGGAGAAATATCGTCACGGACGCGATCGTGACGTGGGTGAGTGCCAGGGCCACCACGACGTAGCCCCACCAGGGAAGATCGATCAACCCCAATTGTATTTGTGACAAGTTAGAACCCTCTACAAGATACTGCTCGCGGGCGGACCCGTGATCCGGCATACCGCCCTCCTCGGCGCCGCCCGTCCGTCAGGGCGAAACCAGCGCTTCCTGCGCGACGCCGGCCTGCACCGGCGACCCCATCGCGGGCACCACCGCCTCCGGCAGCGGCGGCAGCAGCCGGACCTCCCGCTGCGGGAAGGGAATCTCGATTCCCTCGGCACGGAAGCGCTGCCACACGGCAAGGTTGATGTCCGAGCTCACGCCCAGCGTGCCTTCACGCGAATCCGGCACCCAGAAGATCAGCCGCAGGTTGATGCCGCTATCGGCGAACGCTACCACGAAGGCCTTAGGGGGTGGATCGGCCACGACCTGTTCATGGGTGGACGCGATCTCGACCAGAATCGTCAGCACACGCTCAAGCTCAGAGCCGTAGCTCACCTGGAAGTTCAGCGGCACCGCCATACTCGTGTCGCTGTAGGTCTCGTTCTGCACCACCGAACCCACCAGGGTCTCGTTGGGCACCAGGGATTCCATGCCGTTTGGCGCGCGAATCACCGTGTAGCGCGTGGTGATCTGCTTCACCACGCCGCGATCGGCCCCGACCGTGATCATGTTGCCGATACGGATCGAGCGGTCGAGCAGAATGATGAAGCCGGACACGTAGTTGGCCGCGATCTTCTGCAGGCCGAAGCCCAGGCCCACGCCCAGTGCGCCGCCGAACACCGACAGCGTGGTGAGGTCGATCCCGACGATGGGCAGCGCGATCAGCACCGCCACGAGGATCAGGCCCGCCTTGGCCACCCGCAGCATCACGAGCCTTACGCTCTCGTCCAGGCCGGTGGTGGCGACGAGCTTGCGCTCGATGGCCCGCGCGATCCACAGGGCGAGGAGCAGCGCGAGCAGCACCATGGCTGTCCCCTGCAGCACCGTCCACAGCGACAGCCGCTGGCTGCCGAAGTTGAAGGAGACCGCCCTGAGCCCGTCCACCGCCTCGGGCAGCCAGCCGAGGATGTGCAACGCCACCACGCCCCACACCAGGGTGGCGAAGACCCGCTCCAGGCTCGCGAGCCAGCTCGAAGCGCCGATCGCCTGACGCACCAGGAACACGACCAGGCGGATGAGGGCGAGCGAGACCAGGAGCGGCACCGCCAGGTTGAGCAGGTTGACACTGTGATACTTGGCCAGCACCGCGCGCGCTGCCACCAGCAGGATCAGTGACGCCAGCGGAAACAGCACACGCTTGAGCCCGCGCCGTCCCAGCCGGACCATCCCCACCTCGGTGTCGGTCCCCACGGCGAAGTGTGCCTGCATGTGGCGTTCGAGCCACCAGGCGAGGCCCATGCACAAGGCGAGCGTCCCGAGCTGCCACAGGACGTCGGGGCTCCGCAAATCGCGCCAGGTTTCGGCGAGCAGAATGGGCAGCTGCGACTCGTTCATGTTCAAGGCTTCCAGGGCAGCGCGGTGATCGGCGTAGCCTCGGCGCGATGCCGCTCCCAGTTCTCCAGGTAGGCCTGCGCCAGCGCGCAATTGTCGCGCAGCACGAGGAGGTTTTCCGCGTTCCGGTTCTTCGCCGACCAGGTGAAGTTGTAGGAGCCGGTGACCACCGCGCAGCCCGGTCCGTCCGGATCGGCGATCAGCACCTTGTTGTGGGCGGCCGCATAGGCGGTCTCGAAGGCGAGCGGCACGCCGGCCGCGAGCAGGCTCGCCAATGCCCTGTTGGCCTTGCGCGAATTCATCTCGGCGTCGGCGAGCACGGCCACGCGCACCCCGCGCCGATGGGCTTCGACCAGCGCGTTTGCGATGCGCCGGCTGGTAAAAGCGTAGGCCTGCACGTGGACGCTCTCGCGGGCAGCGGCGATCACGCGCAGCACCGCCCCTTCCGGGTCGCTCCAGGGCGAGAAAGCCAGCTCCACCGTCCCCTGCGCGGGAAGCTCGGCATTCGCCGCCGCGGGCCCAGCTGCCAGCATCGCCAGGATGCCGAGCAGGCAGGCTGCGCGGCGTACGGGGTCAGGCATCGGTGGCAGCCCGCTCCAGCACCGCGGCGAAGAAGCCGTCGGTGTCGTGCAGGCGCGGCGAAAGCCGCAGGCGCTCGCCGGTATCCAGGGCGATGCTCTGCCGCCCGAGGAGCTCGCCGGCATGGACGGGGCGGAACTCGGGATGGGCAGCGAGGAAGGCATCGACGACGCCGTCGTTTTCCTCGGCGAGCAGGCTGCATGTCGCGTAAACCAGCCGTCCGCCCGGTTTAACGAGGCGCGCGGCCGACTCCAGGATCGCCCCCTGCTTCGCGACCATCTCGGCCACCGACTCGGGGGTCTGCCGCCACTTGAGGTCGGGGTTGCGGCGCAACGTACCCAGCCCGCTGCACGGGGCGTCCACCAGCACCCGGTCGGCCTTGCCCGCGAGCCGCTTGACCTTGGCGTCGCGCTCGTGGGCGATGAGCACCGGATGCACGTTGGAAAGCCCTGCCCGCGCCATGCGCGGCTTGAGCTTGGCGAGCCGCCGCTCCGATACGTCGAAGGCGTAGAGGCGTCCGGTCGAGCGCATCAGCGCACCGAGCTGCAGGGTCTTGCCGCCGGCGCCGGCGCAGAAATCGACCACCAGCTCGCCGCGGCGGGGCTGTACCAGGAAGCCCAGGAGCTGGCTGCCCTCGTCCTGCACCTCGAAGGCGCCGGCGAGAAAGAGCGGATGCTTCTGCAGCGCGGGCTTGCCCGCCAGACGCAGCCCCTGCGGCGAATACGGCGTCGGGCTCGCCTCGATGCCGGACTCGGCGAGTTGGGCGCGCACCGCCTCGCGATCGGTCTTCGCCACATTCACCCGCAGGTCGAGGGGTGCCGGCCGGTTCATGCTGTGGGCGAGCGCAATCAGCGCCGCCTCGTCGTGGGTGGCGAGGAGGCGCTCGGCAAGCCAGTCGGGCAGATCGGCGCGTTCGGCGAGCGAGCCCTCCTCCAGCTCCCGGGCCTTGAGCGAGGCCAGCCACTCGCGCTCGGTGGGCGAGGCGATCTCCTCGAAGCGGCGCATCGGCCAGCCCTCGCCGCGGGCGAGCCAGGCGAGCAGCAAGGCGCGCGGGCGCGCGTCCTCACCGACCAGCCGGCGCAGCCAGCGCAGCCGCCGCACGATCCCGTACACCGTCTCCGCGATGAAGCCGCGGTCGCGGTGCCCGATCTCGCGGTGCTCCCGGAAGTACTCCGAGAGCACCGCATCGGCCGGGTGCTCGAAGGTGAGCACGGCACCCAGCACCTGAGCGGCGTGCGCCAGCAGGGCGCGCGAGGCGCCTTCCTCGGCGGCGGGCGCGCCGCGCTTGTCCTTGTCTTTCTTCATCGCTGTTCCAGTCATGATTCGGCGCGGCTCAACGGGAGCCCGCCGCACTCCCCTTCGGGACGGCGCCGAGCTCGACCGATTGCGCCTGCTGGTCGAGCACCTCGCCCTTGTCGTCGGTCATCAGCACCCTCACCGGCAGGTAGTGGCGCCCGGGGTCGAGCCATATGTCGAGGGCGAGGCTGCCGTCGTCGGCGCGTGCCTTCAGGCGCACTGCATCGATCGTGCCGACGGGCAGGCGCACCTGCTCGCGCCCGACCACTTCCACCGTCGAGGGCTCGGCCACCTTGCTCGTCACGACCGTGAGCTTGTCGGCGCGCGGGCTGCCGGCCACCGCGCCGATCTGGTGCGACAGGCTCAGCACGTCCTGGTCGCCGGGATGCAGCTCGGCGGTGCGCACCCGGCTCTTGCGGTGGATGCTCACCTGCAGGGCATTCCAGTCGAACTCCGCCACCTCGAGCTTGCGCCCGCGCCGGTCGACCACGAAGCGCTCCGGCCGCAGGCCGCTCGCGAGCACCCGCCCCTCGCTCTTCTGCACGTAGTGGAAGCTGTAAAGCATGGCGGCGACGCCGGTGGTCTCGACCACCGTCTCCATGCGGTAGCGGCTCCCGTCGTGCGACCAGGCATGCCGCGCCTCGCCCAGTTGCGGCCCGTTCTCGCCATAGAGCACCTTGTACGCGATGCGCCCCTCGCGCGGCCACTGCGCGGCCTGGGCGCCTGCCTGCACCGCAACGAGCAGCGCGGCGGCGAAAACCGCGAATCGCATCCGCTTGGGCGCTGCCGACATCAGCAGCCGCCACCCGGCGACGGGTCGAGCGCCGGCACGGTCCAGCCCGCCGCGCTCGCCGCCTCGTCGCGCACCCGCACCTGCTCGCCGGCGATCGTCAGCCGATCCTCCACGAACCAGCGCACGGCCTGAGGATAGATGCGATGCTCCTGGGCGAGCACCCGCGCCGCCAGCGCCGCCTCGTCGTCACCCGGCAGCACCGGCACCACCGCCTGGATCACCATCGGCCCGCTGTCGAGCGCGGGGGTCACGAAGTGCACCGTGGCCCCATGCACCCGCACGCCCGCCCGGAGCGCGCGGCGATGCGTGTGCAGGCCCGGAAACGCCGGCAGCAGCGACGGATGGATGTTCATCAGGCGCCCTTCGTAGCGGCGCACGAAGCCGTCGCCAAGCACCCGCATGAAGCCGGCGAGCACCACCAGATCGGGGCGATGGGCATCGATCGCCTCGGCCAGCGCCGCGTCGAACGCCTCCCGGTCGGCGAAGGCCTTGTGATCCACCACCGACGTGGCGATGCCGTGCGCGGCGGCAAAGGCGAGGCCGGAGGCGTCGGGGCGGTTGCTGATCACGGCAGCGATGCGCGCACCGGGAATGGCGGCCCGCACGATGGCCTCCATGTTGCTGCCACGGCCGGAGATGAGGATGACGATCGATTTCATGCAGGAAAAAGGGGAACTGGGCGTGCGGCGCAGGATGCGACGTTCGCGGCGCCCGGAAACTCGCAGAGGGGGCACATGATACCGGAACCGCCCGGGTGCCTGCTTGCCGTCGCAAGGAAGCGTCTTTCGTATAATTGCGTGTTCTGCCCCACCGCCCGAATCTCATGCCCTCCATCCGCCAACTGCCGGAGCTCCTCATCAACCAGATCGCCGCCGGCGAGGTCGTGGAGCGACCCGCCTCGGTGCTCAAGGAGGTGCTCGAGAACGCCGTCGACGCGGGCGCGCGGGCCATCGAGGTGCAGCTCGAGCAGGGCGGCGTGCGACGCATCCGGGTGGCCGACGACGGCTGCGGCATCGACCGCGACGACCTGCCCCTCGCGCTGGAGCGTCACGCCACGAGCAAGATCGCGTCCCTCGACGACCTGGAGCGGGTGGGCACCATGGGCTTTCGCGGCGAAGCGCTCGCGGCGATCGCGGCGGTGGCCCGCACCACGCTCACCAGCCGCGCCGCCGGCAGCACCCACGCCTGGCGCATCGATTCGGGCGAGCGCACACCGGTCCCGGCAGCCCTCGGCGCCGGCACGGTGGTCGACGTGGCCGATCTCTATTACAACACCCCGGCGCGGCGCAAGTTCCTGAAGTCCGAGGCCACCGAGTTCTCCCACTGCGACGACGTCTTCCGGCGCATCGCGCTGGCCCGCCCGGATCTCGGGCTGCAACTCGCCCACAACGGCCGTGTGGTACAACGGCTGCCCGCGGGCGACCCGGCGCGGCGCGTAGCCGCACTCATGGGCGACGATTTCGTCGACCAGGCGCGCGGAGTGGACGCCGACGCCGGGCCGTTGCGGGTGTGGGGCTACGCGTCGCTTCCGGCCTACTCGCGCGCGAGCCGCGACGCCCAGTTCTTTTTCGTGAACGGGCGCTTCGTGCGCGACAAGCTCCTCACGCACGCGGTGAGCCAGGCCTACGCCGACATCCTCCATGGCAGCCGTCACCCGGCCTACGTGCTCTTCCTGGAGCTGGACCCGGCCGGCGTGGACGTGAACGTGCATCCGGCCAAGACGGAGGTGCGCTTCCGGGAGGCGCGCGCGGTGCACCAGTTCGTCTTCCACGCCCTGCAGCGCACGCTCGCCGAATCGGGCGCACGGCTCGCAGGCGCAGGCGCCTCCGAGGCCGCTCCGGCGCAATCGGATCGAGACGCTCAGCCCGCACCGCGCGCGGCAGCCCCCTACGCGCCGCCAGCGCCGGTTCAGGGCCGGCTGGCGATGGAGAGCGCAACCCGCTCCTACTACGACTTCGTCGGCTCGGCGCGCCCGGCAGAACCTACCGCCGCCGGATTCCGCCCGACCGCGTTCCCGCCCTCGTCCGCGGCCGCCGCCGGGCGGCCCGCGGCGGAGCCGACTCCCCCGCCCGCCAGCGACGACGCGCCCCTCGGCTACGCCCTCGCCCAGCTTCACGGGGTGTACGTGCTCGCGCAGAATGCCGCCGGCCTGGTGCTCGTGGACATGCATGCGGCTCATGAGCGCATCCTCTACGAGAAGCTGAAGACCGTCCTCGACGGCAGGCCATCGGTGCAGCGGCTGCTGATCCCGGCGGTGTTCTCGGTCTCCCCGCGCGACATGGCGGCGGCCGAGGAGTACGCCGAGGTGCTCGCCGGGATGGGCTTCGAGATCGGCCCGGCCGGCCCCCAGGAGCTCGCGGTGCGCAGCGTCCCGGCACTGCTCGCTCGCGCGCCCGTGGCCGAGCTGGTGCGTCAGCTGCTGGCCGAGTTGCGCGAGTATCCCGCCTCGGAAGTCGTCACCGCACGGCGCAACGAGCTCCTGGCCACCATGGCGTGCCACGGTGCGGTGCGCGCCAACCGCAGCCTCACCGTGCCGGAGATGAACGCGCTCCTGCGGGAGATGGAGGCGACCGAACGGGCAGACCAGTGCAACCACGGCCGGCCCACCTGGACCCAGCTCGGCATGGCCGACCTGGACCGGCTCTTCATGCGCGGGCAGTGAGTGAGGGGCAGGGGCTCGGGACTAGTGGAAACCGGCGCCGGAATGATCGCTCGCGCAGGCCTCACCGTTGCACCGGCCGAACGGCCGCCGGCGTTTCGCGGCCGAATGGACCTTGACGCCGCGTGCCCTTCCCTGGCCCCTAGCCCCTAAGAACAAGCACCCCGATCGCCACCGCAGCCACCGTCGCCCAGCCGAGCCGATCGACGTAGCGGTGCAGCACCGCCTCCATGCGCTGCCCGCCCCAGGCCATGAGTCCGGCCACCAGGAAGAAACGCGCGCCGCGCCCGATGAGCGAAGCGAGGGTAAAGGGCAACAAGGGCATCGCCGCCACGCCGGCGGCGATGGTGAACACCTTGTAGGGGATGGGCGAGAAGCCGGCTACGAATACCGCCCAGAACCCCCAGCTGTCGAACCACTCCTGAGCCGTCAGGTAATGCTCCCAGTGGCTCGTGTCGCGGATGAGCGGCTCGATCGCGTCGAAGGCGAACGCCCCGATGAAATAGCCGAAAATCCCGCCGGCCACGGAGGTGAGCGTGGTAACCAACGCGAAGAACCAGGCCCGCGCCGGATTGGCGAGGCTCATGGGCGCGAGCATCACGTCGGGCGGGATCGGGAAGAACGAGGACTCGGCGAAGCTCAGGCCGCCGAGATACCAGGGCGCGTGGCGGTGGCGCGCCCAGACCATCGCGCGTGCGTAGAGGGGGGAGAAGATCTTCACGGAGGGGACCCTTGGAACTTCCCGCGGCGAAGGGGCCGCGTGGGGCTCGCATCATACCGCCCCTTGCCCGCACTGCAACACAGCCGAGGTGCGAGCGGCGCCGATCCGACCCATACTGAGTCTGTCGGAGCCCGCTGCTCCCGTCCGGAGGCGCACGCGATGGACCCTGCGGCCACGCACGAGGTGAGGAACCAGCCCCCGCCGCTGGAGCACCATAACCGCTACCTGGGCAATCGCGCCCTCGTCGAGGCGCTGGCGCGGGAAGGCGCTGGCTGGGCGCACGCCGAGCTCGCCGCCTGCGGGGCGGAGCTGGGGCGCCCCGAATGGATCGCGCGGGGCGAACTCGCCAACCGCCATCCGCCGCGACTGAAGCTCTTCGACCGTTTCGGCCACCGTACCGACGAGTTCGAGTTCCATCCCGCCTGGCACGAGTGCCTCGCCTGGTTGAAGGGCCACGGCCTCGCCGGTGGCACCTGGGCCGACACCCGGGACGGCGCCCATGTGCGGCGTGCCGCCCTCTTCCAGCTCTTCGCCGAGGTCGAGTGCGGCAGCCTCTGTCCCACCACCATGAGCTACGGCGCGGCGCCGGTGGTCGCGCGCGAGCCGGCGCTCGGCGAGCCCTGGCTGCGCGGACTCCACTCGTCCGACTACGACTCGCGCTTCGTGCCGGCCAGCGAGAAGCGCGGCCTCATGATGGGCATGGGCATGACCGAGAAGCAGGGCGGATCGGACGTGCGCAGCAACACCACCCGGGCCGAGCCGGCGGGCGACGGCTGGTACCGGCTCACCGGCCACAAGTGGTTCTTCTCCGCGGCGATGTGCGACGCATTCCTCGTCACCGCCCAGGCGCCGGGCGGCCTGTCGTGCTTCTTCCTGCCGCGCTTCGCCCCGGACGGGACGCTGAACGCGATCCGCATCCAGCGCGAGAAGGACAAGCTCGGCGATCGCTCCAACGCCAGCGCCGAGGTGGAGTTCCACGGCGCCCTGGCGCGGCTCGTGGGCGAGGAAGGCCGCGGCATCGCCACCGTGCTCGAGATGGCGAACTACACCCGCCTCGATTGCGCCAACGGCTCCGCCGGCATCATGCGCGCCGCCCTCGCCCAGGCGGTGCACCATGCGCGCCACCGCCGGGCCTTCGGCCGCGCGCTCGTCGATCAGCCGCTCATGCGCAACGTGCTCGCGGACATGGCGCTCGAGGTCGAGGGGCATGTGGCGCTTTGCCTCCACGTCGCCGCCTGCATCGATCGCCAGGGCGCGGACGAGGAAGCGGCGCTCGCAAAGCGCCTGCTCACCCCGGTGGCGAAGTACTGGGTGTGCAAGCGCGCACCGGCCCTGGTCGTCGAGGCCATGGAGGCGACCGGCGGCAACGGGTACGTCGAGGAGGGACCGATGCCGCGACTCTATCGCCAGGCGCCGGTCAACTCGATCTGGGAGGGGCCGGGCAACATCATGTGCCTGGACGTGCTGCGCGCACTCGCCCGCGAGCCGCGCGCGGGCGACGCGCTGCTCGCCGGCCTCGAACGCGCCCGCGGCCTCGTACCGGCCTTCGACACCGCGCTGGACGGGCTGAAGGACGCGCTTCGCGCCGCCCCCGCGGAATGCGACGCCCGCCGGATCACCGAGCGCATCGCCCTCGTGACCACCGCGGCGCGGCTCCTCGCCGACGGCGCCACACCGCTCGCCCACGCGTTCTGCACCGGACGTCTCGCCGCCCCGCCCGGGGGCGCCTTCGGCACGCTGCCGACGGCGATCGACTTCGCCACCCTTCTCGATCGCGCCGGCCCCTGAGCGCCGCACTCGCCTGCTGTGCCGGCCGTCGTGCGCATGAGCCGCTCGTCGGGCAGGCAGGCCGCAGCTCGTGATGTCTTGCCGCGGCGCAAGAGAAGGCCGCGGGCATACGACTAGAGTCCGATGCCGAAGCGGCCGTAAAACCCCCGGCCGGCAGCCGCTCGCGGCATGTCGGCATTGCGCGTCAAGGGCACACCCGGCGAAAGCCGGGGCCGCAAGACCTCCGGGCCAGACCCGCCGGCAACATGCGGGCACGTCGGCGGGGCTGTCGAACCGTCGCGGTTCGCACCGTGCTCTTGGCGTTTTTTCTCGATCACGACCAGGAGACGCGCAAAGTGAAGTTCCGATTGACCGCCATGGCCGGCGCCATCGCCATGGCTCTCCCCGCCCTCGCCCACGGCGACGATCTCTACCTCCTGGCTTTGCCGCTCACCAGCGGCGAGCTCGCCTACGATCGCATCCACGACCAGGTGAAGTCGAACCTCGCCCACGCGCGCGGCTACACCGGCAGCGGCGCCGTGGTGGCGGTCTTCGACACCGGGGTGCGCGGCACCCACAACGAGCTGCGCACGCAGCTCGCCTCCACGTCGATGTTCGATGCCACCGTGAGCCGCTACGTCACGCCCACCGACGGTCACGGCCACGGCACCCATGTGTCCGGCATCGTCGCGGGCGCCGCCGGCAACGGCTACAGCTACGGCATCGCACCCCACGCGAAAGTGCTGCCCGTGAAGGTGTTCTCGAGCTCCACGTGGACCGCGAGCAGCACCGCCCTCACCACCGCCCTCAAGCACGTCACCGGCAAGTCCAACGTATCGGTGATCAACATGAGCCTGGGCGGTAGCTCGCGCCTGGGAAGCAGCTTCGAGACCGCCCTGCGTGGCGCCATCGCCGCCGACAAACTGGTGGTCGCGGCGGCCGGCAACGCGGGAGGCAGCAGCCCCCTGTGGCCCGCCCGCTACGCCAAGGAAACCTGGGCGAAGGGCCAGATCATCGCCGTGGGCGCGGTCGACGCCAACAACCGGATCGCGAGCTTCTCCAACCGCGCGGGCGACACCGCCCGCTGGTACCTCGTGGCGCCGGGCACCAGCGTGCTGAACGCCGGCAAGGCGAGCAACACCTCCTACGTGTACATGAGCGGCACCTCCATGGCGGCGCCCATCGTGGCCGGTGCGGCGGCGCTGCTCGAGGGCGCCTGGCCGCAGCTCAAGGCCGCCGAGGTCGCCTCCATCCTGTTCCAGACCGCCACCGACCTGGGCGCGGCAGGCGTCGACAGCGTCTACGGCTGGGGCCTGCTCAACGTCGATCGGGCCCTGCAGCCGGTCGGCAGCCTCAGCGTTCCGCTCTCCGGCAGCACCAGCACGCTCTCCACATCCAGCGCGACGCTGCGCACCTCCACCGCCTCCTGGAGCGGCCTGCGCGCCGCGGCCCACGGCGGCCAGTTCCGGGGGATCACGGTGGACAGCTTCAACCGCGACTTCGGCATCGACTATGCGGCCGGCCTCCAGGCCCCGGCGAAGGAGCGCGTCGCCGATACGTTGGCGGCGGCAGGCCGCGCGCTGCAGATCGCCGAGCGGGTCGGCGCCGACGGTTCGCGCTTCGTCACCGCGGTCGAGGAGGTGCGCGCCGCGCCGCAGCTGGGCGTCGCCGACACGACACGCACCCTGCTCGCCAGCAGCGCAGTCTTCAAGCTCGCCGGCGGACACGAGATGGCCTTCGCCACCGGCGGGCTCGCCGGCAGCTACTTCGGCCTGGCGGAAACGGACGGGACGCTCGCCAACCCCTACCTGGGGCTCGCCCGCTCGGCCAGCCAGCTGGCCTACGGCTTCAGCACCGGCGACCTGAGCGTCAAGGCGGGCGTGCTCGACGGCAGCCTGAATGCGGCCATGACCCGTCAGCACACCCCGGGCGAGGTCGCGAGCGGACGTGCCGCAGTGACCGAGCTGAACTACGCGCTGGGACGCAAGGCCCTGGTGGGCGTGCAGATCGCGAGCGTCACCGAGGGCGATGGCTGGCTCGGAACGGTCGGCGGCGACGCGATGGCGCTGGACTCCGGACGCACCCGCACCGCGACCGCCCACGCCGCCTGGCGGCTCACCAATGCGGTAACGCTCGCCGCGCAATACTCGGTCGGGCGCACGGCCAGCGGCAGCGGCAGCGGCCTGCTCAAAGAGACCGACGGCGTGCGCTCGGAAGCCTACGCCATGGGCCTGGTGGGACGCGACGCCTTCGTGGCCGGCGACCGCCTGGCCCTCACCGTGTCGAGCCCGCTGCGCATCACCGCCGGCAGCGCGCGCATGATGATGCCGGTGGGCGTGACCGAAAGCGGGGAACACGTGTTCGAGTCCCGCCGCGTGGCGCTCGCCAGCACCAGCCGCGAGACCCGCTTCGGGCTCGACTACGCCATGCCCCTGTCGGACGCTTCCAGCCTGTCGTGGGTGGCCGCCGTGCGGCACAATGCGAACCATGTGGCGGGCGAGCGCGAGCACCAGCTGGGCGTGGTGTTCCGCACCGCCTTCTGAGGCGGCGCGAGCCGGGCGGTAGCGGCCCGCACCCGCGTCGCCCGGCTTGCGAGGAACGAGGATGGCAGTACGTGAAATTCTCCGGATGGGCGACCCGCTGCTGCTGCGCATCGCCCGCCCGGTCGAGCGCTTCGGCACCCCGGAGCTCGCCGCGCTCGTGGAGGACATGTTCGAGACCATGCGCGCGGCCGGCGGCGTAGGGCTTGCCGCCCCGCAGATCGGCGTCGATCTCGCCGTGGTGATCTTCGGCTTCGAGCACAGCGAGCGCTATCCGGACGCCCCGCCGGTGCCGCAGACGGTGCTGGTGAATCCCCAAATCACCCCGCTCGGCGCCGAGGAGGAGGACGGCTGGGAAGGCTGCCTTTCGGTGCCGGGGCTGCGCGGCCTGGTGCCCCGCTGCACCCGCATCCGCTACCGCGGCTTCGATCCCGCCGGCAGTCCGATCGTGCGCGAGGCCGAAGGCTTTCACGCGCGCGTGGTCCAGCACGAGTGCGACCACCTGATCGGCACCCTCTATCCGATGCGGATGCGCGACCTCACCCGTTTCGGCTTCACCGATGTCCTGTTTCCGGAGCTCGCCACGGCCGGCGACGACTGACGCCGATCACGGCAGGTGGGCCGACAGCGCGGCCGCGTAATCGGCCAGGCGCGCGCGGGCACGCTCCCGCTGGGCGGGCGTGGCCATGTTCGCGAGCTCGACGCCGAGGGCGATGTATTCGCGCCGCAGCCGCTCCGCCTCGCGCTGCAGGGCGTCGCTGCGTCCGCCGTCCCAGTCGAGTGCCCAGCGGCGCAGGGCGGCAGGATCCACGTCGAGGTCGGGCTGTGCGGAGACTTCGGCCAGCAGGGCGACGAAGGCGGATTCCCGGCGTCGGCGCTCCTCGCGCCACAGGCGGTAATCGACCGGGATCGCGTCCAGACGCGCCTGCAGCCAGCGACGCTGTTCCGGCTCCAGGCTTCCCAGCCAGTCCTCGGCGCGGTCCCGGATGCGCTCGAAGCGGGTGCGGCGCACCTCCTCCGCCGAGGCATCGATCCAGGTCTCGTCGAATTCGGCCGCCCGCTCCTCGAGATGCGCCTCGAGCGCGGCGATCTGCTCCGGGCGCAGCGACGCGGCGAGATCCGCCGAGGCGTCGACGACGCGCCCCACCACCAGGCGGTACTGCACGAGCAAGGATTCCGCCAGCCACTCGCCGTCGGCCGCCGTCACCGGCCCCTCCAGTCGCCGGCCTGCCTCCTCCAGGGTGTGCACCAGCGGAGCCAGTTGCTCGTCGCGATGCCATGCCTGCACCGCCTGCAGCCGCTCGCGCAGCGCCGTGCGCTGGGCGGCATCGAGCTCGAAGCGATCCGCCGCACGCCACGATACCAGCGTGGGCGCGTGCCGGTAGCCGAAGGAGACGGCGCTGCACGCCGATACCGCCAGCGCGGCACAGCAGGCGACGCAGAACGCCGTCCAGCAGGGAGCAAGACGCGGTCTCATGGGCGGTGAGATTCGCGGCCGCCGGATGCGGTTCCGAAGCTGAACCAGCCCCCGGCACGCCGGCCCGTTACAATCGCAGCCTTTCCCGACCGACCCTTCCCATGTCCGCCTCCGCTCTGCTCCTCCTCGGCCCCACCGCGAGCGGCAAGACCGCCAGCGCGCTCGCGCTCGCGCGGGTGCTGCCGATCGAGATCGTCAGCGTCGATTCGGCGCTGGTGTATCGCGACATGGACATCGGCACCGCCAAGCCCAGCCGGGAGGAGCGGGCGCAGTGCCCGCACCACCTGATCGACGTGGTCTCGCCCGAGGACGCCTACTCGGCCGCACGCTTCCGTGCCGATGCGCTGCGCCTCATGGACGAGATCGCCGCGCGCGGGCGCATTCCGGTGCTCGCCGGCGGCACCATGCTCTACTTCAAGGCGCTGCGGGATGGCCTGTCCGACCTGCCCGCGGCCGACGCCGAGCTGCGCCGCGAGATCGACACCGAAGCCGCGCGGCTCGGCTGGCCGGCGCTTCACGCCGAGCTCGCCCGCCTCGACGCGGAAGCCGCGGCGCGCCTCGAGCCCACCGACGCCCAGCGCATCCAGCGGGCCCTCGAGATCGTGCGCCTCACCGGCCGCCCGCTCGCGGAGAGCTACGCGCGCCGGGAGGACGAGGCGCCGTCCATGCCGCTCCTGCCGATCGCGCTCGCGCCCTCGGACCGGGCGGTGCTGCATGCGCGCATCGAGGCGCGCTTCGACCAGATGCTCGCCGCGGGCTTCGTGGAGGAGGTAAGCAGCTTGCGCGCGCGCTACCGGCTCGCGCCGGACATGCCGTCGATGCGCTGCGTGGGCTACCGGCAGGTGTGGGAGTACCTCGACGGGGCCTGCGACTTCGACACCATGCGCTTTCGCGGCATCGCCGCCACCCGTCAGCTCGCCAAGCGCCAGCTCACCTGGCAAAGGCAATTCCGCGAGACCTGGCCGGGGCTGGTCGAGATCGATTGTCTGCGCCCGGACCTGCCGCAGGCGGTGTGCGAGACCGCCGAGCGGCTCCTCGCGGCACGCTCGTAAAGACGCCTTCCCGGCCGATCAGGCCGAGGTCCGGAACGGCGACGGCGGCGGCTGGTTGTCGGGCAGGCTCGCGCTCTCGAGGTAGCGCTGCACGGCGGGGTTGCTTTCGGCCGTCGGCGCGTCCGGCTCCCGCGGCGCGGCAACCACGGAGCGGTCGGGCGCGGCGGTCGGGTCCGGCCGCTCGGCCTGCGCGGCCGCCCTGGCAGCGGCGCTGATGGTGACGGAGGCGCTCGGCTCGGCCTCGGCCGAGGCCGGCGGGGCGTTCTCTTCCGCGACGCGCGGTGCAGCCGGTGCCTGAGTGGGCGCGACGTTGGGCGGTACGGTCGACTTCAGCGAGATCTCCATGATGCTCTCCTGGCGGACGCCTTCTCAGCGCGACGCCGGCACGGGCGTCTCGATGCTCATGCGGTTGCGCTCGCGGCGTGCAAGCAAAGTGTATACCGTCGGCACCACGAAGAGCGTGAAAAAAGTACCCAGCAGCAGCCCGCCCACGATGACCCAGCCGATCTGCTGACGGCTCTCGGCGCCCGCGCCGGTGGCGAGCGCGAGCGGGATGGCGCCCAGCACCATCGCGCCGGTCGTCATCAGGATGGGGCGCAGCCGCAGCACCGAAGCTTCCACCACCGCCTCGCGGAGCTGAGCCCCCTTGTCGCGCAGCTGGTTGGCGAACTCCACGATCAGGATGCCGTGCTTGGTGATGAGGCCCACCAGCGTCACCAACCCGATCTGGCTGTAGACGTTGAGGGTGCCGCCGGTGAAATAGAGCGCGGCGAGCGCCCCGGTCATGGACAGCGGCACGGTCAGCATGATGATGAAGGGATCGCGGAAGCTCTCGAACTGCGCCGCCAGTACCAGGTAGATGAAGGCGAGCGCCAGCACGAAGGTGAGCGCGAGGGAGGCCGAGCTCGCGCGGAATTCGCGCGACTGGCCGTTGTAGTCGGTGGCGTAGCCCGGCGGCAGGATGCGCGCCGCCGCGTCGTCGAGGAACTCGAGCGCCTCGCCCATCGCATAGCCGGGCGCGAGGTTGGCGGAGATCGTCACCGCCCGGCGCTGGCCGAAATGGTTGAGCTCGCGCGGACTCACCGTCTCGCGCACCCGCACCAGGTTGGAGAGCGGGATCATCTCGCCGCTTCGACCACGCACGAAGATGCCGTCGATGTCGCGCGGCACGACGCGCCCGCCCGCCTCCACCTGCACGATCACGTCGTACTGCTCCGCGTCCTTCTTGTAGCGCGTCACGGGGCGACCGCCGAGCATGGTCTCCAGGGTGCGCCCGATCGTCTCCACCGAGACGCCCAGGTCGGCCGCCTTCTCGCGGTCCACGTCGATGGAGAGCTCCGGCTTGGTGAGCTTCAGGTCGATGTCGGGCGAGACGAAGCCCGGATTGGCGCGCAGCTCGTCGAGCAGGCGCTCGGTGTATTCGAGGAGCTCGTCGTAGGAGGCGGAGGTCATGACCACGAAGCCGATCGGCCGCTCGCGCGGGCTCTGCCCCAGCGAAGGCGGCGTCACCGGGAAGGCGAGGACACCCGGCACCGCCGCGAACTGCGGGAACAGGCTCTTGGCGACCTCGGTGGAGTGGCGATCGCGCTCCTTCCAATCGGTGAGCCCGACGAAGGAGATGCCTTGGGATACGGTGGGGTTGCCCGACACCACGAAGTAGCGCACCACGTCCGGCGTGTTCGCGTAGATCGTCTCGATCTGCCGGGCGTAGCGGTCCATGTAGTCGATGGTGGCGCCCTCGGGCCCCGAGAACACGCCGATCACCACGCCCCGGTCCTCCACCGGCGCGAGCTCGGACTTGAGGCTCTTGAGCAGCACGACGGAGGTCCCCGCCACCACCAGGAAGGCGAGCATCACCGCCCAGCGCAGGTCGAGCGCGGCGACCAGCGCGCGCCGATAGCCGGCGGTAAGTCCCTCCAGGAAACCCTCGATGGCGTTGTAGAGCCGGCCGTGCTTTTTCTCGTGCCGCAGCAGCTTGGAGCACATCATCGGCGAGAGGGTGAGCGCGACGAAGCCCGACACCAGCACCGCGCCGGCGAGCGTGAGCGCGAACTCGGTGAAAAGCTTTCCGGTGCGCCCGGTCATGAAGGCCACCGGCGCGTACACCGCGGCCAGGGTGAGCGTCATCGCCACCACCGCGAAGCCGATCTCCCTGGCGCCGCGGAAGGCCGCCTGCAGCCGGGGCATGCCCTCCTCCACGTGACGGTAGATGTTCTCCAGCACCACGATGGCGTCGTCCACCACCAGGCCGATGGCCAGCACCAGGGCGAGCAGCGTCAGCGTGTTGATCGAGAAGCCCAGCACCAGCATCAGCGCGAAGGCGCCCACCAGAGAGACCGGGATGGTCACCAGGGGGACGAGCATGGCGCGCCAGTTGCGCAGGAAGAAGAAGCAGATCACCGCCACCAGCAGCACCGCCTCGGCGATCGTGGTGAACACCGACTCGATCGAGCGCTCGATGAAAACCGTGGAGTCGTAGGAGATGTTCATGCTCATCCCCTCGGGCAGCTCCGCCTCGAGCTGGGGCAGCATCTCGCGCAGCGCCTTGGAGAGGTCGAGGGGATTGGCGGTGGACTGCTTGATGAGTCCCAGGGCCACCGCCGGCCGCCCGCGGAAGCGCACCGAGGTGCGCTCGCTGGCCGCCGCCACCTCGACGCGGCCCACGTCGCGGATGCGCACCGGGTAGCCGCCGGGCGCGGCCGCCTGGCGCACCACCACCGCCTCGAACTCCTGCGGCTGCGACAGATCGGTGGCGGCCACCACCGAGAACTCGCGCTTGGCGCTCTCGATGCGTCCGGCCGGCAGCTCCACGTTCTGCCGCCGCAGGGCGTCCTCCACGTCCTGCGGCGCGAGGCCGAAGGCGGCGAGCCGCTCCCGGTCGAGCCAGATCCGCATGGAGTACTCGCGGGAACCGAACACCCGCGCGTCGGCGGCGCCGGGCAGGGTCTGCAGGCGGGGCTTGACGATGCGGGTGGCGACGTCGGTCACCTGGAGCTGCGAGTGGCGGTCGGAGGAGAAAGCCATCCAGATGATGGGGTTGGCGTCCGCCTCCACCTTGGCGATGACCGGCTCGTCGACGTCGTCGGGCAGCCGGCTCCTCACCCGCGAGACACGGTCGCGCACGTCGGCGGCCGCGTTCGCGGCGTCGCGCTCGATGCGGAAGCGGACGGTGATCTGGCTGCGCTCCGGGCGGCTGATCGAAGACAGCACATCCACGCCTTCGATGCCGGCGAGCGAATCCTCCAGGGGCTTGGTGACCTGGGACTCGACGATCTCCGCGCTCGCGCCGCGGTAAGTGGTGTCGACGGTGACCACCGGCTCGTCGATGTTGGGGTATTCGCGAACAGTGAGCCGGGTGTACGAAACGAGTCCGATCAGCACCACCAGCAGCGACAGCACGGTGGCGAACACCGGGCGCTTGATGCAGACCTCGGAGAGGACCATGGCCCGTCCTCAGCCGCCGCGCGCAGGGTCGTTGGCCGCCGGTGTCGCGCCCGCCTCGGCGCGCAACACCTTCACCTTCGCCCCGTCGCGCAGCTTGAGCTGGCCGGCGGTGACCACCACGTCGCCGGGCGCGAGACCGTCGACCACCTCGATCTGGGCCGCGCGTCGGCTGCCGGTGTGCACCGGCACGCGCCGGACCGTGTCCTCGACCACCTGGTACACGTACTGCACCTCACCGGGCGCGGGCACCAGGGCCTCCTCGGGAATCACCGCGACGTTCGCGCGCTCCTCCAGGACAAGCCGCACCCGCACGAAGAGCCCGGGACGCAGCCGTCCGCCGGGGTTCTCCAGACGCGCCCGCACCGCCACCGAGCGCCCCTGCTCGTCCACCAGCGGGTCGATCGCCACCACGATGGCGGCGAGCTGTTCGCCCGGCAGGGCGTCGCTGGAGAGCGCGAGCGTCTGTCCCGGCTGCAGGCGCTGCAGGTAGCGCTCGGACAGGCGGAAATCCACCTTCAGGACGTCGATGTCCTCCAGGTTCACCAGCGCCTCGCCGTCCTTCACGTAGTCACCCACGCTCACGTTGCGGATGCCCACCACCCCGGCGAAGGGCGCCACCAGCGTCATGCGCCGCAGCCGCGCCTCGGCGAGCGCGAGCGCCGCGCGGGCCACCTCCAGCCGGCTCGCCGCCTCGTCGCGGGCGCTCCGGCTCACGAAACTGCGATTGAAGAGATCCTCGGTACGCCGATAGTCGGCCTCGGCGAGGGAAAGCGCGGCGCGGGCCTGGGCGAGCTCGGCGCGCTGCACGGCGGCGTCCAGCTCGACCAGCACCTGGCCGCGCGCCACCGGCGCGCCTTCCTTGAAGCCGATCGCGCTGATCCGCCCGGAAACCTCCGGGCGCAGCACCACCGACTCGCTCGAGCGGAGCGTACCAACCGCGCTCACCTCGTCGGGCATGGCCGCGGTGCGCACCTCGGCGACTTCCACGGCAACGGGCATCGGCGCGGCCGCGGTCGCCGGCGCGGCAGGCACCGTCACGGTCCGGTTCGCGTACCAGGCATAGCCGCCGAGGGCAGCGAGCCCGGCCAGGCTGAGACCGATGATCAGGGTGCGATGCGCCGGCATGGGAGGATGGCCCCGGGAAACCCCTGCCGCCGCAGGCCGGGGCAGGACGGACGAAAGTAAAACGGGCATGCCGCCGGGCATGCCCACTCACTGCTCAAGACAGGCTGGCGGCCGAGGAGTTGCAACTGGCCGGGGGATGCTCAGGCGACCGTGGTAGGCGCCTCGCCGTCCGTGCGCTCGGCGATGCGGCCAATGCGGAAGACCGTCTCCCCGGCCGCTTCCAGCTCCCTGGCCGCCGCATCGGCGTCGGCCTCGGCCACCACCACGACCATGCCGATACCGCAGTTGAAGACGCGGTACATCTCCTGGTCGGCGACGTTGCCTTCGGCCTTCAGCCACTGGAACAGCGGCGGCAGCGTCCAGGTGGAGGCGTCGATGCGGGCGGTGAGCGTCTCGCCCAGGATGCGCGGCACGTTCTCGGTGAGCCCGCCGCCGGTGATGTGGGCCATGCCCTTCACCACGCCCGGCTGGGCGCGCATGAGCGCGAGCAGCGGCTTCACGTAGATGCGGGTGGGCGCCATCACCACGTCGCGGAAGGCGCGGCCGTGGAAGTCGGCGTCCATGTCCGGCCGGGCGCGGTCGATGATCTTGCGGATGAGCGAGTAGCCGTTGGAGTGGGCGCCGCTCGAGGCGAGCCCGAGGAGCACGTCGCCCGGGGCGATGCGGCTGCCGTCGATGATCTCGGACTTCTCCACCGCGCCCACCGCGAAGCCGGCGAGGTCGTATTCGCCCGCCGGGTACATGCCCGGCATCTCGGCCGTCTCGCCGCCGATCAGCGCGCAGCCGGCCAGCTCGCAGCCGCGCGCGATGCCGCCCACCACGTCGGCCGCGGTATCCACGTCGAGCTTGCCGCAGGCGAAGTAGTCGAGGAAGAAGAGCGGCTCGGCGCCCTGCACCAGGATGTCGTTCACGCTCATGGCGACGAGATCCTGGCCCACGGTGTCGTGCTTGTTCAGCTGGAAGGCGAGCTTGAGCTTGGTTCCCACCCCGTCGGTGCCCGACACGAGCACCGGCTCGCGGTACTTGCCCGTCAGTTCGAAGAGCGCGCCGAAGCCGCCGATGCCGCCCAGCACCTCGGGGCGCATGGTGCGTTTGGCGAGCGGCTTGATGCGGTCCACCAGGGCGTCCCCGGCGTCGATGTCCACGCCGGCATCACGGTAGGTCAGGGAGGTCAAGATCTTTCCTCTAGCAATGCAAAATGCAAGAATGCAGCCGGCGCGAGCGGCATGACAACTTGAGGCCGTGCCGCCAAGTGGCTACATTTACGGGTTTCGCGGCGCGCCAGGCGCCCGCGCCAAGCGAGCGATTTTACTCGAAATGAACCCTCCCCGCGCCGACCGTCTGCAAACCGCCGCCTGGGCCGCGGTCGGCATCGCGCTCCTTGCCCTCTTCTACGCGCTCAGCCCGATTCTCGGCCCCTTCGCGGTCGCCGCGGTCTTCGCCTACATCTTCGCCCCGGCGGTGCGCTGGCTCGTCGGCCACCGCGTACCGAGGCCGCTGGCGGTCCTCGCGGTTATCCTCGGCTCGGGCAGCATCCTGGTGATCCTGTTGCTGGTGCTCGCGCCGACGGTCTACCGCGAGGCGATCGACCTCTTCGGCCGACTGCCGGAGCTCGCCGAGCACATCAACACCCGGGTCGCGCCCTGGATCGAGGAGCGGCTCGACATCGACCTGCGGCTCGACGCCGAATCCGCCCGGGCGTGGATCGCCGAGCACTGGGGCGCCGCGCGCGACCTGGTGCCCATCGTGTTCGGCCGCCTCAGGCAGGGCGGCCTGGCGGTGATCGAATTCCTTGCCAACCTGCTTCTCGTGCCGATCGTGATGTTCTACCTGCTGCAGGACGGGCCGCACATCGTCTCCCGGTTGCGGCGCATGGTGCCGCGCCCCATGCTGCCGCGCACCCTGCGCATCGTGCACGACATCGACTCGGTGCTCTCCGAGTTCCTGCGCGGGCAGCTCTCGGTCATGGCACTGCTCGCCATCTTCTACAGCGTGGGGCTGTGGCTCGCCGGCGTGAAGTTCGCCCTGCCGGTCGGCGTGCTCACCGGGCTGCTGGCCTTCATCCCCTTCGTGGGCTTCGGCGCCGGCCTGGTGATGGCGATCCTCGCCGCCCTGCTCCAGGCCGAGGGCTGGGCGCCGCTCATCGGCGTGGGGGTGGTCTACTCCCTCGGGCAGCTCATCGAGAGCTACCTGCTTACGCCCTATCTCGTGGGCGAGCGCATCGGGCTGCATCCGCTGGCGGTGATCTTCGCCCTGATGGCCTTCGGCCAGCTCTTCGGCTTCGTGGGCGTGCTGGTGGCCCTGCCGGCGAGCGCGGCGATCCTCGTCGGCCTGCGCGAGCTACGCACCGCCTGGCTGGCGAGCCGGATCTATCGCGGCGAGGACCGCACCGAAGAGGCGGAAGGATGAAGCAGCTCGTGCTCGACATCCGCCCGGATGCCGTTCCCACCCTGGAGAACTTCGTCGTCGGCGCGAACGCGGAGCTGGTCGCGGCGCTCGCCGCGCTGGCGGCCGGAACGGAAGCGCCCGCGCTCGCGCGCCTCTACCTGTGGGGCCCCGCCGGCAGCGGGCGCAGCCACCTCCTGCGCGCGGCGGTGGCCGCGGCCGGGACGGCCGGCCGGCCCGCCCGCTATCTCGGCGCAGCCGAGGTGGGCGAGGCGCTTCCCGAAACGCCCGGGCTGCTCCTGGCGGTGGACGACGTCGAGCGGCTCGACCCAGACGCACAGATCGCCCTCTTCAATGCCTTCAACCGGGCGCGCACAAACGGCCAGACGCTGCTGCTCGCCGGCAGCGCGGCACCCCGCGAGCTCGCCCTGCGCGAGGACCTGCGCACGCGCATCGGCCAGTGCCTGATCTACGAGCTGCGCGGCTTCGACGACGAGACCCGCGCGGCCATCCTCGCCACCCTCGCCCGGCAGCGCGGCCTGCGGCTCGCCGACGAGGTCACCGAATTTCTCCTGCGCCACGGCCGGCGCGACCTGCCGAGCCTGCTCGCGGTGCTCGAGGCGCTCGATGCCGCCTCCCTCGAGCGCAAGCGCCCGGTGACGCTGCCGCTGCTCCGCGAGATGATGCAGGCCGGGCTCGCCATCTGAAGGCGGCCGGCCCGATTCCCACCCTTTTTCCGGAAACCGCACCTTGGATCTCGTTCTCTTCGACCTCGACAACACGCTGCTCGACGGCGACTCCGACTTCGCCTGGGCCCAGTTTCTCATCGCCAAGGGCGTCCTCGACCGGGAGGTACAGGAGGCGAGGAACGTCGCCTTCTACGAGCAGTACAAGGCCGGCACGCTGGACATCTTCGAGTTCCTCGACTTCCAGCTCGCCCCGCTGGCCCGCCATCCGCGTGCCCAGCTCGATGCCTGGCACCGGGAGTTCATGGCGACCGCCATCGCGCCGATGATCGGCGACAAGGCCCGCGCGCTGGTGGCCGATCATCTCGCGCGCGGCGCGCTCACCGCGGTGGTGACCGCCACCAACAGCTTCGTCACCGGCCCGATCGCCCGCGAGTTCGGCATCCCGCACCTGGTCGCGACCATTCCCGCCCAGGAAGGCGGCACCTTCACCGGCAAGCCCCGCGGCCTGCCGGCTTTCAAGGGGGGCAAGATCGAGCGCGTCGAGAGCTGGCTCGAGTCCATCGGGCTCTACCTGGGCAGCTTCGGGCGCACCTGGTTCTACAGCGATTCGCACAACGACCTGCCCCTCATGAGCCGGGTGTCGAACCCGGTGGCGGTCGACCCCGACGAGACCCTGCACGCCCACGCGCTCGCCCACGGCTGGCCGGTGATCTCGCTGCGCTGATACGACGCTTCGCCCCGGCAGCCACCCGGCGCGATGCCGGGTGGGGAGCAGGCGTGCGGCCTGGGGCAGAACACCCAGCATTCCCCATGATCGGGTAAGGTTTACCCACTCCATGACTGCGGGTAGTCCCCATCGGCCGGACGCCCGCACGCCCTACTGCGCGGCAGTCGCGAACGCGCCGCTGTTTTCCTCGGCCCGCGCTCCGCCAGTGGCATGCTCCATGCAATCGATCTCGTGCGAGACGGATGACCCGACGCCACTGCACCGGCTGGCCACAACCGGTCATCCGCCAGCGTCATTCGAGCAAAGGTCGAACAACCATGAGAAGCAGCTCCCCCAGGAGGGACCGTCCGGCTTCCATGCCGCGATCCCCCACCACGATCGTCTTCAGCGCCCTCGCCGCAGCCTTCGCCATGTCGTCCGCGGTAGCGGACAGCCTCGACACCTTCGAGCCGCCGCCACCCACCGATCCGTCGGCCTACACCCTGCCTCCCGAGGACCCGAACGCAGCGCTCGCGCCCCACCTCGGCGAATACGAGGCCAACTACGGCGCACTCGAGCTGCCCGGCGGCACCTTCGGCGACCGCTACACGCCGCGCGCCGAGAACGTGCTTTCGCCGACCACGCTGAGCTCGTACAACTACCCCACCGACGGTTACCCCAGCCCGCTCTTCGGCGCCGAGCCTTTCACCCAGCAAGTGGTCCGCTTCGAGGAGTTCGGGCTGGAGAAGCTCGATCCGACCGTCGAGGCCGGCGACATGCCGTTCCCGCGCCCGTCGGTCGGTGCTGCGCCGGAGCAGGATCCTTACAGCGTGGCGCGCAGCGGTCCCAAGGGCGGCGAGCTCGACGCCTTCCTCGCCCAGGACGGCCTCGCCCCCTTCCCAAGCCGCGAATCGAACGTCTATGACGGCAATCCCTGGCAGCACCACGTCGAGCAGTTCCTCGACCGCCCGTTGGTGAGCCCCCCCGCCGAGGGCCGCCCGCCCGGCGAGGGCTGGGCGCACCAGCGCTGGAACGAGTTCTATCCGCAGGTGTACCTCAAGACCGCCCAGGCCGGCGCGCGGGTCAACGGCGGGCTGCGCGACGAGATGCAGATGCACGGCTACGAGAAGGGCGAGTTCGGCCCCGGGGGCCTGTATCACCGCGTCTATACCGCCGACGTGCCCGGTGCCCCGACGCTGTACGGAACCACCTCGGGAATCGGGATCCGCTTCCATCCCGAGATGCCGGTGCAGGATCACAAGACGATCTGGACCTTCGACGGCACGCTTCCGCCGAAGCTGTTGATGGCGCGCCACGGCCAGCCCGTCCTGATGCGCCACTACAACGCCCTGCCGATCGACCCCCAGGCGAACCGGGGCTTCGGCCTCCACACGATCAGCACCCACGAGCACAACGGGCACAACCCGGCCGAGAGCGACGGCTACGCCAACGCCTTCTTCTTCCCGGGCCAGTTCTACGACTACCGCTGGCCGATGCAGCTCGCCGGCTACGACACCATCAACACGAGCGCGACCGATCGGCGCGCCGGCTTTCCCTGTACCCCGGGCGAGAAGCTCTTCGTGAACGACGCCGATCCCGGTGTGAAGACCTGCGACGAGAGCGGGATCATCAGGATCCGCGGCGACTGGCGCGAGACGGTGAGCACCCACTGGTTCCACGACCACATGCTCGATTTCACCGCCCAGAACGTCTACAAGGGCAACGCCGCGATGATGAACTACTACAGCGCGGTCGACCGCGGGCGCGAGGAAGGCGCCGAGGGCAGGTGCCACCACCAGGATACGAAGAACGTCAATCTGTGCCTGCCCAGCGGCACAGCGCTGCCCTGGGGCAACCGCGACTACGACGTGAACCTCGTGATCGCCGACAAGGCCTGGGATAAGGACGGCCAGCTCTGGTTCAACCCGTTCAATACCGACGGCTTCATCGGCGACCAGATGCTCGTCAACTGGCTCTACAAGCCTTACATGGAGGTGCGCGCCCGCCGCTACCGCTTCCGCCTGCTGAACGGCTCGGTTTCGCGCTACTTCACCATCGCGGTGGTGCGCGAGGTGCAGGGCGAACGGTCCGGCGAGTTCCGCGGCCCGCGGGGATCCGGTGTGTCGTACGCGCGCGTGCCCTTCCACCTCGTCGCCAACGACGGGAACATCATGGAGCACGCAGTGCCCTTCGACGGCAGCATGGATCTCGACGGCGACGGCAGCAAGGGGGACCACAACGCGATCCTCCCCACCCAGGCCGTCGCCGAGCGCTACGATATCGTGATCGATTTCGCCAGGCACGGGATCAGGCCGGGCGACAAGATCTACTTCGTCAACCTCAAGGAGCACGATACCGGCATCGGCAGCAAGGAGGACATCCCGCTCGCCGAGGTGCTCTCGGAACAGTACAAGGCGGTCGTCAAGCAGACGAGCAAGGGCCCCAAGTGGGACAAGGGCGATCCGGTCGTGGGCAAGTTCTTCGAAGTGCGCGTGGTGCCGTACGACGGGGTCGATCTGTCCATGAACCCGGCCGACTACGAGCCCGCCAAGCCCGGCAAGGCCGCCGGCAGGAAGATGGTCCCGCTCTGGATCGATCGGGACGGCGACGCCGACCGCGAGCGGCTCCGCGCTGCCCGCCACCGCGAGTTCATATTCGGCCGCTCCGACGGCACCGATACGGTGCCATGGACCGTGAAGACCGACGGCGGCATCGGCCTCTCCGCCGACCCGCGCCGCATCTCGGCCGCGCCCCAGCTCGCCAGCGGGCCGACTGACGCGGGCTACGAGGGCCACGGCACGCTGGAAGTGTGGAAGATCATCAACGGCGGCAATGGCTGGGGCCATCCGGTCCACGTCCATTTCGAGGAGGGCGTGATCCTGACCCGCGGGGGCAAGGCGCCACCCGAGTGGGAAAAATGGGCGCGCAAGGACATCTACCGCGTCGGCCCTGAGGAGGACAGCACGGACGAGGTCGAGATCGCGATCCAGTTCCGCGAGTTCGCCGGCACCTATGTCGAGCACTGCCACAACACGCAGCACGAAGACACCGCCATGCTGCTGCGCTGGGACGTGGAGTACCCGGGCCAGTTCCTGCTGATGCCCACGCCGATGCCAACCTGGGACGGCGTCGAGTACGTCGGTTCGGCCGCCCTGCCCACGGCCCGCACGGGCGACGGCTACGGCCCGGACTACCTCGACTGAGCGCGCCTCACGGCCAACAGGGAGACTGCCGCCATGCAAAGGTTCTCGAGTCACGCGATCCTCGCGCTGGCCGCCGCCATCCTCCCCGCCGTCGCCCTGGGCCACGCCGATCACGGCGGTCGAGGCACCCGTGCTGCGGCGGCCCCAGTCGTCGAATCGCCCTGGGGCGCGGACTACTTCCCCAACGTTCCCCTGATCACCCAGGACGGTGAGACCGTGCGCTTCTTCGACGATCTGATCGAAGGCAAGGTCGTCGCCATCAACTTCATCTTCACCACCTGCTCGGAAGCCTGCCCGCTGGAGACGGCCCGGCTGCGCGAGGTGAAGCAGCTCCTGGGCGATCGGGTGGGACGGGACATCCATTTCTACTCGATCTCGATCGACCCGCTGAACGATACGCCGGCGGTGCTCAAGGCCTACGCCGAGCGCTTCGACACGGGCTCCGGCTGGACCTTCCTCACCGGCAAGCCCGACGACATCGTCCTCCTGCGCCGGAAGCTCGGCCTCTATCTGGCCGACATCGCGACCGACTCGAACGACCACAACCTGAGCCTCATCATCGGCAATCAGGCGACCGGCCGCTGGCAGAAGGCCTCACCCTTCGAGAATCCGGCCGTGCTCGCGCACCAGCTGGGCGGCGCGCTGCACAACTGGAAGCACGCGAGCGTGCAGCGCAACGACTACGCGCAGGCGCCGACGCGGCTGCGCCCGGTCTCGCGCGGCGAGCAGCTCTTCCGCACCCGCTGCGCCGCCTGCCATACGGTGGGCGCGGACGAGGGTTCGCTCGCGGCCAAGCGCCGCATCGGACCGGATCTGGCCGGCGTCACCAAGGTGAGGGAGCGGGCCTGGCTCATCCGCTGGCTGAAGGAACCCGACCGCATGCTGGCCGAGAAGGATCCGATCGCCACCGCGCTCTTCGAACGCTACAACCGCGTGCCGATGCCCAACCTGCGGTTGAACGAGGTCGAGATCGAGGCGCTGATCGCCTATCTGGAAGGCCAGGCCAGCCCTGCGGCACGGGCCGCGTCCCTCGCCAATTGACGCGCCGCTCCGCCCCGTCCGCCGCTCCCGAACGACCCCACACTTGCCGCGGGTCTGGTGCACCGCCGCCGGCATGGGCTATGATTACGCGCTTATGTCGTCCCTCCCTTTCACGCCCCGATGATCCGCAAGTTGCTGCGCAAGGTATTCCGCCGCGCCGCCGACCCCGTCAACAACGAGCCCGCCCTGGTGCCCGTGGAACAGCACGGCATCCGCCGCGAGCAGATCTCGCCGGTGGCGCGCAAGGTGTGCACCGTCCTGCAGGAGAACGGCCACAAGGCCTTCGTGGTGGGCGGAGCGGTGCGCGACCTCCTGGTGGGGCATCCGCCCAAGGACTACGACGTCGCCACCAGCGCGACGCCCGAAGAGGTCCGGGCGCTGTTCCGCCGCTCGCGCATCATCGGGCGGCGCTTCAAGATCGTGCACGTGATGAGCGGGCCCGAGACGATCGAAGTCTCGACCTTCCGCGCGAGCCAGGCGGCCGAAAACGCCGAGACCGACGAGCACGGCCGCGTGCTGCGCGACAACGTGTTCGGCTCCCAGGCCGAGGACGCCACGCGGCGCGACTTCACGGTCAACGCGCTGTACTACGATCCGACCACCGAGCAGATCGTCGATTACCACCACGGGGTGGCCGATCTCAAGCAGAAGACGCTGCGCATGATCGGCGACCCGCGCACCCGCTACCGCGAGGACCCGGTGCGGATGCTGCGCGCGGTGCGCCTGGGCGCCAAGCTGGGCCTCACCATCGACCCGGCCGCGCGCCAGCCCATCCGCGAGATGGCGGTGCTGCTCGAGAACGTACCCGCGGCCCGCCTCTTCGACGAGATGCTGAAGCTGCTCTTCTCCGGCTATGCGGTGAAGTGCCTCAAGCAGCTGCGCGAGGAAGGCCTGCACCACGGCCTGCTGCCGCTGCTGGACGTGATCCTGGAGCAGCCCCTGGGCGAGCGCTTCGTGTGGCTGTCGCTGGAGAACACCGACCAGCGCGTGCGCCAGGACAAGCCCGTGTCGCCGGGCTTCCTCTTCGCCACCCTGCTGTGGCACGAGGTGCTCGCCAACTGGGAGGCGAGAAAGCGCGACGGCGAGCACAGCCAGCCGGCCCTCTTCTCGGCAATGGACGAGGTCCTCGACGCCCAGGCGGGCAAGCTCGCGATCACCCGCCGTATCGTCGGCGACATCAAGGAGATCTGGGCGCTGCAACCGCGCTTCGACCGGCGCTCGGGCAAGATGCCCTACCGCCTCATCGAGCAGCCGCGGTTCCGCGCCGCCTGGGACTTCCTGCGCCTGCGCGCGCAGTCGGGCGAGATCCCGCAGGAGCTGCCGGCGTGGTGGGACGAGTTCGCACATGCCGGACACGAGGCGCGCGAGGCGATGCTGCGCGCCGCGCCCGAAGCCGAGAGCCCGGCGCGCAAGCGCCGCCGCAAGCGCCGCAAGCCCTCCGAGAGCGGCGCCGACACCGCCACCGCCCACGCATCATGACCTCTTCCGCCGCAGCGGCGCGCTGCGCCTACGTCGCACTCGGGGCCAACCTCGGGGATGCGGCACGCGCCGTGCGCGCGGCCTTCGATGCGCTGGCGGAGCTTCCAGACACCCGCCTGCTCGCACATTCCGGCCTCTATCGCACCGCCCCCGTAGGCGTCACCGGCCAGCCCGACTACGTCAACGCGGTGGCGGCGCTCTCCACCCGGCTGCCTGCCGCAGCGCTGCTCGACGCACTGCTCGCCATCGAGTCCGAGCGCGGACGCACCCGCGACTACCACCAGGCCCCGCGCACCCTCGATCTCGACCTGCTCCTCTACGACGACGAGGTGATCGCGACGCCGAACCTGGTCGTCCCGCACCCGCGCATGCACGAACGCGCCTTCGTGCTGGTGCCGCTGGCCGAGATCGCCCCCGATGCCCGCATCCCCGGCCACGGACGGGTAGCCGACCTGCTCGCCCACGTGCAGGGTCAGGAGATCGAACGGATCCCCGGCTGACCGCGCCACGCTGCCATGACGACCCTGCTCACCGGCTTCCCGGCCGCCTTCTCCGGCATTCCGGTCTGGGTGCAGACGGCGGCGCTGCTGACTGCCTCCAACGTCTTCATGACCTTCGCCTGGTACGGACACCTGAAGACCATGCAGTCGAAGGCGTGGCTCGTGGCCGCGGTGGTGAGCTGGGGCATCGCGCTCTTCGAGTACCTGCTGCAGGTGCCCGCCAACCGCATCGGCGCGACCGCGCTCTCCCTCCCCCAGCTCAAGATCATGCAGGAGGTCATCACCCTCCTGGTATTCGTACCCTTCGCCGTGCTGTACATGAAGCAGCCCCTCAAGCTTGACTATCTTTGGGCGGCCTTGTGTATGCTTGGCGCGGTCTATTTCATCTTCCGCAGCTGAGAAGCGAGAGGACAATGGCGCAGGACATGCTCGAGAAGGCTCGCTACATCGTTGTCGAGGGGCCCATCGGGGCGGGCAAGACTTCCCTCGCCCGCCGGCTGGCCGAACGGCTGCAGGCGCAGACCGTGTTCGAGCAACCCGAGCGCAACGCCTTCCTGGCGCGCTTCTACCAGAACCCGGATCGCTGGGGCCTGGCCACCCAGCTTTCCTTCCTGTTCCAGCGCATCGATCAGCTCGGCGGGCTGCAGCCCGCGGAACGCGTGGTATCCGACTTCATCCTGGAGAAGGACCCCCTCTTCGCCGCGCTGAACCTTCCCGAGGACGAGCTGGCGGTCTACCAGCGCATCTTCGACAGCATGAAGCCGCCCGCCCCGCAACAGCCGGATCTCGTCATCTACCTCCAGGCCAAGCCCGAGACCCTCATCGAGCGCGTACGCCGGCGCGGCATGGAGGCCGAGCGCCGCATCACCGAGCTCTACCTCGAGCGGGTGGCGGAGCGCTACGCGCAGTTCTTCTACCAGTACGACGCGGCACCGCTCTTCATCGTCGACGCCGAGATCCTGAATCCGATCGAGCAGGACGACGACTTCGACCTGCTGCTGGACCGCCTGCGCAACATGCGCAGCTACAGGGAGTTCTTCGGCTACGCCGCATGACGGGGTGTGCGGCGTGTCGCCGTCGCACACCCATGCTCTTGTGCATTGCCGCATTTTGCGGAACACTCCCTCTCCTTCTCAGGAGTCCCCCATGAGCTACCTTCAGGACGAGAAACCCGTCACCCTGTTCGAGCTGGGCAAAATGCGCGCAGAGGGGCGCAAGATCAGCATGCTCACTTGCTACGACGCGAGCTTCGCCGCCGTGCTCGAGCGCTGCGGCGTCGAGGTCGCACTGGTCGGCGACTCGCTCGGCAACGTGCTGCAAGGCCACACATCGACGCTGCCGGTGACGCTGGAGCACATGGTCTACCACACCGAGTGCGTGGCGCGCGGCTGCCGTCGTCCCTTCATCGTGGCCGACATGCCTTTCGGCAGCTACCAGGAAGGCCCCGCCCAGGCCATGCGCAACGCTGCCCGCCTGATGGCCGCCGGCGCCCAGATGGTGAAGCTCGAGGGCGGTGCCTTCATGGCCGAGACGGTGCGCTTTCTGGTCGAACGCGGTGTGCCGGTGTGCGCCCACATCGGGCTCACTCCCCAGGCGGTGCATCAGCTGGGCGGCTACCGGGTGCAGGGGCGCAGCGAAAGCGGTGCGGCGCAGCTCAAGGCCGACGCACTCGCGCTCGAGCAGGCGGGTGCAGCGCTCATGGTGATCGAGATGGTGCCCGCGGCCGTCGCGCGCGAACTCACGGCGGGCCTCACCTCGATGGCCACCATCGGCATCGGCGCCGGCCCCGACTGCGACGGCCAGGTGCTGGTGCTCCACGACATGATCGGGGTCTATCCCGGGAAGAAGGCGCGCTTCGTGAAGAACTTCATGGAGGGGGCCTCCAGCATCGACGAGGCGGTGAGCCGCTACGTCGCCGCCGTCCGCGAAGGCCGCTTCCCCGGCCCCGAGCACTGCTACTGATTCACCCGCACGAGCACGCAGCATGCAGATCCATACCACCATCGAGAGCCTGCGCGCAGCGCGCGCGGCCGCCGGCAAGGTCGCCTTCGTACCCACCATGGGGAACCTCCACGAAGGCCACATCACCCTGATGCGCCAGGCGGGCGAGCGCGCCGACGCGGTCATCGCCAGCATCTTCGTGAACCGTCTGCAGTTCGGCCCGCGGGAGGACTTCGACAAGTATCCGCGCACGCTGGCGGCCGACTGCGAGAGGCTGGAAGCGGCCGGCGTCGCGCACCTGTTCGCGCCCGACGAAACGGTGATGTATCCGACACCGCAGCAGTACCACGTCGATCCCGCACCCGCGCACGTTTCCATCCTGGAAGGCGAGTTCCGCGCCGGGCATTTCCGCGGGGTGGCGACCGTGGTGCTGAAGCTACTCAACATCGTGCAGCCGGACATCGCGCTCTTCGGCAAGAAGGACTACCAGCAGCTGATGGTGCTCTCGAACATGGTGCGGGAGTTCGCGCTGCCGGTGGAAGTGCTGCCGGGCGAGACGGTGCGCGCGCCCGACGGCCTGGCCCTGTCCTCGCGCAACGGCTACCTGAGCGCGGCCGAGCGTGCCGAGGCGCCGCGCCTGTACCGCCAGCTCACGGCCATCCGCGACGCGGTGCTCGCCGGCGACCGGGATTTCCTCAAGCTCGAGACGATGGCCGTCGCCGAGCTGGCCGCCCACGGCTGGCGCCCCGACTACGTGACGGTGCGCCGGCGCGCCGATCTGCAGCCGCCGGCCCATGGCGACGCGGCGCCGCTGGTCGTGTTGGCGGCGGCCAAGCTCGGCACGACGCGCCTCATCGACAACCTCGAGATCTGACGCGAGACAGTTGCGTCCGGCGGCGCTTCGTTACAAGCTATGCCATGTGGCGCTCCCCGGGGGGTGCGGGAGCATGCCGCAATCAACAACAAGACGGAGGGAAAGGCGATGACTACCACGACCGTGCGGCAGATCCTCGAACAGAAAGGCGCCGGGGTCCACTCGGTTTCCCCGGGCGTGAGCGTCTATGAGGCGCTCGCGGTGATGGCCAAGCACGACATCGGCGCCGTGCTGGTGATCGACCAGGGACGGCTGGCCGGTATCTTCACCGAGCGCGACTACGCCCGCAAGCTGGTGCTGAAGGGCTTGAGCTCGAAGGAAGCGACCGTGTCCGATCTCATGACGCCCAACGTGTGCACGGTCACGCCCTCGCACACCATAGACGAAGTGATGAGCACCATGACCGAGAACCGCTTCCGTCATCTGCCGGTGGTCGAGCGGGGCGAGATCGTGGGCATCGTGACCATCGGCGACGTGGTGAAATCGGTCATCGACCAGCAGCAGGCCACGATCCGTCAGCTGTCGAACTACATCGCCGGCGACATCGCCACCTGAACCCCCGCCGGCCCGGACCACCCGGGCCGCGATCGACCGAGGAGATGCGCGTGCCACGCCGCATTCCCCGCCTGCTGCTCACCGATCCGCTGACCCAGTGGAGCGAGCTGGCGCTCAAGACGACCGAAATGCTCACCGCCGCCGTGGAGGTGATCGGACACCGCACCGATCGCATGGTGCGCGCCGGCCCCCTGCCCGGCGAGGACGACCAGCGCGAATTCACCCTCATGGGCCAGGAAAAGCTCGAGGCCGCGGCGGAGTCCGTCACCGCCATGACCGCGCACGCGCTGGAGACCCAGCAGCGCCTGCTGACGAGCACCCTGCGGCACATGATGAACGGATCGACCGCGATGCTGTCGCTCGCATCGAGCCGTTCGCCGGAGCAGGCGCGCAGGAACCAGGCGAAGCTCCAGCGCGCCCTCACCCGCTCGGCGCTGTCCGCCTCCCGCCTCACCAGGGTGCCTGCCGCCCTCGCGCAAAAGGGGCTCGGACCGATTCACTCGAGAGCTACCGCCAACGCGCGCCGACTCGGCAAGAAGGGCTGAAGCCGCACGCCCGCTCGGGCGCCGGCCGCACGCGCTTCCCCTCCCTCGGGTAGTGTTCTGAACAGTGTGCAAAAGCCCGGAGGGGCTTGCAGAGAGGGGT
>DYFV01000056.1 GCA_020725025.1 Azoarcus sp.
CGGAATCAACCGAATACCTGATCAACCCTTTTGCACAACTTGACGCACACAACTACAAAAAACATGGCCAGGTGCTCGCCCGCGCGCCCTGCCCGTGCTCCGTCCCGTCTCCGTCTGCCCACGCCTCACGAGGGCGCTAACGAGAGGAGACGACTCAATGGCTTCGCTTTCCACCCAGGCACTCGCCGGCCACGTGCACGGCCAATGGACTTCCCGAATGGGCTTCGTGCTCGCCGCCACCGGCTCGGCGGTCGGGCTCGGCAACATCTGGAAGTTCCCCTACATGGTCGGCCAGAGTGGCGGGGCGGCTTTCGTCCTGGTCTACCTGGGATGCATCGCGCTCATCGGCCTGCCCATCCTGGTGGCCGAATGGCTGCTCGGCCGGCGCGGCCAGGAGAACCCAATCAGCACCATGGCCGATCTCGCCGCGGCCAACCGCAGGAGCCGCGCATGGGTGACGGTGGGGGTGAGCGGCGTGCTCGCCGCCTTCCTGATCCTCTCGTTCTACAGCGTGATCGGCGGCTGGGCCCTGGCCTACGTCACCGACGCGGCCGCCGGCAGCTTCAACGGGCTCACCAACGACGGCGCGGGCGCGCTCTTCTCCGGCCTGCTCGCCTCCCCCGGGAGCCTGCTCGTATGGCACTCGGTATTCATGCTGCTCACCGCCGGGGTCGTCGCCATGGGCGTGGCGGGCGGCATCGAGCGCGCCTCCAAGCTGCTCATGCCTGCGCTGGGGGTGCTGCTGCTGGTGATGGTGGTCTACGGCATGACCACAGGCGGCTTCGGCGCGGCGGTCGAGTACCTCTTCAAGCCCGACTGGAGCAAGCTCAACAGCGACGTGGTGCTGGCCGCCCTCGGCCACGCCTTCTTCACCCTGTCGCTGGGCATGGGCATCATGATGGCCTACGGCTCCTACCTCGGCGAGGAGGTGAACCTGCTGCGCTCGGCGCGCACCGTGGTGATCCTCGACACCGTGTTCGCGCTTACGGCGGGCCTCGCGATCTTCCCCATCGTTTTCGCCAACGGACTCGACCCGGCAGCCGGTCCGGGCCTCATCTTCGTGACCCTGCCCCTCGCCTTCGGCTCCATCGCCGGCGGGCAGATCCTGGGGGTGATGTTCTTCGTGCTGCTCACCTTCGCCGCGCTCACCTCGGCGATCTCGCTGCTCGAGCCGCTCGTCGAGCTCATCGAGGAGCGCACGCCCCTCGGCCGCGTCGGCGCCACCGTGCTCGGCAGCCTGGCGACCTGGGCCCTGGGCATCGCGGCGCTGCTCTCGTTCAACGCATGGAGCGAGGTGCACTTCCTGGGGCTGAACGTGTTCGACCTGCTCGACAAGGCCACCAGCAAATACCTGCTGCCCCTCACCGGACTGGGCGCGATCCTGTTCGTGGCCTGGTGCCTGGATCCCAGGACGGTGCGCGCGGAGCTGCGCCTGTCCGATTTCGGTGCGCGGGTGTGGAACGTGGTGGCCCGCTACGTGGCGCCGGCCGGCGTGCTGGTGGTGTTTTTCAGCAGCCTGTAAGAGGGAAAGAAAAGGAAACGGGGCGCTCAGCGCCCCTGCGGCCCTGCCCTACAACGGCAGGGCCGTCTCGTTCTTGATCTCGCGCAGCGCGACGTTCGAATGCGTCACGTCCACTTCCGGGATCTTGAGCAGGAAGTTGTGCATGAAGGCCGACAAGGCCTCCAGGTTGGGCAGGTAGAGCTTGAGCAGGCAGTCGGTCTCGCCGAGCAACTCGTAGCACTCCACCACTTCCTGGGCGCTCTTCACCACCGTCTCGAAACGGTCGAGCACCTCCGCGCTGTGCTTCTTCAGCTTCACGCGGACCCACACGCAGGTGCCCAGCCCGAGCTTGTGGCGGTCGAGCAGGGCGACGTAACCCTTGATGAGGCCGGCCTCCTCCAGTTCGCGCACCCGCCGCCAGCACGGTGAGGGCGACAGGCCGACCTTTTCGGCGAGGTTCTGGGTGCTGAGCGTGGAATCCTTCTGCAGCAGGGTCAGGATCTGACGCTGGGCCTGATCGAGTTTCATGTTCGCCGCCTCGTCTCGCACGCGCAGGCACGCCCTCTGTCAAAGGCGGTGCCGCGCCGTCCTCCCCTGTCGAAGCCTCAGAGCACCTTGAGCAGTTCGACCTCGAATACCAGCGTCGCATTGGGCGGAATCACGCCGCCCGCGCCACGCGCACCGTAACCCAGCTCGGGCGGAATCGTCAGCTTGCGCCGCCCGCCTTCCTTCATGCCCGCCACGCCCTCGTCCCAGCCGCGGATGACGTGCCCCGCCCCGAGCGGGAAGTCGAACGGATCGTTGCGATCCTTGCTCGAGTCGAATTTCCTGCCGTCGGTGAGCCAGCCGGTGTAGTGCACCGACACGCGCTTGCCCTTCTCGGCGGTGGCGCCGCTGCCGACTTCCTGGTCTTCGATGACGAGGCCGCTGGGGGTGGTGGTCGAGGTCATGCGTGTTCTCCTTGGGTGAAAGGCGCGATTCTACCTGCCCTGCCTACGCCGCTCGGCGAACTTTTCGCGGAATTTCGCGATCTTTGGGGCGACCACGTACTGGCAGTACGGCTGGTCCGAGTGGTGCGCGTAGTAGTCGTGGTGCTCCGGCTCGGCCGGCCAGAAGGTTCCTGCCCGCTCCACCTTGGTCACGATGGCCGAGGGAAAGACCCGCTTCTCGCCCATCTCCTCGATGAGCGCGAGGGCCGTATGCAGTTGCTCCTCGCTCGTGGCGAAGATTGCCGACCGATATTGCGGCCCGATGTCGTTGCCCTGACGGTTGAGGGTGGTGGGGTCGTGGACGACGAAGAAGATCTCGAGCAGATCCCGATAGCCGATCGTTTCGGGATCGAACTCGATCTTCACCGCCTCCGCGTGCCCGGTACCGCCTTCGCACACCTGGCGGTATGTGGGCGCGTCCGCGCGCCCCCCGGTGTAGCCGGAAGTGACGGACAACACTCCGTTCACATCCTTGAAAACCGCCTCCAGGCACCAGAAGCAGCCGCCCGCCAGGATGGCGGTCTCGCGTGCCGAAGGCTTTTCGTGCGACGTCATAAAAATGCCTCCTCCATGATTACGCAGCTGATGTGACAACGTGGCCCCGCGGCGATTCCCCACTATTTGAACGAGATCGTGTAATAGATATCGGCCGAGTTGTAAGTGCCGCTGCGAGCCACCACCGAGACCCTCCGAGTGAGCTGGTAGGTGAGCTTGATGAGCCGCTCCGCGCCGCCCAGGCTCTGCTCGAAGGAAAGAAACAGATCCGAGGACAGCCGCTTGCCCAGGGTGAGGACCTGTCCGCTCACGGTCCCCTCGCCGGTCACCACGCTGCCCTCCCCCACGACGCGGCTGGTGGCTCGACGCTCCACGCTGCCGAGCTCGCCCTGCCCGATCGACAGCTCGTCGAAGCCCAGGCTCCGGGAAAGCTGCTCGGTCATGCCGCCGCCGCCCGGTTTCCCAAGCAACGCCCGTGCCGCCGGCAGGAGCACCCCGAGGTCCGCACCGCTGCCGGCCGCAGGCGGACGGCCCAGCACGATCCACGAGAGCTTCTCGGGGTCGGGCACGCTCGGCTCCGATACCAGCCGGACCTGGGGCCGGCGCACGCTTCCCGTGATCGCGACGCCCGCCTCCACCGCGAGGCCCTTGCGCAGGGCCACGACGTTGAGGCCCGGGTTGTCGAGCGGCCCCTGGAAGTTCACGATCCCGCGCTCGAGGGAGAGTTGCTGGCCGTAGCCGCTGAAGGTGCCCCCGACGGTCTCCACGGTGCCGATCGCGCGCAACGGCTCGCCCTCGCGCAGCCGCAGCTGCAGGGTGCCGGTGAGCCGGGTATCGACACCCAGCGCCGACAGGTAGAGGTGGTCGCCCAGCGCGACGGCGACGTCGGCCGTGACCTTCAGCGCGCCGGGCCCCGGCTCCTCCTGTCCGACGATCACCACGTCCTCCGACAGGCTCGGCGGCGGCGTCTCGGCGAGCTCGATGTAACCTGCGTCGACATGCATCCTGGCGTCGATCTCGACACTGCTCCAGGTGCTCGTGCCGCGCCCCTCTCCCGACAGCATCATCCAGCGATCGGGGCGCTGCAGGAGCGGCAGGCGCTCGGCCCGGAAGCTGAAGTCCCCCTCGCCGCTGTCGAGCGCGATCTCCCCCGAGGCGGTGAGGCGACCCGGCTCGTCGGTAAGGCGCTGGAAGGGGATCCGCCCCTCGTCGGGGCGCACCCGGTTCGGCGAGACGAACTCGAGGCGGGCGAGCCGCAGGCGGTCCCGGTCGAACTCGGCGAGCAGCTCGCCTCCGCGGAGATGCAGGCCCTCGTCCACCAGCACGATAGAGAGACCGCTGCCCGCGATGCGCCCACTCGCGCGCGGCTCGGCGGGCGTGCCGGCCAGGGTTAAGTCCGCCTGCAGGCTGCCGTCGGTGACGAGATTCTCCTGCATGAGGCGTCCCGCCCAGGCGATGGACGGCATGTCCAGGTGTGCCGAGCCCAGCAGGGGAGCCTCCTCGGCGAGGCCCCATCCGCCGTCCGCGTCGCGCTCGGCGAGCGCGGTCGCGGAGCCCGACAGCTCCCCGAGCTCGGTACCGCGGGCCGCGAAGGACAGGGCGAGGCGGTTGTCGCGGGCGGTGAGCAGTGCCTCGAGATGCTCGAGGCCGAGGCGGGTGCCGATCTCCCCGGTGACGGTCAGATCGCCCGACTCGCGGAACACGCGCAGCTCGCCCTCGGCGCTGTCGGTCAGGCGGAGGTCCCACTCGGCGCCCAGCACCAGCGGCCCCGGTCCGCGCCGCGGCCGGCCCTCGGGACGGGCGGTGAGCCCGAAGGCAAGGCCGGTGAGATTGCCGCGCGCCGCGATGCGCTCGGGCGTCCACACCGTCTCCTCCAGGCGGATGCGCCCCTGCTCGCCGGCGTCGAGCACGGCTCGGCCGAGCGCGACGCGGTCGGCTGCGGCCACGAGCTCGGCCGGTTCGGTGAGACGGGCGGCGAAGCGCCCTTCCGATTCGAGCTCGACCAGCTCTCCCGTCCACCGCAGCGGATCGTCGGACAACGCGCCGGCGAGCCGCGCGCGCAGCGTGTCGCCTTCGGCGCCGCGGGCGTCGAGCTCGATGCGGTGCTCGCCCCGGCGGCCATCGATGGCGAGCGCCGCTGCGTCGAGCCAGGCCGGCTCGCCCTCGGGCCCGACGCCGGAGAGGCCGAGGGCGAGCTCGAACGGCCCGTCCAGCCCGGCTTCCAGCTGCCCCTCGGCGTTGAGGCCGGCCACCCGCGTTCCGCCCGGCAGGACGAGCCGCTCGGCGAAGAGCCGCAGCGTGCCGCCCGGCTGGGAGCGGGTGCCGGTGAGCGTCGCGTCGAGACGGGCGCGGCCTGCGAGCTCGTCATGAAGCGCGCCCAGCGCGGGTGCATCGACCTCCACCTCCAGCGCGTCGCCCGGCGTACCCCACGCGCCTTCCGCGACGAGCCGGTTGCCGGCCAGCGTCATGTCGACGTCCACATCCGCGAGTCGCTCGCCTGCCACGCGCACTCGCCCCTCCCCCTCAAGCGCCCGCCCCTCCAGCCGGCTCGGACGCAGGCGCCAGGCGGCGGTGAGATCGGGCGAGGCGGCAAGGCGGCCCTCCGTCTCGAAGCTAAGGTTGAGATCGGCCGACGGCGCCTCGGCGACGAGCGCGCTCGGATCGAAGCGGGACAGCTCCCCGGCGGCGGAGAAACTGCGCGGCGCATCGGGTTGTGCCGGGAGCTCGACGCTGCCCTGCCCCTGCACGCGAGCCTTGCCCAGGCGCAGGTCCACCCGGGCTTCCTGGCGTGCGGCATCGCCTTCCGCCTCGAGGCTCCCCGAAAGCACCGCCGACGGCAGCCGCCCGTCGAGCCGGTGCACGTCGATGCCGGCGAGCGCCAGGGCCGCGGAGAGACGGCCGATGGCGTCCGGCGCGGCCTCGGGCCGCCAGGTGAGCGCTCCCGACAGGCGCCCGCCGCCGGGCGTGCGCAGGTCGAGTCCATCGACGACGGTCTCCACGGGCGTCCAGCGCAGCTGCGCCGCCAGCCGTTCGAAGGGCAGGCCGTTCTCGTCCAGGGTCGCCGGCGCGCGGTTGACGACGGTGACGGGGCCGACCAGGGTCCAGGGGTCGGCCGACTCCGCCTGCAGGTCCGCCTCGATACGCAAGGCGGCGCGCGGGGCGCCGGCCAGGAAGGCGGAAGGGTCGAGCTCGCCCACCGCTGCGCGCAGGCTTCTCAGCGGCACCGTGGCGAAGGGAGCGGCCACCATGTCGGCCTCGCCCGACAGTCCCGCCCCCTGGGCGTCCACATGCACGCGCGGCTCGATCAGGTCGCCTTCGGCGGTGAGCGCAAGCACGTAAGGGTAGCCTTCGCGCTCGCCCTCGACGGTCCCACGGGCCGACAGCGGGAAAGGAGAGCGCCCGTCGATCTCGCCGGAAAGTCGTGCCCTCCCGAACGGCGCCCCCGCCCCGGCGGCCTCGAAGCGGTGATGGCGTCCGTCGCTATGGAAGGCCCCCGAGAGACCCGACAACTCGAGGCTCGCCGCACCGTCCGGTTCCGGGACCGGCGTCCACACCAGCATGCGCAGGCGCCCGATGCGCAGCGCGTCGACGGATACCGGGAAGGGCAGCTCGAGCGATTCGGGCGGCACCGCAGGCGCGGGCTCCTCCCCGGGCCGGGTGGAGACGTCGAGCGTGTCGGCGCCGAGCCGGGCGATCTCGAGCCGCGGCTCCAACAGGGCCCCGGCATCCCACTCGAGCTCCAGGTCGGAGGCCCTGAGCCGCAGATCGGGCAGCTCCACCCGCAGCGCGCCGAGCCGCAAGGGGCCGGCGAGCCGCCCGGCAGGCGCGGTGACGGCGATGCGCCCGCCGCTTGCGGCTTCCGCCAGCTGCACCGCGGCACGCAGCCCGGACTCGGTGAGCACGAGCCAGAGCGCGAGGCTGGCCAGCGCGACGACGACGCCCAGCAGACCCGCCGCCCCCCACCTCATCCAGCGCCGGCGCCGTTTGCGGGGAGGGCCGTTCATGGAATCGTCCTCAGCCGAATAGCGCGCGCAAACCCTCGCCTGGATCCGGAACGCGCATGAAGGCCTCGCCCACGAGGAAGACATTCACTGCGTGGGCGCGCATCAGCGCCACGTCGTCGGGGGCGAGAATGCCCGACTCGGTGACCACGATGCGATCGGAGGGAATGCGTCCGAGCAGGTCGAGGGTGGTCTGCAGGCTCACCTCGAACGTGCGCAAGTTGCGGTTGTTGATGCCCACGAGCGGGGTGGTGAGCTGCAGCGCCACCTCCAGCTCGTCCGCGTCGTGCACCTCCACGAGGACCGCGAGGCCGAGTTCGCCGGCAAGCGCCTCGAGCTCGCGCATGGCGGCCAGGTCCAGGGCGGCAGCGATGAGGAGGATCGCATCCGCCCCCATGGCCCGCGCCTCGTAGACCTGCCACGGGTCGACCATGAAGTCCTTGCGCAGCACCGGCAGGTGGCAGGCGGCGCGCGCCGCCTGCAGATACTCGGGCGCGCCCTGGAAGAACTGCCGGTCCGTGAGCACCGAGAGGCAGGCCGCGCCTGCGCGCTCGTAGGCGATGGCGATCTCGCTCGGGCGGAAGTCGGGGCGGATGACGCCCTTGGACGGGCTCGCCTTCTTGATCTCGGAGATCACCGCGGGTTCGCCGCGGGCGATCCGGGCGCGGATCGCGCCAACGAAGTCGCGCGCGGGCGCCTGTGCCCGGGCGCGCTCGGCGAGCTCCGCCACCGGATGGGCACGGCGGCCCGCCTCGACCTCGTCGCGCTTGACCGCCAGGATCTTGTTCAGGATGTCGCTCATGCGAATTTCCGCGTGTAGCCGACGAACTCGTCGAGCTTGGCGCGCGCCGCGCCGCTCGCAATCACCTCGCGGGCACGCAGCACGCCGGCCCCGATCGAATCGACCAGGTTTGCCGTATACAACGCCACACCCGCGTTGAGGATGACGATCTCGCGCGCCGCGCCCGGCCTGTTCTCGAGCGCCGCCACCAGCGTCTCCTTCGACTCGGCCGCATCCTCCACCCGCAAGTTGCGGCCGCTCGCCATGGCGAGGTCGTAGTCCTCGGGATGGATCTCGTACTCCAGGATCTCGCCGTTCTTGAGCTCGCCCACCATGGTGCCCGCCCCCAGGGTGACCTCGTCCATGCCGTCCAGGCCGTGAACCACCAGCACGTGGTTCGCCCCCAGCCGTTGCATTACGCGTGCCTGGATCCCGACGAGATCCGGATGGAAAACGCCCATCAGCGTATTGGGGGCACCGGCCGGGTTGGTGAGCGGACCCAGGATGTTGAAGATGGTCCGCACGCCCATCTCGCGCCGGACCGGCGCGACGTTCTTCATCGCGCTGTGGTGGGAGGGGGCGAACATGAAGCCGATGCCGGTGGCCGCGACGCACTCGCCCACCTGCTCCGGGGTGAGCGCGAGGTTCACCCCGAGCGCTTCCAGCACGTCGGCGCTGCCGCTCTTGGAGGAGACGCCCCGGTTGCCGTGCTTGGCGACCCGCGCACCCGCGGCGGCGGCCACGAAGATGGTGGCGGTGGAGATGTTGAAAGTGTGGGTTCCGTCGCCGCCGGTGCCCACCACGTCGAGGAAGTGATCGTGCGGCGGCGGCACCTGCACCTTGGTGGAGAGCTCACGCATCACGGTGGCGGCCGCGGCGATCTCGCCGATGGTCTCCTTCTTCACGCGCAGGCCGGCGAGGATGGCAGCCGTCATCACCGGCGAGAGCTCGCCGGCCATGATCTGGCGCATGAGCGAAAGCATCTCGTCGTAGAAGATCTCGCGGTGCTCGATGACGCGCTGCAGGGCTTGTTGGGCGGTAATCATGGCTTGCCTCTCGTCCGGATCATTGCTGTTCGAGGAAGTTCTTCAGTAGCTCGTGGCCGTGCTCGGTGAGGATGGACTCCGGGTGGAACTGCACGCCCTCGACCGCGAGCGTCTTGTGGCGCACCCCCATGATCTCGCCGTCGTCGGTCCACGCGGTCACCGCCAGCACCTCGGGCAGGCTCTCCCGCTCGATGGCGAGGGAGTGGTAGCGGGTGCAGGTGACGGGGTTCGGGAGGCCGCGGAACACGCCCTGCCCTTCGTGATACACCGGCGAGGTCTTGCCGTGCATCAGCCGCTTGGCGTGCACGATGCGTCCGCCGAAGGCCGCACCGATGCTCTGGTGGCCGAGGCACACCCCGAGGATGGGGATCTTGCCGGCGAACTCGCGGATGGCGGGTACCGAGATGCCCGCCTCGTTGGGCGTGCACGGCCCCGGCGAGATCACGATCCGCTCCGGCTTCATCAGGGCGATCTGCTCGAGGGTGAGCTCGTCGTTGCGGAACACCTTCACGTCGGCACCCAGCTCGCCGAAGTACTGGACGAGGTTGTAGGTGAAGCTGTCGTAGTTGTCGATCATGAGTAACATATCACATGTAACCTATTAATTTATAAGCAGTATGCGTGTTTGCACCGCGCTCATTACTCACATCGTTATACACATTGGCACCAGATTCCAGCGGAACAAGCGCCGAAACACTGCCCCAACTAGCGGCAGCCCGCACAGGAAGCAACACCGCGTCGCGTTGAAGCAACGCGCGCGCACGGGGTCGCTGACGAGACTGCGGGGAGCCTGCGAGCCGGTTGGAGACGCACGGGGCGAAACGCCACCAAGACGTGGCGCACACGACACTATTTATGTTGAGGAGCTCTAGGGGCATCGGGCAATCTCCTTTGATCTTGGAGCCGCCGTGCCGGAGAGCCATCTGCCTGATCTTGCCCACCGATACGGCGGCAAGGTGCAGCTCAAGGCCGCAACGACGTGCCGCTTCCTATTGGAAGCGCCACCACTGAGCAACGTTGATCGAAGCGGTACGGGCCATGGCAGACCTGAGTCAGTTAACCGGAAGGTGCATGCGGAAAAGTGCTTCCCACAGCAGCTTCATATCTAATTGATTTTACCACGGACGTCCCGCAAGCCGTCTACCGTAGTAGCACGTCCTGCGCTTGCCTCGTTGGCGCCTGGGACCATCACGAAAACAGCTCAATCCTCCGACCGTGCGGTCATGGCCCTCACCCGCTCGATGAACCGCTTCATGGGCTCCGAGGGTTCGCCTTGGCGGCGCAGCAGGTAGGTAGAGAGCATCGGTGGGGTGCCGGCCAAGGGACGAATGGAGATGTCCGGGCGCTGTAGCGTCTGCACCTGCGAGGCGATGGCGAAGCCGATGCCGTAGCCGGCACCGACCAGGGTCAGCATCACGCCCAGGCTGGTCACTTCATCGACCAGCTTGAGCGGCGTGCCTGCGTCCTGCAGCAGCGCTTGAATCTGATGGCGGCAGCCCGATCCCGATTCGGGATGGCACAGAACCAGCGGGAACTTCAGGGCTTCGGCCAGCGGCACCTGCACGTGTGCCAGCAAGGGGTGGCGTGCGGGCACGATCACCGACAGCGGATCGGTCCACACCGGCTCGGCGACGAGGCCATCATGTACCGCGTTTGACAACGCAAAGCCGATGTCCAGCAGATCGTCGTGCAGCGTCTTGAGCTGCTGCGCGAACGGCAGCTCGAAGACGCGAATCTCCATCTCGGGCTCCTCCTCGCGGCTGCGTGCCAGCAAGGTGGCGATGCGGGGCTGCGCCAGGCCGTCGCAGATCGCGATGCGCAGATGGCCCTGGTAGCCCTGTGCCGCCGCCTTGGCGCTCTTGACTGCCTGCTCCACGGTGGCCTGCACGCGCCGGCATTCGCCGAGGAACACCTGGCCGGCCCAGGTCAGCCGCGTCAGGCGTGTGCTGCGGTCGAACAACTGCACGCCAAGCTGGCTTTCCAGGTCGCGCATCGCACGCGACACAGGCGATTGCTCGATGCCCAGACGCTCGGCTGCACGGGCCAGATGCAGTTCTTCCGCAACTGCGACGAAGTAACGCAGCAATCTGAAATCCAAGGCCGCCTCCTGCCTGTCTTCTTCTGGTTCGGCCGCTCCGGCGCCAGCACCTCCATCCACATCCCGTCAGCACCTCGTTTGTCGTTTTCAGAAGGCAAATGCACGGAAGTTGTGGAGTGGACTTCACGGGACCAGTTGGAGCCGGGGGTAAGGGGGGATGTGACGGGCGTCGAGGGTTGGAATCACATTGTCTCGTTCGGACTTTTCCGGACGTGGCGATTCGTGTGCCGGGCTCGAGGCCCCTCCAGGATGGCGACGATGTCCTGCCGCCCCAAAGTCTGCGCGAGCCAGAGTTCGTCATGTCCCTCCGCATCGAGCTGGTTCCGCTTCGCACCGCCGACGAGGAGATGCCGGACCACTGACGTGTGGCCCTTGTAGACGGCCCAAAACAAGGGCCACTCCCCGTCCTCGTTGCGCGCGTCGGGACTGGCGCCGCGGCCGATCAGGAACGAGACGATGTCGGCATGACCGTTGAAGGCGGCCCAGAAGAGGGGGGTCCATCCCCGACGATCGGGCAGGTCGACCGATGCACCACCTGCCAGTAGGCAGTCGACGACCGCCCATTGGCGATGATATGCCGCCAGGAAGATCAGGCTGCACCCCTCGGCGTCCTGCCAGTTGGCGGGCAATCCGTCATCCAGCCACCCCCGCACTTCCGCGACGTCGCCTTGTCGAACGGCGTCGAGCAGTGCAGGGACGACTCGGTCGCGCCAGGCTTCGTGATGGATGTCGTCATGCATCGTGCCGGCCCTGACGAGACGAACCAAGGCTCCCCGGCCGTTGATCCATTGCAACGCCCGCCTGCGTCCTTCGAGACAAGCGCATCAATTGAATTCCATCCGGTCGAATGTTCATGAGTTGCTGCGCTTCGGAATCGGTGCGTTGCAGTCCTTGAAGTTCACATACACCTTGTCACCGACCTGCAACTGCGCATCTGCAGGCAACTTTGCGGCGCGCGCGTACGGGTGGCCATTGCGCAGAAACGCAACCATCACGTACGGCGTGTCGCCTTCCGCGTCGGACGCCTCGGCCCTGCAGTCATAGAACGAAGGCCGCTTCAAGCTAGTCGCCGGACCGATTTCGACAACAGTTCCTTTGCGCCACCCATCGTCCTGCGCGTATTTCCCTTCGAACACGGTGGGGCTCGCACAGCCGCCCAGAGCACCGACGGCAACGGCAACCATTCCTGCCACAAGAGTTTTCATTGGGTCACCCCCGGGTTACATGAGTTGGCCACCCGCAGCGACGTGCTGCGGGCAAGCGGACGACGTCACTTCAGCGTGAAGCGCGCCGTGGTGGAGGGTTTGCCCGGCAGCGTGACGACGGCCACCAGCTTGGTGCCGGCGCCCACCTTGAAGCTCCCCTTGGCCTCCAGCCGGTCGCCAGCGGGCTTGAGTTCGACTTCCTGTTTGTCGGTGCCGGACAGGAGCGTGAGCTTGGCGCTGCCGTTGGTCACATCAACCGGTTTGCCGTGATCGCGCAGGTGCAGCTGGATGACGTCCGGCTTGGCGACGAGTTCGAGGTCGACATCCTTGACCTCGACCACCAGGCCGCCGTGCAGGGACTCATGTCCGTGGGCGTGGTCGTGCTTGTCCGCCGCGAAGGCCGGGCCGATGGCCACCAGGGCGGCAAGGGTGATGAGCTTCGAGAGTTTCATGTTTTCTCCTTTCAGGTTCGGTGTCGTGAGTGGATCAGGGTCAGAACGCTTCGGCATTCCGGTCGTTGAGAAGGCGCTCGACGTCGCGGCGACCAAAGAGCCAGAACATCGCGGGGGTCAGGAAGGTATCGAGCAGTGTCGAGCTGATGAGGCCCGAGAAGATCACCACCGCGACCGGATGCAGGATCTCGGTACCCGGGCGCTCAGCCTCGAATAGCAGCGGCGCCAGTGCAAATGCCGTGACCAGCGCGGTCATCAGTACGGGGGAGAGGCGTTCCAGCGAGCCGCGCAGGATCATCTTGTGATCGAAGCTTTCGCCTTCGATGCGCATCAGGTTGATGTAGTGGCTGACCTTCAGGATGCCGTTACGCACCGAGATGCCGGCGAGCGTGATGAAGCCGATGAGCGCCGCGACCGACAAGGGCTGGCCGGAGATCCACAGGCCGATCACTGCGCCGACCAGCGCGAGCGGAATGTTGGCCATGATCAGCGCCGAGAGCCGAACCGACTTGTAGCGGCTGTAGAGCACGACGAACATCAGCACGAGCGACACGATAGAGAGCAGCCCCACGAGACGCGACGCTTCTTCCTGTGCCTGGAACTGCCCACCGAGCGTGATGAAGTAGCCTTCGGGCAGTTTCATGTCGGCCACCACGGCGCGGATGTCCTCGACGATTTCCGAGAGCGGCCGCTGCTGCGCATTGGCCGACAGCACGATGCGGCGCTTGCCGTCGTCGCGGCTGACCTGGTTCGGCCCGTCACCATCCTCGATCGACGCGAGTTTCGACAGCGGGACATGCCCGGTCGGCGTTTCGATGAGGATCTGCGCTAGCCCCTCGACCGAACGCGCCGACTCGGGCAGGCGCACGACCAGCGCGAAACGCCTTCCACCTTCGACGATCTGGGTGACTTTCTCGCCCTCGACGAGGTTCTGCAGCGCGGCCAGGATCTGCGGTGCCGGCACGCCATAGCGGGCCGCCGCCGCATAGTCGACGCGCACCTTGATCTGCGGCGCGAGCACCTGCTTCTCGATTTCCAGGTCCGCGAGACCGGGAATACCGGCCAGCCGCGCCCGCAGCGCATCGGCCTGACCGCGCAGTGTGTCGAGATCCTCGCCGAAAATCTTGATCGCGATCTGCGAGCGCACGCCCGAGAGCATGTGGTCGATGCGGTGCGAGATCGGCTGGCCGATCGCGATCGCAGCGGGCAGGTTAACGAGCCGGGCGCGGATGTCGGCGGCGATCTCCCCCATCGAACGGGTGAGTTCTGACGCCGGCTTGAGCCCGACATCGAGTTCGCTGACATGCACGCCTTCAGCATGTTCATCGAGTTCCGCACGTCCGCTGCGGCGACCAACGTGCGTGACCTCGGGCACCTGTTTCACCAGCACCTCCGCCTGTTGCGCAAGCGCGGTGGACTCGGCGAGCGTCACCCCCGGGTTGAGCCGCATGCCGATCAGCAGGGTGCCTTCGTTGAAGGGCGGCAGAAACGTGGTCGGAAAGAAGGGCACGGCGGCGGCCGCGACGATCACCGCGACTGTGCCGGCGAACACGGCAGCCCTGGGCCGCTCGAGGACGGCCTGCAGACCGTTGCGATAGCGCGCCTTGAGCCAGGCAAGTACGCGCGTGTCGCCATGGTCGAGGGACTTCATGCGCGGCAGCAGATAGAAGGACAGGACCGGGGTCACCGTCACCGAAACGACCAGCGACGCCAACGTCGAGACGATGAATGCCACGCCGAGCGGCACGAACAGCCGCCCCTCCATCCCGGGCAGCGCGAACAACGGCAGGAACACCAGCACGATGATGATCGTCGCGTAGAGGATGGCCGAGCGCACCTCCATCGTTGCATGAGCCACGAGTTCGATCGGGTGCAGGCGATGGTCATGATGCTTCGCGCGATCCTCCTTCAGCCGGCGCAACACGTTCTCGACGCCCACCACCGCGTCGTCGACCAGACCGCCGATCGCAATCGCCAGCCCCCCGAGCGTCATCGTGTTGATCGACAACCCGAAGTACTTGAACACCAGCGCCGTCATGAAGATCGACACCGGGATCGCGGTGAGCGCGATCACCGTCGGCCGCAGCGTGCCGAGGAAGAAGAACAGGATCGCCGCGACGAACACGGACGCTCCGATCAGCTTGCCCTGCAGCGTGCCGATCGAGGCCTCGATGAAGCTCGCCTGCCGGAACGTCACCTGCGGTGCCTCCATGCCGGCGGGCAGCGATTTCTTCATCTCGTCGAGCGCGGCCTCGATCGAGCGGGTGAGGTGAATGGTGTCTGCGGTCGGCTGCTTCTGGATACCGAGAATGACCGCGGGCTTACCTTCGAAACCTGCATCGCCGCGGCGCAGCGCCGGCGCGAAGGTCACGGCCGCGATCTGGCGCAACAGGATCGGCTGACCGTCGCGTGCCGTAATCGCGAGATTCTTCAGATCCTCGAGGCTCGAGGTGCGTCCGAGGTTGCGGATCAGGTATTCACGCCCGGTGAGTTCGAGGAAACCGCCTGAAGTGTTCGACGAGAAGCCGCGGATCGCTGCTTCCATCTGCTCCAGCGCGATGCCGAGCTCCGCCATGCGCCGCGTGTCTGGCTGCACCTGGAACTGCCGCACCTCACCGCCGATCGGAATGACTTGGGCGATGCCGGGGATCGCCATCAGGCGAGGGCGCAGCACCCAGTCGGCGTATTCACGCACCTGCATCGGTGAGATCTTCGCGGTGTCGATCGGAATCGCGATCTGCATGATCTCGCCCATGATGGAGCTGATCGGCCCCATGCGCGGAATCACGTCCTCCGGCAGTCCTTCCTCCATCGCGGACAGGCGCTCCGACACCATCTGCCGAGCCCGGAAGATCTCCGTGCTCCAGTCGAAGGTGACGTAGATGAAGGACAGCCCCGCGCTTGAGATGGAGCGTACCGACTCCACGCCGGGCAGCCCGTTCATCGTCGTCTCGAGCGGGAAAGTGATGAGCTGTTCGACTTCCTCCGCCGCCATGCCGCCGGATTCGGTCATGATCGTGACCGTCGGCTTGTTGAGGTCCGGGAACACGTCCACGGGCGTGCGTGTAAGCGTGAATGCGCCGTAGGCCATCAGCACCAGGCTGGCGATGATCACCAGCAGCCGGTTTCCGAGACTATTGTCGAGTAGCCACTTGAACATCGGTCGGGCTCCCCGTCAGCGGATCTGGTTGATCAGGGTGGCCGCGTTGGTGGCGACACGCTCACCGGCCGCGAGGCCCGACGTCACGGCCACGTTCGCCCCGTCGAGCGGCGCGGTCGTGACGGTGCGGGGCTCGAAGCGCTCCGGCCCGGTCTTGACCCACACGATGGTCTGGTTCGCCGGGTTCTTCAGCACCGATCCCGCGGGCACACTGACGCCCTGCAGTGTGCTGCGCGTTTGCACGAACACCTCGACCGGTTGCCCAACAGCGAAACGCGCTAAGGAATCGCCCGCGGCACCGAAAGCGAGCGGCAGCGCCTGCTCGCGCAGACTGCGCGCCGCGCCGAGGAAGTCGAGCCTCACGCGTTGCTCGCCGACCGCGAGGCTCGCGCCTGCGACATCGATGGCGGTGTCGGCATCGTAGGCCAGCGCCTCGACGCGCAGCCGTTTCGGATCGACGATCTCGAACACCAGTTCACGCGCGTCGACGACCTGGCCGGCGACCGCGTTGCTCGATGCGATCACACCCGCGACGGGCGCCACGAGCGCATCGCGATTGCTGAGCCCCGCACCCACCGCCGTCGCGCGGGCCGCGAGACTCGCGAGTTCGCTCTCGGCCGCTTCGATCTCCTTGCGCGGCACCGTATCGGCGAGCTCCTTGAGCCGCGCCACGCGCTTTTCCGCGAGCACTTTGGCGGCCCGCAATTCGGCGAGCTGGGCCATCTGGTTCGAGCGCTCGATCTGCCCTGCGGACGGCACGACGTACGCGAGCACCTCGCCCTTCTTCACCGCCTGCCCGATCCCGGGCAAGCCGCGTGGCCCGGCTTCGAGGCGGCCGGCGACCAGCGCCTGCACCTTTCCGCCCGCGTTGGGGTCCATGACCACTTTGCCGGCGAGCGCCACGGTGCGGGGCAGCTCCCCCGCTTCCGTGACCAGCGTGCGCACGCCGATCTGGCGTTGTGCCGGCTTGGGCAGGAATACGCTGCCGTCGGGCAAGCGTCGCGGACCATTGCCGCCGACGGGCGCCGAGCTCTCGTCGCCGTGATCGTGCCCGTCGCCAGCGAATGCGTTCCACGATGCACTTGCCGTAACGAGGCACAGCATGACCAACAGGATTCCCGGTTTCATGCGACACCTCCGGCCGAACGGTTGCGGGCGTTTCCCTTGCGCAGCGCGGCCCAGCCGACCAGTCCGAGCACGAGAACGCCGGCGCCGAGCCATCCTGCGTAAGGTTTCAAGCCTGGTCCGGCCGATTCGTCGTGCACCTCGGTGGCTTCTTCATGCAGATCCAGCTCGCCGGCAAGGAGGTCCGCGTCTTGTCCGGCAACGACCGTGGCCGTCACGGACACGACGCCCGGGTTGAGTGCATCCTGCAACGTGGCTTCGAACTCGCCGTCGGCATGGGTTTCGAGGGGGATCGCCTTGCCGTCGAGTTGCAGTTCCAGCGTTGCGTCCTTGACCGGGCTGTTGTCGGCGAAGCGGTCGAGATAGAGCGTGATGTGCTTGCCATCGACCACGCCGACCAGTTCGAAGAGCTCCGAAACGGCGGTGAATCGCGGCAGCGCCGGGCCGGCTGCGGGCGCCGGGGCGTCGCCGTGGTCGTGGCCTTCGCCGGCCAGGGCCTGGGGCGTGACGCCCGCAAGGACGGCGGCAAGGCTCCACGCCGCCAGGGTAAGGGAAGCTTTCATGTTCGGGTTCCTGGTGTTCATTCGGGAAGAAGGCCCATGGCCTGCCGCAGCGCGGACACGGCTGCGGCCAGTTCGATGCGGGTGCGCGCCACCTGACGCTCGGCTTCGGCGGCTTCGAGTTCGATGCGCAGGCGGGTCGGCAGATCGGTTTCGCCGAGGCGGAACGCCTTCTGGAAGAAGCCGCGCGACTCGCGGGCCAACTGCGCGCGCTGTTCGGCAGAGGCGACCAGGGTGCGCGCCGATTCGACCCGGACGCGCGCCGTATCCACTTCGGCCGTCAGGCGTTCGCGTTCCAGCCTCAGCAGGGTTTCGGCTTCGATCGCCTCGGCGCTGGCGCTGGCAACACGGGCGCGGTTGCGGGTATCGGATCCGAAGGGAATGCGTACGCCGATCGTCACCGTCTGTTGCCAGGATTCACCGGATGCACCGCGCTCACGCGTCGTCGCCAGGTTCAGCTCGGGATTGGCGCGGCCCTGAATCCCGGCGAGGGTCATGCTGCGTTGTGCAAGCTCCGCCCGATCGCGCAGTTCCGCGACGGCCGGATGCCCCGCCTCCAGGGGGACGGGGGTGCCGGCGGGGGCGGGCTCGGCTTCGGCCACGGAGAGTCCTTCCGCGGCAAGCGCTGGTGTCATGCCTGTCAGGGCGCGCAACTGCTGTTCCGCACCCGCGAGCGCGCCGCTGGCTTCGGCGAGCGACGCTTCGGCGGTCGCCAGCGCTCCGTCCGCCTGATGCTGGTCGGCGCGTGCGAGTTCGCCGGCCCGAACCCGTTTCGACACATCCGCTGCGAGTTCGCGGGCACTGGCAAGCCGCTCGCGGGCGACCAGGACGTCGATCCGCGCACGCTGCCAATCCCAGTACGCGGCCCGCACCCCGGCGGCCGTGCGCAGTTGTGCCGCAAGCGTGCGGCTCGTACTCGCGCGCACTTCGGCATCGGCAAGGGCTGCGGTCGATGCGCGTTCGCCGGGCAACCACAGCGGCACCGCGAGGCCGATCTCGTATTCGCGGCTGCCGTCGTTGCGGTGGAACTGGTCGGTCTTGCCCGACACTTCGAGTGCCGGCGGTTCGGCCGACCAGCTGTCGGCGCTCTCGCGTCGCGCCAGCGCAGCCGCCTGGCGCATGTCGAGCGAGTGCGCCTCGGGCTGACGCGCCCACGCGGCGGCGAACGCCTGCCTGAGCGTGGTTACGACAGGCGATGCAGGGGACGCGGCTTGCGCCCACGCCCCGCTGGCCGCGAGTCCGAGCAGCAGCCCCGGCAGCCAGTTGATGCAAATTCTTCGAAACATCCAATTCTCCGTTGATGACGGGACACGGAAAATCGGCAAGGCGCGATCAGCTCGATCGCAATGGACGCGCGGCAATGCCGTTCAGAACGGTGAAACTGCCGGAAAGAGAATGGATGCGACCGCCCTGCCGATCAGGCAGGGTGTCGCCACTTGGGGCGCTCTGGTTCCGAGAAATGCCCGGCAAGGGGCCACACTTGGGCGTCCCCATGAGTTGTCGCAATCACGAGGTCGAGGGCCGGCAATCCCGTGCCGCTCGGCAACGCCGTGCAACTGGCCGCATGGCAGAAACTGCAGTCGACATCGATTCCGCCGGCCTTGGGCCAGGACTCGTCGTCGACCTCGCCCTGATGCTTATGCTCGTGGTGGCCGAGATGGTCCGCCGCAGCACCGGCTTCATGCTCGCAATACGCACTCACTGCCGCCCAACTGAGTTGGATTGGCAGAAACAGCAGGAAGAGAATCGCGAACCAGCGGCGCATGGGGACGGATTGTAGCGGTACGAACGGAAATGAAAAATAGCGTTGCCAACATCTTGTTGGCCGTCATCGTTGCGACGCATGACCGCCCGCCCCGAGGGACCAGGGGCTCCGCGCTCACACCGCCGCGATCATTGCCCGAAGTAGAGTTCGTCCATGTGCGCCCGCTCCTCGGGCGATATGTTCGCCAGCTCCTTGAGCACTTGCTCGCGCGTTTTACCCGGGCCGGTATCGCGTGATGGAACGGGCACCCCGCGCTGCAGGTAGAAATAGCTTCCGTCCGCCTTGGCCTGCTCGAGCTCACGCAACACTTCAGCACGCGTTTTGGTGCTCGTCACATGATCGGGGAAAGAGGTGTAACCCACCTCGCCGCCGGTGAAATGCCATTCCGAGGTCGCTTGAGCGACGTTCGGCACGACCAGGACGACAGCGAGGATAGGGAGGACGGTGGCGGTTCGGATGATTGACATGATGAGGCTCCTATCGTTGACACGGGACATGCGTCCCGGCGGTGGCCGCTGCATACGCCATGTGCCGGGTACGGGGCGTACTGTAGAAAACCGTCCACGTCGAATCGCGAACAGCCCGATTACGAATTCGTAATGTCGACGCGCCCCCCCTCCGCGATAATCGGCGCATGAAGATACTGGTCGTCGAAGACGAGCCGAAGCTCGCCGAATACTTGCGCAAGGCGCTGACCGAGAGCAGCTACGTCGTCGATGTCGCGCGCAGCGGTACCGAGGGGCGCTACCTCGCGATCGAAGGGCATTACGATCTCGTCCTGCTCGATGTCATGCTGCCGGGCCTGGACGGCTTCGCGGTCCTGCGCGAGCTTCGTCGCGACAAGCACGTTCCCGTGCTGATGCTCACCGCGCGGGACAAGGTGGAGGATCGCGTGAAGGGGCTGCAGGCGGGGGCGGATGACTATCTGGTAAAACCTTTCGCCCTGTCCGAACTGCTCGCACGCGTACAGGCGCTGTTGCGGCGCGGTGCCATTCCGATAGCCGGTCAGGATCTCACGGTCCTCAGGCTGGCCGACCTCGAACTCGATCTGGTGCGGCGCAAGGCGTCGCGCGCCGGTCAGCGGCTCGATCTGACGGCCAAGGAATTCACGCTGTTGACCTTGCTCTTGCGCCGGCACGGACAGGTGCTGTCGCGCACCGCGCTGGCCGAGCAGGTGTGGGACATGAACTTCGACAGCAATACGAATGTTGTGGAGGTTGCGGTGCGTCGCTTGCGCAGCAAGCTCGATGACCCCTTCGCGAGGAAGTTGCTGCACACCGTGCGCGGCATGGGGTACGTCCTTGAAGACCGGGAACCCTGAGGATGCGCAATCCGCGTTCGCTGGGCCGCTGGCTGTCGTGGTGGCTCGCTGTGCAGACCTTCATCGGGCTCGGATTCGTCTGCGTTGTCGTGTATGTGGCCACCAGCCTCAACTTCTCGGCGAAGCAGACCGAGGAGCTGCGGCACAAGCAGGAAGTGATCCGCCACCTTGTCCGCGAGATCGCGAGACCGGAGGATCTGCCGAGCCTGCGTCACAAGCTCGACGATTTCTTCGTCGGCCATGCCGACCTCAAACTGCGTCTGACCGGGGACGCCGAGACGCTCCTCTACATGACACCACCGGCCTCCGAGCCCCCCGCGAACCTGCGTCGGATTGAATTCGAGATCACTTCGCCGTGGTCGGGCACAACCGTGCTGCGTGCCGAGTTGGCGCTCGACAGCAGTTCCGATGCCGAATTGCTGAGAAAGCTAGCGTGGACGCTGCTCGCGAGTGCCATGGCCGGCGCGGTGGTCGTCTCCGCGGGCGGGGCGTGGCTCGTGCGACGTGCGCTGTTACCCGTTCGGGACCTCGCTCGACAGGCAGCGGCGCTCAGTCCCGAAAACGTCGGTCAGCCGCTGGATGGCTCTGCGCAGGCGCAGGAGCTGCAGCCCTTGGTCGCACAGTTCAATGCGCTCCTCGTTCGGCTGGACAACGCGTATCAGCAACTGGAAGGGTTCAATGCGGACGTTGCTCACGAACTGCGCACTCCGCTGGCAACCCTGATCGGCGAGACCGAACTCGCCCTGAGCCGGGAGCGCAGTGTCCCTGAGCTGCGGGACGTTCTGGGATCGAACCTCGAGGACCTGCACCGCTTGGCTGGTCTCGTCAATGACATGCTGTTCTTGTCGAAGGCCGATCGTGGCGAGCGGGCGCGCCGAAGCCCAGTCGGCAGCCTCGCCGCGCTTGCGGCTGAGGTGGTCGAATTCCACGATGCGGCACTGCAGGAGGCGGACGTGAGTGTGCGCGTGCGCGGCGACAGCGGAGGTGCCTTTGATGCGGCGTTGTTGCGGCGGGCCCTGTCAAACCTTCTCGCCAATGCGACGCGGTTCGCGGAGCGCGGGTCGGTGATCAACGTCGACATCGAGCCGGACGCTTTCGGCGGCATCCGCTTGTCCGTCAGCAATGACGGGCCGGTGATCACTGCGGAACATTTGCCCCAACTCTTTGACCGCTTCTATCGGGTGGACCGGGCACGCGAACATGGGGACACCAATCACGGACTCGGGCTGGCGATCGTGGCAGCGATCGCGCGCATGCATGGAGGCACCCCGTTTGTCCGCTCCATCGGTGGCACGACGACCGTCGGTTTCAGTATTTCCGTTTCGGGCGAAAGGCATTGACCCGTCCCCACGTAGCGGGTAGCGTGGGCGAGCTGGATCGTGGCTACGCCGATGGTGTGCGCGGCGCCCGCGGGGGACGAGTCCATCCGCGCGAGCGGCATCGCCGATACCTCGCGAGTCAGCCCCTGATACCTGCTCTACTCTTGCGAGATCCAAGTCAATGAACATCCACGAGCGCCCATCGGCGGAAGGCCTTTTCGGCATCAGCTGGATGCTGGTTTTGGTGGGTTGGTCGATCGCCGCCCTGTCGATGATCGGCGCGCTTTACCTGAGTGAATACCTACGAATTGAGCCCTGCGTCATTTGCTGGTATCTGCGCCTCTTCATGTTTCCGCTAACTCCGGTCCTCATGGTGGGGCTGTTCCTCTTCGACCGGCACGTCGTGTTCTATGCACTGCCTCTGGCGAGCGCCGGATGGCTCATCTCCGTAATCCATCTGCTGCAGACCTCAGTAACGACGCCGGTCGAGGCGGCTTCTTGCTCGCCGATCATGCCGTGTAGCGAGACGCAGATCATGTGGATGGGTTTCGTTGCGGTTCCGCTGCTGTGGGTGGTCGTCTTTTCGGTCATCAATGTGCTCCTGATCGCGGCACACTTCAGCCGCGCAACTTCCCGGGAGTATGCTGCCTAGTGCTCTCTTCGCCGAGCCTGCGATCGTTGGGCTGTCTGTCACGCGGTTCGACTACAGCTAACGTCAAGTTGTCTGCTGCGGATGTTGAGACCACGCGCGTCGGCCCCAGCAGAGTTCGTCGGCTCCGGGGAAATAGGCCCGACCGGAAACGATCGGGTTGAAGACGCGGCCGGCAGACTTCCCGCCACTCTCGCATCCTCACCGAGTCGGCTGCATCCACATGTAGTTCTGATGCTGCATCATATGGTCCATCATCTGCTGCTGCATGCCCAAGCGGAGCCCATTTGCCATGCCCGGTATCGGCACGAAGCCGAACTTCGAAGCCTGTTTGCATAATCAATCTAGATCTGATGCAGGCGGAATTCCAAGCCCGCCTCATCGTCCATCTTGCCGGGTTCGTGAGGCTTCCGTCAGCGCACCGTTTACCAACTGCTTGAGCGGTTCGTATCCAAAGCTCGGCAACGGCTGCCCATTCACGAAGAACTCAGGTGTCTTCGTGACGTTAAGCGCCTGCGCGTCGCCAAGATCCTGCTCGATGACGCGTGCGATTTCTGGCGCGGCCATATCCGCGCGCATTCGTGCAAGATCGAGCCCCAACCCTTCGAGATGCTTCCAAACGAGATCCACCTGCGCCGTATGATGTGGTGCCCACTCTGCCTGCGACGCGAGCACTGCCTCGAGTGCCGGCCAGAATTTGCCCTGCTTGCGCGCAGCCTCGAGCACGGCAACAACGTCTTCCGATCCCTCATGGAACGGCGCGTAACGCAGGACAAGGCGAATGTCGTTCGGGTTCGCCGCCATCATTTGCTTCACCAACGGATAGAAACTACGACAGGTTTCGCACGCGGGATCGAGAAATTCAACGATGACGACCTTCGCCTGCATGTTGCCAAGCGTCGGCGAATGCATCCGAATCAGGCGGTCTCGATTGCGATCGACCACTTGCTCCGTTTGCTCGGCCGTTTCAGCCTTGTAGTTCATCGTTGCGACGGCGAACACAAGCAGCAGTAGTACGACGGCGCCAAGAAACACGGTCTTTTGCTTCATTTAGAACTCCGGAGATAGGCCCAGATTAGCAAGGTGATGATGATCGAGAAGGCGATGACCGACAGCAGCGGGATCGTCAGGAAGCCGAACCATTCGATGACCGTCTGCGAGCACGGGACACCCTGCGTGCAGGGGCGGACATCCTCAGGGATCACACCGGCGACGAGAAGTTGATGGAACACCGCGACCAATCCGCCAATGACGGCCAGCGGTAGGGAATAGCGAATAACTTTCAAGTCGAACGGAAACAGCCCCATCGGAAGAATCAGTGCGAGTGGAAACATGAAAATGCGTTGGTACCAGCACAGCGAGCAAGTCGGAAGCTTCATGATTTCACCTAAAAACAAGGCTCCAAGCGTCGATGCACTCGCGATTAGCCACGCGACGAAAATGATCGTCCAACCTGTTGTGGTTTCAGTGCTCGTCGAGTTGATTTCAGTTGTAGCCATTGATTGGTGACTCGGTGTAAAAGCAGTGGCGAGAGTGCCGCGCAAGTAAACGTCGGCCTGATATCTCGATCAGCCTGGTAGCGCGGTATGCGCGCTGTCAGTGCATACCCCCAAAGGGTGCCCCAAGACAGCTCAAACCTGATTGAAGAGGCAAGGTCGATCGAGCGTAAAACCCATCGGAGGAAGTCTTCATCGTCGGCGAGTGAGATCAGGATTACTCGCGTATCCGGTCAATCACGACCGCAACCGCTGTGGCGTTGGGCGCCACTGCGACAGTGCGGCCTTCCAGGTCGCCCGATCGGGGCGCAGCCTCGCTTAGCTTGGAGACGCGAGCACCAATCGAAACCCGATCGGGCACAGGCCCGTCCGACATCCGCTCCGCTTTCTCGAAGCTGAATTCCGCGGGAAGATCCGCCACGCGGTAGCGCAACGCCGCGAGCGGTTTCCCGCCCTGCGCCGGACGCACGAAAACAAAGACGGCATCATCGGCGGCAGCGCGCGAGGCAATCTCGGGCGCCAGAGTGACGCGTCCCTTGACCGTGAGTCCGGTTAGGGGAGCGCCGACGCCGGCCTCTTTGCCCGCGCCGGCCTGCGGCAGGGCCTCGTGGTCGAGCGCAGGCATACCACTCTTGGTCCGCGCCTCGTTGATGCTCGCCCGGATCGAACGGGCGAACTCCTCGGTCGGTGGCACCTGCGCGAGGACCTGCTCCCAGTAAGCGGACGCCTTGACGAAATCCTGTTGCTGGAAAGCAGCAGTGCCAGCAAGCGCCAGCGCCTTCATGTGGTTCGGATCGAGCGCCAGCGCCCCCTTCACAAGCCGCTCGGCCTCGCCCGACACCTTGCGACCCTGAGCCCCTGCGATCAGGTCACCCCACTCGGCGAACACGTCCGGATGCTCAGGCATGTTATGGCCGATTTTCTGATAGGTCGCCGTGGCCGTCTGGAAGTCCTGCATCATCGCGTAGGACCGCGCGAGCATCACCCAGCCCTCGGGGTTGTTCGGTTCACGCTCCAGCCGGGTCGCGAGCTGCGAAACCATTTGCGCGATCTGCGCGGGTGTGATCTCGTGACCGCCTTCCGGCGCAGCAGTCTGAATCGGATCCAGTCCGTTCGGCTCCCCGAGTGTCAGGTAGATACCGATCGCCAGCACTGGCACGGCAAATGCCGATAGCAGCGCCCAAACCCGCGATGGACGTAGGTCCGTATGCGCTTCCGCAGCCTCGCCCTCCTCAAGCGCACGCTGCTCCAGCTCGCTGCGTGCCCGGTTGTATTCGGCTTCGTCGATATCACCCACGGCGAATGCGTTCTCGATCTCGACGAGTTGTTCACGCAACACTACCAGTACGGTTTCGGCCTGGCGTTGCGCTTGTTGCGCATGCGCATGGATACGACCTGCCCCGAGCATAGGCGGCAGGACGAGCAGCAGGGCACCAGCGACCAGCGCGGCGGCCAGAATCAGGAAGACAGTCACGAGCGGGGCTCCTCGGGAGGCAACGGTGCGCCGTCGAGCAAAGCGCGGGCGCGGTTGCGTTGGTCGTTGTTGAGCGCGGCGGATGCAGGCTCGTCGGCGCGCCTGCGCAGGCGCAGCGCGAGCCAGCCGGCACCGCTGAACAGCAGCAGGCCGGGGCCTACCCATAGCAGCAGGGTGATGCCGTTTACAGGAGGAAGATAAAGAACGAAATCGCCGTAGCGAGTCACCAGGTAATCGATCACCTGATCTTCGCTTTTCCCCGCCGCGAGCTGTTCACGCACCTGGTTGCGCAGGTCCACCGCCAGCGGCGCATTCGATTCGGCGATGGACTGGTTCTGACACACCAAGCAGCGAAGCTTGTGCGACAACTCGGTCACCCTCTCCTCAAGCACGGGGTCGGCTGCGAGGAGTTCCGCCGCGCCGCCGCGCTGCGGCGCTTGGGCGAGCACGCCCGGCGTCGCACCGATCAGAAGGGCAAGGGACAAAAAAAACGCCGGCACAGCAGAAACCGTCACTCGATGCATCAGATCAACCCGCACGCTTCAACTCCGCAATCTTGGGCAGGATCAGATCGCGCACCGCCTCGGGCGTCACAGGGCCGATGTGCTTGTAACGGATCATGCCGGCCTGGTCGATGAGAAAGGTTTCGGGCACGCCATAGACGCCATAGTCGATACCCACACGCCCATCCGCATCCATTACCGATGTCGTGTACGGATCTCCGTGCTTACGCAACCAGCCGATGGCGTCGTCGCGGCCGTCCTTGTAGTTAAGCCCAACGACCGGCACAACCTGTTGACGCGCCAAGTCGAGCAGCACCGGGTGCTCTTGCAGACACGCTGCACACCAGGACGCCCAGACGTTAAGCAGCCAAACCTTTCCGCGCATGTCGGCAAGGCTGACGTAACTGTCAGGGTTTTCAAGTTGCGGCAGGCGAAACTCGGGCGCCGGCTTGTCGATGAGCGGCGAAGGGACTAGACGCGGGTTCAGGGTGAGGCCTAACCCGAGAAAGCCGGCTAGCACCAGGAACAGCACCAGGGGAACGAGAAACTTGGCTTTCATGACGCGATTCAGGCTGTCTGACCGACGGCGGCGGACGACGCATTTCTCTCGGCCAGGCGGCGATAGCGGCCATCACTGGCGGCGAGGACTCCCCCTACTGCCATGAGAATGCAGCCGAGCCAGATCCAGCTGATGAAGGGTTTGTAGAAGAGATGGACGATCCAAGCCCCGTCCTCGAGTCGCTCGCCGAGTGATATATACACATCCCGGAACGGACCAACGTCAATTGAAACTTCGCTCATTGGCATCTGCTGCGCGTGATAGAGACGCTTTTCCGGGCGCAGTGTGGCGACGGGAGATGCGCCGCGGGTCAGTTCGACGGTGGCACGCGCAGCCGCATAGTTTGGCCCTGTCGCATCGACCACCTCGCGCAAAGTGAAGGTGTAGCCGGCAAGTAATGCGTGCTGCCCCGGATACATCTTGAGGTCGGCTCTCTGCTGAAGACCGCCTACCATCGTCACACCGACAATGAATACGCCAATCCCAAGGTGTGACATCCACATCCCCCACCACGCACGAGGAATCCCGCGCAGACGGACGGACGTAGCTGTACCCGGGCGATCAGCCAGCCGGCGCACAAGGATTTGAACGCTGCCGATGACCACCCACGCCGCCAGCGACAGCCCGAGCACGGTGCGCCAGGTGGCGTGGCCAATGAGGAACGCGGCAGCCGCACCAGCTACCACGCTCGCGACGAGCCCCGGCACGACCTGGCGCGCGACGCGCGAGCCCTCGTCGGTCTTCCAGCGGATGAAGGGACCGATCATCATCAGGATCACGACCGGCGCCATCAGCGGCACGAAAACGGCCTCAAAATACGGTGGCCCGACGGAGATCTTGCCCAGGTTCAGCGCATCGAGGAACAGCGGGTAGAGCGTACCCAGCAGCACCGAGGCGCACACCACCGACAACAGAACGTTGTTGCCCAAGAGCGAAGTGTCGCGCGAGACGAACGCGAAACTGCCCCCGCCGGCAAGCCGCGGCGCCCGCCATGCATAAAGGGTGAGCGAGATGCCGATCACCAGCACCAGAAGCGCGAGGATGAAAAGACCGCGCTTCGGATCGGTTGCGAACGCATGCACCGAGGTCAGCACCCCGGAGCGCACCAGGAAGGTACCCAGCAGCGACAGCGTAAAGGTTCCGATCGCCAGCAGCACCGTCCAACTGCGGAAGGCGCCGCGCTTTTCAGTCACCGCCAACGAATGCATCAGCGCGGTGCCGAGCAGCCACGGCATGAAGGAGGAGTTCTCCACCGGATCCCAGAACCACCAGCCGCCCCAGCCGAGTTCATAGTAGGCCCAGCCCGAACCGACCGCGATGCCGGCGGTGAGGAACACCCAGGCAACGGTGGTCCAAGGACGCGACCAGCGCGCCCAGGCGGCATCGAGGCGGCCGGTCAGCAGCGCCGCGATGGCGAAGGCGAAGGCGACCGAAAAGCCGACGTAGCCCATGTAGAGGAGCGGCGGATGGATGATCATCCCCGGGTCCTGCAGCAGCGGATTGAGGTCGCGCCCCTCGGGCACCGCCGGCAGCAGGCGGTCGAACGGGTTGGAGGTGATGAGGGTAAAGGAAAGGAAACCTACGCTCACCCAGCCCAGCACGCTCAAAACCCGCGCCATGAACGCTTCCGGCAGCTTGCTGCTAAAGATGGTCACAGCGACGGTCCACAACGACAGGGTCAGCGCCCACAGCAGAAGCGAGCCCTCGTGGCTGCCCCACACGCCGGTGATGCGATAGATCATCGGCGTAGCCGTATTCGAATGCATCGCCACGTACTGCACCGAGAAATCGTTCTGCACGAACGCCCAGGTAAGGCAGGCGAAGGAGATGGCGAGGAACAGGAACTGCCCCTGCGCAGCCGGCCGCGCCACGGCCATCAGCGCAAGGCGGTTGCGGTGTGCGCCAACCAGCGGCACTGTAGCCTGCATTAGCGAGATCACAAGCGCGAGAATGAGGGCGAAATGACCGAGTTCAGGAATCATTGCTTCACCGTCCGCGACGTCTTATATACGCGGCTCATTGCGTCCAAGGTCTCTAACCGCCCGTAATTCCGCTCCGTCAATAAATCCGGCCGCAATCTCTCGCAGGCCACTGCGATGGCCTCGGCTGTAAGGCTTGAACGTCTGCAACGATGTTTCACTGTCCGTCTCCAAAGGCGGCTATAGACGCCGGGCGGGGCGTATTAGAGACTATGAAGTTGCTACAGAGTCAACGGGTCCCGCACCTATAAGCACACGCAGGCATTCGCTGGGGTGAGCGCAGAAAGGTGGCTGTTTGCATGGGACAATTAACGTCGCACTGATTGGCCACCGCGTGATGGGCAAACCCCTACTTTGGGAATTTCAGGTCGACGAGTTTCTCGATTGGCGGATAACACAGCCCGATTTTCTCGTTACACCCCTGATACGATGCGAATAGCGTGAACTCCGTGGCTTTCGATGCACGATTGACAACGATGTCGGCTCGGACGGGCGCCTTGTATACTTCGATCAGGCCAAAGAACGGATCATTTTTCTTTTTTCCCGGCGGCAGGCGCAACTCCTTGATTGACACTCCATTCGCGTTTTTCAGATGAAAGCGGAGCTTGTCCTTGTAGAGATAGTGGTTCTCAGCTGGAACAATTTCGACCAACACTGTATCCGCGCCCCGGAAGGAAGCCTTGAACCGGAACGCTTCGTCGGGTGGCAGCGGCTGGTCGGCTGAAACCGCAGCGCGCGATCCGCTGAGGACGATGAGCGCGGCCAGCATCACGCGCCCAAGTTGTAAGAATCGTCGCGGCATTTCGTACTCCTCATTGTTACGCAATCGAAAATCGGTACTCGGGTACACAGGCAGTTGGGTAAGGCCCGCCCCCTCCCTTTGCGCGTCCGCGTGAGGGGCGCTCTCATTGTCCCTTTTTCCTGTTAATCGGCGCGCTTCGCGCGCATGCTCCAGACTCACCAATATTGGACCAGTCGCTGGCCCTGAGTAGAAAAATGGTCGAGTGAACTTACCTTGCTGAACGTGTGGCGCCGCTATTTCCCAGCAGGATAAGCAGGACGCCCATCACAATCGCAGAGTCGGCGAGGTTGAACGCTGGCCAGTGCAGGCTACCCACGTAAAGGTCGAGATAATCGACCACTGCACCGCGCAATATCCGGTCGACCGCATTCCCCAGGGCCCCCCCGAGGATCAAGCTGTAGCCGAGGGCAGTGCGCCCACTGCCTTCCCCCCGCAACAGTAGAAAGACCAAGCCGGCCGAAACAACAAGGGCCACGACCGTTAGGAAGTAGCGTTGCTCACCACCGGCATCGGCGAACAGACTGAACGCGGCGCCTTCGTTCAAGAGATGCACGAGATTGACGAACGGTGCGGCCGCCGCGCTTGCACCGTAGGGCAACCAGCTGGTGATCCATGCCTTGGCACCCTGATCGGCAAGGACAATGCCCGTGGCAAGGGCAAGCCAGCCCCACCGCGGGCCGCCGAAGGCAGCGGCGAGCCTTCCGTAATACTTCCTGGCACTCATTTACGCAGTAACCTTAAGCCGTTGAACACCACCAACAGACTTGCGCCCATGTCGGCGAATACGGCCATCCACATCGTGGCGTCCCCCGTGAAGGTCATCATGAGAAACACCGCCTTGACGCCGAGTGCGAGAACGATGTTCTGCGTCAACACCGCAGCAGTGGCGCGCGACAAGCGCACGAAGGTAGGGATCTTGCGCAGGTCGTCGTCCATCAGCGCCACGTCGGCCGTCTCGATAGCCGTGTCCGTACCGGCCGCCCCCATCGCGAATCCGATGTCCGCACGGGCCAACGCAGGGGCATCGTTGATGCCGTCACCGACCATGCCGACCTTGCCACCCTTCCGGTGCGTCAGCAACGATTCGACAGTGCTGAGTTTGTCTTCGGGCAGCAGGTTGCCCCTCGCCTCGTCGATACCCACAGCGCTCGCGATCGCTTCGGCGGTATGGACGTTATCGCCGGTGAGCATCAGCGTCTTGACGCCCAGGGAATGCAGATCGGCGATCGCCTGACGGCTCGTCTCGCGCAGCGTGTCGGCGACTGCGAAGATCGCCAGCACTCCGGTCTGGTCCGCCAACAACACCGCCGTCTTGCCCTGGCGCTCGAGTACGTCCAGCGTCTTTTCGATCTCGGGCGAGCACAGTCCGAGTTCCTCGACCAGTCGATGGTTGCCAAGTTGATAGACATGACCATCAATGCCGCCACGCACGCCGCGGCCCGGAATGGCGGCGAAATCGGCGACCTCGCGCAACACCCATCCCATTTCAACCGCGGCACGGGCGATCGCCAGCGAGACCGGATGATCCGAGCGTGCGGCGAGACTTCCCGCCAGGATATGGGCCTCGTTCGCGTCGCCGCTCAGCACCATGAAGTCCGTCTGGGCGGGCTTGCCGTGCGTAATCGTGCCGGTCTTGTCGAGCGCCAGCGTGGCGAGCTTGCGCCCCTCTTCGAGATACACCCCGCCTTTCACCAGAATGCCCTTGCGGGCGGCCGCGGCGAGACCGCTGACGATCGTGACCGGCGTCGAGATCACCAAGGCACACGGACAGGCAATCACCAGCAGCACCAGCGCCTTGTAGATCCAGTCCATCCACGCGCCGTCGAAAGCTAGCGGTGGCACGATGGCCACCAGCAGCGCGACGGCGAACACGACGGGCGTGTAGATCCGGGCGAACTGGTCGACGAAGCGCTGGGTGGGCGCGCGGCTGCCCTGGGCCGATTCGACCGCGTGGATGATGCGGGCCAGGGTGGAATGGCTCGCCTCCGCTGTCACGCGATATTCCAGCGATCCCGCTTCATTGATCGTTCCGGCGAACACGTTGTCGCCTTCGGCCTTATCGACCGGCAGGCTCTCGCCGGTGATGGGCGCCTGATTCACCGTTGAACGCCCGTTGATCACCACGCCGTCGAGCGCAATCCGCTCACCAGGGCGCACGCGCACCACTGCGTTCAAAGGCACCGCCTTGGCGGGCATGGTTACCCAGCTTCCATCGCCCTGACGGACGGTCGCAGTGTCGGGCGCGAGTTCCAGCAGGCCGCGAATCGCGTTGCGGGCCCGATCGAGCGATTTCGCTTCGATCATCTCGGCCAGCGTGAAGAGGAACATCACCATGGCCGCTTCCGGCCAGTGTCCGATGAGCATCGCGCCCGTCACAGCAATCGACATGAGCGCGTTGATGTTGAGATTGCGATGCCTGAGCGCGATCCAGCCTTTCTTGTAGGTCGCCAGACCGCCACTGAGAATCGACACCAGCGCGAGCGCCAGGACGGTCCAGTGGTCGCCGCCGTTGAGCCAATACACACCCTCGGCCAGCGTCGCAGTGATTCCGGCCAGCGCCATCGGCCACCAGTGGGTCTTCGGTGCGGGTTTGGTCGGCGGTACAGCGTTCTCCGTATCCCCCGTTTCGACCTTCGCTTCGAGACCAATGGCACTCAGGGCGCCGAGGACCGCGTCCAACGCCCCCGGACGATGCGTCACGCTCAGGCGACGCTGCATCAGGTTGAAGTCCAGCGCCGCCACTCCGGGCATGCCGGCGAGCGCGTTCCGGATCAACGCCTCCTCGGTCGGACAGTCCATGCCGGCGATCGTGAGCGTGGTGCGCAGCGGGGCGCCGGTCACATCGATGCGTTGTGCCGACCCGCCGGCGGCTGGCAAGACCGCATCGACCGAGGCCGGCGAGTGGGGGCGATCGCTCACTTCCAACGTACGCCCGGTCTGAACGGGGTCGAGTCCCGTCACGCCGTCGAGGGGCTCCAGATTGTTGCGGATCAGCGCGGCATCGGTGGGGCAGTCCGCGCTGTCGATGCGGTATAGCTTCGCGTGGAGGGCGTCGGGGGAGGACTCACCGGACGGCTGGGGCACGGCGGAACACCCGCAACTGCCAACACTGCATTTACTCATGCTCGATTCTCTTGTCTGGACCTAACATCATTTAACAATCTGTAGTCACTACAGAGTCAAGCGCCTAAAATGCAGGCACGATCGTTGTCCCGGCCTGGAGGGCAAGCAAGATGAAAATCGGTGAGCTGGCAAGAGTCACAGGCACCCCGGTGGAGACCATCCGCTACTACGAGCGCGAGGGGTTGCTGGCTGCCCCTCCACGTACTGAAGGAAACTTCCGCATTTACGACGAGAGCCACTTGGAGCGCTTGTCGTTCATCCGCCATTGCCGATCGCTGGACATGGCCTTGGACGAGGTTCGCATCTTGCTGCGCTTCAAGGACGCGCCCGCCGAGAACTGTGGAGACGTAAATACGCTGCTCGACGCGCACATCGGTCACGTTACCGCCCGCATTAGCGAGCTTCGAGCGCTGGAGCGACAGCTCAAGAGCTTGCGCGAAAGGTGTAACGAGGCGCGGGACGCAGCCCACTGCGGCATTCTGAACGAATTGTCACAGCGCCCGCCTCAGGGGACGGCTATCGAGGGTGGGCACGTGCATGGTGTGCATGGAGGCACTCCGGCACGCAATGCCGAAAAATGATATTTGGATGGGCGCATGGAACCAGTGGCACCGAGCATACCGTCAAGCGGACAGATGAACTCGATTCGTAAGCGGATTGACCGAACTGGCTATACGTTTCTCGCGCTGGACACGGGCAACACGATGCAACCAGACGGTCACCGGGATTGCAAATAGCACCAATTCGTACGTCGGGTTGGAAAGGGAGTCCGTGCCGCCGCAAAAGTCAAGAGCCGCCTGCACACTTGGTGTTACGCCCCATCAATTGGTGCAGTCGTCTCCTGAAATCGACATCCTTCGATGGTATCGCTTCAAAGCCTCATGCCCGTTCGGAACAGGCCCGTCGCCGACACCCGCGGAGCAGGCCGGCGCACATCCCCGGCATTGAATGCTGAGGGTCAGTGCCTGCTGCTGCCGTGCCAAGGCGGGCAGACCGGCGACGTGGCACAGGCGGTCCTCGGGTCTCCGTTGGGCGCGGCGCGCAGGTGCTCACGCGTGCTGAAATCCGCGAGCGGTGCAGCCGACGACGACGCGCCGGCGTCAGGGCGTGCGTGCCGACGCAGTTTCATGGGGGTGTCTTTCGACTCACCCCGGTCGCCGCCGGCGTCGGTCACGAAGCCCACTTCCAACGCCCCGGACTTCTGCGCAGCCGCCATCACCTGGGCGACGCGCTGGTGGGCCCACCCGGCGGTCGCCGCGGATGAAGTCCTCGGGCTGTGGCTGGCGCGACGCGGAGGCCTGCAGCCGCTGCGCGATCTGCTCGTCGCTCATGCGTTCGTCGTTCCAGAACACTCTGCCGTGGGGGGGACAGGTTCGCCACCTCGGGCTTGATCGGCTTGACTCCATTTAGACTCAGATGTTAATGAGAATTATTATTGATTGTCGGTGGTTTTGCCTGATAAGGCAACACCGATGGAATAACCCGGCCTTGTTTGGACACTCGGCGCCTTGTGCCGGCGGCGGAAGGCCGGATGGCGGCGACTGGTAAGCCTCTGTGACCGGTATCGTCACCGGGAAGCACTCATGCGGTTCCCTACGGTCAGAGGAATGGACTCCATCTTCTGGGGAAATACATGAACTTACGCCATCTTCGCTGTTTCATCGCCGTGGCCGAGGAGTTGCACTTTGGCCGGGCGGCGCGGCGACTGCATGTGGAGCAGTCGCCCCTGTCGCGCACGATTCGCCAACTGGAGGCGGACCTGGGCGTGACGCTGCTGGAGCGCACGCCGCGCGGCGTGCACCTGACCCCGCCCGGGCAGGTGTTCCTGGAGGAGGCCCGGCGCGTGCTGCTGACCCTTGAGCAAGCCCAGACCAAGGCGCGGGCGGTGGCGGCGGGACACCGGGGCACCTTGCGCATCGCCTTGGCCGGCGGCGTCGGGCGGACCCGGCTGTCGGCACTGCTCGCGCTGTGCCGGGAGGAGGCGCCGGAAGTTGGCATCCGGCTGTTCGAGGCGCCGCTGTCGCAAGTGGTGGGCGGGCTGGGCAACGACCTGTACGACGCGGCCTTTGCGATGGCCGGCGAGATGGAGGCCGGGGTGGTCGCCAGGCCGGTGTGGCAAGATCCACTGCTGGTGGCCATACCCGCGCGGCACCCCTTGCTGGCGCACAAGCGGGTACCGCTGGACGAGGTGGTGGGCTACCCGCTGGTGCTGTGTCACCCGCAGGTGTGTGCGGAGTGCAGCCGGCAATGCGAGCGCCTGCTGCGCCTGGTGGAGACACCGCCGGTCGTGGCCGAGTACGTGACGACCCACTCGTTGATGCTGGCCCTGGTGGCGGCCGGCTATGGCGTGGGATTTTCCACCGCGGCGCACGTGGTGGCATGCCGACAGGCGGACGTGATCGTCCGGCCGCTGGATGAAGACTCGGCGGAGCTGACGACCTACCTGCTACATCCCGAGGGCGCGATGTCGGAGCCACTGCGCCACTTCATTGACCGCGCGCAGCGTGTCGGCCATATGCCATTGAATATGCAATGGCTCGCATAAAGACTGCTTCAGGCGGGTTGGCCGATTCCATTTTGGTCAAAGCACCAGACCTGTTTTGCCACAGTGGGATTCCATTGCCGCGGTGCCCTGGCGCGCTGCAGTCAGGCCTCGACTGCGCTTGCAACTGGCATTTTTCGATGAAAATCGCATTACCCGCGTGGCGCGTCACAGCGAAGACGCGCGGCGCAACAGTGCTTACCGTATGCGCATCGGTTTTGGTGTATTGAGTTGATCGCGCTTTACTGGCCCCATTTCCTTGCAAAGACTTTGGCCTAGTTCTCCGGGGCAAGCATGGCGCCCGCGAATGACGTTGGTGACGGCATGTTTCACGACTTACGAATTGTGAGTAATGGGACCACGCCCGACAAGGCGCACATCTCGCAACGGTAAAGGCGGCATCACCGATGCCACGGTCTTCGCCGCCTCGCCACCTGCTCGTTTCGCCCGGAGGCTCCTGGACATCCGCGCACGCCGCCTGTACGGCGGGTGCGCGTGTGTGGACTCGGTGCGATGACGAATGGAGGCGCGCGATATGCCGAAGTCGAAGTTGTGTGCGTCAAGTTGTGCAAAAGGGTTGATCAGGTATTCGGTTGATTC
>DYFV01000057.1 GCA_020725025.1 Azoarcus sp.
CGTTAGGGTGAACTCCCCCCATGCGTAGCGGCCCAGGAAGCGCCGGTTGCGATCGCTGTCGCGTCCGCTGACCCGCCCGGCGTCGAGCTCGACCGTCTCGCCGTCGGTGCGCCAGGCGCTCGCCGACAGGAGCAGGTCGCGCCGGTCGTCGCCGAAGCCGTGGCGCAGGGCGCCGCCGCGCTGGCCGTGGGTGCCCACGCTCGCCTCCGCGCGGGTGCCGTCCAGGCTGCGCCCGCTTGCGGTGACCACGTTGATCACGCCGAGGATGGCGTTGCTGCCGTACACCGAGGAGCCGGGGCCGGGGATGAACTCGACGCGCTCGACCACCGCCATGTCCACCAGGCCCTCGGTGCCCAGGAACGCCTGGTTGTAGACCGCGTCGTTGGCCGGAATGCCGTCGATGAGGAGCAGGACGTTGGTGTTGTAGTCGCTCGGCTGCAGGAGGCCGCGCACGCCCAGGTAGCGGTAGGTGCGGTCGGTCGCGACGAAGAGCCCGGGGATGGCGTCGAGCACGTCCGACAGGGTGTGCCAGGCGTGGTCGCGGATCTGCTCGCGGGTGATGACGGTGACCGCGGAAGGGGCTTCCCTCGTGCTCTGGACGTAACGGGAGGCACCGCTCACCTCGACCTGCAGCAGGTCTTCCAGCGGCATGGCGGCCAGATCCATGGCGGAGACGCTTCCCGAATGGGAAGAAACGAGTAGCGCCAGTGCTGCCGCGAGTGGACGAGCGCGCACGCGAAAACCGCCGCGGCCGCCGGCATTCCTCCCCATAGCTTCGTCTCCGTTACATGCTCATTTTCGGGAATTCTAACGTGGCATGAGACATCTGCCCCGTGCCGTGTGCCGCACCCGGCGGCGATTTCCGGCCGTTCGGCGCGCGCTCGTCAGCCGCGGCCGATCAGCCAGGCGAGGGTTGCGGGCGCGCGGGCAAGGGTGCGCGCCGACAGGTAGTGGCGCCAGGAGCGCACGAGATGGCGCGCCATGAACCCGGGCCGAAGGTAGAAGCGGCGGTACAGGCGCCGCTGCAGTCGGGGGAGCTCGGCGAGCGGAATGCGGCTGCAGTTGCTCGCCGGAGCGAGGTAGTGGTACTCGGCGCCCCGGGTGCGCGCCGCTTCCGGCAGCTCGGTCCACAGCGGCACGTCCGGGTAGGGGCGGTAGATCTGCATCTGCAGGTAGTCGGGGCGGATGCGGCGTGCGAGGGCGAGGGTCGCCTCGGCGTCGGCGGGCGTCTCGTCGGGCATGCCCACCATGAAAAGCGCCACCGAGCCCACGCCGTGCGTCTCCAGGAGCGCGAAGCCGCGCTCGGTCGCCGCGAGCCAGCCCTCGCCGTCGTCGGTCTTGCCCAGGCGCTCGATGAGCCGGGGCGAGCCGCTGTCCACGCCCACCTTGAGGAGCACCGCGCCGGCCTCGCGGGCGGCGGCCACCCGCTCGGGGTCGAGCTCGTCGGGGCGGGCGTTGGCCATCCACGGCAGGCGCGCGCCGCGCCGCACCAGCTCGCCGGCGAGGGCGAGGAAGCGGCTGCGATGCACGAAGAGCGAGTCGTCCTCGAAGGCGATCGCCTCCGCTCCGGCCGCCTGCAGCGCCAGGACCTCGTCCACCACCGCCGCCACGTCGCGCTCGCGCAGGCGCTGGCCCACGCTCTTCCTCACGATCGCGGTGCAGTGCCGGCATGGGCGCGGGCAGCCCCAACTCGTCAGCACGTAGCCCCAGCGCGCGACCGGCCGGCCGCGCAGGGGGAAGGGGAAGGCGTAGTCCGCGAGCTCGGCGGGGGAGAAGCCGGGCCGCGCCAGGGCGTCGGGCTCGGTCACCAGCGCCGTCGTGCCTTCGGCGAGGCGTGCTCGGGACTCGGCGCGCAGGCGCTCCAGCGGTTCGCCGGCGGAAAGCCGCGCGACGAGCCGTGGCACCGCCTCCTCCGGCTCGCCGGCCACCGCCAGGTCGAAGGCCTCGTCCCAGCCGGGAAAGGGGCTGCGCACGATGTGCTGCACCTGCTGCCCGACGGCGATCGTGACCACGCCCGCCGCGCGCAGCGCCGCAGCGAGCCGCACCGACTCCTCCAGGCACCAGGTGACGGCCCGGATCACCGCGACGCGCGGGGCGAGCGCCAGGCAGCGCTGCGCCATCCCGGCTACGCGGAAGGGGGCGAGCCAGCCGTCCAGGAGCGGCACCGGTGCGCCGGTGTCGGCCTCGAGGCGCGCCTGGATGTACTTGAGGTCGAGCGCCGGATGCAGGTGGCGGGGGTGGCCGGTGTGGGCGCCGGCCTCCCTGTCGACGCGCACCAGCACGACGGCGGCGCTCACCGCCTGGCCTCGCGGACGATCCGTAGCCCGGATGGAGTGAAACGGAGTCCGGGACGGGCGGTATCGGTGTCGGCGCCGTTCCCCGGATTCCGCCGGGGCTTCATCCGGGCTACGGGTCCCCGGACCCGGGCGGCCGCGGTCGCTCTCACGGCAGCTCCCGGGCGAGGCGGTCCAGCACGGCGAGCATGCGCTCGCGCCGGCGCCGGGGAAGTCCGTCGTAGAAGGGGATCAGCACCGCGCGGCGATGGGCGTAGGCCGCGCCGGGGCAGTCGGCCCAGGCGAGCAGCGCGGCGGTGTCGTCCATCACCTCCCCGCGGATCCCGAGGTCCAGTCCCGCCCGCTGCGCGGCGCGGCGCAGCGCGGCGATGTCGCCGTCGAACTGGGCCACGAAGTTGTAGAAGGCCGGTTCGCCGCTCGCGCAACGTTGCTGCACGGCGAAGCGGGGCGGCAGGCGCCGCGCGAAGTCGTCCCACTCGGCGTTCAGGCGGGCATTGCGCGCCTCGACCCGGGCGAGCTTGCGCGAGGCCACCCGCGCCTGGAAGCCGCTGAAGGCTGCCGCCTTGGGGCGCACGCGATCGTTGGCACGGCGATAGAGGCGGTCGAAGGCACCCGCGCCGCGCTCGGAGAAGAGCAGTCGCGCGGCGGCACCGTAGGCCGGGCTGCGCACCAGGAGCTCCTCGGCGAGCTTCACCAGCATCTTCTTCACTGCCGGCCACTCGCGCCGCTCCCGCGGCGTCAGCGCCTGGCGGATGCGGGCGGCCAGGGCCGCGTCCGCGGTGGTCACCACCCCGCCGCCGAAGGCCGCCACCGCCTTGGTCGCTTCCAGGCTGAAGAGCGCGGCGTCGCCGAAGCCGCCCACCGGGCGGCCGTCCACCCGGGCGCCGAGCGCATGGGCGCAGTCCTCCACCAGCGCCACGCCGCGCTCGGCGGCGAGGGCGGCGATGGCCGCGATGTCGCAGGGCGCCCCAAGCAGATGCACGACCAGGATCGCGCGGGTGCGCGGCGACAGGCGCGCCGCCACGCTCGCGGGCGTCGCGTTGCAGGTGGCCGGGTCGATGTCGGCGGGCACCGGCACGATGCCCCGCGCGGTGATCAGCGGCACGAGCTCGCCCAGGGTGTAGGCCGGGATCACCAGCTCGTCGCCGGGTGCGAGCGCCAGCGCGTCCAGGATGAGCCCCATCGCGTCGCGCCCGCTGGCGGTGGCGATCGCGTGCGGCACGCCCACCTGGGCGGCGAAGGCCGCTTCGAAGGCCGCCACCTGGGCTGCGGCCCGCGCGGGCGGAGTCCACAGGGCGCGCAGGGCGTCCACGAAGTCGGCGCCCTCGAAGGCGATGCGCCGGCGGGGAATCATGCCGCGGCCTCTTCCGCCAGGGGTACGCCGCGAGCGGTCGGGCCACCGAGCACGGCCTCTACCGCTTCGAGCACCTCCGCCACACCGATGCGCTGCATGCACTGGTTGTCCCGGCAGCTGGTGCGGCGCTGGTTGCCCACATGCACGCAGGGCGAGCAGGCGAGTCCCGCGCTCAGCACCGTCGCCCGCCCCAGCGGGCGGAAGCGCCGCGGCGTCTCGGGGCCGAACAGGACCACCACCGGCAGGTCGGTGACCGCCGCGAAGTGGGCGGGGCCGGAGTCGTTGCTCACCATCACGCGGGCCAGCGCGAACAGCGCCGGCAGCGTCTCGAGAGGAAAGCGTCCGGCCACATCCGTGCAGCGCCCGTCGTTCACCGCCGCGGCGAGGGCGGCGGTGCTCGCCCGGTCCTCGGGTCCGCCGATGAGAAGCACGTGCACGTCCGGGTGGCGCCGCAAGAGCTCGCGCACCAGCGCCTCGAAATGTGCCGCCGGCCAGCGCCGCTGCGGCAGCATCGCGCTCGCGTTGGGGTTCACCAGCGTCAGGCGGGCACCCTCCTCCGCGGGCAGCAGGGCGCGTACCGCCGCAAGCTCGGCTTCGCTCACCGCCCGTCGCCGTATCCGGGGGACGAGCACCTCGGCGGGCACCCGCGGAGCGGGCGGCGCGGCGCCGGCGAGCACCGCCTCGGCGAGCAGCAGGTAGTTTTGCGCCATGTGGAGCTCGGCGTTGAAGGCCACCGGATGGGTGTACAGGTCGCCGCGGTAGAGGCCCGCGCCGCCGAAACGGTGGAAGCCGGCGCGCCGGCGTACGCCGGTGGCGAGGCACAGCACGGCCGTCAGGCAGGAGAAGAGCTCGCCGTCGATCACCGTGTCGATGCGCATGCGGCGCACCCACCCCAGGAAGCGCCAGGCGTCGGCGGCCAGCGTCCGGGCCGAGTCGGTGCGCAGCACGAACACCTGCGCCTCGGACACCGTGCCGGTGAGCGCGAGGCTCGCCCGGTTGGCGGCGAAGGTCAGGCAATGCAGGCGCGCGCCGGTGCGTGCCGCGAGCTCGCGCAGGGCCGGGTCGGCGAGCACCATGCTGCCCGACTCGGCGAGCTGCACGAACAACACCCGGCGGATGGCCTTCGGCCGCGCTCGCGGCCGGAAGACGCCGACCACCCGGCGCAACGCGGTGAGCAGCGCGCAGGCCGGCACCCCGGCGAGGCGATCGAGACGGCGCAGCGTGTCGGGGCCGATCACGCGTCCGCTCCCTCGCGTCGGCGGCGAAGCTGGCGGGCGTTGGCGGATCTGGTGGCGGGGGATGTGCGCATCATGGGCTGAAGGCTGCGCGCAGCTTACGACGGAAGTGATATCGTGTCGCGGCGTGCGCGGGGCGAATATACCGCGCTTCGGCCCGCGGCGCGCGATCGGACGGTCCGGCGCGGGCGCGGGGAAGGGAAAGAAGGGCATGAAGAGGAAGGACGAGTCGTCGGGGGCGAACGCTCGGGAGATGCGCGAATCGCTGCTGCAGTCGCTCATCGACCAGTCTCCGGCCTTCATCGCGGTGCGCGCGGTCGACGGCATCTACCTATATGCCAACAAGGCCTTCGCCGCCGCCCTCGGCGTGGCCCTCGAGCACGTGGTCGGTCACCGCGACGAGGACCTGCTTCCAGGGATCGGCATTCCGCCCCTGCTGCGGGCCGGTCGTGATGAGGACGACGACGGCGAGATCCACACGGTGCTCGAGGAGGGCGAGCTGCAGGGGCGCCCGCGCCGGCTCCTGGTCACGCGCTTCCCGATCCGCGCCCAGGGCGAGACCTTCGCCACCGGCCTGATCGCCTCGCCCCTCGACCGGCCGCTCGGAGGCGGTGACGACCTCCAGACCAGCCTCGCCCAGGCCGAGGCGGCCAATGCCGAGCTGCGCCGCGCGCTCGAGCACATGGAGCGCCTCGCCTACACCGACCGGCTCACCGGCGCCTGGAACCGCCGCCATCTCGACGATGCGGTGCTCGTCGAGATGGCCCGCACCGAGCGCCACGGCCACCCGGTGTCGATGCTGCTCATCGACATCGACCACTTCAAGTCCATCAACGACGACTACGGTCACGTCGTGGGCGATCGCGTGCTCGTGGGCCTGGTCCGCACCCTGCGCGCCGCGGTGCGCCGCACCGACACCGTGGCGCGCTGGGGCGGCGAGGAGTTCCTGGTGCTCGCGCCGGACACGCCGCGCGCCGAGGCCGAGGAGCTGGCGCGCAAGCTGGGCGCAAGGATCGCGGACGCACCCCTGGCGGAGGGTGTGGCGAAGCCGGTCACGGTGAGCATCGGCGTGGCCGAGTACCAGTCGGGCGAGGGCTTCGAAGCCTGGCTCGCGCGCGCCGACGGCGCACTCTACCGGGCCAAGGCGGCCGGGCGGGCGCGCAGCGTGGCCGATCCGGCGACCGCCTTCGGTCCCGGTGCCGGCCACGCCGTCCCGCGCTCGCTGGTGAAGCTGGTGTGGCGGGCCGCCTACAACAGCGGAAACGACGAGATCGACCGGCAGCACCGGGGACTGTTCGAGCGCACCAACCGGCTTTTCGACGCGGTGCTCACGGGCGCGCCGAGCGGACACGTGCTGGGCCTCGCGCGCGCGCTGGTCGCCGACATCGCCGACCACTTCGCCGAGGAGGAGCGGCTGTTGGCGAGCATCGGCTATCCCGAGCGCCGCGCCCACGCGCTCGAGCATCTGGCGCTGCTGGAGAAGGCGGCCAAGCTGTCGGAGCAGGCGGCGAGCGGGGCGCTCGTACCGGCCGAGCTCTTCCAGTTCCTGGCCTACGAGGTCATCTCGCTGCACCTGCTGGGTGCCGACCGGCACTACTTCCCGTATCTGGAGCAGCCGGGCGGCGCAGCGGCGGGCGCAGGCTGACGCGCGGAACGGTCGGTAACAGTCCGTTAGCGGTCTTTCGCGGCGCCGGCCGCTCCACCATAATGAGCCGGCCCGCAGCGCGCCGTTGGACCGGAACTTGCGTGGACACACCGAGTCGACCCGGACGTCGGCCGTACCGTATTCCGGGTGCCAGTACCTACCAGAGATCATGAAAGAACCGGCCGCAGAAGCCAGCACCAACGAGCGCCCGGCTGCCTCCGGCGGTACGATGCGCGAAGCAGCGATCGGCCTCGGGCGCGCGCGCCGCCTGGTCGCGGGTGCGCTCGTCGCGGCCGCGCTCGTCGCGACCGGTACGGCTGCGGCCCAGTCCAACATCTCCGCCACCAAGCACAATCTCTCGGCCTCCGGCACCGGCACCGTCAAGGCGACGAGCGAGACGCAGATCTGCGTCTTCTGCCACACGCCTCATGCCGCCAACAGCGCCGCTCCGGCGCCGCTGTGGAACCGCCAGCTGTCGGCGGCGACCTACACCCCCTACACCTCCAACTCCCTCGACGCCCAGACCATCTTCGGCACCCTGTCCCAGCCCGGCGGCAGCTCGAAGCTGTGCCTGTCCTGTCACGACGGCACCCTGGCGCTCGGGACGGTGGGGGTGCTGGGCGGGCAGACCAACGTGACGGTGGACATGACGGGGACCGGCACGGGGGGGACCATGCCGACGGGCACGGGCGCGACCACCGGCTTCACCCGCAACCTGGGGGTGGACCTGCGCAACGACCACCCGATCTCCTTCACCTACAACAACACGCTGGCCACCACCGACGGCGAGCTGCGGACCATGGACACCCAGCAGCGCCATCCGGAGGGCAGCGGCGAAGTGATCGGCATCCGCAGCTCCGGCTACCGCCCGCTGCTGCCGCTCCAGCCCACCGGCGACGGCGGTGCGGGCCAGGTGCAATGCACCACCTGCCACGACCCGCATCTCGACAAGAGCAAGTTCCTGCGGCTGAATCGCCTGCAGGTGTCGGCGCCGGCCGGAAGCAGCTTCAATTCGACCGCCGACCAGATCTGCCTCGGCTGCCACGACAAGCTCGGCACCGCCTGGTCGCAGTCTTCGCACGCCAACTCCGACGTCGCCGACGAGGCCTACAAGGCGGAATCGGCTGCGTTGCGGGAGTTTCCGAGCGGCACCAGGGTCTGGGAGGCCGCCTGTCTCAACTGCCACGACACCCATTCGGTGCAGGGCACGCGCCGCCTGCTGCGCGAGGGCGTGGGCGGGGCCACCGGCGGCACGGGGGCGGGCGCCTACAAGCTCGGTTTCGGCTCGGGTTCGGCGCCGAACACGGTCTCGGCCATCGAGGAGACCTGCTACCAGTGCCACAGCAACAGCTCGACGAGCGTCATCGGCACGGCCACCGGGGCGGTGCCGGACATCAAGATGGATTTCTCCCTCACCCGCCACATGCCGATCACGACCGCCGAGCAGAAATCCGGCGTCGAGATCCACGACATCGGCGATGCCGACTTCACCGAGGCCCGCGAAAACCTAGGGTCGATCAACACCAACAACCGCCACGCCGAGTGCACCGACTGCCACAACCCGCACCGGGTGATGCGCAACAGCCTCTTCAACGGCACGGGGAGCAGCACCCAGCGCACCCACACGCCGGGCGGGCCCGACGGTAACCTCGCCTCGGGCGCGCTGCGCGGCACCTTCGGCGTGGAGCCCGTCTACGGCTCGCGCAGCTTCTTCGCGCTGCCCAACGGCTACACCGAGAAATCGGGTGACGGCGGCGCCGGGGCGAGCACGGCGGTCTCCAGCTCCTGGGTCACGCGCGAGTACCAGATCTGCCTCAAGTGCCATTCGGACTACGGCTACCCCGACGACAACGTCTATCCGAGCGGCAGCACGCGGCCGGAGCTGGGGAGCCCCGGAACGCCCTCGAGCGCCACCTCGCGCACGAACTACACCCGCTACACGAACCAGGCGCGCGAATTCCAGGCGCCGCTCCTCCACAAGGGCGCACCGGGCTCGCTGGGCATCGACGCCGGTGCCGGCTACGACACCAACAACCATCGCTCCTGGCACCCGGTGATGGACACCACCGGCCGCACGACCTCGCTGCGCAACGGCGCGAGCGCGAACTCCTGGCTCGCGCCGTGGAACGCCAACGTGGGCAATCAGACCATGCACTGCTCGGACTGCCACGGCTCCAACACGGCGGCGGGGACCATCACGCCGTCTTCAGGGCAGAACTGGGGCCCGCACGGATCCACCAACAACTTCATCCTCAAGGGCCAGTGGGACACGAGCACCGGCAGCGGGCAGACCAACGCCCTGTGCTTCAAGTGCCACTCAACCGCCTACGGCAGCGGCGGCGGCACGACCGGCTTCCGCACCAGCCGCGGCGACGGCCACCATGTGCACAGCGCCGCCGACAAGCTCAGCAACAGCCGCTGCAACTGGTGCCACGTGGCGGTGCCCCACGGCTGGAAGAACAAGTCGCTGCTGGTGAACCTCAACGACGTCGGCGCCGAGGCGGGGCAGGTGGGGAGCAAGGAGGTGAGCATCTCCGGCAGCAGCGGCACCTACAACGAAGGGCCGTACTACCGCAACGCCAAGCTCAAGATCCTCACTTTCCGGCAGAACGCCAACTGGAGCGAGAGCGACTGCGGCTCGGCGGGCAAGTCCTCCACCGACCGCATCCCCAACAGCCAGGGCGGCACGAGCAACACCACCGGCAACGGCCGCGACTGGATGACGAACACCTGCATGAATCCCCCGTAAGCCGGGGGATGCCGCGGGCGCGTCGATCCCGTCCCGCCTGATCCGGATCAAGCAAGCACGGCTCGATTCTTGCTACGGTTCGCCGGACCATCTCCGGCCATCCGAGTACGTGCGCATGAAACCCTGGCTGATCCTGATCAACGATTTCGCCCACGACCTGTTCACCGGCCTGTGGTTCGGCGGCTTCGTGACCATGTACGTGCTGCAGCGGCGCGGCGCCGATCCGGCGCTCGAAGCCGGCCAGGTGGCACTCATGAACGAGCTGGTGGGCCTCTTCCTGTGGGTCACCCTCGCCTCCCTCGGCTGCATCGTCCTCACCGGGCTCTTCCGCTTCTTCTACTACCGCAGCTGGGACGGCGCGGGGATGAAGGACATCAAGAAGCGCCTGCTCATCATCAAGCATGCGGTTCTCGGCACGTCCTTCCTGATCGGCACCGGTTTCGTCGTCGCCTGGGGCCTCTGAGGAGCTGCCCATGAGCCGCAACGAGACGCCCGCCCCGGCGCCCGATCCCGTACGCGACCGGCTCGCCGGGCGCATCCGCGCCATGATCGACGCCGGGGTCGACGGCGACCCGGCGCCCTTCGACGCGCTGGCCCTGGATCTCTTCGCCTGGCAGTACGAGAAGAACGCCGCCTACCGGCAGTTCTGCGACGCCAAGCGTCTCGATCCCGGGGTTGTTTCCCACTATCGGGAAATTCCGGCGTTTCCCACCGACGCCTTCAAGACCGCCGTCGTCACCTCCTTCCCCATCGAGGAGGCGGTGATGGCCCAGCTCACCAGCGGCACCACCGCCATCCGGCGCGGGCAGATCTTCCGCGACGCCCTCGGGCGCGAGCTGGTGCTCGCCGCCAACCGGACGATGACCGCCGCCTGGCTCTTCCCCGACTTCGCCCAGGGCCAGCGCTGCCGCATCCTGATCCTCGCGCCCAGCCCCGAGATGGCGCCCTCCATGGGCATGGCGATCGGCATGGAGGAGACGCGGCGCGCCTTCGGCACGCCCGACAGCCGCTTCCTGCTCGACTACTCCGGCCTGGATATCAAGGCGCTGGTGGCCGCGCTCGAGGAATCGGAGGCGAGCGGGGTGCCGGTGGCCATGATCGGCTCGACCTCCGCCTTCGTGTTCTTCTTCAACGCGTGCAAGGCGCGCGGCATGCGCTTCCGCCTGCCCGCCGGCAGCCGCATCGGCGACGGCGGCGGCTATCGCGGGCGCTTCGGCGAGCTCACCCAGGACGACTACTTCCGGCTCGCGGAGGAGGTGCTGGGCATCCCCGCCTCCCACTGCGTGAACGTGCTCGGCATGGCCGAGACCGCCACCAATTACTTCGACGACACCCTGCGCGCCGCGCTGCAGGGACGCGGTACCACGCGCCGCCGCATCCCGCCGCCGTGGGCGCGGGTGGAGGCGGTCGGCCTCGACGACCTCGCGCCGCTTCCGCCGGGCGAGGTGGGGCTGCTGCGCCACTACGACGTGGTCAATCTCCCCACCGTGCTCGCGGTGCAGACCGACAACCTCGGCTACACCGGGGCCGACGGCAGCTTCCAGATCGTGGGGCGCGCCAAGGTGGTGGACGGCAAGGTCCAGCCGCTGCCGAGCGAGCGCGTGGTGGGCCCGATGGGCGACAAGCGGATCTTCCGCTTCCTCGAGGCCTACGTGAACTTCTCCATCCGTTTCAAGATGGGTCTGGCCCGTGCGCGCCAGCCCTCGCCGGCCAACGATGCCCGGCCCATGACGCCGCCCGTGTGCCCCTGCGACCAGCTCACCGAAGAAGTGCTGGCGAATCCGGTGCCACGCCCCGAGGCGAGCGCAGCCGAACGATCGCCGGGTTGATCGGCCCGGCATACAGAACACGAATCAGGCCGAACATGAAGCTCACCGACACACCGCTCACCTTCGTCCCGCCGCCGCGCACCGGCCCGGCCGTCCCGCGCGCGCGCAAGATCCGGCGCGTGGCGCTGGTGACCGTGCCCTATCACTCCGGCGTGGTGGAGTCGGCCGGGACTTGGCTCAACGTGGGCTTCGTCTACATCGCCGGGGCGCTGCGCGAGGCGGGCTACGAGGTCGACTACTACGACGCCATGTCCCTGTGGCACAAGGAAGACGACATCCGCAAGCGCCTGGAGGACTTCCGTCCCGACGTGGTCGCCACCTCCGCCTTCACCGCCGCCATCGTCGCGGCGACCGGCCTGCTGCGGCTGGCCAAGGAGGTCGACCCGGAGATCGTGACGGTCATCGGCAACGTCCATGCCACCTTCTGCTACAACGAGATGCTCAACGCCGATCGCGACGCCATCGACTTCGTCGTGCGCGGCGAAGGGGAGCGCACGCTCCCGGAGCTGCTGAGCTGCCTCAACGCCGGCGACGACCCGGCCAAGGTGGCGGGCATCGCCTTCTGGCGCGACGGCGGCGTCATCGCCACCCGCTCGGCGGGCTTCATCCGCGACCTGGATTCGCTCCCGACCGCCTGGGATCTGGTGGAGTGGCCGATCTATACCTACCGCGCCAAGAAGAACTCGCGGCTCGCCATCGTCTCCTCGGCGCGCGGCTGCCAGCAGGACTGCTCCTTCTGCTCGCAGAAGCTCTTCTGGCGGCGGGGCTGGCGCGCGCGCAGCGCCGAGAACTTCGTCGCCGAGCTGGAGATGCTGCACCAGACCTACGGGGTGAACGTGGCGATGCTCGCCGACGAGATCCCCACCCTGGACCGCAAGCGCTGGGAGCGCATCCTCGACCTCATGATCGAGAGGAAGCCCGGCGTGCGCCTCCTGATGGAGACCCGGGTCGACGACATCGTGCGCGACGAGGACCTGATGGACCGCTACGCCCTGGCGGGCATCGAGCACATCTACGTGGGCGTGGAGGCGGGCCAGCAGGCGACCCTGGACCTCTTCAAGAAGGGCTCCAAGGCGGAGGATTCGCGCCGCGCCATCGAGCTCATCAACGGCGCCGACATCGTCTCCGAGACCTCCTTCGTGCTGGGCATGCCGGGCGACACGCCCGAGACCTTCCGCGACGCGGTGGAGCTCGCCAAGCAGTACGACCCGGACATGGCCTTCTTCCTCGCCATCGCGCCCTGGCCCTACGCCGACCTCTATCCGGAGCTCGAGAAGCACGTCGCCACCAAGGACTACAGCAAGTACAACCTGGTGCAGCCGGTGGTGAAGCCGGACGCGATGAGCCTGGAGGAGGTCGAGCGCGAGCTCGGCCGCGCCTCGCGCAACTTCTTCATGCACAAGTTCCAGAACCTCGACAGGGTCTCCGCCTGGAAGCGCGAGTTCATGCTGTCGGTGTTCGACATCCTCATCAACCACTCCTACCTCTCGGGGCAGATGCAGGAGATGGCCGCCGCCGGCAAGCGCATGCCGGAGGAGGTGAAGGCGATGCTCAAGCAGGTGAGCGCGGCCAAGAAGGAGATTCGACAGGGCGAGGCGCGCACCTTCGCGCCGATTCCCTGAGGGCGTGCGGGGCATGACCATCCCGAGGGCGCGCGACCCCATATCCACGGCCGAGACATGGTTATGAAAAGAACGACAAGAACACTCGGTGCCGCCGCGCTGCTGGCCGCGGCGCTGTACGCCTGGATCATTCCCGCCACGGCACAGAACACCAACTCGAACATCGCGGCCACGCTCCACAACCTGTCGGCGAGCGGCACGGGCACCGTCAAGGCGACCTCCCAGACACAGATCTGCGTGTTCTGCCACACCCCCCACGCGGCCAACGCCGCCGCTCCCGCGCCCCTGTGGAACCGCCAGTTGTCGTCGGCGACCTACACGCCCTACACGTCCAACTCCCTCGACGCGCAGACCATCCTGGGCGGGCCCCTCGGCCAGCCCGGCGGCAGCTCCAAGCTGTGCCTGTCCTGTCACGACGGCACCCTCGCCATCGGCACGGTGAGCAACGCGCCGGGCAGCGGTACCGGCAGCGCCATCGCCATGAGCGGCACCGACGGCGGGAACATGCCGGCGGGCGACGGCGAGACGAGCGGCTTCACGCGCAAGCTGGGAACCGACCTCCGCAACGACCACCCGATCTCCTTCACCTTCGATACCAACCTCGCGACGACCGACGGCGAGCTGCGCTCGCCGCCCTATTCGCCCGGCGGCACGCTCGTCGTCGGAGTGCGCTCCTCGGGCGTCAAGCCGCTGCTGCCCCTCGACCACAACAGCCACGTGCAGTGCACCACCTGCCACGATCCCCATCTGGCCGGCGACTCGATCAAGTTCCTGCGCCTGAACCGCTTCCAGAAGGCTGCCCCGACCGGCGGCGACTTCAGCGCCGCCAACGACCAGATCTGCCTCGGCTGCCACGACAAGCTCGGCACCTCCTGGTCGATGTCGGCCCACGCCGATACGGTCGTGGCCGACGAGGCCTACACCACCGATGCCGCCAACCGCCGCCAGTTTCCGCTGGGTACCAAGGTGTGGGAGGCGGCCTGCCTCAACTGCCACGACACCCATACCGCCCAGGGGACCCGGCGGCTGCTGCGCGAAGGCGTGAGCGGCAGCACCCTCGGCACCGGCTCGGGGCAGTACAAGGTCGGTTCCACCGCTGCGGATCCGGCGAGCGTCTCGGCCATCGAGGAGACCTGCTACCAGTGCCACCAGGGCACGACGACCAAGGTCATCGGCACGGGGACCGGCACGGTACCCAACATCAAGACGGAGTTCGAGCGCACGCGGCGCATGCCCATCGCCACCGCGGACCAGGGCGGCGGAGGCAACACCCTCGAACGGCACGACATCTCCAACGCCGACTTCATCGAGACGCCCGAGCTGCTGGGGCTCGCCAACCACGGCAACCGCCACGTCGAATGCACCGACTGCCACAACCCCCATCGGGTGCTCCGCAACGCGCTGTTCAACGGCCAGGGCAGCAGCACCGCCCGTACTCACGTTGCCGGCGGGACGTCTGCGAACAAGGGGGCGGACGGCAACGTCGCCTCGGGCGTGCTGCGAGGCACCTGGGGGGTTGAGCCCACCTACGGAACCATGGGCACGAACTGGCCCCAGGTGCCGACGAGCTACACGGTGAAGAAGGGCGACCCCGGCAACGACACGAGCACGGCCCGCTCCTCGACCTACCTGACGCGCGAGTACCAGCTCTGCTTCAAATGCCACTCGGACTACGGGGGCACCAGCGGCGGGAACATGCCGACCCTGGGCTATCCGGGCGGTACCCCCAGCGGCACCAACCAGATGACGCGCTACACCAACATAGCGGCCGAGTTCGCGGTAAACGCCACCGATCCCCCGAGCACCGGCACCGACCAGGGCGAGGAGACCAACACCGGCACCGCCTGCGGCGGCGGCGACTGCAATCCCACGCCCTCGCCGCCGGGAGGGACCAACAACCACCGCTCCTGGCACCCGGTGATGTTCCCGACCGGGCGCACGCCCACCGAGCGCGGCAGTTCGAGCTTCAGCAACATCCGCGTGCCCTTCGCCGGCAACGTCGGCACGCAGACCATGCACTGCTCGGACTGCCACGGCGACGCCGGCTCGTGGACCCAGGGGACCGGGCCCAACACCAACGTGCAGGGACCCCACGGCTCGGGCAACAACTTCCTGCTCAAGGGCTCCTGGGTCGCGGGCACGGGCGGCAACACGCCGAACAGCCCCGGTTTCTGCGGCAACTGCCACAACCCCGCGAACAGCACGAGCGGCTTCGCCTCGGGCAACGCCAGCCACGCCTACGAGGACAAGGACGACGCCCCCTGCACCTTCTGCCACATCGCGGTGCCCCACGGCTGGAAGAACAAGGCCTTCCTGGTGAACCTGACCTGCGTCGGTCCCGAGAACGGCGAGACCTCCGGCTTCGACGCCAACGGCTGCAAGTCGAAGGCCTCCAACTACACCGCGGGGCCCTACTACGTGAACGCGCGGCTCAGCATCTCCAGCTGGGCGGTCTCCGGCAGCTGGAGCGCCGGCAACTGCCAGGGCACGACCTGGATGCAGGACAACTGCGGCTCCTTCTAGCGTCCGCCATGCCGGAAAGCCTCGTCTCGACCTGCCCCGACGCCCGCAAGCCCGGCCCGTGGCGTGCCGCTCGCCGGGCCGGCGCCGATACGCTGCGCCGGCTCGCGGCGCCGCAGGTGACGGTGCTGTGCTTCGTCCTGCTCGCCGCCGGCGCGCTGTGGATCGCCGAGGGCGGGGCCCCGGCCACCACGGCGATGGCGGCACCCCTGTCGCTGCTGATGGTGAATCTGCTGGCGTCGGTGGCGACCCACCCCCGTTTCCGCACCGATCTCCCGCTGCTGATCTTCCACCTGGCGCTGATGGCGCTCATCGTGCTCTTCTTCCTGGGTCGCATGACCTATGCCGACGGGGTGGTGCCGGTCACGCGCGGCGCGGTCTTCGATGGCGCATTGGTCCAGGTCGAGCGCGGGCCCTGGCACGGCGACGGTTTCGAGCGGCTGCGCTTCGGCAACGAGGGCTTCGTCGACGAGTACCCCGCCAACGGCAACGGCTACCTCACCTACAACCGGGTGCGCTGGTGGGACGCGGACGGCGGCTCGCATGTCGTCGAGATCGGCGACGACCGGCCGCTGGTCCTCGACGGCTACCGCATCTACGCCAATCGCAAGGGCCTCGCTCCGCGCCTGCTGTGGCAGCGCGACAGCGGCGAGGTCGAGTTCGCTTCCATGCAGCTCGGCAGCCTGGAGCCCGACGGCTGGTACGAGGGCAGCGCCTGGTCCCTGCCGGCCGGCCCCGACATCTGGGTCGGCATGCAGCACGAGTTCGAGCGGCCCGAGCCGGGCTCGCGCCGGGTCGACCTGGGCGTGGCCGACATCGACACGCCGCTGGTGGTGCGCGTGGGCGACGCGCGCCACCAGCTCGCGACCGGACAGTCGCTGGCGCTTCCCGGCGGGAAGCTCACCTACGTGCGGCTCGACGCCTGGATGGGCTACCGCATCGTCTACGACCCCACCACGCACTGGATCGTGGGCACGGTGGCCCTCGCCATCGCCAGCCTGATCTGGTTCTACGTTCAACGCGTCTTTCGCCGTAAAAGACCGGAGTCACGCGCATGAAGCGATTCGTCACGGCCGCCCTGGCCGTCCTGGCTTCCTCCACCGTCCTCGCCGACAAGGCGCCTGCCTCGTGGCGCGATCCCGTCACCGGCATGAGCTTCGTGAGCATCGACAAGGGCTGCTACCAGATGGGAACGGCGGAGCCGGTGGCCCCCCATCCCGATCCGTTCTGGCAGCGCATCGGTTACAAGGCTGCGCTCTCGCACGACGAGCAGCCCCGGCACGAGGTCTGTGTCGACGCCTTCTGGATGGGCGAGCACGAGGTCACCGCCGACGAGTGGAAAGCGGTGATGGGCGGCGGCAGCGGCGGCAAGGCGCCCGTCGCCCGGGTGAGCTGGGAGCAGGCGCGCATTTTCGCGGCACGCCTGTCCGAGCGCTCCGGCGTCCGTTACCGCCTGCCTACCGAGGCCGAGTGGGAGTACGCCTGCCGCGCCGGTGCGGCGGAGGCGCAGACGGTCATCAGCCTCGAGCTCGTCGGCCAGGCCTGGTACAGCCGGGGCGAGGCCAGGCGCGACGCGCCGGAACCGGTGGGGCAACTCGCCGCCAATGCCTTCGGCCTGCACGACATGCTGGGCAACGTGTGGGAGTGGACCGAGGACAGTTACCGGCCGGACGCCTACGCCCGACATGCCCTGTACAACCCCGTGGTGCGCGAGGCGGCCGGCCAGAAGGTGATCCGCGGCGGCAGCTTCCGTACCGAGCCGCGGCAGACGCGCTGCACCGCGCGCGGCCACATCGACCCCGATCAGACGCTGGACGCGGTGGGCTTCCGCCTCGTGCGCGTTCGCTAGGACCCGAGACATGAAAGGAACGAGTCTTTTTGCCGCGCTGGCGGTGGCGCTCGCGGCCGGCGGCGCGCAGGCCGGGGACATGCCGCGCGAGGTCGAGATCAACGGCGTCGAGTTCGTGCACATCCCCGCCGGCTGGTTCTGGCATGCCGTGCCGGGGGGGCAGCCGACCGCCGACAATCTCCTCAAGAGCGCCGAGCGCGACGTGAAGGTCTGGCTCGACGGCTTCTACATCGCCAAGTTCGAGGCGCGCGGCCGCGACTTCGTGCGCTTCATGGCCTCCGGCGGCAAGACCGCGGCCCTCGAGGCGCAGTACGAGGACGGTGCGGCCAACGGCTGCTCGGTGCGCCGCGACCAGGCGGGCGGCTACTTCCTGACCCGGCCCGAGGACGACCTGCCGGTGACCCATCTCTCCTGGCAGCACGCCGACGAGATGGCGCGCTGGCTGGGCTTCCGCCTGCCCACCGAGGCCGAGTGGGTGAAGGCCGCCCGCGGCCAGGACAGGCGCACCTGGCCCTGGGGCGACGAGTATCCCGACGACACCTTCGCCGCCTACGAGGGCGGCGCCCCGTGCCGCCCCATCGCGGTGGACGCCCTGCCCAACGGCCGCTCGCCCTACGGCGTGTATGGCATGGCGGGCAACGCCTACGAGTATGTCGCCGACTGGTACAACGCCGACTACTACGCCGCGCTCGAGGACGGTGCGCGCAACCCCAGGCCCGCAACCGCCAAGGCGGCGCGCAGCGACACCACCGGGCAGATGGCCCCGGTCAAGGTCCTCAAGGGCGGGCGCTGGGCTTCTGTGGCAGTGGATACCACCATCCAGAGCCGGACCACCGCCGAGGTGGACCAGGGCTTCCGCTGCTACGGCACCCGCTTCGCGGTGGACGAGGCGGTGGTGCGCACCGCGCTCGCGAGCGGCAGGGCCAAGGTGCTCGCCCCGTGAGACAGCCCGCAGGAGCGGCGGAAGCCGCGAAATCCGCGCCCGCCCGGCCGCGCCGCCGCGACATGCGGCTCGTCGCCGTCGCCATCGTCGCGCTCGGCGTGGCGGTGCTCGGCTATCTCGTGACGCTACTGCCCGGCCAGGACTATCCCGCCGCCTCGACCGACGGGCGCGGCGCCCGCCGTGCCGCGGCCTTCGAGGGGCTGGTGGCGGAACCGGCCGGCGCGACCGGCGAAGCTGCGCCCCAGGAGGCCCAGTCCGCCCCGCCCGACGATCTCGCCGAGGCGCGCAGCCGGCTCGCGGCGGGCGAGTACGACCGCGCCATCGAGCATCTCACCGCCGTCCGGGAGCGGGTCCGCGATCGGCCCGAAGCCTACCTGCTGGTCGGGCTCGCGCTGCTCGGCAAGCATGACCATGCGACCGCCTACGACTTCTTCCGCGCCGCGATCGACCGCGACCCGGCGCTCGCCGAGGCCTACTTCGGGATGGCGGTCGCGGCCGAGGGGCTGGGCGACCTGGAGCACGCCCTGGGCGGCATGCGCATCTTCCTTCACCTCCAGACCGATCCGGATCCCTACCGCCTGAAGGTGGCCCAGGCCCGCTCGGCCATCTGGGAGTGGGAGACCAGGCTCGGGCGGGGCGAGTGGGGGCCGACCCGGGGCATTCCGCCCGGCTTCACCGCGGAGGAGCTCGAGCGCGACGGACGCGGCGTGGGCACCAAGGTGCCGATTCCCGGGACCGAGAACGAGCACGGCTTTTCCCGCTACACCATCAAGTACAGCGACCGGATCCAGACGTTCGAAAAATGACCTCCATCGACCTTGAACTCGCCTGCTTCTGGACCGCGCTCGTGGGCTACTCCCTGGCGACCGCGATGGCCATGTACGACCTGGTGTTCCGCAGGCCGCCCCGGCGCCTGCTGCTGGCCGTGATGCTCGTGGCCTGGCTGCTGCACACCGCCGCCATCGGCGCGCGCTGGGAGCGGCTCGGCCACCTGCCCTTCATCAACACCTTCGAAATGCTCTCCGCCAACGTGTGGGGGCTCATGGGCGCGGTCGTCTTCGCCTACTGGCTGCTGCCGAGGCTGCGCACGGTGGCGTCCCTGCTCCTGCCCGTGGTGATGTTGATCACCGCCTGGATGCTCCTGATCCCCAAGCAGGACTCGATGCTGCCCGCGACCTACTACACGGTCTGGCTCTACATCCACATCGGCTTCATCAAGCTCTTCCTCGGCTCGGCCTTCGTCGCGCTGGGCATCGCCGGGGTGATCCTGCTGCGCAGCGCGGGCCTCGGCGCGAACCGCTTCGCCAGGCTGCCCCACGACCGCGCCCTCGACGCCACCGCCTACCGCTGCATGGCGCTGGCGCTGGTGTTCGACACCCTGGGTATCGTCTCCGGCTCGATCTGGGCCCAGGACGCCTGGGGCCGCTACTGGTCCTGGGATCCGCTGGAGGTGTGGTCGCTGGTCACCTGGCTCTCCATCGGGCTGATGCTGCACGTGCGCGCCACCTTCCGTCCGCCGGTGCAGGCCAACGCGTTGCTGGTGGTGGCCACCTTCGTGATCGCCTTCTTCACCTTCTTCGGCATCCCCTTCGTCTCGGAGACCCTGCACAAGGGGCAGATATGAGACGCTCCGTGCCGCACGCGCGGTGCGGTTCTGCGGCGCCGCCGCTACGCGTCCTGCCTGCGCCTTCCGCCGGGCTGCCGGCATGAGCCAGCCGGCGGCCACCGGGGGCGGCGCGTCCGCCCGCTGGGCGCGGCGCCTGCTGTGGCTGCTGGCGGCGGGCTACCTCGCCACCATCGCCTTCACCCTGGCCCAGTTCTACGCGCGGGCCGACGGCGGCCTGCCGCCCACCCTCATGGAGTTCACCCCCACCTACGGCGCCTCCCTGCTGCTGCGGGAGCTCCCGGCGCAGTCGCTGCACGAGCGCGACAAGATGGTGGAGTACACCCGCCGCACCCTGCCGGCCATGTACCCGGCGGTGAACCCCATCTGGCTCGACCGGGTCGCCTACGCGCCGTGGCTGTATCCGCCGCACTTCATCTTCCTGGTCGCGCCGCTCGCCTTCCTGCCCTACTGGTGGGCCTGGCTGCTGTGGGTGGGTGCCTCGGCCGCCCCCTACCTGGCTGCGATGCGCAGCATCCTGCCCCGGGCCTACGCCTGGCCGCTGGCGCTGGCCGCGCCGCCGGTGTTCTACAACACGATGCAGGGACAGACCGGCTTCCTTTCCGCGGGCTTCATCGGCCTGGGCCTCGCGCTGCTGGCACGGCGGCCCGTGCTGGCGGGCATCTGCATCGGGCTCGCCAGCGTGAAGCCGCACTTCGGCCTGCTGATCCCGGTGGCGCTGCTGGCGGGCGGCCACTGGCGGGTCGCGGCGACGGCGGCGGTCACCGTGCTCGCCCTGGTCCTGGCGAGCGCGGCGGCCTTCGGCGGACAGTCCTGGGTCGCCTTCTTCGCCAGCGCCTCCGCCAACCTCCAGGGCTTCGAGGCCGCCACCTACAACTTCATCCCGATGACCACCGTGTTGTCCACCCTCGCCATGGCGGGTGCCGACCTCGGCACGGCGCGGGCGGGACAGTACCTGGCGCTCCTCGCCATGCTGGGCCTGGTCGGCTGGACCTGGTGGCGCGGCCAGTCCCGCCCCGAGAGCCTCGGGCTGCAGTGCGCGATCCTGTGCCTCGCCACGCCGCTGGCCGTGCCCATGGCCTACATCTACGACCTGGTGCTGATCGTGCCGGCCGTGGCCTGGATCGCCCGCGATCTGCAGGAGCGGACGGCCCGGCCGGGCGAATGGTGGACGCTCGCCGGGGCCACGGCCTCGCTCCTCGCGGTCGTGAGCGTGGCCGATTCCTTGCGGGTCCAGATCGGGCCGGCGCTCCTGCTCGTGCTGCTCGCGCTCGCGCTGCGCCGCTTCCGGTCGGCGCTATCCGAAGGCGGGGGACAGGTGCCGGCTTGACGGGGCGACGGGGTTTCTGCACCGTGTCGCCCGGACGTTGCGCCTCCGCGACGGTGCAGGACTGAGTAGGGAAGGGGAGCTTGGAATCATCACCATCGAGGCCTGAGGCGGTCCCGACACCGTCCCTGGCGGCGCCGGGGCGTACGGTCCGCCTCGCCCTGTGGCTGGTGGCCGCGGGCTACGCCCTCTTCGTCGCGTGGACCCTCGCCGGCGGCTACCGCAGCGCCGAGCGGGGCGAGATCCCGGTCTACACCGACTACACGCCCACCTACGCCGCCTCCCTGCTGGTGCGGGAGCTGCCCGCCGAGAACCTCTACCTGCCACGCATGATGGCCGCCGCCACCCGCGAGGCGGCGCGCCGCATCTACGGCGACATCGGCGAGGCGCAGGCGCATGCGGTGGGCTTCGCCCCGTGGATGTACCCGCCCACCTTCATCCTGGCGGTGGTCCCGCTCGCGTACCTGCCCTATCTCCTGTCCTGGTTCGCCTGGCTCGCGGCCACCGCCGTGCCCTATGTGCTGGCGATGCGCCGCATCCTGCCGCCGTCCCTCGCCTGGCCCTTCGCATTCGCCGCGCCGCCGGTCTTCTTCAACGCGATGTACGGCCAGACCGGCTTTCTCACCGGCGGCCTGATCGGGCTCGGGCTCGCGCTCCTCGGCCGCCGCCCGGTGTGGGCCGGGGTGCTCATCGGGCTCGCCAGCGTGAAGCCCCACCTCGGCATCCTGATCCCGCTCGCCTTCCTCGCGGGCGGCCACTGGCGCGCCTTTGCGGCCGCGACGGTGACGGTGCTCGCCATGATCGCGGCGAGCGTGCTCGCCTTCGGCGACGACCCATGGTTCGCCTTCATCGGCACCGCGCTCTTCCATCTGGAAGGTTTCGCCGCCGGCGCCTACGACCTGGTGCCGATGACCACCGTGCTCGCGACCCTGCGGCTCGCGGGCGCTTCCCTCGACACCGCCTGGGCAGCGCAGTACGCCTCGGCAGCGCTCATGGCGCTACTGGTCGCCTGGGCCTGGTGGCGCGGCCGGCGGCGGCCCGACACGCTGGGCCTGCAGGCGGCCGTCCTGTGTCTCGCCACCCTGCTGGCGGTGCCCATGGCCTACCTCTACGACCTGGTGCTGCTGGTGCCCGCCGCCGCCTGGCTGTGGGCCGACTTCACGGAGCGGGGCGCGCGGCGGTGGGAGCGCGTGGCGCTGATCGGCGCGCTCGCGGCCATCCTGGCGGTCAAGGCGGTGGCCGGCTTCGGGCTCCAGCTCGGCGCGCCCATCGTCGCGGTGCTGCTCGGCCTGGCGGTATGCCGCTACCGTGCGGCGCTCGCCCGGCTCCGTAGCCCGGATGCAGGCCGCAGACCGGAATCCGGGAGCGGCGCGGGCTGACGCCGGTCACGGCTGCCCCGGATTTCGCTGCGCTCCATCCGGCCTGCGAGGCGCCGCGGGGAGCGGTACGCCGTCGCTCACGAACCGGCACCATTCCTGCTTGCGTGGACCGGTTCGAATTCCGCCCGCCCCATGAGCCTGCACGCCGCCTTCAAACAACTCGCCGCCCGCCTCGAAGCCGAGGTGCTGGGCCAGCCGCAACTCGTCGAGCGGCTGCTGATCGGGCTTCTCGCCGACGGCCACCTCCTCGTGGAGGGCCTGCCGGGCCTGGCCAAGACCCGGGCCATCCGTCGCCTCGCGGCGCTCCTCGAGGCCGATTTCCACCGCATCCAGTTCACTCCGGACCTGCTGCCCGCCGATCTCACCGGCAGCGAGGTGTTCCGGCCCCAGGACGGCAGCTTCCGCTTCGAGCCGGGGCCGGTCTTCCACAACCTGCTGCTCGCCGACGAGATCAACCGGGCGCCGGCCAAGGTGCAGTCGGCCCTGCTGGAGGCGATGGCCGAGCGCCAGGTCACCATCGGCCTCGCGACCCATCCCCTGCCGCCGCTCTTCCTGGTGATGGCCACCCAGAACCCGATCGAGCACGAGGGGACCTATCCGCTGCCCGAGGCGCAGCTCGACCGCTTCCTGCTGCATGTGCGCCTGGACTACCCGGAGGCCGCCGTCGAGCGGGAGATCCTGCGGCTCGCCCGGGCCGAGGCGCGCGCGGGGCTCGTCGCGGCGGCGCCGGCCGCCGACGAGCGGGTGGTGAGCCAGGAGGAGGTCTTCGCGGCGCGCCGGGCGGTGCTGGAGCTGCATCTGTCGCCGGATCTCGAGGACTACATCGTCGCCCTCGTGGCCGCGACCCGCGCGCCCCAGCGCTGGGGCGACGAACTGTCCGGGCGAGTGCGCTACGGCGCGAGCCCGCGCGGGGCCATCGCGCTGGAGCGCTGCGCCCGCGCGCGCGCCTGGCTCGCCGGGCGCGACTACGTATCGCCGGAGGACGTCCAGGCCCTCGCACCGGACGTGCTGCGGCATCGCATCCTGCCGAGCTGGGAGGCAGAGGCGGAGGCGCTCACGGTGGACGCGCTCGTCGCCGCCCTGATCGAGCGGGTGCCGGTGCCGTGACGGAGCCGGCACCCTTCGAGCCGAAGCTCACGGAGCTCCTCGCGCTGCGCGAGCGCGTCGCCCACCTCGGCGGCCGCATCGGCGGGCCGCTCGCCGCCGGGCCGGGGGCGCATCGCTCGGCGCAGCCCGGACGCGGCATGGAGTTCGCCGGGGTGCGCCGCTACCAGCCGGGCGACGACGCGCGCAGTCTCGACTGGCGCCACACCGCGCGCCACGGCCGGCCCTACACCAAGCTGTTCCACGAGGAGCGCGAGCGGCCGGTGCTGCTCTTCGTCGATCTCGGGCCGGGCATGCGCTTCGGCAGCCGCGCCTTCAAGTCCGCCGCCGCGGCGCGGGGCGCCGCCGTGCTCGCCTGGGCCGCGGTGTCGGCCGGCGACCGGGTGGGCGGCGTGGTCTGTGACGGGGCGGGTCACCACGTGATCCGGCCGCAGGCGCGCGAGCAGGGTGCGCTCGCCCTGGTCCGGCGGCTCGCCGAGCAGACGGTGACCACGGCCGAGGCCGCTACCGGCCTCGCCGAAGCGCTGGAGGCGCTGGCGCGGCTACTGCGTCCGGGCACCGCCGTGGTGGTGGTGAGCGACTTCCTGGCGCTCGACGCCGCGGCCGAGACCGCGCTGGAGCGGCTCGCCCGCCGCGCGGCGCTCGGGCTGGTGCACGTCTTCGATCCCATCGAGGCGGAGCCGCCGCCCGTGGGCATCTATCGCATCACCGACGGCACGCGGGAGCGCGTCCTCGACCTGCGCAGCACCGAGGCCCGCGCGGCCTACGGGCAGCCGTTTCGCGAGCGCCGGGCACGGCTCGCGGCCCTGGCGCGGGGGGCTGGCGCGCGGCTGGTCGGGCTCGCCACGGACGACGATCCGGTGCGCGCGCTGCCCGCGCTCCTCGGCCGGCGCGGTCGCCTGTCCGATGGGCCGTCGGCGGACGTCGCGAGGGAGCAGGCCGGATGACGCTGCCCTCCCTCGACGCCCTGCGCGACATCCATCTTCCCCCGCCGCCCGCCGTCTGGCCGGCGCCCGGGTGGTGGCTCGCGGTCGTCATCGTCATGCTCGTTGCGGCGATCGTCTGGGTGCGCCGCCGTGTGCGCCGTCGGCCCCTCGCTGCCGCGCTGCACGAGCTCGACACCCTTTCCGCAGCCTTCGGGCGCGACGGCGACGCGGTGGCCCTCGCCCGCGGGCTCTCCCGCCTGCTGCGCCGCTACGCCCTGTGGCGTTTCCCGGACTCCGGCGCCGCGGGGCTCACCGGCGCCGACTGGCTGCGCTTTCTCGATGCCCACGGCGGAGACGGGGCGTTTGCCGGCGGCGTGGGCGCGGTGCTCGAATCGCTGCCCTACCGCGCCCGCGGCGAGGCGGACGGCGAGGCGCTCGTCGCCCTGGCGGGCCGCTGGCTGAGGGCCAACGCGCCGTGAGCCTCGCCTGGCCCTGGATGCTCCTCGCGCTGCCGCTGCCCTGGTTCGTGCGGCGCTGGCTGCCGCCGGTGCCGGCCGGGGCCGCGCTGCGCGTCCCCGCCCTGGATGCGTTCGGTGCGCCGCCGGCCGCGGGTAGCGAGGCGGCGCGCGCAGGCGTCGAGCTGCGGGTGGCGCTCTTCATCTGGCTGCTGCTCGTCGCCGCCGCCGCCCGGCCCCAGGTGGGCGACGGGCTCGCACAGCTGCCGGTGAGCGGACGCGACCTGGTGCTCGCGCTGGACGTATCGGCGAGCATGGCGATCGCCGACCTGCGCCTGGAAGGCGAGCCGGTCGGGCGGCTGCACGCGGCCCGTGCCCTCGCCCAGGACTTCCTCGCCCGCCGCGAGGGCGACCGGGTCGGGCTCGTGGTGTTCGGCAGCCGGGCTTATCTGCACACGCCGCTCACCTACGACCTTGGGGCGGTCCGGGCGGCGCTCGCCGGCGCGGAGGTCGGACTCGCCGGGCGCGAGACGGCCATCGGCGACGCCATCGCGCTCGCCGCCACGCGCCTGCGGGAGCACCGGGACAGCGCTAGGGTGCTGGTGCTGGTCACCGACGGCGCCAGCACCGCCGGGGCGCTCTCGCCCCGGCAGGCGGCCTGGCTGGCGCAGCGCGAGGGGCTGCGCATTCACGCCGTGGGCGTGGGTGCCGAGCACGAAAGCGCCTCCTCGGAAGCGGCGCAGCCGACCGGCCTCGATGAAGACACCCTGCGCGAGATCGCCCGCCAGACCGGGGGCAGCTACCACCGGGCCACCGACGTAACCGCGCTGGAGGATTTCTACCGCCGGATCGACGCGCTGGAGCCGACCGCCTCCGCGGTGGCGGCGCTGCGTCCGGTGCGCGAGCTCTTCCACTGGCCGCTCGGGCTCGCCCTGGTGCTCACGGCCGGCCTCCTGATGCGCCGGCTTCGGAGGGTGGGGCGGTGACACCCCGGGCGCGCCGACTCACCCCGGTCGGATTGGAGCGGAAGCGGGAGCCGCTCGTGACGGCTCTGCCGTGGCTCCCGGATTCCGCCGGGGCTCCATCCGGGCTACCTGGCCGGCGCGCATCCGGAACCGGGGTGCGCCGATGAATGCACCGGAGCTTTTCGGCCTCGCGCTGCTGCGCCCCGGCTGGCTCCTCGCGCTGCTGCCGCTCGGCGTCCTGGTCTGGCTGCTGGCGCGTGGGCGGCAAGGAGGGACGAGCGGCTGGCAGGCGGTGATCGATCCGCGCCTGCTGCCCCATCTGCTGAAGGAGGAAGGCACGCGGGGCAGGGCGGCCGGAATCGCGGCGCTCGCGCTCGGGCTTGCGGGGGCGGTGCTCGCCCTGGCCGGACCGGCTCGCCCGGGCGCGGCGGACCTCGCCTGGCGCAGCGATGCGGCGCGGGTGCTGGTGGTCGATCTTTCGCCGGGCATGGGCCCGTCGAACGCCGAGCGCGCCCGGCTGGAGCTCCTCGAGCTGCTGCGCGCCGCGCCTGGCGGGCAGACCGCCCTTGTCGCCTATGCCGACGAGCCCTACCTGGTGGCGCCGCTCACCAGCGACGCGACCACCATCGCCCTGCTGGTTCCGGAGCTCGCGCCGGAGGTCATGCCGCGGGCGGGCGACCGGCCCGACCGGGCGCTACGCATGGCGGGGGAGATCCTCGCGGGCAGCGGTGCCGGCACGCGGGACCTGGTGTGGGTCACCGCGACGGGCGAGCCGTCGCCGGCCGTGAAGGCGGTGGGCGGTTTCGACGGGGTGCGCCTGTCCGTCCTGCACCTGCCGGCCGGCCAGGAGGCGGCGGCCCATGCCCTGCGCCGCGCGGCCGAGACGAGCGGCGGACGCTACATCGCCTGGCGGGCCGACGGCGAGGACATGCGGGCGATCGCCGAGCTGCTCGCCGACGCCCCCGGGACGGTGGCCGACGGCCTGCGCCTCGCGGGGCGGGCGCGCGAGCTGGGGCCGTGGCTCGCGGCGCTGCTCCTGCCGCTCGCCGCACTGGCGTTCCGCCGCGGCGTGCTGCTCACGCTCGCCCTGCCGCTGCTCCTCCTTCCGCCGCCGGCCGAGGCCTTCGGCGAGGGGCCGTGGGCGGGCGCCGACCGGCGCGCCCTGCGGCTGTTCGAGGCCGGCGACCCGGAGGCCGCGGCGCAGGTCTTCGCCGATCCGCGGTGGCAGGCGGTCGCCTGGTACCGCGCGGGGCGCTACGCCGAGGCGGCCGCCGCCCTCGCGCCCCTGTCGGATGCCGACTCGCACTACAACCGGGGCAACGCGCTCGCCCGACTGTCGCGCCTGCCGGAGGCGCTCGAAGCCTACGAGGCGGCCCTGGCGCTGCGTCCCGGCGACGAGGATTTCCGCCACAACCGCGATCTCGTGCGCGCGCTGCTGGCCGACCGCAACGAGGATCCGCCGCCGCCTTCCGGACGGCAGCGGGACAAGGGAGGGCGCCCGGAGCGGACGCCAGGGAGCGGGGCGGGGCAGGCGTCAGGCAGCGACGCCGACCGGGAAGCCGCTCTCCTCGCCGACCAGTGGCTGCGCCGCGTGCCGGACGAGCCGGGTGGGCTCCTGCGGCGCAAGCTGCTGCTGGAGGACGCGCGCAGACGCTCGGGGGAGGCGTCGACGCCATGGTGAGCGCTGCCGGCATCCCGAGGCGGTGGCGGGCGCTCGTGGCGGCGCTCGCGCTGCTCCTGCCCGTCGCGGCCGCCGCCGACGCCCCGAGCCTCTTCCTGGAGGCCGATCTCGAGCCGCCGCAAGGCCATGTTCAGGCCCAGGCCCTCTACACCCTGCGCTTCTTCCAGGCCATCGACGTGCGCGATCTGGAGCTGCACGCGCCCGCCATGGCGCTCGCCGAGCTGCGCAGGGTGGGGGAGGACCGGGTCGGCGAGGCGTCCCGCGACGGCCGCCGCTACCGCGTCACCGAGCGGCGCTACGCGGTGTTTCCCTACGCGAGCGGCGAGCTGGTGCTCGCCGGCGGCCACGCCACCGGCCTGGTCGCGGCGGCGGGGCGCGAGCCGGTCCGCATCGAAGCCCGGCCCGTGGCGCTCGCCGTGCGTCCGATCCCGCCCGAGGCGGGCGACGGCGCCTGGGTGCCCGCGCGTGCGCTCGTTCTGAGCGAGCGCTGGGAGTCCGGGCCGGAGACGGCGCGTGCCGGCGAGGCGCTGCGCCGCACCCTGCGCGTCGAGGCGACGGGCGTCGACGCCGCGCGGCTGCCCGCCCTCGACTTCGCCGCCCCGGGCTTCGCGGTGCACGCCGAGCCGCCCCGGCTGGTGCACCGCCTCGACGGCGATCTGGTCGTCGGCATCCGGGAACAGACCTTCCGGGTGGTGCCGCTGCAGGCCGGTGCGCTCACCCTGCCTGCGCTCGGGCTGGCGTGGTGGGAGGTCCCGGTCGGCCGGCTCCGGACGGCGACCCTCGCAGCCCGGCGCCTGGAGGTGGCGCCCGGTGCCGTGCCGGCGGGCGAGCGGCCGCCTGGGGCGGTAGCCGAGACGCCGGCACAGGAGCGGCCGCCGGTGGCTACGCCCGCCGATCGGTCGCCGGCGGCGATGGCCGCCCTCGCCGGCCCGTCGGCTCTCCTGGCGGTCGCGGCGCTCGTCTGGCTGCGGGTCCGCCCGTCGCCCCTGCGCGCGCTGCGACGTGCCTGCCGGCGCAGCGACCCCCTGGCCGCCCGCCGCGCCCTGCTCGCGTGGTCCGCCGGGCGCTGGCCGGCGCCGCCGCGCTCCCTCGGGGCGCTCGCCGCACGGCTCCCGGATCCCGCGATACGGGCCGCGGTGCTGGCGCTCGACCGGCAGCTATACGGTCCGGCCGGGGCGCCGTGGGACGGGAGCGGACTCGCGCGCTTTCCGGGGAGGATGGAGGGGCAGCGTCCGGCGCCGCCCGAACCCCTGCCGCCGCTTCATTCGCGCTGAGCGCGTCCGCCCTTTTCGCCGCACTGCCGATTCGGGCAATTGCATTTCTGCGGCCGGGTATTGCTTTTCCAATTGAAATGGGAGGCCGGATCTTGGCGGCGATCGAATAAGGAAATCGATCTGCAATTGAATTGGAAAATTGATTCAGAGCAAGAACGCGATTTTATTATTGGTCGATTTTCTAGAAAACGGGTTCTCAGGAATTGCATTGGACCGAATCCGGATCAAAAAGAAAGGGAGCGACTTTCCATTCGAGATCCGGATCGGGAAAGGGAATTGCATCGGGAACGGCCCGGAATCGATTCGCCGGCGTGACGATCGATTCCGGGCCGCAGCGCAACAGGGCCCGGGCTCAGGGCTTGACGGGATGGAACACCCGCGAGATGTAGGAGATGATCGCCTCGACCTCGTCCGGCTGGAGCACCGACTTCCAGGCGGGCATCGAGGTGTTGGGCAGACCCTCGCGGATCGTGTGGGCGAGGCGCTCGCGGGTCATGTCGCCCATGAACTTCGGGTCGGTCAGGTCCCGCGGGTGCGGCTCCATGAAGCTGCCGATCCAGTTCTTGCCGGTGCCGGTGGCGGCGTGGCAGAAGGCGCAGTTCGCCTGGTAGAGCTTCTCGCCCTTCTTCTCCACCGCGGTCAGCCCCTTCACCTCGGGAATCACGTCGTGCAGCTTGTAGGGGCTCGCGCTGGTGATGGCGTCGACCTTGGTGGGCGGCGCGCCGGTGTAGTCGCCCGGATCGAAGTGGTTGCGCGGGTAGGAGAGCGGCCGTCCGCCCCACACCGGGCCCGGATCCTCGGTGCGCGCATGGTCGTGGCAGGAGATGCAGGTCTTCAGGAAGAGCCGCTTGCCGCGCTGCTGCTCGGGCGTGAGCTCTTCCCAGCGCCGGTCGAGCGGGATCTCGCCGGTGGCGAAGGGGAAGGCGACCTTGTGGCGCTCGTGGTCGGGCCAGCCGTTCGCCGCCGTGTGGTAGCGGGTGTTGGGCGCCTTGCGGCGCATGAACTCCTCGCGCACGAAGTCCACCACCAGCTCGATGTCGCGCTGGGGGATCACGTTCGCGAAGCCGGCCATGGCGGTGCCCGCCTTGCCGTCACGCACCACCTGAACCATGTGCTCGCGGCTCATGGACTGCTCGGTGTCGCGGGTGAAGTCCCGCGGTTTCGGCGCGAGGTAGGTGGACGCGAGGGTCTTCGCGTCGCCGGAGTAGCCGTGACAGAAGTAGCAGCGGAAGTTGTAGATCTTGCGGCCCGCCTCATGGCGGGCCTCGGCGGCGGCATCGGGCGCCGCCGCGGGGGAGGGGGGCGGTGCGGCCACCGCCAGCTGCACGGCGAGAGCCGCCGCGAGCCCTCCGAACCACGAAAACTGCATCATTTCCCCTTCTTGGCCGCCTGTTGCCCCGGCTGGATGAAGCTCTGGAACACGAATTCTGACACGTTGGCGATTTCCTGCTCGGTGAGCACCTTGCTCCAGGCCGGCATTTCGGTGCCGTTGCGGCCGAAGAAGGTGGCGGCGTAGATGGCCGGGCGGTTCAGCGTCGCACGCGAGCGCTCGTCCAGGAAGTTGCGCGGCACCGGGCGGATGAAGTAGGCCCGCGGCCCCTGGCCGTCGCCCGTCTTGCCGTGGCACTCGGCGCAGTTGGCGAGATAGAAGTCCTTGCCCTTGGCCGCGTCGCCCTTGAGGCCGGACGGGAAGGGCGCGTTCGGATCCACGCGCTCGGCCGCCGTCACCCGCTTGCGTTCCGGCAGGGGCTGGGCGATCGGCGGAACCGGCGCGGTCGTTGCCGCAGCCGGCGCAGGTGCCGACGGCGGCAGCGCGCCGTAGGACGAAGTGCCCGAGATGCCGCTGATGCCGCCCTTGGCGATGATCTCGGCGCGGTTGAGGATCTGATCGCGGATGTAGTCGGCGAGCGCCGCGATCTGTTGATCCGACAGACGCGTCTTCCAGCCCACCATGGCGGTGTTGGGCTTGCCGTTGGCGATCACGTCGATCAGATAGTCCCGCGGCAGCTCGGTGATCTTGGTCAGGTCGCGCGGCGGCGGATTGAGGCTCTTGATCGCCTTGGAGTTGCCGTCGCCCCGGTCGCCGTGGCACACCGAGCAGCGGTTGTGGTAGAGGACGTCGGCGCGGGTCTCGCTGAGGAGTTTGGCTTCGGTGGGGGTGGCCATCGCCACGCCGCTCGCCGCCATGCCGAGTGCGATCGCGCCCGCGCGCAGCGCCCGGTCGAATTGTTTGCTTTGGATCACGAAACACCCCTGGGAGGAAAGTACGCTGCCTCGATGCAAGAAGCGCACCGGAACGCCTGCCGGCCGTCGGCGACCTGCGGCGATGGCATGTGCGTTGCTTGTGTCCCCCGACGATTGCAGGGCCGGCCGGTGGGCCGCGCCGGCCGTCGCTCGGAATGCGCGCGGGTACTCCCGAGTTCCCGCGGGAGCCGCTTTCCTGACCGTTCCCGGAGTTGAGAACCGTGTTCCATGCTTTGATAAAGTCCGCTTCGATCGGCCAACCGTCTTCCTGTCGCCGACGGTGATCCGCCTTCCCGCCCTCCTTCGCGCCGGCGTGTTTGCCCTCGCCGCGGCCATCCTGGCCGTGGCCGGCGCCGCTTACGCCCAGCGTATCGACATGCGCAACTCGCCCCACAACCTGGCGCGCGGAGAAGGAATGGGGGTTACGGATTCGCGCCAGATCTGCGTCTTCTGCCACACCCCGGCCGACAGCGATCTGGCCGACGCGGCGCGTCCGCTGTGGCAGCAATCGGCGCCGGAGGGGCAGGCCTTTCTGATGTTCGACGACATCGGCCAGGCCGGGCGCGAGGGCAACGAGTCGGTGGGTTCCCAGTCGATCGCCTGCCTGTCCTGTCACGACAACAGCCAGGCCTTCGGCATCGCCGGCGGCGGCGAAGACCACCCTTTCGCCGTGCCTTACCGCGGTGCGCTGACGCCCGAGGCGCGCCAGCGCGCCCGCGAGGAGGCGAAGAAGGCGGGGCGCCTCATCAACCAGGGCCGGCACGTCTACGCCAACGAGGAATTCCGCGAGGCTTCGCGCGGCATCGTCGACAACCGGCCGGTGTGGTGGGTGTCGCGGAGCGGCCCCACCGCACAGCGCGGACGCCTCGACGTGCCCCTGTACGTGCGGATCGACGAGCACGACAACACCGAGATTCCATTCGTCGAATGCGCGAGTTGCCACGATCCGCACAGCATGCGGCCGTTGTTCCTGCGCACCGAAACGAACGCCAGCGACTTGTGCATGACCTGTCACGTCAAGTGACGGGCGTCGCCGGCATCGATCCACCCACCCAGGTGTCCGCCATGAACCTTGAAACGATCTTGCTCTCCTTCCGCTCCGTCGCTGCTCCTGTGCTGGCATGTACCCTGGCGCTTCTCGCGGGCTGTGCCCAACTTCCGGACGGAGAGGAGGCCCTGGGGCCGGCGGGTCCGCTCGTCTTCCCCGGGCCGCCCGACGAACCGCGGTTCGTCTACGAGCGCACCTTCTTCAGCTCGGCCGACGTGGAGAACGATTCCAAGGACGAAGCCTTCCGCCGCCTGGTCACCGGTGCGCAGCGCACCGGCCAGTTCCTCACCAAACCCTACGCCGTCGCGGCCCACCGCGGCCGCATCTTCGTCTCCGACAGCGCCGAGCGCAACGTGAAGGTCTTCGACGTGCCCCAGGGGAAATTCTTCACCATCGGCGAGAACGAGCCCGGGCAGCTCGTGAAGCCCCTCGGGCTGGACGTGGACAAGGCGGGGCGCCTGTACGTGGCGGATGCCACGCAGAAGATGATCTTCATCTACGACCGCGACGGAAAGTTCCTGCGCAAGATCGGCGGCAAGGAACTCTTCGACCGGATCTCCAGCGTGACCGTCGATCCTTCCGGCCGCCAGATCTACGTGGTCGATATCGGTGGCGTCCAGTCGGAGAATCACCGTGTGCGGGTCTTCGAGACGGCTACCGGACGCCACGTGATGGACATCGGAAAGCGCGGGACCGGTCCGGGCGAGTTCAACCTGCCGCGGGACATGGCCATCGGGGCGGAAGGTCGCCTCTATGTGGTCGACGGCGGCAACTTCCGCGTGCAGATCTTCAATGCCGACGGCACCTACCGCGACAGCTTCGGCGCGGTCGGCCGGCAGCTGGGCAACTTCGCCCGCCCCAAGGAGATCGCCACCGATCCGCAGGGCAACGTCTATGTCGCCGACGCCGCATTCGGGAATTTCCAGATCTTCAGCCCCGACGGCGACCTCCTGATGTTCATCGGCAGCCGTTCGGAGCGCGGCGGACCGGCCGAATACATTCTGCCGTCCGGGATTGCGGTGGATGATGACGGGCGGATTTATTTCGTCGATCAGTGGTTCTCGAAAGTGGATGTTTTCCGCCCCTACGCGCTGGCGGAGGATCAGGGATTCCTGGTCAAGCGGACCCAGTCGGCCGCAAGATAACCCGATCCACAATTCGTCGGCGGGCGGTTTCCCGGAATTCGGAAGCCGCCCGTTTTCGTTTTCGGGAATGGCGGGTCCGGAAGCCGGGAGTTTCCCCAATCCGGGGTGCGCGTCCAATATGCAGCTCGCCGATTGCATCGCCGAAACCCGCGCGTCAACAGGGTTTTGGCCCCGAATGTGTGACTTGTTTCACATAGGCACAAAGATTTACACGACCTGGTACGGAATCTGCTGAAGGCTAAGTGCTCGCAAAAAATTTTCGAGTCGGGATTCAGGCCGAGGCCTTCTTGAAGCTTCAAGGTGGCCGACCCGGTTTAAAAAACGATCAATCATTTGCACTATCCGTCGGGGGATAACACCATGAAGCGATTCTTAAAGCAGGCGCTGGTCCTGGCTTCGCTCGCGCTCCTCAGCGCGACGGCTGCGGCGCAGATCAAGACCACGCCGCACAACCTCACCCAGGGCGCCGATGGCGGCCCGGGGCCGAACACGCAAAGCAACACCACCCAGATCTGCGTGTTCTGCCACACGCCGCACGCCGCGAACACCAGCGTGTCGGCTCCGTTGTGGAACAAGGGCCTGCCCTCGACCACCTACACCACCTATTCGACCGCGAACTCCTCGACCATCGACGGCCAGGTGCTGACGGTGGGCTCGGTCTCGGCCGCCTGTCTCTCCTGCCATGACGGCACCCAGGCCATGGACAACCTGGTGAACGCGCCGGGCAGCGGCGGCTACACGGCGGGCGGTGCCGACCGGCTCTACACCTGGACGGGCAGCAACGTGGTGACCGGTGTCGCCAACCTGGGCGCCGACCTCACCAACGACCACCCGATCGGCATCGAGTACTGCGGTGGCGGCCTGTCCAACAGCGGCGGCTCGACGCTGGCCGGTACCTGCAAGGACGGCGACTTCAACGCGCCGCTCACCGCCACCATCAACAGCACGCCGGTGTTCTGGGTTGACGCGGGTACCGCCGCGGGCGCGCGCGACAAGAGCGACATCATCCTCTATTCGCGGACCTTCACCGCCGGTACCAACCGTCCGTCCGTCGAGTGCGCCTCCTGCCACGACCCGCACAAGGCCAAGGGCACCGACGACGTGCACTTCATGCGCGTGACCACCGCCGGCAGCAAGATCTGCCTGGCTTGCCACGTCAAGTAACGCATGGCGCTGCCGTGGTGCCGCAGCCTGGGCGGGCTTCGTCCGGTCGCGGCACCACGGCGTACCGAATAGGGGTCAGGTGAGTCTCTCGCCTGACTTTTTTTTGCCCGGTTCGGGTA
>DYFV01000058.1 GCA_020725025.1 Azoarcus sp.
CTACTGCGAAAGAGGTAGGGTGCCGCAGAGGCGCGTGGGGCGGGAGAAATAGCGGGTGCGCCGCGGCGTGCCGAAGCGCGCGCGTTACAGATTCGAACAATTGCGAGGGGAACTGCTCGACTGCCCAACGCTGCGATCGGGCCCGGCGATGCGGGCCCGATCGCAATGCGACATCAGGTCGACACCGAAGTGAGGCCGCTACGGATGGCGTACTTGGTGAGCTCGGCGACGCTGTGCAGATCGAGCTTGCGCATGATGTTTCGCCGGTGGACTTCCACCGTGGACGGCGCCAGGTGCAGACGGTCGGCGATGCGCGTGGACGTGTAGCCTTCCGCGATGAGTTGCAGGACCTGACGCTCCCGCGCGGTGATGCGCGGGGCGGTGGCGTCACGCGGCGTGTTGTCGAGCAGCGCGTTGGTGACGGTCGCCGCGACGTCGGGACACAGGTAGGTGCGCCCCAGCTTCACGGTCTGGATCGCCCGCAACAGCTCGTCACCGGCTTCCGCCTTGGTCACGTAGCCGGTCGCGCCGGCGTTGAGGAGATCGAGGACGAACTGGCGGTCGGAGAAAGCGGACAGTCCGATCACCTTGATGTTCGGACGTATGGCGAGCAGCCGGCGGGTCGCCTCGATACCGTTCATCCCGGGCATGCCGATGTCGATGCACACCACGTCGATGGGCTGAGTGTTGGCGATTTCGAGCAGCTCGTCGCCGGAGCTCGCTTCGGCAACGACCTTCATCCCCGGCTCTTTCTCGAGCATTGCCCGCAGGGCCTGGCGAAACATCTGGTGATCATCGGCAAGAACGATGCGCGTCATGATTTTTCCGTGGCGGTTGGCCGTACTGGGATCCTGAAACGGGTCAGTATGGGGTCGATCAGGTAGTGTAAGCACTTTTTGACCTCGTTCGAGATGTAAGCGCGTGTAATGGAAGGCGGACGTCATGGAGCACCGCTCGGCTCGCGCTTGACAGTTGGGGAAGGCGCCTCGCGTGGGGCGCCCGGTGCACCGCGGGCCACGGGGTCGACCGGCTTGTCGAAGGCGACGGTGACCTCCGTTCCTTTCCCCGGGTGGGAGTGAAGGGTGAAGCGGCCGCCGGCGAATTCCGCGCGCTCCTTCATGATGATCAGGCCCAGGCCCGGCGACGACCCGGACTCGCCGAGCAGCTCCGGCTCGAACCCTACGCCGTCGTCGGAGATCCGCAGGGCGATCTCGGCCGGCGTGTCCTCGAGCCGGATGCGGATCGTCTTCGCCAGTGCGTGCTTGGCGCAGTTCGTGAGCGCCTCCTGGGTGATGCGGAAGAGCAGCGACTGCACGTTGGACGGCAAGGCCATGCGGAACTCGGTCGGATCGATCACGACCGAGATACCGGTGCGGCGGCTGAACTGTTCGGCGTACTCGTGCAGGGCCGGCAGCAGTCCGGCGTAGTCCAGCGTCGCCGGCCGCAGACTGGTGCAGATCTCGCGAATGCCGCTCGTGGTGTCGTGGAGCAGGGCGTGCGCGTCGTCGAGCAGCGGCTCGACGTCCTGGAGCACCTGCTCGGGCAACGCGCTCGCAAGGTTGTTGAAGGTGATGCGCAGCGCGGCGAGGTTCGGGCTCGCATGGTCGTGCAGCGCGCTCGCCAGCTGGCGACGCTCGCTTTCCTGGACCTCGACAAGGTGCTGCGAGAGCTCGGCCAGGCGCGCTACGTAGGCGGCGCGTTCGCGTTCGAGCTGCTTGCGATGGGAGTCGTCCGCAAGGGTCATGCGTGCGGCCACGAACTCGCCTTCCGGGCTGAACAGCGCCGTCGAGCTCGCCAGAACGGGCAGGGTCGTGCCGTCCTTGCGGAGCAGCTCGAGCTCGAGGGTACGCGATTCCCCGGTGGCGACGAGCTGGCGGAAGTCCTCCTCGAAGGGAATGCGGCTCTCCGGCGCGAGGATGTCACGGGCCTTCATCCGGCCGAACACCTCTTCCCGGCTGTATCCGAGCCACTGCAGCTCGGTATCGTTGATCCGGATGATGCACCCATGGGCGTCCAGCGAGTGATAGCCGCAGGGCGCGTTCTGGTAAAGATCCTCCACCTCTTCGGTGCGACGGACCAGCTCGCGCTCGGCGAGCTTGCGCTCGGTGATGTCCTGGACCGTCCCGTACAGCCGTACCACCCGACCAGAGGGCGACTCGACGGGCACGATCACCGTGAGGTGGTAGCGCGTGCGCCCCGAGGGCAGCACCACCACCTGCTCGAGTTCCGTCCGCTCGCCGGCGTCGATCGCGTGCCAGAAGGCGTCGCGCGTCTTTTCCAGCGATTCCGGGGCATAGTAGGTGAGGGCCTCGTTGATGTCCGGCGGCCCGAGCACCATGCGCCGCTCGAACAGACGGAAGAGCTGAGGCGACCAGCTCATCTTGCCGGTGTCGCGCTCCAGCTCCCAATCCCCCATCTTGCTGATCGCCTGGGCCTCCTGCAGGCGCGCCTCGCTCGCGCGCAGCGCAGCCTCGGTCTGCCGGCGCAGGTTCTCCCGATCGAACAGGTCGAGCGCGAACGACACATTGTCCGCCATGTCCCGCAGGAGCTGGACCGCTTCCTCGTCGAAGAAGTCGGGTTCGTGCCCATATACGGTGAGGGTGCCGAAGGGGTCGCCGGCGCGCCGCAGGGGCAGCGATATCGCGCACGCCAGGCCATGGGCGGCAGCCGTGTCGGCAACGCCTCCCGCCGCTGACCGCTGTGCTTCGGCAAGGAGATCGGCGCTGTGGCACACGCGCTGTTCGCGGTAGGCCCGGCCGGTCGGGCCGCAGCCGCTCGGAACGTCGCCGCGGGTGCTCACGGTCAGTGTGTCGAGAAAGCCCACCGCCGGCCCGGCCGCCTCGACCGGCACGATGCGCTCGGCCTCGGTGTCGGCGACCCCGATCCATGCCAGGCGGAAGCCCCCGTACTCCACCCCGGCCTGGCAGACCGCGCGGTAGACGTCCTCGGGGGTGGCGCTGCGAACGATGGCCTCGTTGGTCTCGGAGATGGCCGCATACAGGCGCGAGAGCTTGAGGATGCGCGCGGTCGCCTGCTTGCGCTCGGTTATGTCGAGGAGCTGGGAGATGACGTAGGGGGGCGCACCGGTGCCGCTCTCCACCAGGGTGCGGCTCACCAGCGTCCACACCACCCGTCCGTCCTTTCGGATCGCCCGCTGCTCGAGCTCGTAGCTCGGAATCTCGCCGTCGACGAGGCGGCGCAGGAGGGAGAGCTCGTGCGCGGCGTCTTCCGGATGCGTGAGCTCGTCCAGGGTCTTGCCCACGAGCTCCCCTTCGCAGTAACCGAACAGCTCGCACAGCGCGGGATTCACGCTGACGACGCGCCCCGTGGCGTCCGCCAGCTGCATGCCGAGGGGGGCGTGGGAGAACGCCTGCTGGAAGCGCCGCTCGCTGTCACGCAGCGCGAGCTCGGCGCACTTGCGCTCGGTGATGTCCTGGGCAATGCCCCGCAGGCGTACGACTTCGCCCCTGTCGCCGGTCTCGGGCTCGCAGCGTGCGGTGATCCAGAGGTGGGAGCCGTCGGCGCGCACCATCTCCACGTCGAGCTGAAAGGGGTCGGCCGTCTGCAACGCGCGTGCGAGGGCCGTTTGTACTGCAAGCCACGAATCGTCGGTGAACAGCTCCGATGGGGCCATGCGCTGTCCGGCGAGCTGTTCCCGGCGATAGCCCACCAGGGCCCAGATCTCGTCCGGCCACTGGACCACATCCTGCCGAACCGGAAGCTCCCAGGTCGTGAGCCGCGCCAGCGCCTGGGCCCGGGCCAAGTCTTCGGTACGGCGGTACAAGGCCTGTTTGGTCTGGCGTGCTTCCGTCACGTCCATGACCAGACCGCCCAGCCAGATGCTCTCGTGGATACCGCGCCCGATGGGGAAGCAGGACACCGTCCAGTGCCGTGTCGTGCCCGGCCGGGCGGGGTCCTCCGCCGACAGGTCCATCGTCTTCGGTTCGCTTCGCCCGTCAAGGAACTCGCGGTAGACCCGCTGTACCGCCCGCGCATACGGCGGACCGAGCTCACCGACGCCGCGCCCCAGGTGTTCGTCGACGGAGAGTCCGTCCATGGAGGCGAGCAACTCGTTGACCCGCAGATACCGGAGGCGATGATCGAGCACGAAGAGCCCGACGGGTGCCGAGTCGAAGAAGGCCTTGAGCTGAAGCTCCCGCTCGAGGCGCGCCATTTCGGCCCGGGCCACGTCGGTCGTCTCCACCACCGCGGTGACGGCGCCGCCGACCGTTCCGTTCTCCGTCAGGAATGGGTAGAGGTCTACGGTCCATTGCCGGTCCACGTCACCACCGGGAGCCGAGGTGCCGCGCAGGGTTACGCCGCGCACTTCCTGGGCGTGGCTCAGAACCGCCTGGTACAGGACCTCCAGACTGTCCGCGAGATCCGGAACGACTTCCCGCAGGCTACGCCCGACATGCTCTTCGGGCGACATGCCGTTCATCTCGGCCAGACTGCGATTCACCTGAACGAAGCGGCAGTCGCAGTCGACGAGCGCCAGCCCGATCGGAGCGCGCTGGTACATCTGCATGATCTGGGCGAACTGCCGCCGCAGCGCGGCGTCGTCGTCGGGCTCGACGCGGCCTTCCACCGCTACGTAGGCGGTCCCGGGCAGGCCGGGACCACGAATGGGCCTGAGGGCGAGCTCGAGGCGCCGTGGTCCGCGTTCCTTCGTCGCGGCCAGCATGCCGTCGAGGCGCATTGCCACGCCGCCGGCAGCGGCGTCGATGGCGCTGCGCAACTCGTCGCGGCGCAATCCGGCCGCTTCGCACCACGGCCCGGCCCATAACGGGCGTCCCTCGAGCGCCGGAGCTGGCTCGGTACAGATCTCCGCGAGTCGCCGATTGGCACGGACCAACGTGCCGTCGGCGGAAAGAAGTCCCAGCAGCTGCTCCGCGTTGTCGAGGAGCAGGGCGTCGAGCTGCTCCGGTCGATCGAAGAGCACTGCCTGATTCCTGCTCATGAAGGCCTCGGTGCGCGTGTGCTTCGCAGATGCTTGCGCACGGGTAGCCCCGAAAGGCCGTCCGCGGGGTGCAGCACGCCCGAAAGCCGGTTCGGGGGGAATGGAATGAGAGCGCGCCGGATCCGACTCGTCTCGGCATGGGGTCCCGGGGCGGGTTCCGGCAGGCGGGCAAGCCCCTCCGGAAGCATCAGAGGCCCCGGGCGCGGCGCGTTCCGGGCAGTGTAGCGGGTTCCGCCGGCGTACCGGCGGTCGATCCTGGGGCCCGGTCGTGTCGGGTCACCCCTGGCCCATTTCGGCATCACGGCGTGCCCGGGCGCGGGCGGCGCGTCGCGTCTCGAACTTCGGCATTCGTCCCTGCGCGCCCATGGTGACCGACAGCACGCGATGCCCATTGCGTAGCATGTCCCGTTCCTCGGTGGTCTGCTGCAATGCGTGCTTGAGCTGGCGCACCTCGCTGCGCAACGTGTCGATTTCGGCCAGCAGCGTCTGCTGTTCGCTCTGTAACCGGATGCATGCATAAAGAAGGGGGGTCGAAATTCCTATCGGGCGGGCGATGCTGCCGCCCGAACATCCATACCAGTTCAACTCACGGATTGCCTCGATCTTCAGCGGCTCCGCGTACCGCGCACTTTGCATGTGGTGTCTCCTCCACGTCCTGCGTTCGCCCGGTGTCGTCCAGCGATGCACCGTGCATATTGTTGGTGGTGACGCGTAATGCCGCTGCCGACTCCACGGCAGCCTGTGCTGCGTGATGCGGTGCATTCGCGTTCTTGTTGGCCGCAATATTACGCAGCGCGGGGAGGCGCCGGAATACCGGGTTTTGAATATATTGGGTGACTATTCCCAGCCGTGGTGCGAGCGGTCGTCCGCCTGCGGACTCAGCTGCGGCGTACGAACTTGTCCGGACGAAGCACGCCGACGTCGGAAACGAACACCACCATCGCGAAATTTCGGAAATAGGCTTGCTCGACGTGCTGCGTGATGGCCTGGGAGGTATCGGCGTCGCACAGTATCTCCATGCGGATACTCGCGTCCGCGGCCCAGGCGCCAGGGCGCGGTCCGTGGCTGCCCTGGCCGCGCACGTCCGACACGGTGTAGCCGTGGGCGCCGAGGCGCATCACGTCTTCGGCCAGACGGTCTTCCAGAGCCGCCTCGGTGATGAGGACGACCAGCTTGCACGGATGCGTGTTGGGCATGTCAGTTCCCGTATGCGAAGCCCACGATGCGATCGTAGAGCGGGATTCCGATCAGGATGTTGAACGGAAAGGTCACCACGAGGGCGGCCGTGATCGACAGGCCCGGGTTGGCCTCGGGCACCGCGATCCGCATGGCGGCCGGTGCGGCGATGTAGGAAGCACTTGCCGCGAGCGTGGCAAGGAGCAGGCTACCCCCTGGCGAGAGGCCGATCAAGGCGCCCATCGCGGTTCCCAGCAACGCCGAGAGGACGGGCATGCCGACCGCGAAGCCGGCGAGGAACGCGCCGCTGGAACGCAGCGCTGCCGCCTGGCCGGCCGCCACCAGTCCCATTTCGAGGAGGAACAGGCACAGGACGCCCTTGAACAGCACGAAGAAGAAGGGATCGAGCGGCGCCAGCCCCTGGGGTCCGGCAGCCCAGCCGATCAGCAGCCCGCCGCCCAGCAGCACCATACTCTTGCCGAGGAAGATCTCGTGAGCGAGCGTGCCCCAGCGGATGGAACGGACGTCGCCGCCGAGGCGCGCGAGCAGGATGCCGACCGCGATCCCCGGCATCTCCAGGAGGACCAGGAAGAGCGGGAGGTAGGCCTCGTACGGGATCTGCCGTGCGACCAGGTAGTCCACCGCCACGGCGAAGGTCACCACGCTCACCGAACCGTAGTGACCGGCGATCGCCGCGGCGTTCAGGCGGTCGAAGCGTCCCAGCTTGTGAAGGATGGGGAAGGCCACCACGGGGATGACGACTCCCAGCCCCAGGACGGCGACGGCCTGAGGCAGCACGTGCAAGGGATCCTGTTTCGCGAGCTCCATTCCGCCCTTCAGGCCGATCGCGAGCAGCAGGTAGATGGAAAGGGTCTCGTAGAGCTGGCCGGGCAGCTTGAGATCCGAACGTGCCAGGCGCGCGGCAAAGCCTAGCAGGAAGAAAAGGGGTATCGCGTCCATCGGGCCTGGGGTCCGGTCAGGGCCACGCCGCGCGGATCGGCGGATGGCAGGGTTACCCGATGGCAGGGACGGTCGCTCGGACGACTCTAGGTCGTTATCGGCCGGGACTGGGCCGGAATCGGGCGGTGGCGGATTCTACCGGTTCGGGGGGAGGGCGGCTAGCAGGGCATACGGGACGGCGGGCGCAGCGACGCCGTTGCCCCGATCACCCCTCGTCCAGCAAGCGCCTGGCCGGTCGCAGCAGGTACCTCGCAGGATCTACCGCTTCCACCAGGCCGCGTTCCAGCGGCAGAGGATCGCCCGCCAGCTCGGAGGCGAGCAGTTCGCCCATCAGCGCGGCCCACACGAGACCGCGCGCGCCGAAGCCCGACAGCGCATACAGCCCGGGGTGGCGCGGAACGTCCGCCAGCGGGGTGTCCCGCGGTATGCGGGCGACCGCAGGGACGGCCCCGACCATCGGGAGGCGGTCGGGCGAGGCCGGGCGGAAGCCGACCCGGCCGGCAAGCGCGATCCCGTTCAGGCCGCTGCGGAAGCCCGGAAGGATGAAGTCCAGCTTGGCGAGGTTTTCCCGGTGGTCGGCGCTGCGCAGGGTCGTGTCGTCGTCGTCCACCGCGAAAGTCGCCCCGGCGCAGACCACGCCGTCGATGGCCGGGCTGACGTAGCCGAGCCGGCACACCACCACGCGCGGCGCGCTGCCCGGGGTAGCGGGCAGGTGCGAGACCTGGCCGCGCGCGCTGCGCACCGGGAGCGCTGCGGCCTGCTCGACGCTGCGTATGCCGACGCCGTTGGCCAGGATGGCGACGGGCGCGCTGGCGATGGCGCAGCCGTCCTCGTCGAAGGCGGTCCAGCCGTCCGCGGTCGCGGTCAGCTGCTTCATCGTACGGCCGTAATGACAGCGGATCAGCTCGGGAGAAGCGGCGAGATTGGCCGCGCACAGGCCGGGCGGATTCACCCAGGCCCCGCGGGGGAACCACCAGCCGCCGGTCTCCAGCGGCCAGTCGGCGAGGTCCGAGGCCTCGTCGCGGTCGACGAAACGCAGGTATTCCGGAGGCGGATCGTGGGCCAGGACGATCTGGCGCTGTTTCTCCGCGTGCGCCGGATCGCGGGCGAGGTGCAGCACGCCGCAGGACTCCCAGCGTACCGGCAGGCCACGGGCTTCGAGCCGTTCGAGATGGCGACTGCCGTAGAGCGCGCCCGCCCGGGTGATGCGTGCGAGGCGGTTGTCGTCGAGGCTGGGCAGCGGGCGCAGCACACCGGCGAGGTTGCCCGAGGCGCCGTGACCGGGGCCCTCCGCCTCGTCGATCAGGTCGACACGCCAGCCCCGTTCGGCCAGCCGGTGCGCGACGCTGCTTCCGGCGAGCCCGGCGCCGATCACCAGCGCATGGCGCGGACCCGGCCGGGGACCGGTTCCCTCATCGGCATGGCGCCCCTTCAGCATCTCCCGCTTGCCGGCGAAGCCATGGGCCTTGGTGCACTCGAAGCCCGCCTCGGCGAGCGCCTGGCGCACCGCGCCGGACACCGACCAGGTGGCGAGCGTCGCGCCCGCCGCGGCGAGCCCGCCCAGGGTGTGCAGCAGTTCCGCCGACCAGATCTCCGGATTGCGCGCCGGCGAGAAGCCATCCAGGTAGAACGCGTCGGCACGGCACGCGAGCTGCGGGAGCAGGGTGCGCGCGTCGCCGAAGAGCAGCGTCAGGACAACCCGTCCGCCGTCCAGATGCAGGCGATGGAAGCCTGGTGTAAGCGTCGGCCACCGTGCCTGGAGCTCGGCCGCGAACGGCGCGAGCTCGGGCCAGCGCGCCTGCAGCGCGGCGAGGTCCGTCGCGGTGAAGGGGTGCAGCTCGACCGAGACGAAATGGAGCTGCCCGCAGCGCCGCGGATCGGCACGCCAGGCCGCCCAGGTGGCCAGGAAGTTGAGGCCGAGCCCGAAACCGGTCTCGAGGATGACGAAGCGCTCGCGGCCCTGCCAGCGCTGCGGCAGGTCGTTGCCGGCGAGGAACACGAAGCGCGACTGCTCGAGCCCGCCGTCGCGGGAATGGTAGATGTCGCCGAAGCTCTCGGAATAGGGCGTCCCGTCCTCGGTAAAGGCGACGCGCGCGGGCTGCAGGGAGATCGTTTGGGCGGCCGTCATGGCTCGGCAGGGGGCGGGCGCCGCGTTGCGCCCGCCGCGTTGTTTCGGATCACTCCATCCGCATCTGCGGGAACAGGATCACGTCACGGATGCTGGGGCTGTCGGTGAGCAGCATCACCAGCCGGTCGATGCCGATGCCGCAGCCGCCGGTCGGGGGCAGGCCGTACTCCAGGGCACGGATGTAGTCGGCGTCGTAGTACATCGCCTCCTCGTCGCCGGCCTCCTTGGCCTTCGCCTGCTCCATGAAGCGCGCCGCCTGGTCCTCGGGATCGTTGAGCTCCGAGAAGCCGTTGGCGATCTCCCGTCCCACGATGAAGAGCTCGAAGCGCTCGGTGATCTCCGGGTTGGCGTCGTTGCGCCGCGCGAGGGGCGAGACTTCCGCCGGGTAGTCGATGATGAAGGTCGGGTCCCACAGCTCCGCCTCGGTGGTCTCCTCGAAGAGCACGAGCTGCAGGGTGCCGAGACCGGCGCCAGGGCGCGTCTCGACCTTCAGCTCGGCGAGCTTGGCGCGCAGCCAGTCGGCGTCGTTCAGCTGGGCGAGCGAGAAGCCCGGGTGGTACTTGTGGATCGCCTCGACGATGGTCAGCCGCGCGAAGGGCTTGGACAGGTCGAGCTCGCGGCCCTGGTACACGAAGGTCTCGGTGCCAAGGGCCTCGCGCGCGGCGTGGCGCAGCAGGCCCTCGGTGAAGTTCATGAGGCTCTGGTAATCCGCGTACGCCTCGTAGAACTCCATCATGGTGAACTCGGGGTTGTGGCGCGGCGAGAGCCCCTCGTTGCGGAAGTTGCGGTTGACCTCGAACACCTTCTCGAAGCCGCCCACCACCAGCCGCTTCAGGTAGAGCTCCGGCGCGATGCGCAGGAAGAGCTCCATGTCGAGGGCGTTGTGGTGGGTGACGAAGGGCTTGGCCGCGGCACCGCCCGGGATGGGGTGCATCATCGGCGTTTCCACTTCCAGGAAGCCGTGGTTCACCATGTAGTTGCGGATCGACTGCACCATGCGGCTGCGCGCGACGAAGGTGAAGCGCGTCTGGTCGTTCATGATGAGGTCGAGGTAGCGCTGGCGATACTTCTGCTCCACGTCGGTGAGGCCGTGGAACTTGTCCGGCAGCGGGCGCAGGCTCTTGGTGAGGAGGCGGATTTCCGTCGTCTTCACGGTGAGCTCACCGGTCTTGGTCTTGAACAGGGTGCCGACCGCGCCCACGATGTCGCCGATGTCCCAGTGCTTGAAGTCGGCATAGACGTCCTCGCCCACGCCGTCGCGCGTCACGTAGAGCTGGATGCGCCCCGACAGGTCCTGGATGGTGATGAAGCTCGCCTTGCCCATCACGCGCTTGAGCATGACGCGACCGGCGACTTTCACCTCGACCGGGGTCGCTTCCAGGACCTCGGGTTCCTTCTCGCCATAGAGCTCGTCGAGCTTGCCCGCCGTGTTCTCCCGCGAAAAGTCGTTCGGGAAGGCGCGGCCCGCAGCGCGCCAGGCGGCGAGTTTCTCGCGGCGCTCGGCGACGATGTGGTTCTCGTCCTGCGGGGTGGCTTGGGGGGTCTGGTCGGACATGTGTCGGCTCTTCGGATTGATGGTATCTGGGGGCGTGGCCCGTCGGCGGCGGGCCCGGGCCCTGCCGCCGGTGTCGGCTTCCCGGGGAAGCTCAGCGGTTCTGTTCGGGGAGGACGATATTGACCTCCAGCACTTCGAGGTTGTCCTGCTTGTCGAGGTGCACCTTGATGTCGTCGGCGTCGACCCGGACGTACTTGGAGATGACTTCGATCAGCTCGCGCTGCAGGGCGGGCAGGAAGTCGGCCGTGCCCGCGTTGCCGCTGCGCTCGTGCGCGATCAGCAGCGACAGCCGGTTCTTCGCGATCTCGGCAGTCTTCTTCTTTTCGCCGAAGAGGCGGGCCAGGAAGGACATTTCACTTGCCTCCGAACAGGCGCTTGATGAGGCCCGGCTTCTCGTAGTTCACGAAACGGAGCTCGCGGTTTTCCCCGAGGAAGCGCGCGACCACGTCGGCGTAGGCCTCGGCGACGTCGGTCCCCTTGAGATGGATGGCGGGCATGCCCTGGTTCGAGGCCTGGAGCACCGCTTCGGACTCGGGGATCACACCGATCAGCGGCACCCGCAGGAGCTCCTGCACGTCCTTGTAGGAAAGCATCTCGCCTTCCTCGACCCGCTTGGGCGAGTAACGGGTCACCAGCAGGTGCTCCTTGACCGGCTCCTTGCCTTCGGCCGCACGGCGCGACTTCGACTGCAGGATGCCCAGGATGCGGTCCGAGTCGCGCACCGAGGAGACCTCGGGGTTGGTGGTGACGATGGCCTCGTCGGCGAAGGTCAGGGCCATCACCGCCCCGCGCTCGATGCCGGCGGGCGAGTCGCACACCACGTAGTCGAAGCCCATGTGCTCGAGCTCCTTGATCACCTTCTCCACGCCTTCCTCGGTGAGCGCGTCCTTGTCGCGGGTCTGCGAGGCGGGCAGCACGAAGAGGTGCTCGCAGTGGCGATCCTTGATCAGCGCCTGGGTGAGCTTGGCCTCGCCGTTGATGACGTTCACCAGGTCGTACACCACGCGCCGCTCGCAACCCATGATGAGGTCGAGGTTGCGCAGGCCGACGTCGAAATCGATCACTGCGGTCTTGAAGCCCCGCAGTGCCAGCCCGGAGGCGAATGCCGCGCTGGTGGTGGTCTTGCCCACGCCACCTTTGCCTGATGTCACGACGACGACTCGAGTCACGGTTTTCCCTTTATTCAGAAATGGCGCGGAGCGCTCAGTCGAGCTGCAGCGCCTCGATGCGAAGTTTTTGTTCGTTCCCGATCTCGGTGAGGCGCACGAGCGCGCCGCGGCCCGCGACGCCCGCCGAGATGCCTTGCTCGAAGGTCCGGTACACGCCCGCGATGGAGACGAGCTCCGGACCGAAATTGGTGGAGAGGATGCGCGCCGTCGGGTCCCCCTGGGCGCCGGCCAGCGCGCGGCCGCGCAGCGGCCCGTAGCAATGGATGCTCCCGTCGGCGATGACCTCCGACCCGTTGCTCACGCCCCCCAGCAGCACCAGGTCGCCGCCGCGCGCATAGACCTGCTGGCCCGAGCGCAAGGGCTTGTCGATGAACAGCGTGCCGACCGGATAGGAGGGAGGGGGTTCGGGGGACGCCGGCTGCGGTGCCGGGGCCGCCTGCGGCGGAGGAGGGCTGCCGCCCTGGCGCTCGCGCAACTCGGCCTCGTCGAGCAGCGCGAGGCCCGCCTGGCGGGCGGTGGCAGCGAGCTCGGGGGGGAGATTGCGCACGCCGACCGGCTGCAGCCGATAGCGGCGCAGGAGGCTCGTCAGCCCGGCCCAGTCGATCCGCGACGGCGGGGTCGCAACCGCGCTGAAGTCGAGCACCGCCGCTTCCCCGTTGAAGAAGTCCGGCATCCCGCCGAGCATGGTGTGCAGCGCATCCGCCAGGCGCGCCGGCTCGGTTTCGCGAAGAACCGCAATGGTGGCACCCAGCGTGGCGTTGCGGAACTCGATCGGGCGGGCGGCAGGCGGAGCGGAGGACATTGGAAGCGGGTAGATGCCTCAAAAATACGGGAGTCTACTGAGCGGCAAGGATTCGGGCAAGGCTACCGGCGTGCGTTCGATCTACCGGTGTCAATGGAGGGTAGGCGGGGTATCGAGATCCGGGCCTTCCGCGAAGATCGCATCGATTTCCGCCGCATCGAAACGATAGTCGTGATTGGAAAGGTCGTCGCGGACGTGGACCTCGCCGTGCTCGGCCAGAATGCGCCGCACCTCGGCTTCGCCCAGGCCCTGCAGCATGCGCACGACCTTGCCGCGATCGGCGGGCCAGTGGTGGATGAGCGGACGCGGCGCGAACAGGCGCACGGTCTCTTCGGCAAAGAGGCGCCCCAGGAGCTCTTCGGGGGGGAGGGAGAGGAGCTCCTCGTCGCGCACCGTCTGCGCCAGGTGCTGGACGCGCGACCAGCCGTCCGGGTCGCGCACGTCGGCTCCGGGGAGCTTCTGAAGAAAGAGCGCAGCGGCGGCGTCGTGGCTGCAGGCGAGCCACAGGGCGGCCGGTTGCTGCTCGGACTGCTCCAGGTAGTGCTCGAAGGTCGCGGCGATGCTGTCGCCCTCGAGCGGCACCAGGCTGCGGTAGGGCTGGTCGAGGCCGTCCACGTCGAGGGTGAGCTGCAGGGTGCCGTCGCCCACCAGCTCGGAGAGGTCCCCGGCGGCGGGCACCGGGCCCTCGGCCTGGGCGTAGCCGCGCATGTTGAGCGCCTCGGTGCAGTCGACCACCAGCAGGTTCACCGGGCCGTGTCCCTGGATCTGGAGGGTGAGCCGGCCCGCCTGCTTGAGGTTGCCGGCCATCACCGCCAGCACCGCGCTCATCTCGCCCAGTAGCCGTGCCACGGCGGGCGGATAGTCGCGCCCGGCCTGCAGCGCCTGCCAGACGTCGACCAGCTGCACCACCGCGCCGCGGATGTCGAGCTCCTCCAGGAGGAAGCTGCGTACGAAGCTCGTGCTCATGATCGGACCTCCTCGGCGGCGAGCGCCTGTGCGTAGCGTTCCGGTTCGAAGCCCACCAGGAGCTCACCCCGGGCGGTCTCGATCACCGGACGGCGGATCACGCTGGGGTGGGCGGCCATGAGTGCGATCGCCTCTTCGGTGCTCGCTACCGCCTGCGCGGCCGGGTCGAGCTTGCGCCAGGTCGTGCCGCGGCGGTTGACGAGCGCCTCCCAGCCGAGCGTGGCGCACCAGCGCGCGAGGGTTTCGGCCCCGATGCCGCTCTTCTTGTAGTCGTGGAAGTCGTGCGCGACGCCGTGCTCGGAGAGCCAGGCGAAGGCCTTCTTCATCGTGTCGCAGTTCTTGATGCCGTAGATGGTGACGCTCATCGTGCTCTCTTCCGTTGCGCGTATTCTACTTGCGTAGCGCCCGCGCCAGGGCATCGGCCATCGCGCCACCGCCTGCCGGACGGGCGCTCTCGCGCGGCGCACCCCGGCCGGGGCGCGTGCCCGCGCCCGCCGGACGGCCGCGGTCCGCGTTGCCCGGGCGCGCCGGCTCGTCGCCCATGCGCATGGTGAGCGCGATACGCTTGCGCTCGAGATCGACCTCCAGCACCTTGACCTTCACCACCTGGCCCGCCTTCACCACCGCGTGCGGGTCCTTGACGAAGCGGTCGGCGAGCGCGGAGATGTGGACCAGGCCGTCCTGATGTACGCCGACATCGACGAAGGCTCCGAAGTTCGTGACGTTGGTGACCACGCCCTCCAGAATCATGCCCGGCGCGAGGTCCTTGAGCGTCTCCACCCCGTCGCGGAAGGCGGCGGTGCGGAACTCGGGGCGCGGGTCGCGGCCGGGCTTCTCCAGCTCGGCCAGAATGTCCTGAACCGTGGGCAGGCCGAAGCGCTCGTCGGTGAATTGCTGGGGCCTGAGCGTCTTCAGGAAGCCGCCGTTGCCCATCAGCTCGCGCACGCTCTTCTGCACCGCGGCGAGGATGCGCTCGACCACCGGGTAGGCCTCGGGGTGCACCGCGGAGGCGTCGAGCGGGTTGTCGCCCTGGGGGATGCGCAGGAAGCCCGCCGCCTGCTCGAAGGTCTTGGGACCCAGCCGGGGCACCTTCTTCAGCGCGTCGCGGCTCTTGAAGGCGCCGTTGGCGTCGCGGTACTCCACGATATTTGCGGCGAGGGCGCCGTTGAGACCGGAGATGCGCGCGAGCAGGGCCGCCGAGGCGGTGTTCACGTCCACGCCCACCGCATTCACGCAGTCCTCCACGACCGCCTCGAGGCTCTTTGCCAGGCGCGACTGGTTCACGTCGTGCTGGTACTGGCCTACCCCGATCGACTTGGGGTCGATCTTCACCAACTCGGCGAGCGGGTCCTGCAGGCGGCGGGCGATCGACACCGCGCCACGCAGGGACACGTCGAGCCCCGGGAACTCCTTCGCGGCGAGCTCGGAAGCCGAGTACACCGATGCGCCGGCCTCGGACACCGTCACCCGGGTCAGCCGCAGCTCCGGATGGCGCTGCATCAGCTCGGCGGCGAGCTTGTCGGTCTCGCGGGAGGCGGTGCCGTTGCCGATGGCCACGAGCTCGACCGCGTGCTTCTTCGCCAGAGCCGCGAGCGTAGCCATCGCGCCGTCCCAGTCGCGGCGCGGCTCGAAGGGGTAGACGGTGGCGGTGTCGACCACCTTGCCGGTGGCGTCCACCACCGCGACCTTCACGCCGGTGCGGATGCCGGGGTCCAGCCCCATTGTGGCGCGCGCGCCGGCCGGGGCGGCCAGCAGCAGATCCTTCAGGTTGCGGGCGAAGACGCGGATCGCCTCCTCCTCGGCGCGCTCGCGCAGCGCGTTCATGAGCTCGAGCTCGAGGTGCAACGAGACCTTCACGTTCCACGCCCAGCGCACCGTCTCGGCCAGCCAGCGGTCGGCCGGCCGGCCCTGGTCGCGGATGCCGAAGCGGGCGGCGATGCGCCGCTCGCACGGATGGGGCGCGTTCGGATCCGGCTGGTCGACGGTGAGGGCGAGGCGGAGCACGCCTTCGTTGCGCCCGCGCAGCAGCGCCAGCGCGCGGTGGGAGGGCAGGGCGGCGAGGGGCTCGCGGAAGTCGAACCAGTCGCGGAACTTGGCGCCCTCGGCCTCCTTGCCCTCGATCACGGCCGAGCTCACCTGGCCGTTCTCCTGCAGCCACTCGCGCAACTCGCCCAGCAGCTCGGCGTCCTCGGCGAAGCGCTCGATGAGGATCTGGCGGGCGCCGTCGAGCACGCTCTTCACGTCGGGGAAGCCCGCATCGGTGTTGAAGTAGCGCGCCGCCTCGGTTTCCGGCACCAGGCCGGGATCGTCCAGCAGCGCCAGGGCCAGGGGCTCCAGGCCCGCCTCGCGGGCGATCTGGGCCTTGGTGCGGCGCTTGGGCTTGTAGGGGAGGTAGAGGTCTTCCAGGCGCTGCTTGGTCTCGGCCGATACGATCTCGGTGCGCAGCTCGTCGGTGAGCTTGCCCTGCTCCTCGATCGAGGCGAGCACCGCGGCCCGCCGCTCCTCGAGCTCGCGCAGGTAGCCCAGGCGCTCCTCCAGGGTTCGCAGCTGGGTGTCGTCCAGACCGCCGGTGACCTCCTTGCGGTAGCGGGCGATGAAGGGCACGGTCGCGCCCTCGTCCAGCAGCTGGACGGCGGCCACGACCTGGCGCGGCTGGGCGCCGAGCTCGGCGGCGATGCGGTGTTCGATGGGAGGCAGCATGAGGGATCGGGTACGGGGGACGGCAGGAAGGGGGGCGATGGTGCCGCAAAGCGGCCGGCCGGCGCAAGACGGCCCGGCGGCGCAGGAGTTGATGGGGCGCTCCCCGAAGGGGCGCAGGAGCCGCCATGTAGCCCGGATGGAGCCCCAGCGGAATCCGGAAGGGGCGATGAAACGATCACGGCCGGCCCCGGATTCCGTTTCACGCCATCCGGGCTACGCAGCCGGCGGTCGCCGGGGCACGGGACGCCTCAGCGATTGATGAGCGTCGCCAGCTCCCCGCGGAACTCGCGCACGAGCGGGTCGCCGCTGCCGATCAGCTCGAACAGCTGCAGCATCGTCTTGCGTCCGATGTCGTCGCGGAAGCTGCGGTCGCGGCGGACGATCTCGATCAGGTGCTCGAAGGCGGGGCGGAATTCGCCGCGCTCGGCGGCCAGGGTCGCGAGGGCGAGACGTGCCTCGAGATCGGCCGGATCGGCCGCCACGCGTGCAGCGAGCTCGCTTTCGGAGGTGTCCGCGGGCATGTTGCTGCGCAGGGCCAGAAGGGCCTGGAGCTTCTTGAGGCGATCCTCGTCGCGCACCCGGAATTCGAGCTCGCGGATCAGGCTTGCCGCCGGTTCGAGCTCGCCGCGCTCGATCTGCACCTCGACGAGATCCAGGCGCGCCGCCTCGAGCTCGGGGTCCGCGGCCACGGCTTGCTCCAGCAGCCGCTGTGCGCCGGCGAGATCGCCGCGCCCGAATGCCGCAAGCGCCTCCCGTCGCAAGGGCTCGGCGGGGGAAGGCAGCAGTCCGTCGATGAAGGCACGGATCTGGCCCTCCGGCAGCGCGCCGGTGAACTCGTCGACGAGCTGGCCGCCGACGAAGGCCTTCACGTTGGGAATGCCGCGCACGCCGAAGCGCCGCGCGAGCTCGGGCTCCCGGTCGGAATCGACCTTGACGAGCCGAAAGCGCCCGCCGTACTCGACCGCGAGCTTCTCCAGGATCGGCTTGAGGATGCGGCAGGGGCCGCACCATTCGGCCCAGAAGTCGACCAGCACCGGGACCTGGTGAGAGGCCTGGACGACCTTGTGCTCGAAATCGGTGGTGTCGGCATCGCAAACGAATTCGCTCATCGGGTTACTCCTCCAGGTATTCATCGAATGGACATGGGGGCGATCGCGGCGAGGTCAAGCGCCTCGCGTCCTGCGGACCCGGATCCGCGCTGCCCGGGATGGGCTCGGTCTCAGAGCACCACCAGGCTCTGCCGCCCGTACCATTCCTCGCCGGCGTCCAGCTGGATCTTGCTCCGCGCGGCCGCGGCCTCCACGCACAGCATGTGCCGGAACCCCTTGTCCGGCAGGTCCGGCAAGGTGGCGCTCTTGTGCTCCCAGGGATTCCACACCACCACGTCCGGGAAGCCGTCCACATGGATGCCGAGGCTTCGGCCGGCGTCGCGCAGGAGGAGCGGGCGGGTCACGCCGTGATAGACGCGGTCGACCTCGCCCTCCACCGTCAGCGCAGGGCCGCTCTCGCGCTTGATGCGGTCGCCGTCGGCGGCGTCGCGGTATTCCAGGCCGTGCAGGCCCTCCAGGCTGGCGTTCTCGACCTCATGCACCGCGAGGTAGGTGTGAAGCGCCGCGGTGAATGCGAAGGGCGCATGGCCGGTGTTCTCGACCTCGAGCTCCAGTTCCAGGCGGTCGTTCTCGAGCAGCACGGTGAGCTCGGCCGCGAAAGCGTGGGGCCACAGGGCGAAGGTGGCGTCGTCGTCGGTCAGCCGCAGCGTCACCAGCGCGTAGTCGTCGCCGCAGCGCTGCCCGCTGACGGTCCATGGCAGGGTGCGCGCGAATCCGTGCTTGGGCAGCTTGCCTAGTCCGGCGAACTGGGGAAAGCACACCGGCACGCCGCCGCGCACGGCGGTGGCGGCGTCGAAGCGGGCGTCGGGGCTGAGATAGAGGCGCTCGCCGCCGCCGGCGGGCGACCAGGACAGGACCTGGGCACCGAAGGGCGAGACGACGGCGCGGGCGCCGCCGGCCGTGGTGAGTACGAGGGCCGGCTGGCCGTGGAAGGTCTGGGTCTGGATGTCGGCGGGCATGGATGGAAGCAAACGGCAAAAAACAGAGGGACGGCATGTGCCGTCCCTCGCCCATCATACGCCGCTTGCCGCGACGATCAATCCTGCAGCGCGAGCACGCCGAGCTTGATGCTGCTGTCCTCGGGGTCGTTGCTGAGGACGAATCCCAGCCCCTGCACGAACTTGAGCATGCGCTCGTTGTTGGCGAGGAAGACGCCGTTCATATAGGCGATGCCGCGGTTTCGCGCGGTCTCGATGAGCACGCCCATCAGCTTCCTGGCCAGCCCGCGGTGCTGCCATTCGTCCGCCACCACGATCGCGAACTCGCAGGACTCGCCGTCCGGATTCACCGCGTAGCGGCACACGCCGAGCTCGACCTCCTTGCCGTCCTCCTCGATCGTCGCCACGAAGGCCATCTCCCGGTCGTAGTCGATCTGGGTGAGGCGCGCCACCATGGCGGGCGGCAGCTCGCGCATGGTGTTCATGAAGCGGTAGTACTTGGTCTCGGCGGAGAGCTTGCGAACGAACTCGACCTCGAGATCGGCGTCCTCGGGCTTGATCGGGCGGATGGTGATGAGCGTGCCGTCGGGCTGCGTCCACTTCGTGATGAGGTGCGACGGGTAGGGGTGGATCGCCATGTGGTCGTAGCGATCCGCCGAGGGCGAGATGTTGTCGGTGGTGACCCGCGCGTCGACGGCGACCGCACCGTTCTCGTCGACGATGAGCGGGTTGATCTCCATGGACTGGATCCACGGCAGCTCGCACACCATCTCGGAGACGCGCAGCAGCACGAACTCCAGCGCCTCCATGTTCACCGGCGGCATGTTGCGGAACTCGCCCAGCAGGCTCGCCACCCGCGAGGAGCGGATGAGGTCGTGCACCAAATAGTTGTTGAGCGGCGGCAGCGCGATGGCGAGGTCCTTGTTGGCCTCCACCCGGTTGCCGCCTTCGCCGAAGGTGATCACCGGGCCGAACACCGGATCGCGCTTGACCCCCACCACCAGCTCGCGGCCGTTGCGCTTGAGGATCATCGGCTCGATCGCCACCCCGTTGATGGCGGCGTCGGGCTTGTTCTTGCGCACCTCGTCCAGGATCTCCTGGTAGGCGGTGCGCACCGCCGCGAGGCTGCCGAGGTTCAGGCGCACGCCGCCCGAGTCGGCCTTGTGGATGATGGAAGGCGAATCGATCTTCATCACCACCGGCAGGCCGATCTCCTCGGCGAGCACCATGGCCTCGGTCGCCGAGCGCGCCACCACGGTCTGCGCGATGGGGATGCGGAAGGCCGCGAGCAGTGCCTTCGACTCCATCTCGTTCAGCACCTTGCGCCGCTCGGCCAGCGCCGTCTCGATCACCAGCCGCGCGCTCTCCACGCTGGGCGGGTTCAGATGCGACAGCGACGAGGGCGTCTGCATCAGCAGCTTCTGATTGCGGTAGTAGGCCGAGATGTGGCTGAAGAGCTCGACCGCCGGCTCCGGCGTGCGGAAGGTGGGGATGCCGGCGTTGATGAACACCTCGCGACCCTCGCGCACCAGCGATTCGCCCATCCAGCAGGTGACCACCGGCTTGTCGGCGTTCTTCTCCAGCTCCACGATCGCCTCGGCCACCGCGGTCGGATCCGTCATCGCCTGCGGGGTGAGCATCACCAGCACGCCGTCGACGTTGGGGCCTTCGAGCACCGCCTGCACGGTCTTGCGGTACCGATCGACATCGGCGTCGCCTAGGATGTCCACCGGGTTCGCGCGCGACCAGCTCGGCGGCAGGGCTGCGTTCAGCTTCTCCATGGTGCCGTCGGAGAACTGGGCGAGCGGGATGCCCAGATCGGCGGCGCGGTCGGCGGCCATCACGCCCGGCCCGCCGCCGTTGGTGATGATGGCGAGGCGGTTGCCGCGGGGCCGGAAGTGGGAGAAGAGCGCATTGGCTGCGGCGAAGAGCTGGCCCATGTTGTAGAGCCGGATCACGCCCGCGCGGCGCAGGGCGGCGTCGAACACCGCGTCCTCGCCCACCTGCACCCCCGTATGCGAGAGCACCGCCTGGGACGCCCCCGGATGGCGCCCCACCTTGATGAGCAGCACCGGTTTGACGCGTGCGGCGCCGCGCAGGGCGCTCATGAAGCGGCGGGCGTCGCGGATGCCTTCGACGTAGAGGAAGATGCTCTCGGTGCGCGGGTCCGAGATCATGTACTCGAGCACTTCGCCGAAGTCGATGTCGGAGGACGAGCCGAGTGACACCACCGCCGAGAAGCCCACGTTGTGAGGCTTGGCCCAGTCCAGGATGGCGGCGCATAGCGCGCCCGACTGGGAGATGAGGCCGATGGTGCCCTTGTTGGCGCTCGCATGGGCGAAGGTGGCGTTGAGCCCCAGGTCGGGCCGCATGATGCCCAGGCAGTTGGGGCCCAGGAGCCGGATGCGGTGGCGGCGCGCCGCCTCCACCACGTGGCGTTCGAGCAGGGCGCCGCGCGGCCCCGTCTCGGAGAAGCCGGAGGAGAGCACGATGACGGCCTTGACGCCCGCCCGCCCGCAGCTGTCGACGATGGCCGGGACCTTCTCGGCGCGCACGGAGATGACCGCCAGGTCGAGCCGGTGGGGCACTTCCTCCACCGACTTGTAACAGGGCACACCGAGCACGGACTCGTGCTTGGGATTGATGGCGAACAGGCGGCCGCGGAAGCCGCCCTCGAGCATATTGCGGATCAGCACGTTGCCGAGCGAGGACTCGCGCTCGCTGGCACCGATCACGCCCACCGACTTGGGCTCGAGGAGCGGTGTGAGGTAGTGCTTTTCTTTCATTATGGGGACGCCTGGGCTTCGGATTCGTCGGCAGCGGCTCGCATGCGGCGAGCGTCGGGGAGCATCATGTCCGGTTCAGTTTGGTCGACACTTGATCGAGCGCAAGCATACTGCACTGCAGCATCGCGAATTGTGACACAAGATCGAACGAATGCCGATCGGGACTTTCCGCAAGCGGGATGGATCGGGCTTCCCGGCGCTCTGGTCATGCGCCGAGGGTGAAACGGAAGGTCGCGCCCCGACCGGGTTCGGATTCGGCCCAGATGCGCCCGCCGTGGCGCTGGATGACGCGCTGAACGTTGGCAAGCCCGATGCCGGAGCCCGTGAACTCCGCGTTGTTGTGCAGGCGGTGGAAGGGGCGGAACAGATTGGCGGCGAAGGCCATGTCGAAGCCGGCGCCGTCGTCCGAGACGCAGAAGACTCGCTGGTCGCGCTTTCGCTCGGCGTAGAAGCGGATGTGGGCCACCTCGTTGTGGGCGGAGAATTTCCAGGCGTTCTGTAGAAGGTTCTCCAGCACCACGCGCATCAGGGTGCGGTCGGCGGTCACCAGCAGGTCGCTGGTGATCTCGACCTCCACCTTGCGCTGGGGCTCCGCGGCCCTCAGCTCTTCGATGATCTGCAGGGCGATCTCGGACAGGTCGACGGTCTCGCGATGCAGCGACTGGCGGGTGAGCCGGGCGAGCTCGATCAGTGCATCGATGAGGTGCGCCATGCGCGCGGTGGCCTTGCGGATGCGGTCGATGTAACCGCGGGTGGTGTCGTCGAGCTGGGCGTCGAGCTCCTCCTCCAGGATGCGCGCGAAGCCGTCGATGGCGCGCAGGGGCGCGCGCAGGTCATGAGACACCGAGTAGGAGAAGGCCTCCAGCTCGCGGTTGGAGGCCTCCAACTCGGCCGTGCGCAGCTTGACGCGCGCTTCCAGCTCCTGGTTGATGTTGCGCAGGGTGAGCTCGGCCACCTTGCGCTCCGAGATGTCGTCCAGGGTGCCGGCGAGGCCCCGGATCGGCCCTGCGTCGTCCTGGGTCACCGGACGCGCCGCCGCCTCGATCCAGCGGATCTCGCCGTGCCGGGTGCGCAGGCGCAGCTCGCTCGAATACTCGGGCCGCTCGCCGCGGGCGACCCTGGCCATCTCGTGCCACGCGCTGACCCGGTCGTCGGGATGGAGGAACTCGACCAGCGGCTTGCCCAGGCTCGATGCGACCGAGTGGGCGGTGATCGTCTCCCATGCCCGGTTGATGAAGGTGAGCCGGCCGCGTGCGTCGGTGCGGAAGATCACCTCGTTCACCGATTCGACCACCTCCTGGTAGCGCGCGCGGCTCTCCTGCAGCGCACGTTCGGCGGCGACGCGGTCGGTGATGTCCCGGCCCACGCCGTGGTAGCCGCGGAGCTCGCCGTTGCGGTGCAGGGCACACCCGATGAGCTCGATGTGGCGGCAGTTCCCGGCCTCGTCGATGCGGCTCAGGGTCACGCGCAGCGACCCCGACCGGGCGAGGGCCGCTCGATACTCGTCCCACACCGCGGCGGGAACCTCGTGCCAGTTCAACTCCCACGGCCGGCGACCGAGGAACTCGGACGGCTCCATGTTGGCGTGGCGCTTGAGGCCGTCGGTGATCAGGGTGTAGCGATGCTCGGCATCCGTCTTCCATAGCCAGTCGGACGCAAGACCGAGAAGCTCGAGCAGCTGAACCTCGTCGAAGGCGCTCGCCGCCGCCCATACCGCGCGCCGCACCGCCTGCCGGCGTCTTGCCTCGACCAGGGCGGCGGCGAGGGCGAACAGGACCGCGGTGAGCAGTGCGGCGACCCAGGACACCGGATCGTCCGATACGAGGTCCGCATCGATCGCCGCCGCCGCAACCGGGTGGCACAGGAAGAGCGCTGCCGCGGCCAGTGCGGCTGGCCGCGGGCATGGGCGATGCGATGCTTGGATACTCGCCTTCTGCAAAGGCTGGTTCGTCCCGGAGTACGTGCAAGGGTGCGCACGGGCACACGCATGATACCCGCAGGTGGGGATGGCCGGCAGGCAAGCCGGGAGTCATCCGCCGAACGGGGGGCCGGGCGGCCGGCATATGCCGCTGCCGTCGGGAGCTCGCCGGAAACCGCGCCCTGCGGGGATCCGCGCTAGAATCGGTAGCTCGACGGCAAGGCATGCGGCCCCGCGACTTCTTCAGAGGAAACCATGTATACCTCGACCGATTCCCCCCTGTTCCGTGAGCAGGCTTTCATCGACGGCACCTGGATCGGTGCCGACTCCGGGGCCGTGTTCGACGTCCACGACCCCGCCTCCGGCGTGCTGCTGGGCCATGCCCCCGATATGGGGGCCGCCGAGACGGCGCGTGCCGTGGCCGCGGCGGAAGCGGCCCTCCCGGGTTGGCGGCGGCGCCTCGCGAAGGAACGATCGGCCATCCTGCGCCGCTGGTACGAGCTGATCGTCGCCTCGTCCGATGCGCTCGCGCGCCTGCTCACCTCCGAGCAGGGCAAGCCGCTCGCCGAGGCGAAGGGAGAGATCGCCTATGCCGCCTCCTTCGTGGAGTGGTTCGCCGAGGAGGCCAAGCGGGTCGGCGGCGACGTCATCCCGACCACCGGGGACGATCGCCGCCTGATGGTGATCCGTCAGCCGGTCGGCGTCTGCGCCGCGATCACGCCGTGGAACTTCCCGGCGGCCATGATCACCCGCAAGGTCGCGCCGGCCCTGGCGGCCGGCTGTACGGTGGTGGTGAAGCCCGCGGAGCAGACGCCGTTCACCGCCCTCGCCCTGGCGGCACTGGCGGAAGAGGCCGGTTTCCCGAAGGGGGTGCTCAACGTCGTGACCGGCGATCCGGTCGCCATCGGCGGCGTGCTGACGGCGAGCCCGGTGGTGCGCAAGCTCTCGTTTACCGGCTCGACCGAAGTGGGCCGGCTGCTGATGGCGCAGTGTGCGCCCACGGTGAAGAAGCTCTCCCTGGAGCTCGGCGGCAACGCACCCTTCATCGTCTTCGACGACGCCGACCTCGAGGCCGCGGTGGAGGGCGCGATCGCCTCCAAGTACCGCAACACCGGCCAGACCTGCGTGTGCGCCAACCGCCTGCTGGTGCAGTCGGGCATCTACGAGCGCTTCGCCGAGCGGCTCGCCGCGGTGGTGAGGACGCTCAGGATCGGCCCCGGAATGGAGACCGGCGTTCATCTGGGTCCCCTCATCGACAAGGCGGCCATCGAGAAGGTCGAGGCGCACGTGGCCGATGCCCTCGAAAAGGGCGCGCGGGTGCTCACCGGCGGGATGCGCCACACGCTGGGCGGCACCTTCTACGAGGCCACCGTGCTCGCCGACGTCACCCCCGCCATGCGGGTGGCGCGCGAGGAGACCTTCGGGCCGGTGGCGCCGCTGTTCCGCTTCGAGACGGAGGACGAGGCGGTGCGCATGGCGAACGACACCGAGTTCGGGCTGGCCGCCTATTTCTACTCGCGCGACGTGGGCCGCATCTTCCGCGTGGCCGAGGCGCTGGAGTACGGCATGGTGGGCATCAACACCGGCCTCATGTCGAACGAAGTGTCGCCCTTCGGCGGCATCAAGCAGTCGGGCATCGGACGAGAGGGCTCGAGCTACGGCATCGACGAGTATCTCGAGATGAAGTCGCTGTGCCTGGCCGGCATCGACCGTTGAGCGCCATGGCCGCGACACCGCATCCGATGACCGGCACGCCGTCGCCCTGGGTCGTGCGCTTCGCACCGCTCGTCGCGGCCGGAGGCCAGGTGCTGGACTTCGCCTGCGGCGGCGGGCGCCACGCCCGCTGGCTCGCCGATCACGGCTGGCGGGTCGAGGCGGTCGACCGCGACGCCGGGGCGCTCGCGCTCCTGGGCGGCGACCCGCGGATCGCCACCCGCGAGGCGGACCTGGAGGACGGGCCCTGGCCCTACGCCGGACGCACCTTCGACGGCATCGTCGTCACCAATTATCTCTTCCGGCCGCGCTTCGACCTGCTCCTCGCCAGTCTCGCGCCGGGCGGGGTGCTGATCTACGAAACCTTCATGCTCGGCAACGAGCGCCACGGCAAGCCGAGCAACCCCGCCTTCCTGCTGCAGCCGGGCGAGCTGCCGGCGCGGCTGCGCGAGGGGTTTACCGTGGTGGCGTTCGAGCAGGGCGAGGTGGACAAACCGCGCCCCGCGGTCGTGCAGCGCGTGTGCGCCATCCGGGGCGAGGTGGCGGTGCCCCGGCTGCCTGCCTGAGCGCCAAGGGGCCGCTCCTGCCGCGATGCGGGTGCGGCGTCAGGGCCGCCCAGCAGACCGGTTCCCCGGCCCGCTGGCCTTTTCCCACGCCTCGACGCTCCCCTCCGCGACCCGGAAGAGGGGGTGCGGGATGGGCGACGTGATCCCGGCAAGCCCGGTCTTCCAGGCCGGATCGCGGACATCGAGCTTCGCCATCAGATGCGCCCATTCGAACTCGAGCTGGCCGCGCGTCACCAGGATCCCGCCGGCGCCGGACGCAGGGTCGATGCGGCTCGCGTCGAAGCGGTAGCCCCGCGCAGCCGCTTCGGCCTGCACCACGCGCAAATACTCCGCGATGCTGCCCAGGGGCGAGGCCTGCACGCGGAAGCGCGCCAGCTGCGGATGATGCCGATAGCCGCGCGTGCGCTCGGCCAGCACCGCCTGGGCGAGCAGGGCCTCGCGCCACAAGGCCACCAGCCCGCGGGTGTCGAGGTATTTCGGGTGCAGGCTCCACAAACGCATCGGTTTTTCCTTGGGTTGTCCGCGTCGCGGACAATGGCGCGCCGCGCGGCGCCTTCGCGGCGGATTATGCCCGGCATGAAGCGCCACGCTACCGTGCCGCGGGCGAGCGCCTCGACGGCGATTGCGCCAAGCCCAGCCCTTGGACCGGCCTGGGCGCGAGCCGGATCGATACGAGCAACACGGCGCACCTCCGTCGGCCGATGGGGGCGCTAAACCGTCTGAAGGATGAACAGCACAGCGCTGGCGGTGAGGGCGAAGGCGACGAGTGCGAGGAGCCCGTCCTGGGAAACCAGTGCCAGCCCGAACGTGGCGAGAGCGATGCCCGCGGCCGTCGAGGAAAAGGGAAGGAACTCCATGACGGGAAGGCTCAGAGCGATGAGCAGGCACACCAAGGCGATCAGGTAGCCGCCGATACCCCGCACGAACGGCAGCAGGCGCGGCTTGAGCCAGCGATCGACGACGCGCGCGGGCGGCTTGAGCCACCGGATCGCCGTGGCGAGCTTGTCCCGGGCGACCGAACGCCGGAGCAGCCAGGGGGGCACCCAGCAGCAATCCCGGCGGTAGAGAAGCTGCAGCGAGATCAGGAGCACGAGCACGCCCATCGCGGTCGGCATGCCAGGAATGCCGCTCAGGGGCGAGGTCAGCACCAGCCCGGCGAGCAGCAGCAGGGGGCCGAAGGACCGCGTTCCGACGGCATTGACGACCATGGCGAAGGAGACATATTTCCGGTCGGCGGCCGCCTCGATCTGGTCGAGCATCTCCTCGAGGCCGGTGACTTGTTCGTTCATCCCGGTGGGTCTCCGATGCACGCTTGCCGCCGCGTACCACCGGAGGGGCCCGGGGCGGGCGAGCGCCACGCGGACTCCAGCAATCGACGTACCCGGAAATACCCGGGATCAGGTCGTCGGCGCGTCGCCCAGGGTCAGGGTGATGTAGGGCTTGGCGCTGCCCAGCCGGTCGGAAGTCGCCCCCAGGTCGGCGGCCCAGCGCTCGGCGATGAGCCGTTCCTGCTCGCGCCCCGCGTCGTCCAGGAGAATCACGCAGCGGGGCGCCAGCTTGTCGCGCATCACGGGAACCAGGCCGAAGCGCCCGCCCGGCGTGCTCGCGGGCGGACCGTCGCAGATCACCAGGGAGAAGTCGTCTGGCATCGAGGCGAGGGGCGGGTCGTACCAGGTGAAGTCGCCGTATTCCCTGAGGGGCTGTACGCAAAGCTTCACCGAGTCGATGCCGTAGCGTCGGAGGGTGGTGCCGACCCGCTCCGCCCACGCCGGCGTGTGCTCCAGTGCCCAGTGGTGAATCCCGCGGCGTTTGGCGATTGCGCCGATCAGTACCGTCGACAGGCCCGAGCCGCACTCGAGGAAGGGGCCCTTCGACTCCAGGGCCTGCCGGATGCACACCTGCAGGTACTCCTGCATCGCGCTCCAGGACTCGTTGCCCCATCCGTACACCAGATCGTCCAGGACGGTGTTCCCGCGGTCGAGCGCGCGTTCGGGCGCCGCCATGAAGCGCCCCATGGCCCGGCCGAAGACGAGCCTGCGATGGGCCGTACGAAACCGGTGCCGGACACGCCAGGGGATGCAGGATGCGACGGTGCTGGACAACCCGTTCATGAGCTTCTCCGTTATGGCTGCGACCTGTCATGCGTCCCGACAGCGGACGGCGGTACAAGCATAGCGGGTAAAAAGCGCTACGTCATGCTCGGTAGGGCCGACTCCCGGAGGCTCGCAGGGGTGGCATACCCGGGAATCGAAGCCGCGCAGCGCCGCTCCTGCAGGGGAGCCGATCGCAGGCGGCCGGCCCACGACGGTCGAACGTGTCCGATGGGCGGGTCAACGATCCTCGGGGAGCGAGCGGATCATGCGGTCGAACTCCGCGACCTGCTTCTGCCGGTCCTGGGAGCCCAGGCGAAAGAAGTCCTCCACCCGGTTGCGGGTCCGTTGGTCGCGGAGCAGGGCGGTGAAGAGGCGCTCCTCCTCGAGCAGGCCGTCGGCGAGCGGCAGGCTCGCCGCGGCGACGGCCGCCTTGGCGGCGCGCAGGGCGGGAGCGGGGAAGGCGGCGATGCGCTGCGCGAAGTCGTCCACCCAGGCATCCAGGCGATCCGGCGGCAGCACCCGCTCGACGAGGCCCCAGCGCTCGGCCGTCGCCGCGTCCACGTCCTCGCAGCCGGCGAGCATGTACAGCGCGCGCGAGCGCCCGACGAGGCGGGACAGGCGCTGGGTGCCGCCGCCGCCGGGGATGAGCCCCACGGCGACCTCGGGCAGGGCGAAGCGGCTGCGCCCGGAGGCGAAGCGCATGTCCAGCGCCAGCAGAAACTCGAGCCCTCCGCCGCGGGCGATGCCGTCGATCCGGGCCATGGTGAGCTGCGGCAAGGTCCGTAGCCGTTCCATGATCCGGTGGAAGGGGCCGATCTCCGTTGGAGCGGGACCGTCCGCCGGGGGAAGTGCCAGGAGCTCGGTCTCGTCCGAGTGGCACAGGAAGAAATCCGGGTCCGCGCTGGAGAAGACGACCACCTTCACGGCGCCGTCCACCGCCAGCGCCTTGGCCAGCGCGTTGAGCTCCCGCGTGAGCTTCGCATCGAGCAGATTCACGGGCGGATTGTCGAGGCGTACGTCGAGCACGCCTCCTCGGCGTTGCGTCTTCAGAAACCGGAAAGCGTCGTAGGGCATGGGCGGACCGGAAGGGGATCGTGAAAGCGGGAGGGTGCGGCGGCGCCCGGCCGTTACCTGTCGGAGAGCGCGAGATTCACCCCGAGCCCGGCGAAGGTCGCGGCGAAGCCGCGGCGCAGCCAGTCCTGGACCCGGCGCGACTCGACCACCGCCTTGCGGAAGCCGTGGGCCAGCAGCCCGTAGGCGACGAACACCGCGAAGGTCATCGCCATGAAGACGGCGCTGAGCAGGAGCAGCTGCGCCATCGGATCCGCGGCCTCGGGCCGCACGAACTGGGGCAGGAAGGCCAGGAAGAAGATGCTGAGCTTGGGGTTGAGCGAATTGAGCAGGATCGCCTTGATCACCAGGCCGGAGGCCGACCCCCTGGCCGCGCCGTCCTCCACGGCGAAGGCCGAGCGGTCGCGCCAGGTGGCGTAGGCCACGTAGAAGAGGTAGGCGACGCCCGCGTATCGGAGCGCCTGAAACAGGAGCGCGCTGGTGTGGATGACGGCGGCGAGCCCCAGGATGGTCGCGAGCAGGTGCGGCACGATCCCGGCGGTGCATCCCAGCGCGGCCAGCACGCTCGCCCGCCGGCCGCGGGCGAGCCCCGTGGAGACGGTGTAGATCACCCCGGTGCCGGGGATGAGCACCACGACGAAGGAGGTGAGGAGAAACTCGAGGGTGAGCACGGCATCGCTCCGGCGGCGGACGGACAGGGCGATTATGACAGCCGACGCCCCCCAGGGGCGGCTATCGCGCGCTGGCCTCGAAGAAGGTCCACATCACGTCGTTCGCGGAAATGGCCTGGGAGGCCGGCTCCTTGCCGCGGCGCACCTTCTCCGCGCCCGGCCAGGAGTGGCCGCCGGTCGCCGTCACGCATAGCTGCACCTGCACCCCGCCCGCGCAGCCGCCATAGGTGTCGCACCAGGCGCTCGGCACCGACAGGGTTCTCGCCGGAGCGGCGTCGCACCGGTTGCGGGCGACCCAGCGCGCGATGGTTTCCGGCACCGACACGAAGGTGGTCACCTTGCTGCGGTCGCGGAAAGCGTTCTCTCCCGCACCGCCCTCGAACAGCACGTGATCGTCGTTCCGGGCGTGGAGATGCAGCACCGAGACCGGCCGGGACGGCGCGCACGTTTGCGTGCCGTCGGTGCCGGCCACCGAGGCCACGGCGCCGAACACGTCGGCCATCTCGCAGGCCAGGCGGTGGCTCAGCATGCCGCCGTTGGACATCCCGGTCGCGTAGATGCGCGCCGGATCCACGTCGAGCCGCGAGCGGATCGCGGCGAGCATGGCGCGCACGAAGCCCACGTCGTCCACCTCGCGGTCGCGCGCGTCGCCGCAGCAGGAGCCGGCGTTCCAGGTCGCCAGCTTCCCGCCCGGCAGGCGGCTGTAGCCGTTGGGAAACACGACGACGAAGCCCGCCTCCTCGGCCTTGGAGATGAGGCCGTAGCGCGCGTCGTCGGCCATGAAGGCCGCGTGGCCGCCGCCCCCGTGGAAGGCGAAGACGAGGGGGGCAGGGCGGCCGGGGCGGTACTTGCGGGGCACGTGGACCAGATAGGCGCGCGTCAGGCCGCCGTGCTCCAGCGAGTACTCGCGGGTGCCCGGCCGGGCGGCGTGCCGGGCCGCCGCGTCGCCCTGGGCACGGCGCTCCTCCAGGCGCTGGTGCAAGCGTTCGCCCAGTGTCTCGGCCGGAGCGGGGCCGGGCGCGCCGAGCAGCGCGAGCAAGAGCGCCAGCGCCGGCGGACTGCGGCGGAGGGGGCGGGCAGGAGCCAAGGTCGGCATCGGAACCATCTCCTCGACGAAGCAATATGCCTGGAGAGCGCCGGCTCGGCATCCCGCGCTCCGGCAAAGGGGCGGAAGCGATGCAAAGCGCCACGACGGGGGCCGGTCAGGGCTCGTCCTCCTGGCTCGCCGGCGGCCCCTGAACGCCCTTCAGGCTCCGCTGGCCGTCCTTCGCGCCCGGGCGCACGACGCTGAACGAGCCGTCCGTCTCCAATACCACGGCTTCGATCCCGCTCAGGGACGCGAGCCCGGCCGACCGGACCGCCGCGCGGACTTCGTTCTCGGTCACTCGCGCGCGCCGCAGGGCGGCCGGGAGCATCTCGCCGCGGTAAAGCAGCATCACCGGCTCCCCGGTGACCAGCTGCCGCACCCAGCGCGCCCGCACGCTCGACCAGGTGACCGCGAACTGGAGGCCGATGAGCAGGGCGAAGGCCAGCGCGCCGTCGGCCAGGGCGACGTCCTTGGACAGAAGGACGGTGGCCAGCGTGGAGCCCAGCGCGACGGTCACGATCAGGTCGAAGGCGTTCATCTTGGAGAGCGTGCGCCGGCCGGAGATGCGCAGGAAGACGACCAGCGTCACGTAGGCCAGCGCCCCGACGACCAGGGTGCGGAAGAGGCTGTCCCAGCCGTTGAAGAACATCTGCACCGATTCGTCCCTCCGCCATGGAGATGAGGTCCAGGCACGTGCCTACGGCTTCCGCGCCGCCTCCCGCAAGCATTCCCTTGCGATTCGCCGATACCGCCTCGGGCGGAAAGCAGTTCCGCGCGCCGCCCGGCTTACGCCCGAGCAGCCGGCTACCGCGTCCCGGAGCGCACGGCAGCGCGCGCCACGGCGCGCTACCCGAGCAGATCGGCGCCCTTGTGATCCTCCGCGACGCCCTGCACCAGGAACACCACGCCCTCGGTGTTCCCGGTACGCAACGGCCGGATGGCCCGGTAGGCCGGCGACTCGTACCAGCTCCGAGCCATCTCCATGGACGGAAACTCGATAAGCACCAGATCGCTCGCCCACGTACCCTCCAGCGCCTCGTAAGGCCCGCCATGCACCCGATACCTGCCGGAGAAGGGCGCCAGGGTCTCGTCGATCCTCTGCAGGTATTCCTTGATCTCCGGCCCGAATCGGGTCTCGCGGACGATCGCTACGGCGTAGGCAGTCATGGTGTCTCCGTCGGGTGAGAGCGCTCCATCGCTCTGACATGGTAGTTCAGGCGCGGCCCCAGCCCCAGGAACGGCGAGCGTCGCCGAACGATGGGCGACGGAGAGCCTCGAGCGGGAGGCCAGGCGTCACGCTCGTCGCGCCGACGTCCGGCAGGCCCGCCCCCTCACAGGCTCGACTCGACGCTCCGAAGCGCCCCGTCCGGCCCGGAGACCTTCTCGAGCGTCCCATCCGCACCGAACCTGAGCTCGACCGGCGCGTCGTCCATGGTTGTCCAGTACTTCCACGTGCTCGCCGCGATATCCGGAGTGTCGCTTCTCGACGGGTACCCGATCGATGTGACGACCTGCTCGCGCGTCATGCCGACGATCACCTTCCCGGCGCTCACCGCGGCCCGCACGTCGGCAGGCCAACTCGCGAAGACCTTGCGAGGGTCCTCGGGAACGATGATCGATCGAAGCCATGCCAGCGTGTCTTCCCTTGTCTTCGCCGAGTCCTCGCTGAACCCATACTCGGCTCCGCGAACGTCTCCGTAGGCGTAATACGTTCGCTTGAGAAAATTGATCTGGACGGGTTCGCCGAAGGGCAGCACCGGCCCCCCCCGGATATTGCTGCTCGAGATCCAACCTTTGTTCAGCGAAACGTTGCAGCACAGGTAGCCCTGGATAGGCGCGCTCATCTTGGATGCGCATGAAGAGAGAAGCAGAGCCGCGACGAGTATCGATAGAGTGACTGGTTTCATGGCGGGACAGACCGGTAGGTGGGTTGGAGTTGTGCTGCACGAGGAGGGAGTTTGGACGTTCGCTTGGCGCGCCATTCAGCGGACGACAAGAGCGCAGCTCTTGGCGGTTGGCCGAAACTGTTGGTCACGCATCATCTCTTGACAGGAGGGCTAGGTAGAAGAGGCGGCGAATCGACGTGACGACGGTTCTCCGCGCCGGTAATCCATGGGCCTAGGCTCAATAGATCGACTACGATTCCATTCTTGAGCTGCGGGTACTTCTCCTTGAACACGGCGATGTCGCGCTCTTGTTCGTCTCGAACTTCAGGGTAGCCGTTTCCAACGACCGTGATGCCGAAAAGGTTCTTGCCTGTCTGGAGAATTGCGTGAAGATTTCCAAGATATTTGACCTCGCCCGCGGCGACGTGAAAATCAAGCGGAGCAGGCTTTTCTCGAGGAAATATTCTCAGACCCGATCCGTTCGTGATCTGCCATGAGGTGATCTTATGCTGACCTGCGGGAAGAGATAGCGCGAACACTTTTCCGTATCCGTCCTCAAGATCGCTGCCCCCGGGTATGCCAGGAAAAATGTCTGGAAGAGAGGAGAGCAGGCCTCCGTGCTCCTCCATCGGCCCACCGTTGAGATAAAAGGCCGCCCTCGCCGCACGGCCCCCGGATAAATCATGCGACGCGGAAACAATCACGATTCCTTCGTTCTTTGCTGCATCGAGACTAAAATCTTTCGGGACGCTCTTTGAAGCGCAGCCAGTCAGGGTGCTTATCAAAACGGCGGCAAGGCACAAGAAGCGGCTGGTTTTCATTGTCTTTGTCGAATTGTCGGTCGGATGCATGAAGACGGCCCTCAGGCGGCGGCAGAGTGCGCAGAATCAAGCGGTTAGCTGGAAGCTCTGGTTGGAACCCGCAGCTGCCATTTACCTCGCGATTAGTGCCAACGTTCCGATTGGTGCAGGTGGAACGGGCCAAGGCGTACCATTGTCGGAATCGGTGCGAAGGACTTGCCGCGAGCTATTGTTCGCGTAAATAACCACGTAGGCAGAGTTCTTGGGTAGCGGCAGCGTGGCACCGAAGTACCACTCCCAAAGGCCGGGAAGGATCACGTGCTTGTCGTGATTCAGACTGAGACGAGAATAACGAGAAATCTCGCTCTTGCTCGAGTCTAGTACGATTGCAATGGGGTCGATGTAGGACGTTTTTGGCAGATACGACGGATAGACCGACTGTATCGATAACGAGCTAGCACCCTTCGGCAGCAACACGGCCGCGACGAAGGAGCGCCCCTCCGGAAACTCCATCACGGGCGACGAGTCGTTTAGCTCAATTTTCTGTCGCTTCGAATGCGAAAGCGACAGAAATTTCAAATCAGAAAACGTCGTGCAGCAAGCGGGACTCTTTTGAAGTTGATTGACGGCCTCTTGGATCGGCAATCCGGAGCAAGCGCCAAGCGTAGCGATAAGAAGCGTAACGAGTAGCGTCCTAACCGCAGTGTTATTAGTTCTCATAGACTCATCGATCTGATTCGGGCGGGCTTCCAACGACGGTGTAGAAAAACCGGTTTCACGGGCGGGAGGGTCCCATCGGCCGGGGCCGACTTCGGTCTTTTCATCATGTTCGCGAGCGCCTCAGCTCGAATCGGTCATGGTCGTGGATCTCCATCCGTGGCGGCCGGGCGCCAAGTCGCGTTCGGCTGCCTTCCGTTCCCTCATTGCGCATATCCGTGATGCGCCAGCTTCTCGATGTTGTGCACCAGGCAGTAGAGCTTCCATTGCCCGTCGACCTTGGTGCGCCCGCGCAGGGTGAAGCGGTGCAGCCGCTTGTTGTTTCTCAGGTTGCCGAAGA
>DYFV01000059.1 GCA_020725025.1 Azoarcus sp.
TCGTGTTCTGCACCCACAAGAAGCTCGTGCGCCAGGTCGAGAAGCTCTTCCAGGTGAGCTTCACCTTCCTCTGATGCGCAGCTACTTCCCCGCCCTCAACGCCCTGGGCCTGATCATCATGATCTTCGGGCTGCTCATGGGCTTTCCGCTGGCGGTGTCCTTTCTGCTCCACGACGGCGCCACCGAGGCCTACGACCGGGCGATCCTCATCACCGTCGCGTCCGGTCTGGCGCTGTGGGCGAGCACCCGAGGGCGCCGTCGCGACCTGCGCCCGCGCGACGGCTTCCTGCTGGTGGCGCTCACCTGGGTCGTCACCCCGGTCTTCGGTGCCCTGCCCCTGCTCGGCTACCTGCCGGCCCTGTCCTACATCGACGCCTACTTCGAGGCCGTATCGGGACTCACCGCCACCGGGGCGACGGTGCTGTCCGGCCTCGACGCCCTGCCGATCTCGATCAATCTGTGGCGCACCTTCATGCACTGGGTCGGCGGCATGGGCGTGATCGTCCTGGTGGTGGCCATCCTGCCGCTGCTGGGCATCGGCGGACGTCAGCTCTTCAAGGCGGAGGTGCCCACGCCGATGAAGGAGTCCAGTCTCACGCCGCGCATCGCAGAAACGGCCAAGGGGCTGTGGATCAGCTACACCGTGCTTACCGCGGCCTGCGGTGTGAGCCTGTGGCTCGTCGGTATGGACCCGTGGCAGGCGCTCATCCACGCCTTCACGGTGGCGGGCCTGGGCGGCTTCTCGAGCAAGGACGCCTCGCTCGGCTACTTCAACAGCGTGTCGGTGGAGATGGTGGTGATCGGCTTCGCGCTGCTCGCCGGCCTGAACTACGCCACTCACTACCTCGCGCTCATACGGCGCAGCCCGGCGCCCTACTTCAGGGACCCGGAGATCCCCTTTTACTTCCTGGTGCTGGGCCTGAGCGTGGCCCTGCTCACCACCTACCTGTATCAGCTCAACGCCCATACGGACCTGCCCACGACCCTGCGCTACGTCGCCTTCCACGTGGTGTCGATCTCCACCTCGCTGGGCCTGGCCACCTACGACTACACCCTGTGGCCGATGTTCGCCCAGATCTGGATCCTCTTCCTGGGCAGCTTCATCGCCTGTTCCGGCTCGACCGGAGGCGGCATCAAGATGATGCGCGCGATCATCCTGTACAAGCAGGTGTTCCGCGAGATCATCCGCTCGCTGCATCCGAACGCGGTCCGCCCGGTGCGGCTCGGGAACCAGCCGGTATCCGAGTCCATCCTGCACGCGGTGCTGGGCTTCAGCTTCATGTACATGGTCACCATCGTATCGCTCACGCTGGTCCTGTCGGCGTCCGGGCTGGATCTCATCACCGGCTTCTCGGCGGTGGTGGCCTGCCTCAACAACACCGGGCCCGGCCTCGGCTCCGTCGGCCCCGCGGCCAACTATGCGGGGCTCACGGACTTTCAGACCGGAATGCTCTCCTTTGCGATGATCCTCGGCCGCCTCGAGATCTTCACCCTGCTGGTGGTGCTCACGCCGGTCTTCTGGCGCCGCTGAGGGCGGGCCCGGCGTCCGCCCTCGCCGGCTGGGGTCGGCAGGGCGGGCGAAAACGCGGATAATCGCGGTCTGCACCCGATCGGGCCGACCAGAGGACGCCATGACCCGCCTAAGCAACGACACCTTCCTGCGCGCGCTGCTGCGCCAACCCACGGAATACACCCCCGTCTGGCTGATGCGCCAGGCCGGCCGCTACCTGCCCGAGTACTGCGAGACGCGCCGGCGTGCCGGCAGCTTCCTCAACCTGTGCAAGAGCCCGGCCCTCGCCTGCGAGGTGACGCTGCAGCCGCTCGCGCGCTACGACCTCGACGCCGCGATCCTCTTCTCCGACATCCTCACCGTCCCCGACGCCATGGGCCTGGGCCTGTACTTCGCCGAGGGCGAAGGGCCCCGCTTCGAGCGCCCGCTGCGCGACGAGTGGGAGATCCGCAACCTGTCCGCCCCGGATCCCCACGTGGAGCTGCAATACGTGATGGACGCAGTGGCCGAGATCCGGCGTGCGCTCGGCGGCAGCGTGCCGCTGATCGGTTTCTCGGGCAGTCCCTGGACCCTCGCCTGCTATATGGTCGAAGGCGGCTCGTCGGACGACTACCGCCGGATCAAGAGCCTCGCCTACAGCCGCCCCGACCTGCTGCATCACATCCTGGGGGTGACTGCCGATGCGGTGGTCGCCTATCTCAATGCCCAGATCGAGGCGGGCGCGCAGGCCGTGATGGTGTTCGATTCCTGGGGCGGGGTGCTGTCCGAGGCGGCCTACCAGGAGTTCTCGCTGCGCTACCTCGAGCGCGTCGTCGCCGGCCTTACCCGCGAGAAGGACGGCGAGCGCGTCCCCAACATCGTCTTCACCAAGGGGGGTGGCATCTGGATCGACCGCATCGCCGCAATCGGCTGCGATGCCGTCGGGCTGGACTGGACCATGGACATCGGACGCGCCCGCGCGCTCGTGGGCGACCGCGTTGCGCTGCAGGGCAACCTGGACCCGGCAGTGCTGTTCGCGCCGCCGGAGGCGGTCGCGGCCGAAGCGCGCCGCGTCCTGGATGCGTTCGGCAACCATCCCGGGCACGTCTTCAACCTCGGCCACGGCATCTCCCAGTTCACGCCGCCCGAGTCGGTGTCGGTGCTGGTCGATACGGTGCACCAGCACAGCCGGAAGTTGCGCCAGGTCGCCTGAGCCCGGGCGAACGGGCCGTAGTCCGGCGTGGGGCGCTTACGGGCGCCCCACGCGCGTTTCCAGTGGGGAATTTTCCCCGTTTTCCCGTGGTGCACGGCGGCAAACCCGCTTGACTTATACACATCGATCTGGTTCTGCACCCAAATCCGCACGTCACGCCCCGAGTATGCACGCCTAAATAGCAAGTCATTGAAATAAAAGATGTTATGAAATTGCCTAGTGTTAAGGCAGAGTGACAGAAAGGCTTATGCCGTGCCGTGTTGAGGGGGTTTCACCCACGCAATTCACAAACTTATCCACAGGATTTGTGGACAAGAAATCTAAGAGTTTTCGCGGCAAGCAGTTACTGGTAGTTCCGAGGTTGATACTGAGAATCAGGCGACAACATACTGATATACAAGTAGTTCCCTATTGAGGCTCGCACCCGCAATGCCTATCGTCCGTGTCGCGCTGCCCGTTCCTTTGGTGCAACTATTTGATTACAAGAGTGAACTCGCATGTGAAGGCGATGTGGGGCGGTGCGTCCGTGTTCCCTTCGGGCGGGGCGAGAAGAGCGGCCTGATCGTCGCCGTACGACCCGATTCCGAGGTCGAGCCGGATCGCCTCAAATCCGTCTCTCACATTCAGCGGGACGTCGCCCCACTCCCCCGAGACTGGCTCGAGCTGGTCGCCTTCGTCGCCCGCTATTACCACGCGCCGCTGGGCGAGGTCGTCGCGCTGGCCCTTCCGCCCGGCCTGCGCCGCGCGGACGCGGTCGCCAACCGTGAGGCCGACCCGCTCCTGGCGGTGAGCGAGGCCGGCCGGATGGCGCTGGCCGAAGCGCGACGGGAAAGCCGCGCCCTGGCACTGGTGCGCGCGCTCGGCGAGGCGGTGATGCGGCGCAGCGCGCTGCGCGCCCTGCCGGACGGGACGGCCCTGGGCGACGCGCTGCGCCGCGGCTGGATCGAGCCGGTGCGCCCGGCCGATCCCGGTGCGCCGGGGGGGGTGGTGCCGCCGCTCACCGCCGAACAGCAGGCGGCCGTGGACGAGGTGAGCGCGGCGGGCGAAGGCTTCGTGCCGTGGCTGCTCCACGGCGTGACCGGCAGCGGCAAGACCGAGGTTTACCTCCGGCTCGCCGCGCGGGTACTCGCGGCCGGGCGGCAGGTGCTGATGCTGGTGCCTGAGATCGCCCTCACCCCCCAGCTCGAGGCGCGTGTGGCCGGCCGTTTTCCCCACGCCCACGTGGTGAGCCTGCATTCGGCGCTGGCCGAGGGCGCGCGCTCGCAGGGCTTCGTGCATGCCCTCGAGGGCCGCGCCGACATCGTGCTCGGCACCCGGCTGGCGGTGTTCGCGCCGCTGCCGCGACTCGGGCTGATTCTCATCGACGAGGAGCACGACGCCTCCTACAAGCAGCAGGAAGGCGTCCGCTACTCGGCGCGCGACGTGGCGGTGTGGCGGTCGCGTCAGCGCGGCGTGCCCATCGTGCTGGGCTCGGCCACGCCTTCGCTGGAGACCTGGCATCACGCCCGCGGCGGACGCTACCGGGCCCTGAGACTGGCCGCGCGGGCGGTGGCGAGCACCCTGCCGGCCGTACGCTGCATCGACACGCGGCGGGTGATTCTGGACGAGGGCATCAGTCCCGTCCTGCAGGCGGCGATCGGGGAACGGCTGGCGCGCGGCGAACAGAGCCTGGTGTTCCTCAACCGGCGCGGCTACGCCCCGGTGCTCGCCTGCCCGTCCTGCGGCTGGGTAAGCCGCTGCCCGCATTGCTCGGCCAACCTGGTGGTCCATCTCGCCGACCGGCGCGTGCGCTGCCACCACTGCGGCTGCGAGGGGCAGATCCCGCGTGCCTGCCCCTCCTGCGGCAACCAGGACGTACAGCCCTTCGGGCGGGGCACCCAGCGCATCGAGGCGCGGCTGGCGGAGCTCTTTCCCCAGGCGCGCGTGCTGCGGGTCGACCGGGATTCGGCGCGCACCCGCGCCCAGTGGGAAGCGCTGCTTGCCGCCATCGCGGGCGGCGAGGCGGACATCCTGGTGGGCACCCAGATGATGGCCAAGGGGCACGACTTCCCGCGGCTCACCCTGGTGGGGGTGGTCGGGGCCGATGCCTCGCTGCACGCCGCGGACTTCCGCGCCCCGGAGCGCCTCTTCCAGCAGCTCATGCAGGTCGGCGGCCGGGCCGGGCGCGCCCACCTGCCCGGCGAGGTGCTGATCCAGACCGAGTATCCGGAGCATCCGCTGTACCGCTGCCTGGCGCGCCACGATTTCGACGCCTTTGCCGAGCGGGCGCTCACCGAGCGCCGCCAGGCCGGTTTTCCGCCGTTCACCTTCCAGGCGATGTTGCGGGCGGACGCCCCGGCGCTCAACGACGCGATCGCCTTTCTCGAGCAGGCCCGCGCGATCGCGCGCGAGACGGCGCCCGAGGGCCTCCGGGTGTTCGACCCGGTGCCGATGCGCATGACCCGCCTCGCGCGGCGCGAGCGCGCCCAGCTGCTGGTCGAGGCCGACGAGCGGGCGCCCCTGCAGGCATTCCTGAGCCAGTGGGTGGGGGCGCTGCGTGGGCAGCGCACTCCCAGGGAGCTCCGCTGGCAGCTGGACGTGGATCCGTTGGAGGTTTGAGGTCAGGGATCAGGGGCTAGGGGCTAGGGAAAACCGGCGCGATCTGAACACTATGCGAGCTCTGAATGTGCCCGGGCCCGAAATCCGTGGGAACCGGTCGATTCAAGCGTTTGTTCTCACTAGTCCCGAATCCCTAGCCCCTGGAGAAGGCCACAACCACGCCGCCCCCCGCACCCCCGACGAGTCGCCGTGCCGGCTCGGCAGGAGGCGCGTGGCGATCACGTCCGAGAACACCCACTCCCCCCACCGCCGCGGCACGTTGCGGTAGAGGCGCTCCAGGCGCGAGAGGCCGCCGCCCAGCACGATCACGTCCGGGTCGACGACGTTGATGACGCCGGCGAGCGCGCGGGCGAGGCGTTCCTCGTAGCGCACGAGGGTCGCCTCGCAGGCGGCGTCGCCCGCTTGCGCGCCCTGCACGATCGCCTCGGGGGCGAGCGTGTAGCCGGTGTGCCGGAGGTGGTCGGCGGCCATGCCGGGGCCGGAGAGATAGGTTTCGATACAGCCGTGGCGCCCGCAATAGCAGGCGGGCAGCGGCAGGTCGGACGCTCCCGGCAGCGGTAGCGGGTTGTGGCCCCATTCGCCGGCGACGGCGTTGGCGCCGACGAGGAGCCGTCCGTGGACCACCAGGCCGCCGCCGACACCGGTGCCGAGGATCACGCCGAACACCACCGGCGCGCCCGCTCCGGCGCCGTCGGCAGCTTCCGATACGGCGAGGCAGTTGGCGTCGTTGGCGATGCGCACCTCGCGCCCGAGACGGCGCGAGAGGTCGGCCTGCAGGGGGCGCCCGTTGAGGCAGGTGGAATTGGCGTTGCGGATGAGTCCGCTCGCCGGCGATGGCGAACCGGGCGTGCCCACGCCCACCGCGCCGCGCTTGCCGGTCTCGCGCTCGGCCGCCTCGACGAGCGTGGCCACCGTCTCGACGGTGGCGGCGTAGTCATCCCGGGGCGTGGCGACGCGCCTGCGCAGGCGCTCCTCGCCCGCGTCGTCGAGCGCCACCACCTCGATCTTGGTGCCGCCGAGGTCGATGCCGATGCGCAAGGCAGTTTCCCCGTCCGGTGGCCGCCGCAGTCGGGTCCTCAGGCGGCGCGCATGTGCCCGATGGCGTCCCGGTAGCGCACCAGCGCCTCGTCGCGGCTGCGGGCGCTCACCTTGAGGTCGCGCACGATGCCGTCCGAAAGGCTGTAGCACCAGCCGTGCACGGTGAGCCTCTGTCCGCGCTCCCAGGCGTCGCTCACCACCGAGGTCAGGCTCACGTTCACCACCTGCTGCATCACGTTCAGCTCGCACAGCTGGTCGATGCGCCGCTGGGGATCGTCGATGGTCGCGATCAGGTTCTCGTGCTTGTCGCGCACGTCCTGAACGTGGCGCAGCCAGTTGTCGGTGAGGCCGACCCGCGCGTCGTTGAGCGCCGCCGTGACGCCGCCGCATCCGTAGTGGCCCACCACCAGGATGTGCTTCACGCGCAGCACGTCCACCGCGTACTGGATCACGGAAAGGGCGTTGAGATCGGTGTGCACCACCACGTTGGCGACGTTGCGATGGACGAACACCTCGCCGGGGGCGAGTCCGACGATCTGGTTCGCCGGCACCCGGCTGTCCGAGCACCCGATCCACAGGTACTCGGGCGACTGCTGCGCAACGAGGCGGGCGAAGTACTGTGGGTCCTCCCCGCGCATGCGTTCGGACCAGGCCCGGTTATTGGCAAACAGTTGCTCGATGTCCTGCATGATCGATCCCCCGTATCGTCGGATTGTTGGAGGCGACCCTCGGGCCGCCCATCTTATTCATAATTATGAATTATATACTCGCAGCCGCGGATTTGCGCAGCCGACGCGATTCCTCGCGCATCGTCGCTAGGTCCAGACCCCCAGGGCGCGCAACTGGCCTTCCGCCGCCGCCGACCAGCCGCGGTTCGCGGCCGGGCTCGCAGGGCTCGGATGGAGGATGCGGCCGATGCGCAGTGGCAGCCCGGCCAGCGCCTCCGCCGCCCGGCCCTCGGCCCACCCGCCCACGCCGATCACCCACTCCGGCTCGAGGATCTCCGCCATGCGCCGCAGGTGCGCGTCGCAGGCGGCGAGCAGTGGCTTCTGCTCACCCGCCGGCAACTTGTCCGGCGTGACGTTGCGCCCGTCCGAGAAGAACACCAGGGGGCAGTAATTGGCGACGAAGTGCTCGGCGAAGAAGGCATCGGGCGTGACGAAACGTTCCTGAAAGAGTCCCCACAGGCGCCGGCCGCTCACTTCCGAGCGCGGGCAGGCGAAGCCTTCGACCGGCCGCCCCGGGTTCTCGGTGGCCGGCTTTCCGACGGGCCCGGCCAGCCCCAGCCAGTCGCGCACCGCGGTGATCTCGCCGAAGGGCACGCCGGTCTGCGCCATGCCGAAGGGCCCCGGATTCATGCCCAGGAAGATCACCCGCTTGGTCCCCTGCCCGTAGCGGTCCAGGTAGCGCTCGTGGACCGCCCAGGCGTAGTCGAGCGGGTTGTAGACATGGGTGACCGGGTCGGTGAAGGGCAGGTCGGCCACCCGGTGCGAGAGCTCGCGCGCGGCGCTCACCAGGGCGGAGGATTCTTGGATCATGGTGTGTGGTTCAGGCCCGTCGGGCGGCGGCGGCTTCGATGGCGCGGGCCTCCCCGTTCCACGGCGCCACGACGAGCAGCAGCAGCATGCCGGGGATGGCGAGGAAGAAGCAGGCCCAGAAGAAGTCGAGCCAGCCCATGCGCTCGACCAGCCAGCCGGCCGACGCGTTGATGAAGGTCCGCGGCACCGCCATCAGGCTGGTGAACAGCGCGAACTGCGTGGCCGTGTAGGCCGGATGGGTGGTGCGCGCCATGAAGGCGACGAAGGCGGTGGTGCCCAGGCCAGCCCCGACCGCTTCGCCGGCGATCACCACGGCGAGCGCGGTGAGCCGCGTGGTGTCCGAGGGCGCCGGGCCGAGCCAGGCGAGCCACACGAAGCCGAGAATGGTGACGATCTGCACCACGCCGAAGAGCCATAGCGCGCGGTTGATGCCGAGCTTCACCATCCACAGCCCGCCCAGGATCCCGCCGATCACCATGGGCCAGAGGCCGGCGTTCTTGGCGATGATCCCGATCTCGGTCTTGGTGTAGCCCATGTCGAGGTAGAAGGGCGTGGCGAGCGCGGTGCACAGCGAGTCGCCGAGTTTGTAGAAGAGCAGGAAGGCGAGCACCAGCAGGGCGGCGCCGATGCCGTGGCGGCTGAAGAACTCGTGGAAGGGCTCGATCACCGCGTCGCGCAGGGTGCGCGGCGCGCGCGCCTCGGCGGCCGGCTCCTTCACCATCAGGGTCATCGCGACGCCGGGCAGCATGAACAGCGCGGTAATGAAGAAGACCATGCCCCAGGGCAGGCGGTCGGCGAGGATGAGCGAGAGCGAGCCCGGCACGAGTCCGGCGATGCGGTAGGCGTTCACGTGGATGGCGTTGCCCAGCCCGAGCTCCTCGTCGGGCAGGATCTCCCGCCGGAAGGCGTCCAGCGCGATGTCCTGGGTGGCGGAGAGCAGCGCGAGTCCCGCGGTGAGCGTCACCACCAGCCACAGGTGCTCGGTAGGCGAGAGCTGTCCCAGCCAGGCGATCGAACCCACCAGGCCCAGCTGCGTCACCAGCATCCAGCTGCGTCGCCGCCCCAGCCACGGCAGCACGCCGTAGCGGTCGAGCAGCGGTGCCCACAGGAACTTCCAGGTGTAGGGGAACTGGATCAGGGCGAAGGCGCCGATCGCCTTGAGCGACAGGCCTTCGGTCTTGAGCCACGCCGGCACAAGGTTGAGCAGGAGGTAGAGGGGCAGGCCCGAGGCGAAGCCCGTGAAGATGCACACGAGCATGCGGCGGTTGAGCAGGGCTTCGAGCCAGGCAGGACGGCGGGAGGGCAACACGGGTCGGGCGCGCGGGAGGTAGCGGGGCATTATCCCAGATTGGCGCCGGCCGTGTCGGCGCGCCGACGCACGGGTCCTCAGGCCGGAAGGGCGAGCCGCGTGCGGATGAAGCGCTCCATCTCCGCCGCGGGCAGCGGGCGGCTGAAGTGGTAGCCCTGCAGCTCGTCGCAGCCGAGGGTGCGCAGGCGCTCCACCTGCACCGCCGTCTCGACGCCCTCGGCGACGACCGACAGGCCCAGGCTGTGGGCGAGCGAGACTGCCGCGGCGACGATGGCGGCGTCGTTGGCGTCGTGCTCGATGTCCGAGACGAAGGAGCGGTCGATCTTGAGGTGATCGAGCGGGAAGAGCTTCAGGTAGGAGAGCGAGGAGTGCCCGGTGCCGAAGTCGTCGATGGCGATCTTCACGCCGAGGCGCTTGAGCGTCTCGAGCACTGCGATGGCCTTGTCCGGTCGATCCATCACCGAGCTCTCGGTGATCTCCAGCTCGAGCAGCTCGGGGCGCAGCCCGGTGCCTGCCAGCACCGAGGCGACGGTGTCGGCGAGGTAGGCGTCGCGCAGCTGGCGCACCGAAAGGTTCACCGACATGCGCAGCGGCGGCAGGCCGGCATCGAGCCAGCGTCGGGCCTGGCGGCAGGCCTCGCCCAGCACCCAGGTGCCGATCTCCATGATGATGCCGGTTTCCTCGGCGAGCGGGATGAACTGTGCCGGGGCGATGAGGCCGTCCTCGGGATGGCGCCAGCGCACCAGTGCCTCGAGGCCGGTGAGCGAGCCATCGCCGCTGGCGAACTGGGGCTGGTACCAGAGCTCGAACTCGCGCCGCGCCAGCGCCTGGCGCAGCTTCCCCTCCAGGGCCAGGCGGGCGGTGGCGACGCGGTTCATCTCCTCCGTGTAGAACTGGTAGTTGGCCCGTCCGACCGCCTTGGCGTGGTACATGGCGGTGTCGGCGTTGCGCAGCAGGGTCGCCGGGGCCTCGCTGTCGGAGGGGAACAGGCTGATGCCGATGGAAGGCGTCGTGTGCAGTTCGTGGCCCTGCACCGGGTAAGGTGCGGACAGCGCCGCCAGGAGCTTGCCCGCGACGTGGGCGGCGTCCGTCGAGCCGCCGATGCCGGGCAGCACCACCACGAACTCGTCGCCCCCCAGGCGCGCCACGGTGTCCGTCTCTCGCACCGCGGCGAGCAGGCGCTGGGCGACCTGCACCAGGAGCGCGTCGCCTACGTGGTGCCCGAGGGAGTCGTTGATGTTCTTGAAGCGGTCGAGGTCGAGGAAGAGCACGGCGAGCTGCTGCCCGTTGCGCCGGGCGTCGGCTACCGACTGCTCCAGCCGGGCGCCGAGCGAGAAGCGGTTGGCGAGCCCGGTGAGCGTGTCGTGGTGTGCCAGGTGGCGGATGTCGGCCTCGGAGCGCTTGCGATCGGTGATGTCGCTGAAGATCGCGAGATAGTGGGTCACCTGGCGCGTGTAGCCGTCGCGTACCGCATTGAGCATGAGCCAGCGGGGATAGGTCTCGCCGTCGGCGCGCCGCCCGCGGCATTCGCCGGCGAAGGTGCCGTGACGCTCGACGATCGCCCAGATGGTGGCCGCGTCGATCTCGCCCGGCTCCGCCCCGTCGCCCTCCTCGGGCCGGAACAGCGTGCCGAGCGCGCGCTCGGGCGTGAGGCCGGTGATGGTCTCGTGGGCAGGGTTCACCGATACGATGCGCCGCGCGAGGTCGGTGACCACGATGGCCTCCGGGCTGTTCTCGAAGACCGTGTCGGCGAGCAGCAGCCGCTTCTCGGCACGGCGCTGCTCGGTGACGTCCGTGTAGATCGTGACGAAACCGCCGTCGGGCAGCGGCTGGCCCTGCACGTGCAGGACCTGCCCGTCCGGACGCACCCGCTCGAAGCCGTGGGCCACGGGATTGCGGGCGCGGGCAAGAAGCTCCGCGGTGATGGCCGCCGGATCGCCCGGTCCGTACTCGCCGCGCTCGGCGTTGAACTGCAGGATGTCGCCGAGGAACGGTGGGCCGTCCGCAAAGAGGCGGTCCGGAAGGTCGAGCAGGCGCTTGAGCTCCTCGTTCCAGGTCACGAGGCGCAGCTCGCCGTCGATCAGCGATACGCCGCCCGGGATATGGTCGATGATGGTCTGCAGCAGCCGATGCCGGCGCTCGAGCTCGCGCTCGACGCGCTTGCTCTCGGTGATGTCGGTGTAGGTGGTGATGAAGCCGGCCACCTGTCCGTCGATGAAGAGCGGCTCGCCTGCTACGAGGTGCGTTGCGCCGTTGGGCCGGGTGCGCTCGAAGCGGTGGGGCCGGAACTCGAGCGCCAGCCGGCGCCGCTCCCGCACCTGCTCGGCGGGATCGCCGGGCCCGTACTCGCCGCGGCGCGCCGGTACCATGATGAGCTCGTCGAAATCGACGCCGCGGTAGAGGAGCTCCGGCGGCAGCTCGAGCACGTCGCCGAGGCGGGCGTTCCAGTACTGCAGGCGCAGGTTTTCGTCGAACACGCTGATGCCCTGCGGCAGGTGATTGACGATGGCGAGCAGGTAGGCGCCCTGGCGCTGCAGCTCGCGCTCGAGGGCGCGCTGCGCGGTCACGTCCTGCACCGTGCCGATGGCGCGCACCGGGCGGCCTTGGTTGTCGCGTACCACCCGCACCCGGTTGTGGAAGTGGCGCAGCGTTCCGTCCGGCAACAGTGCGCGGTAGCCCGCCTCGAAGTCCCGCCCCGCCGTGTAGGCCTCGTGGGTGAGCGTGGCCACCCGCTCGCGGTCCTCGGGATGGATACGTGCGAGAAAACCGCTCAGGGTGGGCGTCTCGTCGGCCGGGATCTGCAGCAGGGCACGGGTCTCGTGGGACCACCACAGCTCCCCGGTCTCGAGGTTGCGGTCCCAGCTCCCGAGCTGCGCCACTTCCAGGGCGTCGTGCAGATGGTTGCGCAGGCGCTCCAGCTCGCGCCGGTCGCGCAGCTCGGCCTCGAGACGGCGCTGTGCTGCGCGGCGCTGCCGGCGCCAGATCCGCGCCAGCAACGCGGCCGCCAGAAGCACCACCACCACGCCGCCGGCCGCCGCGACGCTGGTCTGCCGGCGGACCGCCTCGCGGACCTCGTCCTCGTCGATCTTGCCCACCAGCAGCCAGTCCGATCCGGCGACCCGGGCGCCGGCGGCGAGCACCCGCGGGCCGCGCCGGTAGTCCACCCCCGCCGCCTCGCCGGCACCGCGTGCGATCGCGGCCGACACGAGCTCGGTATCCTCGCGGGCCACCACCGGCCAGGGCTCGCCCGGTCCGGCACCGCGCGGTGGCGCGAGGAAATGCAGGCCGTCGTCACGCTCGGCGAGCAGCAGGATTTCCGCGCTCGCGCTCGCACCCGGCCAGCTGCGCAGCAGCGGGTAGAGGGTGCGCTCCGGGTCGATACGAAGTATCACCGTACCGATGACCCAGTACTCGTCGGCGAGCGGGACCGGGATCACCATGTCGAGATAGGGGCGACCGTCCTCGTCCCGCTGGATGTCGCCGAGCAGCGGCCGACCCTGCTCCCTCGCTTGTCCGATGAGTTCGCGCGTCGCGTCGGACACGAGCAGGGCGCCGCCCGCCACGAAGAGCGCCTCGTCGCGCACATTCAGGATCTGTACGCTCTCGTAGGCGTGTGCTTCCAGGTAGCCCGCGAGCCAGTGGCGCACATAGGCGCCGGCCCCGGGTGCCCGTCCCGCCATCCAGGTCTCCAGGGTCCCCAGCGCGGCCCGATTGCGGCGCAGAACCTCCCCGTCTCCCAGACGTTCGCCGCGCCAGCGCTCGACCTCGCCCGCGCGCAGGGCTGCCGTCGATTCCAGAGTCGCGGCAACGGCGCTGCGCGCGCCCTCGTACTGGTGGCGATGGAAGGCGACGAACGCCAGGGTGATCAGGCAGGCGATGAGCAGGAAGGCCGCGAGAAATTGCGGGCCGTAGGAATCCGATGTCGGTCGGGACATGCGCCTCGGAGCGGGTTGAGCTCGGTCATCAGGGGCCGGGGCGGCCGCCACGAGCATGTGCCGGCCTCGCGCAGGCGGGGTCCGGCCGATTCTGACAGCGGGGGAAAAGGCTTACAATCGTGCGCTGCAGCGATACGCGTGCGTATGGGCTTGCCTGCCCGTCCGCCGCGCCCGACAATGCGGATTCAACATAACCACACGCATGCAGAGGAGATGGACATGAGCCAGCACGTCACGGTGTCGTTCGGCGCGGAGCGCGAGTACGAGATCACGGTGCACGACAAGGAAGCGGACGCCTTGACGCGCGATCAGGCGCGCGCCTGGCTGTCACGGGAGTTCGAGGCGCTGGAGTGCACGCCGAGCAACCCCATGGGCAAGATCCTGGTGCTGGACATGATCCTCAACGTCGCCAAGTACGGCGGCGAGGACCGCTTCAAGGAAGGCGGCGAGTGGGCTCGCCAGTTCGCGGCCGCCACCGCCGTGGCGCTGGGCCGGGGCGCCATCCGGGTGGACGTGGCGAGCTTTACCGTCGGCTGATCGGCCCGGCCCGGGGTTTCCCGGATTACACCTTCGGCTCCATCCGGGCTACGAACCGATTCGTAGCCCGGATGGAGCGCAGCGGAATCCGGGAGAAGCGGTTCAGCTCCCCCGCCCCAGCCGATACACCGCCACGCTCGCCTGGAAGTTCGGCTCCCCGGTGACCAGGCGGCCCTCGTCGAAGGCGAGCCGCTCGCGCACCGCGATGCCGTCGATCTCGCACAGGGCGTCGAAGTCGGCGATGGTGAAGAAACGCACGTTGGGCGTGTTGAACCACTGGTGCGGCAGGCTCTCGGAGACCGGCATGCGCCCGTTGAGAATGCTCTGGCGGTGCCGCCAGTAGCCGAAGTTCGGAAAGCTCACCACTGCCTCCCGGCCCACCCGCAGCATCTCGGCCAGGATGCCCTGGGTGTTGTGCATCGCCTGCAGCGACAGGCTCATGATGACGTGGTCGAAGAAGCCGTCCTCGAAGCCGGCGAGCCCCTTCTCCAGGTCCATCTGGATCACGTTGACCCCGTTGCGGGTGCAGGCGAGGAGCTTCTCCGGGTCGTTCTCCACCCCGTAGCCCTGCACCTGGCGCACTTGAGCGAGGTGACGCAGCAGGCTGCCGTCGCCGCAGCCCAGATCGAGCACCTTCTCGCCCGGCGCGATCCACTGTGTGATGACGTCGTAGTCGTAGCGGTAGGCGGCCATGGCTACACCTCGATGCGGTCGAAATAGGCGGCGAGCAGCGCGTGGTACTGCGCGTCGTCGAGCAGGAAGGAGTCGTGTCCGGCCGGGCAGTCGATCTCGGCATAGCTCACGTTGCGCCGGTTGTGGAGCAGTCCGTAGACGATCTCGCGGCTCCTGGCCGGCGAGAAGCGCCAGTCGGTGGAGAACGACACCACCAGGAAATCCGCGGTGGCGCGCGCGAGTGCCGCTGCGAGGTTGCCGCCGTACTCGAAGGCGGGATCGAAGTAGTCGAGCGCCTTGGTGATCAGCAGATAGGTGTTGGCGTCGAAGAAGCCGGCGAACTTGTCGCCCTGGTAGCGCAGGTAGGACTCGATCTCGAACTCGACGTCGTAGCTGTAGACCGCCTTGCCGTGGCGCAGGCTCCGGCCGAATTTCTCGCCCATCGCGTCGTCGGACAGGTAGGTGATGTGGCCGATCATGCGGGCGAGCTTGAGGCCGCGGGCGGGCACCACGCCGTGCTCGTAATAGTGCCCGCCGTGGAAGTCCGGGTCGCTGAGGATGGCCTGGCGCGCCACCTCGTTGAAGGCGATGTTCTGGGCGGTGAGCTTTGGCGCGGAGGCGATCACCAGCGCGTGGGCGACCCGCTCGGGGTACTGCAGGGTCCAGGACAGCGCTTGCATGCCGCCCAGGCTGCCGCCGATCACCGCGGCGAAGCGCTCGATGCCGAGCGCGTCGGCCAGTCGCGCCTGGGCGGCCACCCAGTCCTCCACGGTGACGAAGGGGAAGTCCGCTCCCCACATCTTGCCGGTGGCCGGGTTGATCGAGCTCGGCCCGGTGCTGCCGTGGCAGCCGCCGAGGTTGTTCACGCCGATGACGAAGAACTTGCGGGTGTCGAGCGGCTTGCCGGGGCCTACCAGGTTGTCCCACCAGCCCACGTCCCGCGCGTCCTCGGCGTAATGGCCGGCCACGTGGTGCGAGCCGGACAGGGCGTGACACACCAGCACCGCGTTGCTGCGCGCGGCGTTGAGTTCGCCATAGGTCTCGTAGACCAGCTCGTACTCGGGCAGGCTGCCGCCGCTCTTGAGCTGGAGCGGCTCGGTGAACCGCGCCCGTTGCGCGCTCACCACTCCGACGGATTGGGGTTGGATCATCTTCTCGAGCGGAAAAAAACAAAACCCAGCCGGCTGCGAACGCGGACTGGGTCGTCCTCGCTTTAGCCGGATTTATTGAGCGCCCGCAAGCTGTGGGTCAAATCGGCGCTGGATGGGCGGAACTTAGCGTGGCGGGGGGCAAATGTCAATTCGACGCCGGCGCCGCGACCGCGACGCGGTTGCGCCCGCCGCGCTTGGCGACGTAGAGGGCGTCGTCGACGCGCTTGATGAGAGCGTTGAGCGGCTCGCCCGGCGCATAGCTGCCGACGCCGAAGGACAGCGTGATCTGGCGCGTCGTCTCGCCGATGACGAAGGGCTCGTCGGCGACGTGCGCCCGAAGGCGTTCGGTGCCCTCGCGGGCGGCGGTAAGCGCAGTGTCCGGCAGCAGCACCAGGAACTCCTCGCCGCCCCAGCGTGCACAGACGTCGTAGTCTCGCACCGTTTCGGCGAGGCGAGCCGCCACCGCGGCCAGCGCCTGGTCGCCTGCTTCATGCCCCAGGGAGTCGTTGATGGCCTTGAAGTGGTCCACGTCGCCCAGGATGATGCTGAACGGGCGCTCGCTGCGCTGTGCGCGGGCGTACTCCTCGTTCAGGCGCTGCAGGGTGTAGCGGCGGTTGGGGAGGCCGGTCAGCACGTCGCGGCTGGAGAGCCACTGCAGCCGCTCGTTCAGGTCGCGCAGCATGCCCTGGTAGCGGTCGCTGATGCGCACGATCTTCTCCAGGCGCCGGATCTGGCCGCGGTAGTCGAGCGCGTAGCGCTCTCCGCGCTGGCGTTCGGCCGCCTGGTAGCGGTCGGCGATGCGCGCGATGCGGTCCATCTGCCGCAACTGGTCGGTGAACGCCGCGTGCAGCTCGGCGAGCGGCTCGCGAAGCGGGTCGTCGCGGTAGCGCGGATCGGCGAGCAGCGCCTCGATACGGTCGGCGAGCAGGTGATCGGGGTGTTCCCGGTGCGCGTCGTCGGACATGGCGGCCTCGCTCGGTAGCGTCAGTGCTTGGGCACGATGTCGAAGGGGAAGGTGTAGTCTTCCTTGAACTCCCCGGCGAGCTCGGCCACCCGTTCGTTGTCCCGGTCGTAGCGCCAGCGCACGCTCACCTGCCGCCCCGCCTCGTGTGCGTCCTGCAGCGCGTCGAAGATGTCCATCATGGCCCGCACGCTGCTGGTGTTGAGGTAGAGCAGCTGCAGCTCGACGGCGAGCGGGCGATCGCTCTCGGCGAGAAAGGCGGCCAGCCACTCGAGGACCGGCTGGAACAGCTCGAAAGAGTTCTCGGGATACGAGTCGCCCGTCATTTCCAGGCGGCCTGCCGCCCAGTCGGTGTGCACCGCGGGGGTCGAGTCGGTCGCGGAAATATGAAGATCGTTCACGTTGGTCCTCGATTCAGATCACGACGCGAAGGCTGAAGAACGCACGGCCTTCGTCGATAGGCTTCAGGGTGCAGGCGAGGGGACGGCTTGCCCGCCGTGCCAGGTCGATGAGCCCCAGGCCGGCGCCGGTCTTGGCGGCCGGATCACGGGGCTGGCGCATCTGGGCCTTGAAGGCGGCCTTGAGCTCCGCCTTGTCCATGGCGGCCAGCGCCCCGATGCGCGCGACGAGCGCCTCCCCGTCCTCGCGCAGGATGACGTTGCCCGCGTTCACCACGTAATGGCCTTCCGGGTCGCGCGAGACGATGATGGTCGCCTCGGCGTCGTGGCCGCTCACGCCCCGCGCGACGGCGTAGTGGCGGATGTTCTGGGAGAGCTCGATGTAGGCGGTGAATACGTCCGTCACCGCCGAGGCCGACTCCGCCAGACCCTCCATGTACTTGCGCAGCGCCTTGCCGATCTCCTCGATCAGCGTCGCCGAGAACGGCCCGTTGAAGCTAAGCATGATGCCCTGGCGGGTGAAGGCCTCGCGCAGGAACAGTACGTCCACCTGGTCCATCGTCAATCTCCGGATAGGGGACCGGCAGGCGTTGTCCGGTCCGGAATGCGGAATCCCAATACGGTGATGTCGTCGCGCTGTGGGCGCGCGCCGCGGTACTCGTCCAGGGCGCGGCGCAGCGCCGCCTCCTGGTCAGCGACCGGCAGGGCGGCCGTCTCTCCCAGCAGCGCCGCGAAGCGCCGCTTGCCGTAGCCGTAGCCGTGCGCCCCGCCTCCCTGGTCGAGGAAGCCGTCGGTCGCGAGATAGTACGTGTGGCCGGGCTCGGCGGCGAGCACGACGTTCTCCCAGTGCGCCTCGCGCCGTTCGCCGAGGCTGCGCCGCCCGCCGGCGATCTCCTCGCAGCGTTCGCCGCCGCAACGGAACAGCGACATCCGCGCGCCGGCGAAGGTGAGGCGGCCGCGCGTCGCGTCGAGGTGGCACAGACCGACGTCCATGTTGGTCGCGAGCGGCTGGTCGAGGTCCAGTGTCGGCAACAGGGCGCGTGCCGCGGCGTCCATGCGGCGGAGGACGGTCGCCGGGTCGGCGAGCCCCACCTCCTGCACCGCGATGTCGAAGGCGGCGTGGGCCACCATGGTCATGATCGCCCCGGGCACCCCGTGCCCGGCGCAGTCGATCACCCCGAGGAGGAGCCCGCCCTCGGCCGCGCGCAGGACGAAGCAGTCGCCGCCCACCATGTCGCGCGGTTGCCACAGCACGAAGTGGTGCGCGGGAAAGTGCAGGGCGAGATCGCGCCGCGGCAGCATCGCCTCCTGGATCAGGCTCGCGTAGCGGATGCTGTCCTGGATCTGGCGGTGGGCGGCTGCGATGCGGTCGCGCGCCTCCTCCAGGTCGCGGGTGCGCTGGGCCACGCGCCGCTCCAGCTCGCCGGTGTAGCTCTGCACCTCGCGCGCCATGCCGTCGAAGGCGCGGGTGAGCTCGCCCAACTCGTCACGACGGGGGGAGGCGAGCCGCTGCCCGTAGTCGCCGGCGGCGATGCGGCGGGTCGAGTCGGTGAGCTGCTGCAGCGGACGAAGGATGAAGCGGTCGACGCCGAAGGTGACCGCGGTCGCGAACACGAGCAGCAGCACCAGTCCACCCGCACCGATCGACCACACCAGGCGCTCGTCGATCACGCTGGCTGCGCCGAGGTCGACCGCGGTGACGGTGTACCAGTCGAGCTCCGGAATATAGGCGATCCCCAGGATGCGCGGCGCACCCTGCAGGTGCAGCGCGTGGGTGGCCCCGTCCCGTGGCGCGGCACGCAGCGCCGCGAGCCGATCGCGCAGCCCTTCGCGCTCGGCGTCGCTATCGACCAGCCGCTGCAGGGTGCGCTCGGGCTCGGCCTTGGTCAGCGCGGCGAACTCGATCAGGGCCGGATCGGGATGGGCGAGAATGGCCCCCTTGCCGTCGATGATGAAATTGGTGACGCCGGAGCTGTTGCTCGCGGCGAACTCCGCCAGGAAGCGGCGCAGATCCAGACCCGTCCCGGCCAGCCCCAGCACGCGCTCGCCGTCGTTCTCGCGCACGAGCACGTTGAACCACACCTTGGTCACTTCGAGCTCGTAATCGACGTTCACGTTGAGCGCGAACGGTCTCCCCTCGCGCAGCGTCGCGAAGTACCACTGGTCCTTGGCCGCCTCCGCGCTCAGCCGGTAGCTCGGGCGCGCCACGTCGAGGGGCTCCTTGCCGTCGCTGAAGTAATAGTCGCCGGAGGCATCGACGATGAGGAACACCGACTGGTCGACAAAGGCGCGCCGGAACTGCTCCAGGTCGGCGAAGGCGGCGTCGGCGCCGGTCCCTTCGCGCAGGAAGCGCTGGATGCTGCCGAGCTCGGCGAGCCGCTGCGACAGGGACAGCTCCCGGGTGAGGAGCGTGGTGAGCTTCTGCGCCTGCAGCAGCGCATGGTTACGTGCGAAGGCGGCGCCGTAGTGGTCGCGGAACGCGTCGAGCGCCACCCGTCCCACGAGCAGCGCGAACACCATCGCGAGGGCGAACAGCGCCCCCAGCCAAAGCCCCGATTTCCAACGCAGACCCACGCACCGCCTCCCTGATTAGCGCCCCCCGGCGCGACACTCTACGGTGTGCTCAGCCAACCAGTCGCAGAACTGCTTCACGCACCTTCGATTGTTCGTCCATCTTGATGATGCGCTGCACCCGCGGGGCGAGCTCGCCCAGGTCGGCCCGCAGCACCTGCTGCTTGATCTCCAGAATGTTGGCAGGATGCATCGAAAACTGCCGCAGCCCCATGCCCAGGAGCAAGAGCGTGTAGGCCGGATCGCCCGCCATCTCTCCGCACACCGACACCGGCATGCCGAAGCGCGCCCCGGCCTGGATGGTGCCGCCGATCAGCTTCAGCACCGCCGGATGCAGCGGGTCGTAGAGATGCACCACCGCCTCGTCCGAGCGGTCGATCGCGAGCGTGTACTGGATGAGGTCGTTGGTGCCGATCGACAGGAAGGCCAGGCGCCGGATGAACATGCCCAGGGCCAGCGCGGCGGCCGGCACCTCGATCATGCCGCCCACCGGCACGCTCTCGTCGAACTTGATGCGCTCGGCGCGAAGCTCCGCCTTGGCCTTCTCGATCAGGATCAGCGACTGGTCGATCTCGTGGGCGTGCGCGAGCATCGGGATCATGATCCTGAGCTGTCCGTGCACCGAGGCGCGCAGCAGCGCGCGCAACTGGGTGAGGAACATCTTCGGCTCGGCGAGCGAGTAGCGTACCGCGCGCAGGCCAAGCGCCGGGTTGGGCTCGAAGCGCGCGCCCACTCCGTTGAGGGTCTTGTCCGCGCCCACGTCGAAGGTGCGGATGGTGACCGGCTTGCCCGACAGCGACTTCAGCACTGCCCGGTAGGCCTCGTACTGCTCGTCCTCGTCGGGCAGGGTGTCGCGCCCGATGAAGAGGAACTCCGTGCGGAAGAGTCCCACCCCGTCGGCGTTCACCGCCTTGAGCGCACCCAGGTCCTTGGGCCCCTCGATGTTGGCGAGCAGGCTGATGCTCTCGCCGTCGAGGGTGGTGGCGCGGGTGTCCTTCAGGCGATTGAGCTTGGAGCGCTCGAGCTCGAGCTCGGTGCGCCGCAGCCGGTACTCCTCGACGATGCGCTCGTCGGGGCCGACGATCACCACCCCGCGCGTGCCGTCGATGATGAGGAGCTCGTCCTCCTCCACCAGCTGGCGGATGTGGTGCAGGCCGACCACCGCCGGAATGCGCAGGCTGCGCGCCACGATCGCGGTGTGGCTGGTGGGGCCGCCCACGTCGGTGACGAAGCCGGCGATGTTGTGGTCGCGGAAGCCGATGGTGTCCGCGGGGGAGAGGTCGTGGGCGACCACGATGGTGCCCAGCCCGTCGCGGCGCTTGGGCGGGAGGTGGCCGGGGTGGCCGAGCAGCACCTTCACCAGGCGCTCGACCACCTGCACCACGTCGGCCTTGCGTTCGCGCAGGTAGGGATCCTCGATCTGCTCGAACTGCTCGACCAGGTGCTCCATCTGCTGCACCAGCGCCCATTCCGCGTTGCAGCGGCGCACCTTGATGAGCTCGCGCGCCGCCTCCACCAGCAGCGGGTCGGCGAGCATCATCATCTGCAGGTCCACGAAGGCGCCCACCTCGCTGTGGGTCTGACCCAGGGTGGCGGCGGCCTTGAGGCCCACCAGCTCGCCCTGCACGGTCGCCACCGCCTGATCGAGCCGCTCGAGCTCCTCGGTCAGGTGGCGCGCCGGAACATGGTAGTGGTTCACCTCCAGCATCGCGTGCGACACCAGGTGCACGTGGCCGATGGCGATCCCTTGCGAAACCGGCAGGCCGTGGAGGGTGAAGGGCATGGCGCTATTCCCCCTCGCCGAAACGGTCGGCGATGAGCGCCAGAATGGCCTCGAGGGCGGCCTCCGCGTCCTGGCCTTCGGTGTCGATGGTGATGGTCGAGCCGCGCGCGGCTGCCAGCATCATCACTCCCATGATGCTCTTGGCGTTCACCCGGCGCCCATTGCGTTCGAGCCACACTTCGGCCCCGAAGTTGCTTGCCGTCTGGGTGAGCTTGGCCGAGGCACGCGCATGCAGGCCGAGCTTGTTGATGATCTGCGCTTCCGCCCGTGGCATTGCCGCCTCACTTCATCTGCAGCACGCCGTCGCAGCCGCCGGATACGGCGCGCTGGATCAGCGTCTGCATGTCCTTTTCGCGGTAGGTCAGCACCCGGAGCAGCATGGGGAGATTCACCCCCGCGATGCCCTCTACCCGGCCCGGCTCCAGCAGCTTGACGGCGATGTTCGACGGCGTGGCGCCGTAGATGTCGGTGAGCACCAGCACGCCGCGCCCGGAATCGACCCAGGAGAGCATCTGGCGCGCGGTGGGCAGCAGGTCGAGCGGATCGTCCTGGCCGGACACCCCGAGCTGGACGATCTGCTTCGGTCGCTTGTTCAGCACGTGGCAGGCGCACTGGATGAGCGACTCGCCGAGGCTGCCGTGGGTGACGAGGAAGATTCCGATCATGGTCGTGCCGTAGAGTGTTGCACGGATTGTAGCCGACGCCGGGCCTATCCCGCGCACCGTGCGGCATGTAGGCGCACGCTAACGGACCATGTGCAGGAAGTGCATATGCCGCTCGTACTGGTCGAGGATGTCGTTGATGACGTCGGCCTCGCTCCAGCCCGAAATGTCATAGTCCTGGCTGCCCTCGCGCAGATGCACTTCGGCGCGGTAGTACTTGAGCGCCTCGGCGCGTCCCGGCAGGGTGTCGCTCATCACGAAGGAGGGCGCCTCGTAGGCGCGCGGACGCACCGAATAGAAGAAGTCGGGTTCGTCGCCGTGCCCGACCTCCACCCAGCGCCGCCCGTCCGCGCCCTCGCCGGTACGCGCGTCCAGCCCCTGCGCGCGCAGCTCGCCCGCAATCTTCTCGAGCGCCGGGCCCGCGACCTCGCGCACGAACCGCAGCACTTCCGTACGGCGCGGCTGGTGCACCAGCGCTCGCAGCCGCTGGCGCCAGTCGCCGGCGGCGTGGACACCCCAGGGCGTGACGCGGGCCTGGCGCAGCGAGACGCGCTTGACCGCCTCGAGACGCAGCGCCCGCATGAGACCCCAGCACATGACGATCATCACCAGGGCGAAGGGCAGCGCGCTGGCGATGGTGGCCGTTTGCAGCGCGCCCAGCCCGCCGGCGATCAGCAGCGCCGCCGCCACGATGCCCTCGACCACCGCCCAGAAGACGCGCTGCCAGGTCGGCGACTCCTCCTCGCCGCCGGAGGTGAGCATGTCGACCACCAGCGAGCCCGAGTCCGAGGAGGTGACGAAGAAGGTCACCACCAGCGTCGTCGCCACGAACGAGCTCACGGATGCGAGCGGCAGCTGCTCGAAGAAGCGGAACAGCGCCACCGAGGTGTCGGCCGCCACCGCCTCGGTCAGCCCGCCGATGCCCTGCCTCATCACCATGTGCAGTGCGGTATCGCCGAAGAAGGTCATCCACATGAAGGTGAAGCCCACCGGCACGAGCAGCACGCCGACGACGAACTCGCGGATGGTGCGCCCGCGCGACACGCGCGCGATGAACATGCCCACGAAGGGCGACCAGGCGATCCACCAGCCCCAGTAGAACAACGTCCAGCCGCCGATCCAGCCGGTGGGCTCGTAGGCGTAGAGGTTGAAGGTCATCGCGAAGAGGTTCGACAGGTACATCCCGGTGTTCTGGACCAGGGTCTGGAGCAGGAACACCGTGGGGCCGGCCACCAGCACGAAGGCCAGCAAGGCCACGGCGAGCACCATGTTGAGCTCGGAGATGCGCCGGATGCCCGCATCCAGCCCGAGCGCGACCGAGAGCGTGGCGATCGCGGTGATCACGGCGATCAGCACCAGTTGCACGCCCACTCCGGTCGGCACGTCGAAAAGGTAGGCGAGCCCGGAGTTCACCTGGATCACTCCGAAGCCGAGCGAGGTCGCCACGCCGAAGATCGTGCCGAGCACCGCGAACGTGTCGACCGCGTGGCCGATCGGGCCGTGGATGCGCTCGCCGATGAGCGGGTAGAGCGCCGAGCGGATCCTGAGCGGCAGGTCGTGGCGGAAAGCGAAATAGGCGAGCGAGAGGGCGACCACCGCGTAGATCGCCCAGGCATGCACGCCCCAGTGGAAGAAGGTGATGCGCATCGCCTGGCGCGCGGCGGCGGCGGTGGCCGCATCGCCCGCCGGTGGGGTGGCGTAGTGCATGATCGGCTCGGCCACGCCGAAGAACATCAGGCCGATGCCCATGCCGGCCGAGAACAGCATCGCGAACCAGGAGGCGTAGCTGTAGTCCGGCTCGCTGTGGTCGCGCCCGAGCTTGATCCGGCCATAGTCGGACACCGCAAGCAGCACCACGAATACCAGGAAGCCGGCTACCACCAGCACATAGAACCAGCCCGCCGACTCGGTAACCCAGCTCTGCATGGCGGCGAACAGGGTGTCCGCGGTGGCCGGGAAGAGCGCCGCGAAGCCCACGAAGGCGAGCGTGAGCACGGCGGAGGTGTAGAACACGGGAGGGTTGATGTGGATGCGCGGGCGTGCGCCGCGCGTCGAGGCGACGTCAGTCATGGCTCGCTCCCTGTGTGAGCGGCCGACGGCGACGTGGGTCGCGCGCCGGCCGTGCGCACCGCGCTGACCGGCACGGGCGCAGCGAAACAGCCGCCGGGTGCGCGGCGGCGGACCGGTGAGGCGCGAATTACTCGAGGCCCTGGCTCGCCAGGTACTCCTCGTAGGTGCCGCGGTAGTCGACGATGCTGCCGTCGAGCTTGATCTCGATGATGCGGGTGGCGAGCGAGGACACGAACTCGCGGTCGTGGGAAACGAAGAACAGGGTGCCGGTGAACTTCTCGAGGCCGGTGTTGAGCGACTCGATCGACTCCATGTCGAGGTGGTTGGTCGGCTCGTCCATCAGCAGCACGTTGGGGCGCGAGAGCATCAGCTTGCCGAAGAGCATGCGGCCCTGCTCGCCGCCCGAGATGACGCGCACCGGCTTCCGCACCTCGTCGCCGGAGAAGAGGAGCCGTCCCAGCGTGCCGCGGATCAGCGTCTCCAGGTCGCCGCCCTGGGAGTCGGCGGTGACCCGCGCATAATCGGCGATCCACTCCGTGAGGCTCGCGTCCGAGTCGAATTCGGCCGAATGGTCCTGGGCGTAGTAGCCCGGCTTGGCCTTCTCGGCCCATTTCACCGTACCCTTCTGCGGCTGGAGCTCACCCACGAGGAGCTTCAAGAGCGTGGTCTTGCCCACCCCGTTCTCGCCGATGATGGCCACCTTCTCGCCCGCCTCGATGGCGATGGAGAAGCGGTCGATCAAGGGCTTCTCCATGCCCTCGTAGGCGAAGCTGAGGTTCTCCACTTCGCAGGCGAGGCGGTGCAGGCGGTCCTTGTCGTCGTAGTCGAAGCGGATCCACGGGTACTGGCGGGAAGACGGCTTCACGTCCTCGGGCTTGAGCTTGTCGATCAGCTTCAGGCGGCTGGTGGCCTGCTTGGCCTTGGACTTGTTGGCCGAGAAGCGCCGCACGAACTCCTGCAGGTCGGCGATCTTTTCCTTGGCGCGGGCGTTGGCGGCCTGCTGGCGCTGGCGCGCGAGGGTGGCCGCTTCCATGTAGTCGTCGTAGTTGCCGGCGTACACGGTGATCGTGCCGTAGTCCAGGTCCGCCATGTGGGTGCACACCTGGTTCAGGAAGTGGCGGTCGTGGGAGATGATCACCATGGTGGAGTCGCGCTCGTTGAGCACGTTCTCCAGCCAGCGGATGGTGTTGATGTCCAGGTTGTTGGTCGGCTCGTCGAGCAGCAGGATGTCCGGATTGGCGAACAGCGCCTGGCACAGCAGCACCCGCAGCTTCCAGCCCGGGGCGACGTTCTGCATCGGCCCGTCGTGGAGCTCGGTGCCGATCCCCACCCCCAGCAGCAGCTCGCCCGCCCGCGCCTCGGCGGTGTAGCCGTCGTACTCGGCGAACTTCGCCTCGAGCTCGGCGGCGTGCATGTAGTCGTCCTCGGTCGCCTCGGGGTTGGCGTAGATCGCGTCCTTCTCGCGCATGCACGCCCACATCTCGTCGTGGCCCATCATGACCACGTCGAGCACGCGCATGTCCTCGTAGGCGAACTGGTCCTGGCGCAGGTAGGCCATGCGCTCGTTCGGATCCTTGGACACGTTGCCCGCGGAGGGCTCGAGCGCCCCGCACAGGATCTTCATGAAGGTCGACTTGCCCGCACCGTTGGCCCCGATCAGGCCGTAGCGGTTGCCCTCGCCGAATTTGACGGAGACGTTCTCGAACAGGGGCTTGGCCCCGAACTGCATGGTAATGTTGGCGGCGACGAGCACAGTGAATCCCGAATTCCCGTTAAAACAAAGCGTTGCATTATAGCCCAGATCCCCCGTCGGCGGTCCGCCGGAGACTCGAGGCGCCCTAGCTCTCGATCCACTTCTGCAGAAAAAGTGCCTGGCCGGCGGCGGGGTCGAGCACGTAGGGCCGGAAGCCGGCACGCTCGTAGGCGGCGAGTGCGGCGCGGTTGTTGGACAGGACCTCCAGCGTCAGCTTGCAGCAGCCGCGCGTGCGGGCCTCCTCCTCCGCCGTCGCCAGTAACTGCCGGCCGATGCCGCGGCCGCGGTAGGCGTCGCGCACCACGATGTCGTGCACGTTCAGCAGCGGCCGCGCGGCAAAGGTGGAAAAGCCCTCGAAGCAGTTGACGAGGCCCACCGCGATCGCCGCGTCGAAGGCGAGGAAAGCGGCGAAATCGAGGCGGGCGCGCAGCCTGGGGACGAGCTCTTCGCGCACCGGCGCGGAGAGCCCTGCGCCGCCGCCCATCGGGTCGCGCGCGTAGTGGTCGAGGAGCTCGAGGAAGGCTTGGGCATGGGCCGGCTCGGAGAGCTCGGCACGGATGATTCGGATGTTCTGGGACTTGGTCATGGGGCGATTCTCCTTGCACACGGACTGCCGGCGCGCCGCGGCGTTCCGTGGGGCCTCCCCCGGACGGGGACAACGGCCCGGACGGCTCCGGGAGCCGCTCACCCTATCAGACCGAGTCTGAACTATCCGTGTCGAATTGCTCGCTCCCGGCAGGGCGGCACGGGCCGCCTCAGGAATCGAGGAAGCGTGCCACGAAGCACGGCGCGTCGGACGGGACGCCGTCCGGAAGCGCCAGCCACACCCGCCGCCCGCTGCCCGGTACGCCGGCAAGCGCGGCGCCGTCGGCGTCCTCCAGGCGTGCCAGCACGGCCTCCGTGGTGCCGGCCGGATGCACGAACTCCAGCCGGTCGCCGACCGTGAAGGCGTTCTTCACCTCGACTGCCGCCAGGCCGCGCGCCGCGTCGAAGCCGGCCACCTCGCCCACCAGCAGGCTGCGCCCCGACTCGGAGTGCCCGCGCAGGTAGTTCTGGTGCTCGGGCGTGTGGTGGCGCTGGTAGAAGCCGTCGGTGTAGCCGCGGTTGGCGAGCCCTTCCAGTGCGCCCAGCAGGCGCAGGTCGAAGTCGCGGCCGGCGACCGCGTCGTCGATGGCCCGCCGATAGGCCTGGCTCGCCCGCGCCACGTAGTAGGGGCTCTTGGTGCGGCCCTCGATCTTTAGGGAATCCACGCCGATCGCCGCGAGCCGCGCCACGTGCTCCACCGCCCGCAGGTCGCGGGAGTTGAGGATGTAGGTGCCGTGCTCGTCCTCCTCCACCGGCATCAGCTCGCCTGGGCGGGTGCCTTCTTCCAGCAGCCATACCCGCTCGGCTGCGGCATGGCGCGGCCCCCCGCCCAGCGCCGGGCCGCCGCGGGGGTGGAGGTCGCCGGAACCGTCCTCGGCGGCCGCATGCACCCGGTAGTCCCAGCGGCAGGAGTTGGTGCAGGTGCCCTGGTTGGGGTCGCGGTGGTTGAAGTAGCCCGAGAGCAGGCAGCGCCCCGAGTAGGCCACGCACAGGGCCCCGTGGACGAAAACCTCGAGCTCCATGTCCGGGCAGGCGTCGCGGATCTCGGCGATCTCGTCCAGGGAGAGCTCGCGGGACAGGATCACCCGCGAGACGCCCACCGACTGCCAGAAGCGTACCGCCGCCCAGTTGGTGGTGTTGGCCTGCACCGAGAGGTGGATCGGCAGCTCCGGCCAGCGTTCGCGCACCATCAGCATCAAGCCGGGGTCGGCCATGATCAGCGCGTCGGGCGCGAGCGCCACCACCGGCTCCATGTCGGCGAGGAAGGTCTTGAGCTTGGCGTTGTGCGGGTAGATGTTGCTCACCACGTAGAACGCCTTGCCCGCGCTCCGCGCCTCGGCGATGCCCTGGGCGAGCACCGGCAGCTTGCCGAAGCTGTTGTTCCTCACCCGCAGCGAGTAGCGCGGCTGACCGGCATACACCGCGTCCGCCCCGAAGGCGAAGGCGGTGCGCATCATCTCCAGCGAGCCGGCGGGTGCGAGAAGCTCGGGGGCGGGGTGGGCAGAGCTCATGGGGCGGCGCGCAAAAAGGCGCGATTCTAGCCCGGGGAGCGCGCCACCGGGATCGACGGCGCCTTGGCCGGCCACACGCCGCGGTCGCGCGCCTTGCCCGCCTCGAGCACCAGCCAGCTCTGCTGCCGGTAGTGCGGCAGGGGACGGATGGCGGCGGCGAGGGCGGCCGGACTGTCGGCGGCGACCAGCGCCACGGGGGCGCCGGACGCAAGCCGCAGCGTCCACATGCGCACGTCGCCGCGCCCGGCCACCTCGGGCGGCGCGGGCGGCAGGCCGTGGCGTGCGAGCCAGCCCGCTATCTCGGCCTGGGCGCCGATCACGAGGAGCGGGGTGTCCGACGGCATGGTGTCGGCGGGCTGCGCGGCGGGTACATGGTCGAGCAGCCGCGCGGCGAGCTTCTCGGCGGGCTCGGTGTAGCCGGCCTCGCCCACCACCAGCAGGGCGCTCGCCCGGTCCAGTTGCAGCTCCCGCAGGATGGGCGGGGCCTCGTCGCGGCCGAGACGGCGCAGCAGCCGGCTGTCCGGGTCCAGGGTGACCGTGTGCGCGGGCCCGTCGGCGGGGAGGACGAAGGTCTGCCGAGGCTGGTCGAGGCGCACCCGCCGGTTCGTCGTGCCGCCGGGACCGCCCAGTTGCAGGGGCACATCGAGCTCGTAGGCGGGCGAGCCCTGGGCGAGGGTCACCGCGACGCCTTCCGGAGTGGCACGGGCGGCTTCCAGGGTGAGCTCGGGCAGGCCCGCCCGGGTGAGCCATTGCGTGAAGAAGCTGCCGAGATCCTCCTTGGCCTCGGCCTCGAACGCCGCCCGCAGCTCGTCCCAGCCGGTGAGCCGGAACTGCCGGTCGCGCCACAGCCGCCGCACGCCCCGGTCGAAGGTCTCCGTGCCGAGGCGCTCGCGCAGCATCAGGAAGAGCATCGCCGTCTTCGAATACCCCACTGCCTGGGAGATGCCGTGGCTGCGCGAGGTGAAGGCGGTGAGCGGCCGGTCGGCGCCGGGCGGGATGCCCGAGAGGTCGCGCAGCCAGCCGAGCCGCATGGCGCGCGCCTTGTCCGCGCTCTCGCGCTCGGCGTAGGCGTAGTCGGCCATGAAGGTGGTGAGCCCCTCGCTCCAGTTGCCGCTCCCGTAGTCGGGATAGACGCCGTTGCCCCACCAGTTGTGCAAGACCTCGTGGCCGAGGGAGGTGGTGCGGATGAAGGGCAGCTTCAGCACCTCGACGCCCAGGTAGGTGAGCGAGGGCATGCCGAAGCCGGTCGGCGTGGGGCTGGAGACCACCGAGAAGCTGCTGAACGGATAGGAGCCGATCCAGTCCTCGTAGAGGGCCAGGTAATCGCGTACCGAGGCGAGATAGTCCGCCGCGAGGGGCGCGAGCTCGGGATGGAAATAGGTGCGCAGCGCGAGTTCCCGGCCGTCCGCCGAGCGGGCGGTGATCTCGTCCACCCGATACGGGCCGGCGATCAGGTCGACGCCTTCCGAGGGGTGGGGAAACTCGAAGCGCGCTGTGATCCGCCCGCCGGCCTCGGTCTCCGCCACCCGCGTGCCGGCCACCAGCCCGCGCTGGCCCGCGGGCAGGGTGAGCGTCACGCGGTAGTCGTGCAGGAGCAGCTCGCCCGCGCGCACCACCAGCGGATACCACGCGCCGCCGGCCGGCAGGAAGCTGCCCTCCGGGTCGGCGGTGAGGCGGCGCTGGCCCAGGGTGTCGCGATGCTCCATGCCCCGCGCAAGCGGCTCCAGCGTGCCGTGCCAGACGAGCCGCAGGCTGCGGATCTCGTCACCGCTGGGGATCGGCCAGCGCAGCAGTCCGCCCTCGCGGCGCGGGCGTACCGTGAGCGGCCGGCCGTCCAGCGTCGCCGTCTCCACGGTGAAGCCGTCCTCGAGGAGAAGGTCGAAGCCCCCGCTGCCGCGGACCGTGATCTCGGCTTCGCCATGCAGGCTGCGGGCCGCCGGATCGAGCTCGACGGCGATGTCTTGGGAAACCGGAACGGCCGGCGCGGCGTGCGCGAAGCGCGCGACGAGCAGGCAGGCGACGAGCACCAGGGCGAAGCGAAGCGGCGAAGACACGGGCGGCTCCTGAGGGACGGGTTCGGGTGGCGGCAAGCCCTGCCATTATCCTAGCCCTAGCGCCCGGCCCCTGGCCCCTGGCCCGCGGCATCCCCGACGAAAAAAATCGGCGCCCCGCAGGGCGCCGAATGCCGGCCTATGGAGCCGCGTGGAGGAGACGCGCGGCCGGCCGGATGCTCAGGCGGCCTTGTCCGCCGGCTCCGAGCTCGCCTTGGGCGGCAGGCCGGCGGCCGCCGTCAGGTTGGTCTCGGCGATCTCGATCGCCTTGCGGGTCGCCTTGCTCACGCTCTCGTAGGTGGAGTTGGCCGCCGCGACCATCGACTGCACCGCGGCGAGGGCGACATCCGAACCGCCCGGCGCCGACTTGGCCGCCTTCTCCAGGGCTGCGATCACCTGCTTGTTGATCTCGGCAGCCTGCAGCTCGAAGGGCTTGACCACTTCCTCCAGGCCCTGGGCCAGGATCTCGTAGCAGCCGCGGTAGTAGCCGAGGACCTTCTCCACGGTGGGCTGGGCGCTGGCCGATTGCAGCGCGCTCAGGTCCTGGGGCGTCTTCACCGAGAGCAGCGAGCGGACCGCGGCGGTGCCGTCGTCCATGAGGGCGCGGGCGGTGTTCAGGTTGAGCACCGTCAGGCGTTCGGCGGACTCGAAAACGGTCTGGCTGGCGGAGGTGTAGGCGTCGAAGATCTCTTCGGGGGAAACGGTCAACAGCTTCGGGGACGTGGTCATGGGACGCTCCTTGTCGGGTTGGACGTATCGTCGGGCTCACGGACTGCCGCCCGGAGGGTGGCAATGTTGCGCTGCACAAAACGATTCTAGTACGGAGAAAAAACATGTCAAGGATTTTGTGCGCTGCACAAAAAATCCTCTCGAAAATCCTGGACGACTGACGAAATTCCCTTACATGCAAAGAGTTACCATCCAGGTATCCTTTCTCCGCCGCGAGCGTCCGATCCGACTTTCCGTCCATTGCCCATGACACTCCACGCCTCCTCCCGCATTCCGCCCATTCCCCGCCGGCGCCTTTCCTGGTACGCGCGCCTGGTGCTCGCCAACCAGCGCCGCCGTTACGGCCAGGAGCTCGAACCGGCGCGCCTGTGGGCGCGCAGCCCCAAGGTCTTCGCGGCGCTCTCCCTCCTCTACGGCGCGCTCGATCGCCGCCGCTCCCCGATCGAGCCGGCCCTGCGCTCGCTCATCACGGTGCGGGTGTCGCAGATCAACTGGTGCGCGTTCTGCGTGGACATCAACGCCGCCACCGGCATGAAGCGCGGCGTGAGCGAAGGCCAGCTCGCCGCGCTCCCCGAGTTCGAGGCTTCGCCGCTGTTCGACGCGCGCCAGAAGGCCGCGCTCGCCTACGCCGAGGCAATGACCCGCAGCGACCTGGGTGTGGACGACGCGCTGATGGCGCGCGTGAAATCGCATTTCGACGAGGACGCGGTGATCGAGCTCACCGCGCTCGTCGCCTTCCAGAACATGTCGAGCAAGTTCAACGCGGCGCTCGCGGTTGCGCCGCAGGGTTTCTGCCGGGTCGACGTGAAGGGCGCGGGGGCGCACGAGGGCCGAACGCAGGTGCCGGCGGCCGCCGAGGAAGGGAAGGAGTGAAGGCGGCGGTCAGGAGGAACGCATCGCGCCGGCCACGTCGCTCCATCGCAGCCCGAAGCGCGCCAGGTACTTGCGCAGGCGATCGGCGTCGTTGGCCTGCTTCTTCTCCTGGCGCGACACCGCGAAGAGCCGGCGTCCGGCCTCCGACAGGCTGGCCGAGCCGCGACACACCTCGATCACCGCGTTGAGCTGGCAGCGGTCGAAGAGGTCGAGGCCGGCGGCGGCCTCGCCGAGCAGGGCTTCGGCCGCGTCGGCGCCGCGGCCGTCGGACCAGGCGGCACGCAGGCGTTCGATCTCGGCCACCACGTTGTCCTCGGTGATGCGCCCGGCGTCGGCCAGCGTCGCCATGCGGGTGATCGAGGCCGACAGCTCGCGGAAGTTGCCCGTCCAGCGCGCCGCCGGCGAGCAGGCGAAGGCGAGCCAGCGGCGCCGCGCCTCCAGGTTGAAGCGCACCAGCATGCCGTGCTCCCGGGCGAAACGCTCGAGCTCGAAGTCCAGGTTGGGCTCGATGTCCTCGCTGCGGGCGGCCAGGCCCGGCAGCTGGAAGGTCCACAGGTTGATGCGCGCGTGGAGGTCTTCCCTGAAGCGGCCCTCGGCCACCTCGCGGCGCAGGTCCCGGTTGGTGCCGGCGATGAGCTGGAAGTCGCTCGCCACCTCCCGGTCGGCCCCGAAGGGGAAGAAGCGCTTCTCCTCGATCGCCTTCAGCAGCATCGCCTGCTCGTCGAGGCCCAGCTCGCCGATCTCGTCCAGGAAGAGCAGGCCGCCGTCGGCCGCGCGCAGCAGGCCCGGCCGCTCCCCCCGCGCCCCGGTGAAGGCGCCCGCCACGTGGCCGAAGAGGGCCGACATGGCCGCGTCCCCGCGCAGGGTGGCGCAGTTCACCTCGACAAAGCGGCCCTCCAGGCGCTGTTTCTGGCGCTTGAGCTCATACACCCGGCGCGCGAGGAAGGACTTGCCGGCGCCGGTCGGCCCGACCAGCAGAAGCGGCGCGCGCGAGCGGCCCGCGACCCGCTCGATCTCCTCGATCATGCCGTTGAAGCGGGGGTTGCGGGTGGCGATGCCCGACTTCAGGAAGCTCAGGGTCTCGTCGTGCTCGCGGCGGAAGCGCTGGGCGATGCGGTCGTAGCGGGACAGGTCGAGGTCGATGACCTCGTAGGTGCCGGCGCTGTTGCCCACGTCCTTCTTGCGCGCCGGTGAGGTCTGCAGCAGGCGCGCCGGCAGGTAGCGCGCCTCGGCGAGCAGGAACCAGCAGATCTGGGCCACGTGGGTGCCGGTGGTGATGTGGATGAGGTAATCCTCGGCCTCGGTGTCGAAGGCGTAGCCGCGGGCGAAGTCGTGCAGCGTGGTGTAGACCTCCTCGAAGTCCCACGGGTCGCGCAGCTCGATCTCCACGCGCCGCACCTCGGTCTCCGGCGACACGGTGGCGATGTCGAGCTTCACCCGCTCGGCCAGCCCGCGGCTGCGGGCGTCGTGGATGAGCTCCAGCCGATGCACGATCAGGTCTTCCTGCTGGCACAGGGCGACCGAGGGGCGCCACTTCTCCCAGCGCGCGCTGCCCTTGCCGCCGTAGTCGAGCTGGGTGCCGAGGAAGCCGATGACGACCGTCTTGCGCATTGGGTTTATCCGAAAAGATAAATGCTTATCGCACCGTCGCGATTCTACCCGCATTCTGACGGGCGCGCTCATCCCGATCGATCCGCATATTCCCAATTGTTTCAACAGGTTGAGCACGTCGTACGCATCCGCGCATGTCGCTGGCACGTGTCTCGCATAAGGATCCGCGACTGCAGCCTCGCTGCGAAGGCCCACGGGCAGGGGTTCCCACCCCGCTGGTGCGCGACGGCCCGGATCCTCCGTTCGCCGGCGCGCATGCCGCCCAGCAGCCGAGCCGTGGTCGCCTTGCGGGCCCTGGTGGGCCAGCCCGGGTTCGATTCCCGGACCGCAAACGATTGGATAGCTCAGTCGGGTAGAGCAGCCGCGGCGCAAGCTGCGGCCTGTCGCGGGTTCGACTCCCGCTCCAAACAGTTGTGTGCGTCAAGTTGTGCAAAAGGGTTGATCAGGTATTCGGTTGATTCC
>DYFV01000060.1 GCA_020725025.1 Azoarcus sp.
GATCGGGATGAACCTGAGCCGCTTGTTCACACTGCTGGGGCGCCAGGCCGGCTATACCGGCGTGCTGTCGGTGGGGCGCGTGCAGACGCCGACGCTGAAGCTGGTGGTGGACCGCGACCGCGAGATCGCGCGCTTCGTCTCCGTGCCGTATTGGGCCGTGGACGTGCTGCTATCCCATGCCGGCCAGTCCTTCACCGCGAGCTGGATACCGCCCGAAGGCAGCACGGATGTAGCGGGTCGCTGCCTTCAGCAGCCGGTGGCGCAGCAGGCCGCCGAGCACCTGCGCACGGCCGGCTCCGCCCAGGTGCTGTCGGTAGAAACCGAGCGCGTGCGCGAAGGGCCGCCGCTGCCGTTCGACCTGGGCACGCTGCAGGAGGTGTGCTCCAAGCAGTTGGGCCTCGACGTGCAGGAGACGCTGGACATTGCCCAGGCGCTGTACGAGACGCACAAGGCGACAACGTATCCGCGCTCGGATTCGGGCTACCTGCCCGAGAGCATGCTGGCCGAGGTACCGACCGTACTCGACAGCCTGGTCAAGACCGACCCCAGCCTGCGGCCGCTGATCGAGCGCCTGGATCGCCAACAGCGCTCGCGTGCATGGAACGACGGCAAGGTGTCGGCTCACCACGGCATCATCCCGACGCTGGAACCCGCCAACCTGTCGGCCATGAGCGAGAAGGAGCTGGCCGTCTACCGGCTGATCCGCGCCCATTACCTCGCGCAGTTCCTTCCACACCATGAGTTCGACCGCACGGTGGCGCAGCTCGCTTGCGGCGGGCAGTCGCTGGTGGCGGTGGGCAAGCAGATCGCCGTGACCGGCTGGCGCCAGGTGCTGGCGACACCGGAGCCGGACGCTGCCGATGGCGAGGAAGCGCAGCGCAGCCAGGTGCTGCCGCCGCTGGCGAGCGGATCGCGCTGCGGGGTCGAGCAGGTCGAGCTGAAGGCGTTGAAAACGCTGCCGCCGAAGCCCTACACCCAGGGCGAACTGGTCAAGGCGATGAAGGGCGTGGCCAAGCTGGTGGACGACCCGCGTCTGAAGCAGAAGCTGAAGGAGACGACGGGCATCGGCACCGAGGCCACGCGCGCCAGCACGATCAAGGGCCTGCTCGATCGCGGCTACCTGCTGAAGAAGGGCCGCGCCATCCGCGCGTCGGATGCGGCCTTCACGCTCATCGACGCCGTGCCGGCGGCCATCGCCGATCCCGGCATGACCGCCATCTGGGAGCAGGCGCTCGACATGATCGAGGCCGGCCAGATGACGCTGGATACGTTCATCGCCAAGCAATCCGCCTGGGTGGCCCAGCTCGTGCAGCAGCATCGGGGCGCGACGCTTTCCATCGCGCTGCCGCCGTCGCCGCCCTGCCCGCAGTGCAGCGCGCCGATGCGCCAGCGTACCGGCAAGAGCGGTGCGTTCTGGTCATGCAGCCGCTACCCGGACTGCAAGGGCGCGCTGCCGGTCGAGTCCTCGACGGGCAAGCGCGGAGCGCCACGCAAGCGGCGCGCAGTACCCAAGGTGTCCTGACGCCTACACATCCCTCTGCCACGCCGGCCGCTTTCCTGGCGGCGGGGCAAACGTCCCGCGTGTGGCGGGACTCCCCAGCGCGCGTCTCCTTCTGCAACGGTGTGCGCGCCCTGTCACCCCACTACAGGGCGACGGGGCGAGAAGGTCAATGCTCCACGAATCGAGCTTGCCGCCATTCCACTGATCGGTGTCCTTTCCGTCCATCACGAGGGGCCTCCTGATGCCTTGCTGTGACGCGAGTCGTCAGGAGGCCCCTTGGGGTCGATGGTATTCGGTGCCGGTGCCCGCCGGCGGAACAACGGGCTCCCTTTGTGCGCGGATGTGTGCCGAAGGATGTCGACCCCAGCCACGACACGGGTCGGGTGAGATTGCTGATGCAGCGAGCGGCTTTGACGACGGCCGGGACTGCCACAGCCCACAGGTGGTTCTCTCTTCTCCGGCTGAAGGCTCAAGGGCCTTCGGCACCCTGGTCCTTGCCTCGTCCCACGACACGCCGGCTGCCGCGCGGCCACCCCGACATTGCAGACCAAGGAGAACGTGTATGAACGCCACGGCCCCACCGCTCCAGCACTCGAGCGTCTGCAGCGGCATCGAGGCTGCCAGCCTCGCCTGGCAACCACTCGGCACGGTGCCGGCCTGGTTCTCGGAAATCGATGCCCTCCCCAACGCGGTTCTTGCGCATCGCCATCCGCAAGTGCCCAACCTGGGCGACATGGACAGGATTGCGCCCCGGGTGCTGAACGGCACCGTCGCGCGGGCCCCGGCACGGGCAGAGAAGTGCAACAGCGGTGTCAGCTCCTCTGCCCGTAGCGTCGGCGGCGTTACTGGCCGTTACTCATATGCCGGCACTCCTCTGCGCAGCGACGGCATGCCTGGGCGCATTCCTGGCAGTGCGCATACTGATGCTTGGCGCACTCTTCGCCGCAAGCCTGGCAGACGTCGGCGCACAGTGCGCACAGCTGATTGGCGAACTCGCTGCCGCGCGCCATGTAGCCGGCCGCCATGCGACGGATCGCGGCGCAATCGATGTCGAGCGCGATGCAGCGGGCCATGGGCTTGATATCACTTTCGCCGAGGCAGGCGGTGGCGCAATGGTCGCAGGCGTCTGCGCAGGAATTACACGCTTCGATGCACGATCGGTACTGTTGGTGAGCCATGGAAACACCTCGTGAATGATGGTCGGCGCCAAACCGGCGGGGTTGGTTGAGCGATAGGGCGGCTGGGGCGCCCCCAAAGCAAACGGCGCTCCCGTCCGGCGTCGATTCACATGCCCGTCCACCGCAGCGCTTTGGCCGGCGAGGGCCAGTGCGAGTGCGATCGCGGGCACCCCCGCCACTAGGCAGTAGCTCGGGCCCCAGCTGTTTTCCTGGTTGGACCGCGCCCGCTGCCCTACAGGGGCGGTCGCGCGACGACAGGCGAGTGACCACCGGTGGGCACCGAATTTGCAGTCCAGTCCCGCGCTTTGCCCGTGGGCTTGCGCCCTGTCGCAACCGCCCAAGGGCCTTCAGCGAGGCTTCTACATGACAGGCCACCAGACCTACCGACCGATCGCGGACTACGCGCTCATCGGCAACACCCATTCGGCGGCGCTGATCGCCACCGATGGCTCCATCGACTGGTGCTGCCTGCCCCATTTCGACAGCGGGGCCGTGTTCTGCCGCCTGCTCGATGCAGACTGCGGCGGCTTCTTTCGGGTCGGCCCGACCAAGGGGCAGTGCGTGTCGCGCCGCTACCTGGACGGCACCGCGGTCCTCGAGACCGACTTCTCCGCGGCCGGCGGCAGCGCGCGGATCACCGATGCCATGCACAGCGCACGCATTGCGCACAGCCGGCTGGGGATCGATGATCCTCATTGCCACCGGTTGCTGCGCCGCATCGAGGGGCTGGGCGGGGAGATCGAGATCGAGCTCGTCTTCCGGCCGACCTTCGATTTCGCGCGGTCGCCGGCGCGCCTCGCGCCCATCCCCGACGGCGTGCTCGCCACTGCGGGCGGAGAGCGCCTTGCGCTTCGGGTGCCTTCCTCGACTCGGCTCGTGCTCGCCGCCGACGCCGCCTCGGCCCGCCTGCACGTGCGCTCGGGCGAGCGCCTCTGGATCGTGGCCTCGCACGCTGGCGCGCAGAGCGGCGAGGACGCGCTCGAGGTGGGAGATCCCGAGCGGCTGCTCGTCGAGACCTGCCGCCACTGGCGCGAATGGGACGGCATCTTGGCTTACGACGGGCCATGGGCGGCCCAGGTGGCGCTGTCCGCACGCATCCTCAAAATGCTGACCTTCGGACCGACCGGCGCGCTGGTGGCCGCGCCGACCAGCTCGCTCCCCGAAGAAGTGGGCGGCGTGTGCAACTGGGATTACCGCTTCTGCTGGCTACGCGATGCCGCACTCGTGCTCCATGCGCTGATGGCGATCGGCTACCACGAGGCGGCGATGGATTTCTTCGTCTGGCTCGAAAATCTGTGCGAGGGCGAGTGCGGCGAACTGCAGATCATGTATCGCCTCGATGGTGGCCGCGAACTGCCGGAGCATGAGTTGTGCCATCTCGCGGGCTATCGCGATTCGGCGCCGGTCAGGGTGGGCAATGCCGCCGGCGCACAGACCCAGCTGGACGTATATGGGCACGTGCTCGACGCTGCCCTCGTATGCATCGAAGGCATGGCGCCGCCCATCCGTCCGGGGCTGCTGCGCGTGCTGGCATACCTGGCCGACCAGGCCGCCACGCGTTGGCGCGAGCCCGACCATGGCCTGTGGGAGGCGCGTTGCGCCCCGCGTCATTTCCTGTCGTCGAAGCTCCTGTGCTGGGTGGCACTCGACCGCGCCGTGCGTCTTGCCACCGCGGGCAAGCTGGCCGGCAACATCGGGCGCTGGCGCGGCGAGCGCGACGCGGTGCGGCGGGCGATCCTGGATCACGGCTACGACCGCAGCGCACGCGCCTTCACGCAGACGCTCGGTGCGCCCGGACTCGATGCCAGTGCGCTCCTGATGCCACTGGTCGGTTTCCTGCCGGCCACCGACGAGCGCGTTCGTTCTACCGTCGAGCGCATTCGCGAGCAGCTCACGGCGAACGGCCTGGTCTATCGCTACCGCGGCGGCGACGGCGTGGCCGGAGGCGAAGCCACGTTCGCGATGTGCACCTGCTGGCTGGCCGACAACCTCGCGCTGCAGGGCCGTATCGACGAGGCGGCGGCTGCGGTGGAGCGTGTGACGTCCTTCGCCAGCGACCTCGGCCTGCTGTCGGAACAGATCGACCCCGTGAGCGGCGAACTGCTCGGCAACTACCCGCAGGGTTTCACGCACTTGGCATTGATCCGGTCGGCGCTGACGCTGGGCCGGGCGCAGCGGGGCGAGGCGGCGAGATGAGCAGCCGTCGGCCCGAAATTGTCGTCGTAAGCGGCGGCTCCGCCGGCATCGGGCGTGCCACCGCGCTCGCCTTTGCCAGGCGCGGCGACTGGGTGGCCATCCTGGCGCGCGATCCCGCGCGAGTGGCGGCGGCTTGTGCCGAACTGCGGGCGGCGGGCGCCACCGCGCTCGGCATCCCGGTCGACATGGCGGACGCGGAGGCCGTCGAGCGGGCGGCCGAGCGCATCGAGCGCGAGCTCGGTCAGATCCGGGTATGGCTGAACAACATGATGACGACCGTCTATGCTCCGGTGCACGAGATGAGCGCCGCCGAGTTCAGGCGGGTCACCGAGGTCACCTACCTTGGCGCCGTGCATGGCACTCTCGCCGCGCTCCGACGCATGCGCCCCCGTAACACGGGCTGCATCGTGCAGGGCGGCTCCGCCCTCGCCTATCGCTCGATTCCGTTGCAGTCCGCCTACTGCGCGGCCAAGGCGGCGCTGCGCGGCTTCACCGATGCCTTGCGCTGCGAGCTGATCCACGACGGCTCCAAGGTCCGCGTGACCATGGTCCAGCTGTCGGCATTCAACACCCCTCAGTTCGACTGGGCGCGCAACAAGCTGCCGCACCGTGCGCAACCGGTGCCGCCGATCTTCCAACCGGAGGTCGCCGCCGCCGCGATCGTCTGGGCGGCGACCCACCGCCGGCGAGAGCTCTGGGTGGGCTGGCCGGCGGTGAAATCGATCCTGTCGAGCCGGGTCCTCCCCGGCCTCGGCGACCGGCTGGCCGCGCGCCGCGCCTACGACGGGCAGCAGACTGCGGAACCGCTGCCGGCGGGCCAGCCGGACAATCTCTTCGCGCCCGTGGCCGGACCGTTCGGTTCGCACGGCCGCTTCGACGAGCGCGCCCGCGCGGGCAGCGTGCAGTGGTGGTTGTCGCGCCACCGCGTCCCCATCACGGCGGCCGCTGCGGTGTCGCTCGCAATCGTGGTCTGGGCGCTCTGAACGCCGAGGAGGGGATGTGGAAGGCAAGGAGATCGTACTCGCTACCGGCAGCAACGGTTTCATCGGCCGCAAGCTGGTGGCACGGCTCGCCGAGCGCTACCAGGTTGTCGCCCTCGACCGCGGCCGCCCGCCGGATCCGCCTCCCGGGGCCGACGCGGTGGAACTGGATCTCACGTCGGACGAAAGCGTCCGCCTTGCCCTGCAACGGGTGCGCAACCGGTACGGTGCCCGCATCGCATCCGTGATCCATCTCGCCGCCTACTTCAACCTCGAAGGCGAGCCCCACCCCGACTACGAGCGGGTCACCGTACGCGGCACGGAGCGGCTGCTGCGCGCGCTGCAGTCGTTCGACGTGGAGCAGTTCGTCTTTGCCAGCACGATGCTGGTCCATGCCCCCACCAAACCCGGCGAGCGCATCGACGAGGACTGGCCGCTCGACCCGAAGCTGCCCTACCGGGCCTCCAAGATCCGCACCGAGCGGCTCATCCGCGAGCAGCGGGGCAAGATCCCGGCGGTGTTCGTGCGGCCGGCCGGCGTGTACGACGACGAGGGCCATGCGGCATTCCTCGCCCACCAGATCGCGCGCATCCATGAGCGCAAGGCGAACAGCCGGGTGTATCCCGGCAGCCTCGACCGCGGGCAACCCTTCCTTCACATCGACGACCTCGTCGACGCGCTGCTCGCCATCGTCGAGCGGCGCCACGCCCTGCCGCCGGAGCTGCCGCTGCTGCTCGCCGAGGAACGCACCCCGACCTTCGGCGAGTTGCAGCACGCAATCGGCTGCCTCGTCCACGGCGAAGACTGGAAGACGACCGAGATCCCGGCCGGTATCGCCCGCCTCGGCGTCGTGCTCGAGGACAAGGTGCTCGACGAGGACCCGTTCATTCGTCCCTGGATGGTCGACATCGCCAGCGACCACTACGAGGTCGACATCTCGCGTGCGAAGCGCCTGCTCGGCTGGCAGCCCAAGCGCTCGCTGATGGAGACCCTGCCCCGGATCGTCGCCGCGCTCAAGGCCGATCCGCCGGCCTGGTACCGCAGCAACAAGCTCAACCCGGCGGTGGTGGCCGACCGGGCGCCGGCGGTGCGCGGCGAGCATGGCCAGGAACACGGTCAGATGGCGGGCATGGACGCGCACATGCGCGAGATGCACTTCGGCATGCTGTGGGTCCATTACGTGAACATCCTGCTCGGCGCCTGGCTGCTGGCGAGTCCGCTGGCCTTCGGCGTCTTCGATCCGCAGCCGTTCAGCGATGCGGTCATGCGCGTCACCGTCGAGCGCGAGCTCGCCGATCCCATGAGCCGGCTCGCCTGGCTGGGCTGGAGCGACATGGCGAGCGGCGCCCTGGTGATGCTGTTCGGCCTGCTGTCGCTGTCGCCGCGCTTCGCCTGGGCGCAGTGGACCAACGCCACAGTCGGCGTCTGGCTGCTGTTCGCGCCGCTCATCTTCTGGTCGCCGAGTGCTGCCGTGTACAACAACGACACCCTCGTCGGCGCGCTGGTCATCGCCTTCGCCATCCTGGTGCCGATGATGCCCGGGATGAGCCACGCCTCGATGATGGACCAATCCGATCTGCCGGTGGGCTGGACCTACTCGCCGTCGACCTACCTGCAGCGCCTGCCCATCGTCGCCCTCGGCTTCGTGGGCTTCGTCATCGCCCGTCAGCTCACCGCCTATCAGCTCGGCCACGTCGACGGCGTGTGGGAGCCGTTCTTCGCCGGCGAGGCGGGCCGCAACGGCACCGAGACGATCATCACCTCGGACGTCTCCAAGGCATGGCCGATCGCCGACGCCGGCCTCGGCGCCGTGAGCTACGTGTTCGAGGTGCTGATGGGGGTGATGGGCGACCGCCGGCGCTGGCGCACCATGCCCTGGATGGTGCTCGCCTTCGGCATCGTGGTGGTGCCGCTCGGCGTGGTCAGCATCTACTTCATCATCATCCAGCCGATCGTGATCGGCACCTGGTGCACGCTGTGCCTGATGGCGGCGTTCGCGATGCTGGTGATGATTCCGTACACCCTCGACGAGCTCGTCGCGATGGGCCAGTTCCTGGTGCAGAGCCACCGCCGCGGCGAGCCCTTGTGGCGCACCTTCTTTACCGGCGGCGCGTCGCCGGGCAGCGGCCGCGACGCGCAGCCGGGCTTCGATGCCCCGCTCCCGCAGGCGGCGGCCTCGGCGCTGCGCGGCGTCAACCTCCCCTGGACCCTCGCGGCGAGCGCCGTGCTCGGCGCGACGCTGATGTTCACCCGCCTCACCTTCGGCACCGAACCGCCCATGGCCCATAGCGACCACCTGGTCGGCGCGCTGATCCTCACCGTCGCCGTCATGGCGATGGCCGAAGTGGGGCGGCTGCTGCGCTTCATCAACGTCGGCCTCGGCCTGTGGCTGGTGGTGGCGCCGTGGGTTCTCGACGGCGCCTCCCCCATCGCATCCATCGCCGGCGTCTTCATCGGCATCGCCGTGATCGTGCTCAGCCTGCCGCGTGGGAAGCGCAGCGCCGAGCACTACGGCAGTTGGGACCGGTGGGTGCTTTGAGCGTTTGTGGCGATCATAGTGGTCGTCTCCGCGCGTGACGCTCACGCACGAAGCCGACCACGAACAGGAGGAGGCTGGCGAGGACGAGCAGCCATTCGACCGCGAGCGCATGCTCGCCGGGGACGGCCCGGTGCAACCGCAGTATCCAATGGACGACGACGTTGTCGACGACGCCCAGTGCACCGATCGCCATGAGGGCGCCGTTGATCAATGCATCCGTACGCGGTTTCATGGTGCGTTCGTCGCCAGGATTCTTCGTGGACATTGATGCAGGGCGGTGACCATCCTCGAATCATGCCCACCTCCACACCCACGAGGCAAGTTCGTGCCCGACGGCGTTCGAGACTGCCCGCAGGCGGGCTTTCACGGTGCGCGAGGCCGTATCCCGACGGCTGCATCCGAAAGGCAGCGTCGGGATGGTGGAAGAAGTTGCCTGCACCTGTAGATTCTCCCCCCTTTTTCCCTTTCGGGCGGCTGTCGGGACCCGGCGCACGTGCCAGCGCATCCCGATTCGGGAGAGATGGCTCGAACCTCCCGCATCGTGGTGTGTCACCTTGATAAATTGCGCCGGAACGCGAGGTTGTCTGCTCGTGTGCCTTGCGTGTAGACTCGCCTGACCGTTTCCCGATTCCTTGCGGATATGCACTGCTTCCGGCGACTGATCGCGCTGCTCCTGATGGTGACGCTTCCCGCGTACGCCTGGGCGGCCCTCGCTCTGCCGGAGGTGTGCCCCATGCAGTCGACGCCCATGGTGGAGATGACCGATACCGGCCACGCCTGCTGCGACCCCGCCGACGGCGACCACGGCCAGCCGGACAAGCCTCATCCGTGCAAGCCCGGCCAGGAGTGCAAGAGCAGCAACCTGTATCAGCCAGTGTTCCCGCGCCTCGCGCAACCATTCGTCGCTGCCGCGACGGTCGTTTCCGCAGTCGGATCCCCCGTCCTGTCCCGCGACCCCACTGGGGTCTGGCGGCCTCCCCGCTCCATCTGAATTCGTTCTCCGGTCTGTCGTTTCGGGCCGCGCCTTGGCGCCTGTAGCCCGAGACGATGGCTTGTGCGCGCCGTGATGGCGGCGGCACCTGACTCGTTCGGATTCAGCCTATGCCACTTCCATTGGAAGGGGTGCGCGCGTGCGCGCCCCGAAAGAACAAGAACCCGCTCGCGCGCCGGCCCGGCGTCCTGCGCGCGCTCGGCGCAGCGTTGCTCACGGCCGCTCTTTCCGGCTGGGCCGCGGCCCAGACCACCGCGCAGATCACACCTCCCGCTCAACCGCTGACCCTGCAGGCGGCGCTGGACGCAGCGCAAGCGCGCTCCTACGCCCTGGTCGCACAGGATGCGGCGGCCCGCTCGGCGCGCGAGCTGGCCGTCGCGGCCGAGCGCCTGCCCGACCCGATGCTGCGCCTGTCCGTCGACAACCTGCCCGTCGACGGACCGATGCGCTTCAGCCTGACCGACGACTTCATGACCATGCGCTCGGTGGGTCTCACGCAGACCTTCACCCGCGCGGACAAGCGTCGGGCCCGCGCGGCCCGCTTCGAGCGCGAGGCCGATTCGGCACAGGCCGCGCGCGCGATGCAGCTTGCAGAGTTGCGACGCGGCACCGCGCTCGCGTGGTTCGACCGCTACTACCAGCAGCAGATGGTCGCGTTGCTGTCGAAGCAGCGCATTGAAGCGGCCCTGCAGATCGAAGCGGCCGACGCGGCCTACCGCGCCGGCCGCGGCGCGCAGGCCGACGTGTTCATGGCGCGATCGGGCGTGGCCCGCATCGAGGACCGGATCCGCGAGGCGAAGGCGCGCGAGGCCAACGCGGCCACCCAGCTCGCGCGCTGGGTGGGCGAGCTCGCCGCCGCGCCGCTGGGCGATCCGCCGCCGATCTCGACGACGCGGCTGGCGGCACACCGCCTCGAGCATGAGCTTGCCCGGCACCCGGACCTCGCCCTGATGGCCTCGAAGGAAGCCGTGGCACTGGCCGCGGCCGAAGTCGCCCGCCAGGACAAGCGCGTGGACTGGACCGCGTCGCTGATGTACAGCCAGCGCGGCGAGGCCTTCTCCAACATGGTCTCGATCGCCGTGAGCGTGCCCCTGCAGTGGGATCAAAAGAACCGCCAGGACCGCGAGCTCGCCGCCCGGCTGGCGAAGGCCGAGCAGGCGCGGGCCGAGCGCGAGGAGATGACGCGCGCGCATCTGGCCGAGACCGAGCGCTGGCACGCCACCTGGCGCAGCAATCTCGCGCGGCTGGCCGACTACGACGCAACGCTGGTCCCCCTCGCCGCCGAGCGCACCCGGGCGGCGCTCGCCGCCTATCGCGGCGGCCGTGGCGACCTGGCAGGCGTGCTCGAAGCGCGTGAGATGGAGATCGACACCCGCATCGAGCGGCTGCGCATCGAAATGGAAACGGCGGGGCTGTGGGTGGAGCTCGAGTACCTGATTCCCGCCGAAGGCGAGACGGAAAGTGCCGCCGCCGCCCCGCAGCCCTCGATGACGAACACCCCGGAGCAACAACGATGAAACTCAAGAACCTTTTGATCGGCCTGGCGGCCGCCGGGCTGCTTGGCACCGCGGGATTCGGCCTCTACCGCCTGGGGCTGCAGCACGGTGCGGAAACGTCCGCTGACGCCCCCGCCGCCGGCACGGCCTCGGCTGCTCAGGCGCCCACCGCCCCCGTCGATCCGTCGACCTGGGGCGTCCCCGAGGGCGAGGCCGCCACGCGCCGCCACATCGCCGACGGCCTCAAGGCCGGAATGATCGACCCGGTCACCGGGCGCAAGATCCTCCACTACCACGACCCCATGGTCCCCGGCAAAAAGTTCGAGGCGCCGGGCAAGTCGCCCTTCATGGACATGATGCTGGTCCCGGCCTATGCCGGCGCGGAAGGGGCGGACGCCGGCACCGTCACCATCAGCCCGCGCATCCAGCAGAACATCGGCCTGCGCACCGCCACGGTGGCCGAGGGCACGCTCGCGCCGGCGGTGTCGGCGGTGGGCGCGATCGCCTGGAACGAGCGCGACCAGGCGGTCGTCCAGGCCCGCGCGATGGGCTACGTCGAAAAACTCTACGTGCGCGCCACGCTCGACCGTGTAACGAGGGGCCAGCCGCTGGTCGATCTCTACGTGCCCGACTGGGTGGCCGCGCAGGAGGATTTCCTGTCGGTGCGCCGCATGCAGGGCACCGACCTCGCCGCGCTGGTCGACGCCGCGCGCGCCCGCATGCGCCAGGCCGGCATGGATGAGGCGCAGATCCGGCTGGTCGAATCGAGCGGCCGGGTGCAGGCCCGGCTGACGATCCGCGCACCCATCGGCGGCGCCGTCACCGAGCTGATGGCGCGCGAAGGGATGACCGTGATGCCGGGCATGACGCTCGCGCGCATCAACGGCCTGGCAAGCGTGTGGGCCGACGCCGAGGTGCCCGAGAGCCAGGCGGCGCAGCTCGCCCCGGGGGCGCGGGTGACGGCGACGAGCCCGGCGCTGCCCGGCGAAACCTTCGACGGGCGCGTGCAGGCGCTGCTGCCGGAGGTGAACCCGGCGACGCGAACGCTCAAGGCGCGTATGGAACTCGCCAATCCGCGCGGGCGCCTGGTGCCGGGCATGTTCGTCCGGATGAGCTTCGCGGACGAGCGGGAGAACAAGACGCTCCTCGTGCCGACCGAGGCGATCGTCGCGACCGGCAAACGCACGCTCGTGATGCTCGCCGAGGCGGACGGCCGCTTCCGTCCGGTCGAGGTCGTCACCGGGATCGAAGCGGGCGGGCAGACCGAGGTCCGACAGGGTTTGCAGGCCGGGCAGCGGGTGGTGCTGTCGGGCCAGTTCCTGATCGACTCCGAAGCGAGCCTCGCAGGCATCGAGGCGCGTCTCGGCCAGGAGGCGCCGGCGGCTGCCGCCGACACCCATCGCACCCGCGCGGTGATCGAGGCCATCGCCGGTGACGTGCTGACCCTGAGCCATCCGGCAATTCCAGCCCTCAAGTGGCCGGCGATGACGATGGACTTCAAGCTGGCGCCCGGGCTCGAGCGGCCGGAGCTGAAAGCTGGCGAAGACGTCGACATCGAATTCCGCATGCAGGAAGGCGACGCGCCGCAGATCGTGGGCATTCGACGGGCTGCGCCGGGCACGGCGGCGGGGGGCGCGAAATGATCGCGAACCTCATCCGCTGGTCGATCGCCAACCGCTTCCTGGTGCTGCTGGCGACCGTGATGGTCACGGCGTGGGGCGTCGTCTCGCTCAGCCGCACCCCGCTCGATGCCCTGCCCGACCTCTCCGACGTGCAGGTGATCATCCGCACCACTTATCCGGGCCAAGCGCCGCAACTGGTGGAGAACCAGGTCACCTATCCGCTCACCACGACCATGCTGTCGGTGCCCGGCGCCAAGGTCGTGCGCGGCTTCTCCTTCTTCGGCGACAGCTACGTCTATGTGCTGTTCGAGGACGGCACCGACCTCTACTGGGCGCGCACGCGGGTGCTGGAGTACCTCAACCAGGTGCAGTCGCGCCTGCCGCCGGGCGCGACCTCGTCGATCGGGCCGGATGCGACCGGCGTGGGCTGGATCTACCAGTACGCGCTCGTCGACCGGTCGGGCACGCAGGACATTTCGCAGCTGCGCACCCTGCAGGACTGGTTCCTCAAGTTCGAGTTGAAGACCGTGCCCGACGTGGCCGAGGTGGCCACCATCGGCGGCATGGTCCGGCAGTATCAGGTGGTGCTCGATCCGGACAAGCTCGCGGCCTACCGCATTCCGCACGCCCGGGTGGTCGAGGCCATCCACCGGGGCAACCAGGAGGCGGGCGGCTCGGTGCTGGAGCTGGGCGAGGCCGAGTTCATGGTGCGCGCCTCGGGCTATCTGCAGACCCTGGAGGACTTCCGGGCGATTCCCCTGATGACCACCGACGCCGGCGTGTCGGTGCATCTGGGCGATGTGGCGCGGGTGCAGTTCGGCCCGGAGATGCGGCGCGGCATCGGCGAGCTCGACGGCGATGGTGAAGCGGTGGGCGGCGTGATCGTGATGCGCTCGGGCAAGAACGCGCTCACCACGATCCAGGCGGTGAAGGACAAGCTGGCCGTCCTTCAGAAGAGTCTGCCCGAGGGGGTGGAGATCGTCCCGGTGTACGACCGCTCGGGCCTGATCGAGCGGGCGATCGACAACCTGACGCACAAGCTCGTCGAGGAGTTCATCGTCGTCGCCGTGGTGTGCGCGGTGTTCCTCTTTCACCTACGCTCGGCCTTCGTCGCGATCGTCTCGCTGCCGTTGGGCATCCTGATGGCCTTCATCGTCATGCAGCGGCTGGGGGTCAACGCCAACATCATGTCGCTGGGCGGCATCGCCATCGCCGTCGGCGCGATGGTGGATGCGGCCGTGGTGATGATCGAAAACGCCCACAAGCATCTCGAAGCCTGGGCGCACGAGCATCCCGGGGAGAAGCTCCGGGGCGACGCCCGCTGGCATGTGATCGGCGACGCCGCGGTGGAAGTCGGCCCGGCGCTGTTCTTCTCGCTGTTGATCATCACCTTGTCCTTCATCCCGGTGTTCACGCTGGAGGCGCAGGAGGGGCGCATGTTCTCGCCGCTCGCCTTCACCAAGACCTACGCCATGGCGGCCGCAGCGGGGCTCGCGGTGACGCTGATCCCGGTGCTGATGGGCTACCTCATCCGTGGGCGGATTCCGGACGAGCAGGCCAACCCGCTCAATCGCTGGCTGATCGCGGCCTACCGCCCGCTGCTCGACGGGGTGCTGCGCTTCCCGAAGGCGACGCTGGCGCTCGCCGTGGTGCTGCTGCTCGCGAGCCTGTGGCCGCTGCAGCACATCGGCAGCGAGTTCATGCCGCAGCTCGACGAAGGCGATCTGCTCTATATGCCCACCGCGCTGCCGGGCCTGTCCGCGGGCAAGGCGGCCGAGCTGCTGCAGCAGACCGATCGCCTGATCAGGACCGTCCCCGAGGTCAAGAGCGTCTACGGCAAGGCGGGGCGCGCGGCGAGCGCGACGGACCCGGCGCCGCTCGTGATGTTCGAAACCACGATCCAGCTCAAGCCGCGCGATGAATGGCGGCCGGGCATGACGCCCGACAAGCTCGTCGACGAGCTCGACAAGACCGTGCGCGTGCCGGGCCTGACCAACATCTGGGTACCGCCGATCCGCAACCGCCTCGACATGCTCGCCACCGGCATCAAGAGCCCGGTCGGCGTCAAGGTACTGGGACCGGATCTCGCAGTCATCGATCGGCTCACCGGCGAGATCGAGCGTGCCCTCAAGCCGGTGCCCGGAGTGACCAGCGCGTTCGCCGAGCGCCTGACCGGCGGGCGTTACGTGGATGTCGACATCCGGCGCGAGGCGGCAGCCCGCTATGGCCTCAACATCGCCGACGTGCAGTCGGTGGTGAGCTCGGCGGTGGGCGGCATGAACATCGCCGAGACCGTCGAGGGGCTGCAGCGCTTTCCGATCAACGTCCGTTACCCGCGCGAGATTCGCGATTCGCTCGCACGCCTGCGCACGCTGCCCATCGTGAGCCCGCGCGGGCAGCAGTTCGTGCTCTCGGACGTGGCCGACATCCGCATCGCGGACGGCCCGCCGATGCTAAGGAGCGAAAACGCGCGGCTGGCCGGCTACGTCTACGTGGACATCCGCGGCCGCGACCTCGGCTCGGCAGTGCGCGACATGCAGCGCGTGGTGAGCGAGCAGATAGACCTGCCGCCGGGCTACTCGGTGTCGTGGTCCGGGCAGTTCGAGTTCCTCGAACGGGCCACCGCCAAGCTCCAGCTGGTGGTGCCCTTCACGCTGCTGATCATCTTCGTGCTGCTCTACCTCGCCTTCAAGCACTTCGGCGAAGCGCTGCTGATCATGACCACGTTGCCCTTCGCCATGGTCGGCGGTGTGTGGCTGCTCTACCTTCTGGACTACAACCTGTCGGTGGCCGGCGTGGTCGGCTTCATCGCGCTCGCCGGGGTGGCCGCCGAGTTCGGCGTGATCATGCTGCTGTATCTGAAGCAGGCCTGGTTCGATCGGCTCGATGAGAACAAGACCGGCGAGGCGGATCTCCTCGACGCGATCCGCGAGGGCGCGGTGCTGCGCGTGCGGCCCAAGGCGATGACCGTGGCGGTGATCCTCGCCGGCCTGTTCCCGATCATGTGGGGCACCGGCACCGGCAGCGAGGTGATGCAGCGCATCGCCGCGCCGATGGTCGGCGGCATGATCACCGCGCCGCTGCTGTCGATGTTCGTGATCCCGGCCGCCTATCTGCTGATGCGGCGGCGCGGACGCAGCGACACGGGATATCGGCGGCCATGACAGCCGGTCGGATTCGGGCAGGGTTGTCGACGCTGCTGCTGCAGGCGGTCATAGGGGTCGCGTTGCTTGCGCCGCCCCTCGGTCGGGCACAGCCGACCGGGGACGTGCCAGTGATCGAGCATTGCCTCACTGGCGCGATCGACAGCCTGCCTTGTGCGACATGTCCGCTGGCGTCGGGCTACACGCCGGCCAATGCAGGGGGCGCCGACGGTCATGGTGCGGCGGCTTCCTGTGTTGTGGCGCAGACGCCACGTTTCGGTGCCTCGCAAGCCTGGGCAGTCACGTCGGCGATGCCGACCTCCATGCGCATCCACTTGCTGTACTGCAGGTGGCTGAATTAGCCAACGATCGTGTTCCGAAATTCGAGAGGCAATTCAAACAGTCAATGAAACAGATTTTCTTTGGAGCAATCATGAACACGATCAAGTCTCAACACACCATCCGCCATGGTCTCGTCGTCACTGCCCTGACCCTGGCTGCCGCTTTCGCAGTTCCTGCGTTTGCGGCTTCTCCGGCCAGCTCGAATTACGGCACGCCCGTGCCTGCGGGCCAAGGCGGTCGGGAAATCGGCCTCGATTCCGCGACACGCGAGGTGAATGTCCAGCAGAACGAGACGGTACGGTTCGTCGTCGGCGGGCAGAGCTTCACGTGGCGGTTCGATACGCTCGGCACGCCTGTGTTCGACCTGAATCAGGTGGCGCCGGACGGCATGCTGGGCGACGCCACGATTAAGGTCTATGTCGCGCCCGACCCGCTTTACATCGGCGGCTAAGGCATGTTGCAGGGGAAACGCGAAATTCGCGTTTCCCCTGCGCACACCAACTTTCATGGAGATTGAAATGAAAAAGACATTCGTTGTTTCCGCCCTGGCGGTCACGCTGCTTGCCGGGGGAGCCTGGAGCCTCGCCTCGGCGCAGGCTCAGTCACCCGATCGGCCCGCAGGCGCCCACGGGATGGGAGGCATGCAAATGGGCGGCGGCGACATGATGGGGATGATGGACATGATGGGCAACTGCAGCCGCATGATGCAGGGCGGCATGGCGGGACACATGCTGCCGCAGCTCCCGCCCGGAAACGAGAAGCTGCAACTGCAGATGCAGGCGGAGATGATGCAGAAGATGGGCGAGATCGTCTCCAAGTATGCCGCCCAAATCAAGGACGAGAAGAAGTAACGCAAGGCATCGCGGGACACCCTGCACCCGCCTGGCGGTGAGTTCGGGCGGCGCAGGGCGCCTCGCGACGCAAATGATTTTTTCAACCCGCAACGAAAGGAAGTGCAAATGAAGCAAACCGCAATGGCCGCCCTGATGATCGCCCTGACCCTCGGCACTGGTGCAGCACTTGCCCAGCAGAAGATGGGGGATATGCCGATGAAAGACATGCCGATGAAGGACATGCCGATGGGAACGCCCTCGCAGGGACAGACCCATCATGCCATCGGCACTATCAAGAAAGTCGATGCAGCCAAAGGCAGCGTCACCTTCGACCACGGGCCGGTGAAGAGCCTCGACTGGCCGGCGATGACCATGACCTTTGCCGTGAAGGACAAGATGCTCCTCGACAAGCTCACCGTCGGCAAGAAGGCGGCGTTCGAGTTTGTTCAGGACGGCAAGGGGTACGTCGTGACCGGCGTGAAATGACCGGCAGGCCGGTGAGCCGCCAGGCTTCGCCGGCCGGCCTTTCCCTCCGCCGGACGGGCCGCCTTGACGCGGATCGCGCTGGCCTGCGGCAGGGCCGAGCCGATCGCGCAGCAGGGCGTAGCGAGCTGAAGGAGTGCAACGATGAACGAGCAGAAACCGTGGCCCAGGCCGACGAATCCCACGCGCCGCAAACTGGTCATCGCCACGTCCGCCGCCGGTGGCGTGGCCGCCATGGGGACGGCGATTCCCTTCGTCCTCAGCATGTCCCCGAGCGAGCGGGCACGCGCGGCGGGTGCGCCGGTGGAGACGGATTTGGCCAGGCTCGGCGCCGGCGAACTGATGACCGTCGAGTGGCGGGGGAAGCCGGTATGGATCCTGCACCGCACGCCCGAGATGATCGCGCGGCTGAAGGCAAACGATCCGCTGCTGAGTGATCCCCGGTCGGAGCGGCCGCAGCAGCCGCAGTACGCCACGAATCCGCTGCGCTCGCGCAAGCCCGAGTACCTGGTGGCGGTGGGCCTCTGCACCCATCTCGGTTGCGTGCCGACCTTCCGCCCTGAGGTGGCGCCGGCCGATCTGGGTCCGGCTCGGCCGGGCGGCTTCTACTGCCCCTGCCACGGCTCCCGGTTCGACCTGGCCGGCCGCGTCTTCAAGCACGTTCCGGCGCCCACGAACCTCGAGATTCCGCGGTACCGGTATCTGACCGAGTCGACGCTGCTGATCGGCGCCGACGAGACCGGAGCCTGAGGGTTGTCCATCTGCGGGGAGGACTTGAAGGAGATTCGTCCATGGAACAGTCAGAAATCGTCGAAACCGTTGCGAGGTCGGCGAACCGCGCGGTCTGCTCGCCGTCGCATCGGCGGCTGGCCGGCAGGCTCACTCTCGAGGGGGCTGCCGCCGTGCTGGTTGCGGCGGGCGTGGGAGGGGGACTGTATCTGAGCTGGGACTGGCTGGCGGCCGCGGGCTTGTTGACCGCAGTCCTGATCCTGCTCGGCTGCGGCGTGATGTGCACGACGCGATGGTGGTCCCGCTGGTTCGGCGGGGGACGCTCGGATGCGGGACCGCAGGATGGCCCGCCATGACAGATGAACGAATTGGCGATGGCAGACTTTTCCGATCCGGGGGCTGATCACCGCGCTCGGGCGCATGGGTTCATGAGGAGCGCAGGATGACCACCGATCCCGTATGCGGCATGCGTGTCGTGGCGGAGCGTGCCGCCGCCCAGGCGCACTATCGAGGCGAGACGTACTACTTCTGCTCGGCGCACTGCGCGAGCGCATTCGAGCGCGAGCCGGCCCGGTACGTGGGCCGCAAGACTCGCGCCCGAGAGCGCGCCGAAGTCCCTCTTCCCGCTGCCGCGCCGCCTGAAGACAGCCCGTCCTACACCTGCCCCATGCACCCCGAAGTGCGCCAACCGGCGCCCGGCACCTGCCCCGAGTGCGGCGTGGCCCTGGAGCTGGAGGCCGGTCATCCGCCGGCGGCGAGAACCGAATACTGGTGTCCGATGCATCCCGAGATCGTGCGCCAGGCGCCCGGCGACTGCCCGATCTGCGGGATGGCGCTGGAACCGCGAAGCGTCACCGCAGAGGAAGAGGCCAGCCCGGAACTGATCGACATGAGTCGCCGCTTCTGGCTGAGCCTGGTCCTCGCGGTGCCGGCATTCGTGCTCGCGATGGCCGGCGACGGCATCAACGACGCCCCGGCGCTCGCGCAGGCGCACGTGGGGATCGCCATGGGCACGGGTACCGACGTGGCGATGGAGAGTGCCGGGGTGACGCTGGTCAAGGGCGACCTGCGCGGCATCGTGCGCGCCCGGCGCCTCTCCCGCGCCACGCTCACCAACATCCGCCAGAACCTGTCTTTCGCGTTCATCTACAACGCGCTGTGCGTGCCCGTGGCGGCGGGTGTGCTCTACCCGGTGTTCGGACTGCTGCTCTCGCCGATCCTCGCGGCCGCGGCGATGAGCTTCAGCTCGGTGTCGGTGGTCGGCAACGCCCTGCGCTTGAATCGCATGAGGTTGTGAAAATGCCTTGAGGATGACGTCATGAATCAGACAAATGGTTTTGCCGCCCACTACGGGCATTGGGGATGGGTCGTGATCCTGATCATGGTGGTGTCCTGGGTGCTGTATCGATTCGTGGCGCCGAAGGGCTGGCGGGAGTGGGCGGGCGCCGGTCTCGTCCAGGCGTTCGTCATCGCGCTCTACGCCGAGATGTACGGCTTCCCGCTGACGATCCATTTGCTGACGGGCTTTTTCGGCATCGACCTGCCCCTGTACTCCCAGACCGGGCATCTGTGGGCATCGCTGCTCGGTTACGGCGCCGTCGGTGCGGCGATCGAGATGCTGCTCGGCGGCGTCTTTGTCGTTGCCGGCGTCATGCTGCTGATCGGGGGCTGGAGGGAGGTCTGGCGCGCGCGGCGTGAAGGCCACATCGCCGACCGCGGACTGTACGCGCTCGTGCGCCACCCGCAGTATCTCGGAATCATGCTCGCGGTCTTCGGCCAGATCGTGCATTGGCCGACGATCGTCACGGTGGCGCTGTTTCCGCTCATCGTGCTCGTCTACATCCGGCTTGCATACACGGAGGAAAGGAAGATGCTGGAGCGATTCGGCGAGCCGTATCGGGACTATCAGGAGCGGGTGCCGATGTTCGTTCCGCGGCGGGGTGAATGGAACCGCTTCGTCCGCGCGCTGAAGGATTCGGTCTTTCCCGCATGAATGCACGGCTGCCGTCCCCGGCGTGGGGACATCTGCTCGATGAGGCGAGTCCGCGTTCCGCCATGGGCGGTTTGAACTTCCGGCCTCGTCCTGCGCCTAATATGCCAAGGTTCGCCGGTGTGATGCTTGTCCTCCTGTCGCGTCGAGGGCGCCGGTGTAAAGTCGCGAAACGAGATCGATCCATCCTTCTGGCATGCACGTCATCCGGCGACTGATCGCCCTGCTGCTGATCGTCACGCTTCCCGCGTACGGGTGGGCAGCGCTCGCTCTGCCGGAAGCCTGCCCCATGCAGGCCGCGCCTGCGGCGGAGATGATCGAGGCCGGCCATGCCTGTTGCGAGCCAGCCGACGCGGCGAACGACGAATCGCCGCAGCCGGGCAAGAGCAATCCTTGCAAGCCCGGCCAGCAGTGCAAAACGGGGAGCTTCCATCCCCTGCCGTTCCCGTCCGCGGCGCAGGCGCCCGTCACGCCCGACGTGATCGCTACGGTCGCCGAAACCTCTGTCCTCTCCCGCGATCCTGCCGGGATCTGGCGGCCCCCCCGCATCCTCTGACCCTTCCCTGGCGGAATGCCCGTCCGGCATGCCCGATGTGGTGGCCGGAGGCCTTCCGCTCGCCTTGAACACGGTTTGATGCCGCAACGGCGGACCTTTGCCGCAACGGGCCTGCGAGGGCCCCGGCGGGGCCCATTTCGGTCGCGGCGGGGAGAGGACGACAAGATGCATACCCCTCGATGGATGGCGACCCTGGTCGGCGCCGGCGCTTTCGCGCTCGCGCTGCCCGTTTGCGCCGCAGAGGCGCTCGCGGTGCGCGATGCCCGGGTTCTGGCCACGGTGCCGGGACAGGGCGTGGCTGCCGCATACATGACGATCGAGAGTCCGGTGGCGGCCCGCGTGGTGGCCGTCGAGGCCGACGTGTCGGCATCGGTGCAGTTTCACACCATGTCGATGGACGGCGAGGTCATGCGCATGCGGCGCGTGGACGGGCTCGAGCTGCGGGCCGGACGCGAGGTAAGACTCGCGCCCGGCGGCGTCCACCTGATGCTCACCGGCTTATCGCAGCCCCTGCGCCCCGGCGGCGCAGTGGACATGCGCCTCACCGTGCGCGCGGCCGATGGCGAGAGCCGCATCGTGCGCGTGACGCTGCCGGTGGTGGCCGGACATCACCGGGCGGGAGGTGGCCATGACTGATTCGCGCCGTCGTCTCCTTCTGCGCGGCGGCGGTCTCCTCGCGCTGACGCTCGCCTTGCCCGCGTGTGCCAGGAAGGGGGAAGCCTTCCAGGCCACCGATATCACCGGCGTCGACTGGGGGCGGGATTTCCACCTCACCGACCACACCGGCAGGCCGCGGACCCTGGCGGACTTCCGCGACAAGGCGGTGCTGCTCTTCTTCGGCTACACCCACTGCCCCGACGCCTGCCCGACGACGATGGCGAAGATGGCGCGGGCGGTGGATCTGCTCGGGGAGGACGGCAAACGCGTCCAGGGGCTCTTCGTGACGCTGGATCCGGCCCGCGACACGGCGCAAGTGTTGGCCGAGTACGTCCCGGCGTTTCACCCGAGCTTTCTCGGCCTCCATGGCAGCGAAGCCGAGGTCGGGCACGTGGCAGAGGACTTCAAGCTCTTCTTCGCGCGCCAGGCGCCCGACGCATCGGGGTTCTACACCGTCGACCACCAGGCCGCCGTCTTTGCCTTCGACCCCCAGGGGCGGCTGCGCCTGTACTTCAGGGGCGATACCGAGTCGGCGGTGATCGCGCACGATCTCAGGCTCCTGCTGCAGTCATGAAGGCGCACGCCCATCCACCCACGCCGATCGCTTGCCGGAAGGTGGCGCCGCAGCGAGCACCCGCAAGGAGGCATTCGACATGACGGCCCGGAATGCGAATCACCGCGCCATGGTGATCGTGCGAGTGATCGCCGTCCTCGCCACCCTCACCGTCGTGATCGTGGCAGGGCGCTACGGGTACGAGCACTTTGGGCCGGGCACGGCAACGGCCGGCACGGAGCGCACGTCGCCGCAGCTCCCGGACATCCGCTTCCAGGATGCCGGCGGGAACAGCCGCTCGCTGGCCGATTTCCGCGGCCGGGTCGTGCTGCTCAACCTGTGGGCCACCTGGTGCGTGCCGTGCCGCAAGGAGATGCCGTCCCTCGACCGCCTGCAGGCGCAGCTGGGCGGTCCCGCCTTCGAGGTGGTGGCCCTGTCCATCGACAAGAGTCCGCAGGCGGTACGCGAGTTCTACCGCGAGTACGGCATCCGCAAACTCGCGCTCTACATCGATCCCTCGGCCGAGGTCACGAGCACCCTCGGCGCCGTGGGCATCCCGACCACCCTGCTGGTCGACGGCGACGGACGCGAGCGCTGGCGCCGGGTGGGGCCGGCGGAATGGGACGCGCCCGAGGAAGTTGCGCGGATCCGCGAACACATCCAGCCGGGCGCCCGATCCGGTGGCCGCAAGCTGCTTGACCAACCATGACCAGGCGTAAAGGAGCGATGCAGATGGAAAATTCGAGCGTTCAGCGATTCGATGCGGTGGCGCAGGCGCCTGGCCGCACGATCGGCTTCATTCGTCGCGTGCCGAGACGCACGCTGTGGGTGGCGCTGGCCACGCTGGGGGTCGGTGGCGGCCTGTTTCTGGGCTGGGACTGGCTCGCGGCGGCCGGACTCAGCTCGGTCGTCATCGGCCTGCTGCCCTGCGCGGCGATGTGTGCGGCGGGGCTGTGCGCCGGCGGACACGGCAAGCAGGGCGGCTGCCACGGCGGCACCGACGCCGCCAGCCCGGAGGAAAAGCCATGAAGCGCCTCCTCCTCACCACGCTCCTCGCCGGCGTCATGGCCGTTCCGGGCCAAGCCGCCGAGACGGCCGCAGAGGCCGCCGCCGATCCCGCCCTGGTCGACGCCATCGTGCGCAAGCTCGAAAGCGAGGGCACCCTCGATCGCGCGGTCGAGCGCGCACTCACCCGCGTGATCGAACGCCGCCAGGAGGCGCAGCGCAACGCGCAGGTGCGCGAGCAGGCGCAGGCGGCCGAGCGGGCCAAGGCGGCACGCAAGGTCGCGGCCGGCCGCGACCATATCCGCGGCAACGCCAAGGCGGAAGTCTCGCTGATCGAGTATTCGGACTTCGAATGCCCGTTCTGCAAGCGCTTCCACGACACCCCCGCGGCCGTGCTGGAGCGCCACGGCGGGCGTGTGAACTGGGTCTATCGCCACTTTCCGCTCGCCTTTCACGATCCGGCCGCACGCCGCGAGGCCGTCGCCAGCGAATGCGCGGCCAAGCTGGGCGGCAATGAGGCGTTTTGGAAGTACACCGATGCGCTCTTCCGCAACACGCGCTCCAATGGCCAGGGGCTCGCGGAGGGCAAGTCCGAGCTGACGCTGGCCGCCGAACTGGGCCTCAAGGGTGACGAATTCACGCGCTGTCTCGCCGATCCGGCGATGGCCAAGCAGGTGGACGAGGACATCGCCGACGGCAACGCCATCGGCATCACCGGCACGCCCGCCACGCTGGTCCGCAACAACCGCAGCGGCGCGACCGCATGGGTGGTGGGGGCGCAGCCGCTCAGCGCGGTGCTGGCCGCCGTCGAGCGCGTGCTTGGCGCCGAACGCTGAGCTTGCCCACGACCGCCATGATCGACGCGACTACCCTCGGGCTCGCCGGTGCCGCCGCGGCCGGACTCGTGTCCTTCCTCTCGCCCTGCGTGCTGCCACTCGTGCCGGCCTATGTCTCCTACATGGCGGGACACGCGACGCACGGCACGCAAGCCGGCGTCGACGCCCGCACCCGGCTCCACGCGGGCGTGATGAGCCTGTTCTTCGTGCTGGGCTTCTCGGCGGTGTTCATTGCGCTGGGGGCGAGCGCCACCGCGCTGGGTCAGCTGTTGCTGCGCTACCGGCACGAAGCCGGCCTCGTCGGCGGGGCCATCGTCATCGCCTTCGGTCTCTTCATGCTCGGGCTGTTCCGGCACGTGTCGTGGTTCCACCGGGACTGGCGCTTCCACCCGCACTTGGCGAGCGGCCATCCGGCCTCCGCGCTGGTGCTCGGGGTCGCCTTCGGCTTCGGCTGGACGCCGTGCATCGGCCCGGTGCTCGGCGTGATCCTGACTGCTAGCGCCATGCAGGGCTCCGTTTCCGGTGGCGTATCGCTGCTTTCGGCGTACGCCTTGGGTCTGGGCGTGCCCTTCGTGCTCTCGGCGGTGTTCATGCGCGAGCTCGTCGGCCGGCTCAGGGCGTTGCGCCATGCCGGGCGGCCGCTGCAGATGGTAGCCGGTCTGGTCATGGTCACGATGGGCGTGGCGATGATGACCGGGCAGTTGACCGCGTTCAGCTACTGGCTGCTTGAGCAGTTTCCCGTGCTCGGGCGGATCGGGTGAATGCGGCGCTCTTTTTTGGGGCGGCGAAGGGGTCGTTGCCCATCAATCCGACTGGAGGATCAAATGAGCAACAGACGTGTGATCGTAGCGGTGCTGGCTGCAGCGCTGCTCTCGGGCGGACTCGCCGTCGCCGCTCAGCAAGCGGGGGCACCGACACCCGGCATGCAGGGCATGGGGGGTGGGATGTCGATGGAGCACGATGGCATGGGCTCCGACGGCATGGCGCCCAGGGGAACGAAGGGGGGCGACATGCTCGTCGTCGGCGATGCAGGGGACACGCTCGTCAAGGCCGACGCCCACGCCCTGTCGCTCAGTGCCGACGGGGGGCGCAATTGGACGCCGATCGCGTCTCCGCCCCAGTCCGAGGGCGGCGGAATTGAATCGGTGGCCGTTACCGCCGGTGACAGGGGCATCTTGTATGTGGCGGTGCGCGGCGCCGGCGTGTTGCGCAGCCACGATGGCGGAAACAGCTGGGTGACACGCAACGAGGGGCTTCCCGGCACGGAAGTCGGCGCCCTCGCGGCCCATGCCGATCGGCCAGACACCCTCTATGCGTACGTGACCGGGCACGGCATCTTCCGCACCGAGGACGGTGGACTGCGCTGGCAGCTGATGGATGCGGGACCGCGCGAGACGATCGTGCACCTGGTCCACAGCAACATGCCTGGCAGCATGCAGACCGGCTGGCTGTTCGCCGCCACCGCCAAGGGCGTGCGCCGCGCCATGGACTGCTTCTGCGGCTGGCGGGATGCCGGCGAACTGGGGCGGCGAGTGCACGCCGTCGCCTACGATCCGCGTCAGCCGCAGCGCGTCTATGCGGCCGCCGAAGACGGGCTGTTTGTCAGCCCCGATGGCGGCGAGCAATGGCAGCGCATCAGCACTCCGGCGGCGGATGTAAAAACCCTGGCCGTCACTGCCGGGGGGGCACTCTATGTGGCGACCAGAGACGGCGTCGTGTACCGGAGCGTCGATCAGGCCAGGACATGGAAGCATACCGATGCCTAGGGTGGGGATATTCGTCTGCATGGGCTGGCTAGTGCTCGCGGTGACTGCGCAAGGCGCCGAAGGCACACCCGGCCAGGCGCCGCACATCGAGACCGGGCGTCGCGTCTACGAGACGCACTGCGCCTCGTGTCACGGCGCGCAGGGCGAGGGGGCACCGAACTGGCAGCAGCCCGACGTGCACGGCGAGTTGCCGGCGCCGCCCCATGACACCGAAGGGCATACCTGGAAGCACGCCGACGGCATGCTCTACCGGATCGTTCGCGACGGCTGGCGCGATCCGTTCAACAAGACCGAGCGGCTCACCATGCCGGCTTTCGGACAGATCCTGTCCCCGGCGGAAATCCGCGCCGTAATCGACTACCTCAAGACCCTGTGGTCGCCCGAGCAGCGGCGCTTTCAAATCGAAGAGAGCCGCAAGGCGCCCTTCCCACGCGAGGCGGGGTGAGCCCGCCGTGCCTCCATGCATGTCAATCCAAATGAAAGGAGAACCACCATGCGTTACCCGAAAATCCTCCTCGCCGCGCTCTGCCTCGGCCTGTCGTTGCCGGCCCTGGCGTCCGACATCGCGGTGAAGCTCTACCGAAACCCGAACTGCGGCTGCTGCGACCTCTACGCCAAGCATCTGGAGGCCAACGGCTTCGAGGTGGCGCTGATCGACACGACCGACATGGCGTCGATCAAGCGCCGGTACACCGTGCCCGAAAAGCTCGAGGGCTGCCACACCGCCCTCGTGGGGGACTACCTCGTCGAGGGCCTGGTACCGGCGAACATCATCAAGCGCCTATTGACCGAGCAACCGAGGGTGAAGGGCATCGCCCTGCCCGGCATGCCGGTCGGTGCGCCGGGGATGCCCGGCACGAAGCGCGCGCCACTTGAGGTCTATTACCTCGACAGTGGCGCGAAGCCCAGGGTCTTCGCCACTTTCTGACCGACGTCGACGCGGGCGCCGCACAGTATGACGCGTTCCGAACACTCGTCCGCGGAGTGCGCGGCGAACGCCTTCGGCGGCGGGACTGGCGGTCCCGAGTCCGATTCCTCAACCATCAGGAGTTTCTTCATGTTCCTTGAGCGACTTTCCTGCGCAACCGGCCTGCTCGGCGGTCTCGTCGCCCTCCTCGTGCTGGGCAGCGCCGGCGCAGCGGCCGACGTGACCCTCACCCACGTCCACGGCCTCGCCTGGAGCGCCGATGGCGCGCGCCTCTTCATCCCCAGCCACCACGGCCTGGCCGTCTACGAGAACGGCAAGTGGTCCAAGGCGCCCGGGCCCGCGCACGACTACATGGGCTTTTCCGCGACCCGCGCGCGCTTTTACAGCAGTGGCCATCCGGCACCCGGCTCGGGCCTCGTCAACCCCTTCGGCCTGATCCGCAGCGACGACGGGGGCAAGACCTGGAAGAAGCTCGGTCTCGAAGGCGAGTCCGATTTCCATCTGCTCGCCACCGGCTTCGCCACCGATGCGGTGTACGTCTTCAACCACGCGCCCAATTCGCGCATGCAGTCGGCCGGCCTGCACTACACGCTCAATGACGGGCTCATGTGGAAGAAGGCGGCCGGGCGCGGCATCGAAGGCGAGCCGACAAGCCTCGCGGTGCATCCGGAGGACCCGAAGGTGGTGGCGGTCGGGACCCGCGACGGCCTCTTTCTGTCGACCGACTCGGGCGACACCTTCCGTCGGCTGGCCGCCGGCCAGACCCTGGCGGCGTTCTTCGATCTTGACAGCACCCATCTGTGGTCCGCCGGACATGACGGCAAGCCGACGCTGCACCGCATCGACTGGAAGGGCGGCTCGGCCAGCGAGGTTGCGCTACCGCCGCTCAGCGAGGATGCGGTGGCCTACGTCGCCCAGAATCCGGCGCGGCGGGACGAGTACGCGATTGCGACCTTCAAGCGCAGCGCCTTCCTCAGCCGCGACGGTGGCAAGACCTGGGCGCCGATCGCGCGCCAGGGGCAGGGCGTGGACCGTCGCGAAGGGCCGCAGGCGAGCAAGCCATGAGGTCCGACACGCATGACGACGTCGCCGCGCGCACGTCGAAGGCGGGCGGCGCCGCGGCGCGGAGCCGGTGGGGCGCGCTGCTGCCCCTTGCCGTCTTCCTCGTCCTGGTCGTGGCGCTCGCCGTCGGCCTGACGCTCAATCCGCGCGAAGTGCCTTCGCCGCTCATCGGCAAGCCGGTGCCGGCGTTCGACCTGCCGCCGGCCAAGGGCAGGACGCTCGGGCTGTCGAGCGCCGACCTCGGCAAGGGCGAGGTCTCGCTGGTGAACGTCTTCGCCTCGTGGTGCGTCGCCTGCCGCGAAGAACATCCCGTGCTCATGGACCTGAAGGAGCGCGGGCTGGTCCCCATCCACGGGCTCAATTACAAGGACCAGCCCGACGACGCTGCGCGCTGGCTGGCCGAATGGGGCGATCCGTATACCCGCACCGGCGCGGATGTGGACGGTCGCGTGGGCATCGACTGGGGCGTCTATGGCGTGCCCGAGACCTTCGTCATCGACCCGGACGGGCGCATCGCCTACAAGCACATCGGGCCGATCACGCCCGAGTTCGTCAGCGAGCAGTTGATTCCGATGATCGAGCGCCTGCGCGCAACCGGCACACCCTGATTGGTGGCCGCTCACCGCTTCCGGTGCCGCGGGCAAGGAGGATCGCGATGTGGACACGACGAGACGTTCTGCAGGCGCTGGCCGCCGCGGCGGGGCTTGCCGCCGTGCCGTGGCCCCTGCGCACGGCGCGGGCGGCCACGGCGCCCGATCTCGTCCTGCGGCTGACCGCCGCGCCCGACACGGCGCGCATCCGGCCGGGCGGCGAGACGGCGGTGCTGCGCTACACCGGCCAGGTGCTGCGCGGTCGAGCCGATGCGCTCAGGCCATCCGCTTCCTACCTCGGGCCGACGCTGGAGCTCAGGCGCGGCGAGCGGGTGCGGATCGAATTCCGCAATCGTCTCGCCGACCCATCCATCATCCACTGGCACGGCATGATCGTGCCCGAGGCGGCCGATGGTCATCCGCGCTTCGCCGTCGGCCCCGGCGGCGAATACGTCTACGAGTTCACGGTGGAGAACCGCGCCGGCACCTACCTGTATCACCCCCATCCGCACGGCCTCACCGGCGCCCAGGTCTATCACGGCCTCGCGGGGCTCCTGATCGTGCGCGAGGCGCAGGAGCGCGCCTGGGGCCTGCCGGGGCTGCCGCATGAGCTCGCCCTCGTCATCCAGGACCGGCGCCTCGCCGGCGACAACCGCCTGGAGTTCAAGCGGATGATGATGGACGACATGAACGGGGTCCTGGGCGACACCGTGCTCGTCAATGGCGTGGCGGACGCCGTATTCCGGGTCTCGCCGCGGTCGTGGCGGCTGCGCCTGGTCAACGCGTCGAACGCGCGCATCTACAAGCTCGCCTGGTCCGACGGCAGGCCCATGCGGGTCATCGCCACCGGCACCGGCCTGCTCTCGGCCGCCGAAGGCATCCAGACGCGGCCCTACGTCGTGCTCGCGCCCTTCGAGCGCATCGAGCTGCTGGAAGATTTCGGCACGCGCCGCCCCGGCAGCGAGGTGGCGCTGGTGAGCCGCGAATTCGCCGGCCCGGGCATGATGGACGGCATGATGGGGCGCGGCGGCTCGTCCGGGGGCATGATGGGCGGAATGATGGGCCGCGGCATGGAGGGCATGATGCGCGGCATGATGGGGCCCGGCCAGGGGGAGGAACTGCCGGTCGCGCGTTTCGACGTGGGCACGCAGGCACGCGCTGCCGGCGAGGAGTTGCGGCTGCCGCCCGCGCCCCGGCCGCCGCGGGAAGGGCACGAGCTCCACACCCGGCTCGCCTTTCGCCACATGCGGGGCTTTCTCGACGGCCGCCGCTTCGAGATGGAAGCGGTCGCCGACGACGAGCGCCTGCCCCTCGACGAGGGCACGGTGTGGACCTTCGCCAATGACGGCGGCCCGATGTCGATGGCCCATCCCATGCACATCCACGGCGTGCGCTTCCGCATCCTGGAGCGCAGCACGGGCGATGCGCCCGCCGACCTGCGCGACGGGCTGGTCGACGCCGGCTTCAAGGACACCTTCCTGATCTTTCCCGGCGAGCGCGTGCGCCTGCTGGTGGCGCCCACCGAACCCGGCCTCTTTATGTACCACTGCCACAACCTCGAGCACGAAGACGGCGGCATGATGCGCAACTGCCGCTTCGATGCGCGCTCGCCGGCGGGCCGGACATGAGCCCGGCGGGAACATGGCGCACGGTTTCCGGGCCCGCCCTGCGCGTGCTCGGCGCCTGGCTGCTGGTTTCCCTCGTGCTCCACCTCGCCTGGGAAATCGCCCAGTTGCCCCTGTACACGCTGTGGCGCGAGGAGACGCCGGCGTACATCGCGTGGGCGGTGATCCACTGCACCGCGGGCGACGGCCTGATCGCGCTGGGCGCCTATGCGGCCGCGAGCGCCGCGGTGCGTTCCATCGCCTGGCCCTGGGAATCGCCGGGCTGCGGCCTGGCCGTTCTGTGGGCGAGCGGACTCGCCTGGACCGCTTTCAGTGAGTGGCGTCACGTCCAGAATCTCGGCTCATGGGCCTACGCCGAGTCAATGCCGACGCTGGCCGGCATCGGTCTCGCACCGCTGGCGCAATGGGTGATCGTGCCGGGACTGGCGTTGTGGTGCCTGCGCGAATGGCATCCGGTGCACGCGCCGGCGGACTCGATGCCACCACCCGGCGACGAGGACCGGGCTCGATAACCGACGACCTTAGCCCGCTGCACAATCCGTTCGCGGACATCTCGATCATGCGCTGAACACCGCAAACAACGGCACGGGGTGCGGCGCAGACGCTACGGCGGAACCGGGCGGCGATCTATCGCCGACCCTGTGGGCATCGAGCGGCGGTGGCGACGAGGATCATGTCCTGCTGCCGTCCTGCGAGGCGCATTTCGGGCAAACCGCGGCGGCACGCGAAGACGGTTCGCCGGACTGGTCGAACTGGCGCGTGCGCCGGCTGATGCCGCTCGAATGCGAGCGCCTTCAGGGGCCGCCCGATGACCACAACGCTGGTTCCGTATCGCGGCAAGCCTGCCGCCGATGCACCACGCCACAAGCCGATCGGCAATTCGATGTCGGTTCCATGCATCGTCTGGATCGGCGAACGGCTGCTTCGGCATTGCCAAAAAAGGGGCGCTCCGGGGTTCGGTTTTACCTGCGACCGCGAGATGCCTCGCTTCCATCCTCATCCCATGTGTTGCTGGCGACGCCACCAGCACCATGCCCTGGCAGCTCCGGTCTTCAAGGCTGCAACGCGGTTCGCCGCGTGGATCGAACCAGTCCGCCTCGCATCGCCCACCGCGGACGAGCGTCTTCACGACGCCGGTGCTTCTTCCTTCAACCCCTCGGGAGATATCCGCTCCCGCCTGGGGGTAGGGCTCCCGGTCCTTCAACCAGGAGAACCCCATGTCCCTTGCATTCGCATCGGCGCCGCTGAGCGCTGCACAGGCCCGTGCCGAAGCCATTGGCTATCTCGCCCTGGCCTGCACGGGCAAGCGCCTGCCCCTGCAGGTGCGCCACAGCGCCGCCGGCCACTACATCGGCACCGCCGATGAAGGCGGCCCGGTGTCCCGCGAGTCCGTCGAGTACTTCCGCTCGCAGCACGCGGCCGAGCACGCCCTGGCGACAGGCCGCTGGCAGCAACGCATCCACCCATGACCTCCACTCACCAGGAGCCATTTCATGAACCAGTCTTTGCCCCAAGACGTACTTGATCAGATCGCCGCGGAAGAACGGCATTTCGCCGAAGCCCCGCAGGCCTTCTTCGAAGCCTGGAAGCGCGGTGCGGAAATCGCCGGCCCCGAATGGTTCGGCGACGGCACGCCCGAAGGCCTGCAGCGCGCCACCAGCAAGTGGGATCTGCGCCCCAGGGTGCTGTTGCTCAACGACGCCCTGGATGTCCTCAGCGGCGGCCAGCGCATGTTCCTGTCCGCGATGGTGAGCTTCTACAACGCCCGCGAGGGTGGCGCGATGCTCAAGCGTTGCGGGTTCGAGGGGCTTTCCGATCTGGGGGGTCTCGATCTGGAGCGCCGCAAGGTCATTGCCGATCTGGTGCTGAACTACAGCGGCTGGTGATCCCGATCCGCTCGTTCGCCACCTGCTTGTTTTCCACCCGCGAGGGACATGCGCCTCCATGCGGGGCCATGTCCCTCCTTGTCCTCGACATCACTTCAAACACCCGCTGGGGCTTGCTCCCCGGCAGGGGAATGGGCTCCACTTCCTCAGATGGAGAAAGCCCATGTCCCCGAATTCGAACCCTTTCCTCCGCGGCTACCAGAACCTGCGCATCGATCGCTCCCTGTGCATCACCTACGAGGACGACTGTCCTCCCGTCTGGCGCCCGCTGCATCCCAGCCAGGCGCATCTGCCCGACGACCAGGTCGCGCTCTTCCCCTGCATCTTCAGCAACGACTTCGCCCTGATCACCGAAGGCCAGGACATTCCCGAAGACCTGGAGGCCCGATGCCAGACCGAGGGCGTGGTGCGCACCGTGGTCTACGCCGTCAGCGGCGACGACTTCGGCCAGCCCGTGCACGTCGGCGACACCTACTCGGAGGAGGCAGCGCGGGAAGTCGTGCGGCGGCTGAGCTTCGAGACGGGCTTCTACAGCCGGTGCTGGGAAATCAGCAGTGCCCATCTCGCCCCCAAGGCGGGCCGCTTCCTCGCCGAACTGGCGGACATAGCCACGCCGAGCGGCTTCCTGTTCGTCGCCTTCCGCATCCCATACAGCCCCGCGATCGGCGTGAAGCTGATCGCCACCCCCTGGACGGATGCGAACCTGCAGCTTGTCGAGGGCATTACCGCCGAAGAGCTGCGGCAGGAACACCGGGCCAAGGGTATGCCGGAATCCCTCGTGGAGGTGCTGCACCTGGGTGCGCTCGCCGACGTTCGCATGCTGGTATTCGATGCCGATGCGCCTGTCCTGGACGGATTGCCCTTGTACGACGACGAGTAGCACCTTCGAGCCCCCATGCGGGGCTCTTCCTTTTCATGGAACGTGGTAACGACGTATTGCCGATTCCCGAACGACGGTCGCCCGTGCCTGCCGCACGCTTCCCGTATGTTCGCTGGCGTAGCCGGCAGCATCCCCAGGCAGTCGAGACCTTCGAGACTGCGGTGCGGCTTGCCGTGCTGGTCGTTTCTTTCGCCGGACGCATGCCGCGTCCATCCACCTCACCCTCAAGGGACATACCTCCCTTGCGGGCGGGAGTCCCTTGGTTGCCACAAGGAATCCTCCCATGGATACCCAAGCCATCCGCGCACAGATGCCGACGCTCGTTTGCGGCCACGTGCCTTCCAACGTCCGCACCTTCAAGTTCAACATCTTCGACGGCAAGCCCAAGGTTTCGACGCTGGGCTTCCACATCGATCCCAAGCCCTTCGAGGGGAAGGTCATCGCCACCACCGACGAGGCCATCGTCGTCAAGACAGGGCGGGCCGAGTTTGCGGTGCTCGACCGGACGCTGGTGACCGAAGTGCCCGACGAGGGCGCCAAGGTACAGGTCGAACCCTACGCCCGACGCCGCTTCGACGGCCTGCGTGCCGACACGCCCGAGGAAGAAACCGCATTCACTGCCGACGGCAAGCCGTACACGGTGCAGCGGTTCGTGCTCGGTTCCGCACCGGCGAAGTTGCCGATCCCCGAGCCCCGCTGCCCCGAGCTACGGGAGCTGATCCAGCAGATGGAACAGCTGCCCGCGCCCGACGGCTTCCGGCGCATCACCCACCTGCTGGTGGATGCCGGCGCACGGGACTTCACCTGGGTCGATCCGCTGCCCAAGGACATCATCGCGACGCCACCGGCCATCAGCTTCACGGTGGCCACGGCGAAATTCCAGGGACGCGTCACCGTGCTGTACGAGCGCGGGCTCGATGTGTACGCGGTGGAGTTGCACCGCGATGGCGAGCTGGTCGATCGGGTCGATGAGGTGTTCTTCGACTCTCTCGGCGGGACGCTGGAACGGCTGAGCGACGACGGGAACTGGCGGCGCATTCGCGTGCAATGCCTGTCCGGCCGCAAGTCTGTCCGGCACTGACCTCCACGCAGC
>DYFV01000061.1 GCA_020725025.1 Azoarcus sp.
ACCTGGGCGATGAACTCGATCTCGCGGATGCCGCCCGGGCCGAGCTTGACGTTGTTGGCCCGGTCGCGCCGCGCCACCTCGAGGCGGATCTGCGCGTGCAGGTCGCGCATCGCGTTGATCGCGCCGAAGTCGAGGTACTTGCGGAACACGAAGGGCCGCGAGATGGACTCGGCCTCCTGATAGCGCTCGCCGTCGAGCACCCGCGCCTTGATCCAGGCGTAGCGCTCCCACTCCCGGCCCTGGGTCACGAAGTAGTTCTCGAGGGCGTCGAAAGAGCACACCAGCGGGCCCGAATCGCCGTTCGGCCGCAGCCGCATGTCCACCCGGAAGACCTGGCCGTGCTCGGTCACCTCGGCCAGCGCCTGGATGAGCTGCTTGCCCAGCCGCTCGAAGAACTCGAAGTTGCTGATGACCTTTTTTCCGCCGGTGTCGCCGTCTTCGGGATAGATGAAGATCAGGTCGATGTCGGAAGAGACGTTGAGCTCGCGCCCGCCCAGCTTGCCCATCCCGATCACGAGCAGCTCCTGCTCCCACCCGGTGGGGGACAGCGGCGCGCCGTAACGCTGCACGAGCGACTCGCGCAGGATGTGGTGCGCGCTGCGCACGGCGGTTTCCGCCAGCACGGTCATCGTCTCGGTGACTTCGGCGAGATCGGCCAGCCCGGCGAGGTCGCGGGTGGCGACGTGACACATTACCCAGGTGCGCAAGTCCCTCAGGCAGGCGCGCAGCGTGTCGTCGGTCGGCCCGCGCCGCGCGAGGAAGGCCTGCATGGCATCGGCGTCGAGGGGCCGCCCGATCGATTCCGTGAGCATCGCGGCGAGCCACGGGCGGCTGTCGAGCATGCGCCCGAGGTAGCGCGACAGGGTGGCGGCGTACCGGATCGGCTCGGGGAGCGAGGTGGAATCGAAAGACATGGCGGAGGGAGTCCGGATCATTGATAGAATGCGGCGCTTCCGGCGCCGGACGACTGCGCGCGGGGTGGCCGCTGCGGAGTGGATTGTAGCCAAGGCCGTCCCGGTGCTGTCGCGCCGCGTGGCGCCGATTCCCGAATCGCGATGAACGCTCCCTCGCCCGTCCGCCTTGCCGGTGCAGAATCCGCCCCTTCGTCGGGTGTGCGGCTGGGGCGCATTGTCCTCGCGCTTTTCCTCGCGGCCTACTTCGTCTGCGGCGCCCTGTTCCTGTTGGTGCGCGACGTGCTCGTGCCGCGCGTCGAGACCTACCGTCCCGAGATCGTCGCCGCGATCTCCCGGGCGGTCGGCCTGCCGGTCTCGATCGACGCCCTGTCCGCCGACTGGTCCGGCCTGCGCCCGCGGCTGCACCTGTCCGGGCTGCAGATCCTCGATCGCGAGGGCCGTCCCGCCCTGCACCTGGCGATGGTCGACGCCACCCTGGCCTGGTCGTCCCTCGTGCGCGGCCAGGTGCATTTCCATCGGCTGGAAGTGCAGGCGCCGACGCTGGCCCTGCGGCGCGAGGCGGACGGGCAGATCTTCGTGGCGGGGGCGCGGATGGACCCGGGCGCCTCGGGAGGCGGATTCTCGGACTGGCTGCTGGCCCAGCGCGAGATCGTCATCCGCAACGCCGCGGTCAGCTGGACGGACGCCCAGCGCGCCGCGCCGGAGCTGCGGCTCACCGCGGTCGATTTCCGCCTGTTCCGCAGCGGCGGCCGCTACCGCTTCGGGCTGCGTGCCCTGCCGCCCCTCGGCCTCGCGACCGCGCTCGACGTGCGGGGCGACATGGTGGGCACGGACGCGAGCGATCCCGGGGTGTGGGCGGGACAACTCTTCGTTGCGGTCGACGGAGCCGATCTCGGCGGCTGGCGGCCGTGGGTCGATTATCCGCTGCCCATCGTCGGACGGGGCGGAGTGCGCGCCTGGCTCGGCGTGGGGGGCGGGACGGCGCGCTCGCTTACCGCCAGCCTCGCGCTCGACGACGTGGCGACCCGATTGGGCGACGGATTGCCGGAGCTCGAGCTGGTGCATCTGCGGGGCCAGATTTCGGCCCGGCGCGGCCCGGACGGCATGGAGCTCGCCACCCGCGGCCTGGAGCTCGCCACCGGCGAGGGGGTGAGCCTGGCGCCCACCGACATCGATTTCGCCCTGAACGGCGCCGATGCGGATGGGGTGCGCGGCGGGCGGCTGCGCGCCAACCGGTTGGACTTCGCTGCACTTGCCCGGCTCGCGGCCCATCTGCCGTTCGAGGCGGGTGTACGCCAACGGCTGGCCGCGCTTGCCCCGCGCGGACGGCTTGACGATCTGAGGCTGTCCTGGAGCGGGCCGGTGGAGGCGCCGGAGGGATGGAGGCTTCAGGCGCGCTTCGCCGACCTCGGTGTGAATCCCCAGGGCGTGGTGCCCGGCCTGTCGGGCGTCTCCGGCGAGATCGACGGCGACCGGGAAAGCGGCCGTTTCCGGCTCACCGGAAACGACGCCGCACTCGAGCTGCCCGAGATCTTCCCCGAGCCGCGCCTCGGCTTCGCCACGCTGCGCGCGGAGGGCGGCTGGGGCCGGCGCGACGGGCGCCCGGAGATCGTCCTCGACAACGCCTCCTTCGAGAACGCGGATGCGGCCGGCACCGCGTCCGGGCGCTATGTTCCGATCCCCGGCGAGGCGGGTGAGATCGATCTGTCGGCGCGGCTCACCCGCGCCGACGGGCAGGCGGTGTGGCGCTACCTGCCGAAGGTGGTGAACGAGCACACGCGGCAATGGCTGCGCGAGAGCCTCACCGGCGGCGTGGTGCCCGACGCGCGTCTGCGCCTCAAGGGCAACCTTGCCGATTTCCCGTTCGCCGACGGGCGCTCCGGACAGTTCCTCGTCACCACCCGGGTGTCCGGCGCGAGCCTGGACTATGCGCCGGGCTGGCCCGCCATCACCGGGATCGACGCGGAGCTGCGCTTCGAGGGGCCGGCGATGCGCATCACGGCTAATCGCGCGAGCATCTTCGGTGTGGCGCTTTCCGGGGTGAGCGTGGTGGTACCGGAGCTGCATGCCCCAACCGAGGCGGGCGAGATGATGACGATACGCGGGCGGGCGAGCGGCCCCACCGCGGACTTCCTGCGCTTCGTGTCGGAGAGCCCGGTCGCCGCGCGTATCGACGGCTTCACCGATCGCATGCGTGCCGAGGGCAGCGGCAACCTCGATCTCACCCTGGTGATGCCGCTGCGGCAGGTGAGCGAGACGAAGGTGAAGGGCGATTTCCGCTTCGCCGGAAACCGCCTGGCGCTCGTCGACGGCCTGCCGCCGCTCCAGGACGCTTCGGGTACGGTGCATTTCACCGAGCACGATCTGGTCATCCGCGAGGCGCGTGCGCGGCTGTTCGGCGAGCCGGTGCAGATTTCCGCCCGCACGCCGGCCGAGGGCGGGGTGCGCTTCGCGGCGGCCGGCGGCGCCAGCATGCGGGTCCTGCACGAGTACTACGACCTGCCGGTGCTGGAGCACCTGTCCGGGACCGCCTCGTGGGAGGCGAGCATCGACGTACGCCGTCAGACGGCACAGCTGCGGGTGCACTCCGACCTCGGCGGCGTCGCCTCGAGCCTGCCGGAGCCGATGAACAAGAGCGCCACCGTACGCTGGCCGCTCGTAGTCGGGGTGGACTTCACCCCCGGCGGGCGCCAGGAAATCCGGGTGCGCCTCGAGGAGCGGCTCGCCCTCGAGCTCGTCGGCCATCATGGCGAGGCGGGGTGGGCCCTCGAGCGCGGGGCCGCGGGCGTGTTCGCGTCGCCCCCGAGCTCCGCCCGCGGGCTGCGGGTGGCGGCGAAGCTCGAGGCGCTGGACGTGGATGCGTGGCGGCGGGTGTTCGACGACGGGGCCGAGGGGGGCGCCGAGGCGGTCCCTGTGTCCGGTCTCGCCCTGCAGGTCGCACGCATGCGTGCTTTCGGGCAGAGCCTCGACGATGTGCGGATCGAGGCCGAAGCGGCCGGCCAGGGCTGGAAAGGGCGCGTCGTCAGCGACGTGACCGAGGGCGAGTTCGAATGGGCGAGCCCGGCCGAGGGGGCGCTGCGCGCGCGCCTTCGCTACCTGAACATCGGCAGCGCGGACGATACCGGGGCCGACGCCCAGCGCGCCGAGGCGGCGCAGCCGCCGCGACAGTTGCCGGGACTGGACGTGGTCGCCGAGCGCTTCTCCCTGCGCGGGCTCGATCTCGGCCGGCTCGAAGTACAGGCGCGCAACCGCGGCGGACAGTGGCATCTCGACACCCTCGCGCTGGCCAACAGCGACGGCCGGTTTGGCGGCTCGGGCCTGTGGCGGCCGGGCTGGCAGGCGCGCACCGAGCTCGATTTCCGCCTCGAGGCCGACGACATCGGCCGCTTCCTCACCCGGCTCGGCTACTCCGACGCGGTGCTTGGCGGCGAGGCGGCGCTCGCCGGTCACCTGGATTGGGACGGCGCGCCCACGCGCATCGACTACCCGAGCCTGTCCGGCACGATGACCCTGGAGGCGCGCAACGGGCAGTTCCAGCGGCTCGAGCCGGGCGTGGGGCGGTTGCTCGGGGTGCTCAGCCTGCAATCCCTGCCGAGGCGTCTCACGCTCGACTTCCGCGACGTCCTGAGCGAGGGATTCGCCTTCGACAACATTTCCGGTAGCATCGACGTCGACTCCGGGGTGCTGCGCAGCGAGAACCTGCAGATCCGTGGTCCGGCCGCTAAGATCCTGATACGCGGTTCGGCCGACGTCGAGCACGAGACCCAGGACCTGCGCGTCACCGTGCAACCGACCCTGTCGGAGTCGGTGGCGATCGGGGCGGCAGCCGGGCTCATCAACCCGGTGGCCGGGGTGGTGACCTACTTCGCGCAGAAGGCGCTCGCCGACCCCATCGAGCGATTCTTCGCTTTCGACTATTCGATAACCGGAAGCTGGAGCGACCCCAACGTGGAGAAGCTCTCCACCGAGGGAGCCGTCGTGCCGGCCCGGCCCAGACAGGACAGATGACGTGAGTGCAAGCGCCTCGCGCTCCGGCGCGCCCTTCCGTATCGCCGCGGTCCAGACCGTATCCGGCCCGGACGTGGCGGAGAACCTGCGCACGGCCGGCGCGCTCGTCGCCGAAGCGGCCGCCGCGGGGGCGAAGCTCGTGGCGCTCCCCGAGTATTTTCCGCTCATCACCGCCGACGAAACGGCCAAGGTCGCGCTGCGTGAAGCCGACGGCTGCGGACCGATCCAGGATTTCCTCCGCGAGACGGCGGCCCGCCACGGCGTCTGGCTGGTGGGCGGCACCATACCGCTGGTGGCCGACGCCCCCGGCCACGTGCGCAACGCCACCCTGGTCTACGATTCCGCGGGCGAGCGCGTCGCGCGCTACGACAAGATCCACCTCTTCGGTTTCCGCAAGGGCGCCGAGCACTACGACGAGGCCGCCACCATCGAGGCCGGCAGCGAGGTGGTGACGTTCGACGCGCCCTGCGGCCGGGTGGGGCTCGCAGTGTGTTACGACCTGCGCTTTCCCGAGCTCTTCCGCGCCATGGGGGAGATCGATCTGATCATCCTGCCCGCGGCCTTCACCTACACCACCGGCAGCGCCCACTGGGAACTGCTGCTGCGCGCCCGTGCGGTGGAAAACCAGTGCTACGTGCTCGCACCCGCCCAGGGGGGACGGCATCCGCACGGACGCGTCACCTGGGGCCACAGCCTGATCGCCGATCCCTGGGGCGAAATTCTCGCCTGCCGCGCCGAGGGCCCCGGCGTGGTATGGGCCGACATGGATCCGGCGCGCATCGCCGCCGTGCGCGAGAGCCTTCCCGCCCTGCGCCACCGTCGCTTAGGCCGTCACGGCTAGGGCGATCCTTTTCCGCCCGAGCCGGTCCAACCGCTCAGTTTCCTTTCCGGACGACCCCATGAACGATCACGCACTCGACGCCCTGAAGACCGCCGACCGCTTTCTCCTCTCGCCGTACGAGGTGGGCGAAAGCGCGCTCGAGAAGGTGTTCGGCAAGCTCATGCGCCACCGGCTCGACTATGCCGACCTCTACTTCCAGTACCACCGCTCGGAGGCCTGGAGCCTGGAGGAGGGCATCGTCAAGGCGGGCAGCTTCAACATCGAGCAGGGCGTGGGGGTGCGCGCCATCTCCGGCGAGAAGACCGCCTTCGCCTACTCGGACGACATCTCGGTGCCGGCGCTCACCGCAGCGGCCGAGGCCACCCGTGCCATCGCCGACGCGGGCGGTGCGCGCAAGGTGGCGGTCGCCCCGCGCGGCGCGGTAGTGCCGCTCTACCGCGCCGACGATCCGCTCGCCTCGCTGCCCGACACCGCCAAGGTGGCGCTGCTCGAGCGCCTGGAAGGCTTCGCCCGCGCCGAGGACAACCGCGTCACTCAGGTAATGGCCCATATCTCCGGTTCCTGGGAGGTGGTGATGGTCGCGCGCAGCGACGGCCTGCTCGCCGCCGACGTGCGCCCCCTGGTGCGGGTGTCGCTCACCGTCATCATGGAGGACGGCGATCGCCGCGAGCAGGGCAGCTCCGGCGGAGGCGGGCGCTTCGACTACGCCTGGTTCACCGACGAGCGGCTCGAGGAGTACGCCCGCGCCGCAGTGCATCAGGCCCGGGTGAACCTCGACGCCGGTCCGGCGCCGGCGGGCACCATGACCGTGGTGCTCGGCCCCGGCTGGCCGGGCATTCTGCTCCACGAGGCGATCGGTCACGGGCTCGAGGGCGACTTCAACCGCAAGGGCAGCTCCGCCTTCTCCGGGCGCATCGGCAAGCAGGTGGCGGCCCGGGGCGTGACGGTGGTCGACGACGGCACCCTTCCCGACCGGCGCGGCTCGCTCACCATCGACGACGAGGGCACGCCCACCCAGCGCACCGTGCTGATCGAGGATGGCATCCTCACCGGCTATATGCAGGACACCATGAACGCCCGCCTCATGGGTGTGGCGCCCACCGGCAACGGCCGTCGCGAGTCCTTCGCCCACCTGCCGCTGCCGCGCATGACCAACACCTACATGCTGAACGGCGACCGCGACCCCAAGGAGATCATCGGCTCGGTGAAGAAGGGCCTCTACGCGGTGAACTTCGGCGGCGGCCAAGTGGATATCACTTCGGGCAAATTCGTGTTCTCCACCGCCGAGGCCTATCTCATCGAGGACGGGAAGGTCACCCGCCCGGTCAAGGGGGCGACCCTGATCGGCAACGGTCCCGACGCGCTCACCCGCGTGTCGATGATCGGCAACGACATGGCGCTCGATCCCGGCGTGGGCACTTGCGGCAAGGACGGGCAGAGTGTGCCGGTGGGCGTCGGCCAGCCCACCCTGCGCATCGACGGGCTGACCGTCGGCGGTACCGCCTGACCGCGTCTTCCGCGCGGCCTCCGCGCGCCGGCGGCCGCCCGCAGAGTGTGCGCCTACTGCTTTCGGGGTAGGATGACGCCCGGAAAGCGCGCGCCCGGCTCGGGCGACGGCGTATCACGGACCGGGAGACGCGGGCGAGCATGAATGGTTGGATTGCGCGGTGGCGCAGGGTACTGAGCGGCTTGCTGTTGCTCGTTTGTTTCGTCGCGACGCCGCTCGCCGCGGCGGACGACGATCACATGCTGTCCACCCTGTTCCGCAACCACGCCGCGGTGATGCTGTTCGTCGATCCGGCATCGGGCGAGATCATCGACGCCAACAGCGCCGCAGCCGCCTTCTACGGGCGCTCGGTGATCGAGCTGCGCGGCATGCGCATCCAGGACTTCAACCGCCTCGGCGCGGACGAAGTCGCGCTGGAGCGCGCCCGCGCCGCGGAAGAGGCGCGCAACTACTTCATCTTCCCGCACCGGGTGGCGGGGGGCGAGATCCGCACCGTGGAGGTCTACTCCTCCCCCATCCGGTTGCCCTCGGGCCGGCTCGCGCTCCATTCCATCGTCCACGACGTGACGGGCAGGGCGGTGGACGAGGCGGCGCTGGCCACCTATCGCGCCCGGCTCGAGGAGCTGGCCGACCGCCGCACCCGGGAGGCGCTCGAGGCGGGGCGACAGCTCCGCATGGTGCTGATCATCGGGCTGTTCGGGCAGGCGCTAATCATCGCCGCGCTGGTGGCGAACCTGGTGCGGCGGCGCCAGACACAGCGCGCGCTGGCGCAGCGCGAGGAGCAGCTGTCGACGCTCATCAACGCCATGCCCGACATCGTGTGCTTCAAGGACGGCGAGGGCCGCTGGCAGGAGGCCAACGACTACATGCGGCGCCTGCTGAAGCTCGAGGACCACGAATATCGGGGCAAGACGGACGCCGAGCTCGCCGCGGTGCGCCCCATGTTCGCTTCCGCCTTCGCCGATGCCCACCAGTCGGACGAGCACGTGTGGAGCACGGGCGCCACGGTGCGGGAGGAGCGTGCCATTCCAGGCGCCGACGGCGCCGCGCATACCTTCGACATCATCAAGGTGCCCATCTTCGAGCAGACCGGTGCGCGGCGCGGCGTGGTGGTGATCGGGCGCGACGTCACGGCACGCAAGGTGGCCGAATCGCAGGTCGAGCAGCTTGCCTATTTCGACCCCCTCACGCGTCTGCCCAATCGCCGCCTGATGCTCGACCGGCTCGGCGCGGCGCTCGCCGCAGCCCGTCGCGGCGAGCGCTTCGGAGCGGTGCTGTTCATCGATCTCGACCAGTTCAAGACCTTCAACGACGCGCGCGGCCACGAGGCGGGGGACCGCCTGCTCGCCGCGGCGGCCGAGCGGTTGTCGGCGGCGCTGCGCGAGGCCGATACCGTGGCGCGCTTCGGGGGCGACGAATTCGTGGTCCTGCTGCCGGAACTGTCGGAGCGCGAGCAGTGGGCGGCCGATGCCGCGCGCAACGTGGCCGAGAAGGTGCGCCAGCGCCTTGCCACGGCACATCGCTGGGAAGACGAGGAGGTGCTGCTGAGCGCGAGCATCGGCGTGACCCTCTTCCCCACCGCGGAGGCCGTCAGTGTCGACGACGTGTTGAAGCAGGCCGACACCGCGATGTACCAGGCGAAGGCGGCGGGTCGCAACCAGGTGCGCTTCTTCGAGCCGGAGATGCAGGCGCGGGTGGAGGCGCGCTTCGCGCTGGAGGCCGACCTGCGCCATGCGGTCGGGCGCGGTGAGCTGCGGCTGTACCTGCAGCCGCAGGTCGACGCCCGAGGACGCGTGGTCGGTGCCGAGGCGCTGCTGCGCTGGGAGCATCCGGTGCGCGGGCTGGTGCCGCCCAACGGCTTCATTCCCGTGGCCGAGGAGACCGGCCTGATCGTCGAGCTGGGCGACTGGGTGCTCACTCGCGCATGCCGGCTCCTGACTCGGCCGGCGGTGGCCGAGCAGGGCCTGCGCATCGCGGTGAACGTGAGCCCCCGGCAGTTCCACCGCGTGGATTTCGTCGAGCGGGTGCGTACGATCCTGGCGGAGACCGGGGCCGACCCGACCCGCCTCACCCTGGAAGTGACCGAAGGGCTGGTGATCGACGACGTGCACCAGACCATCGCCACCATGTCCGAGCTGCGCGCGCTGGGGGTGCACTTCTCCATCGACGATTTCGGCACCGGCTACTCTTCGCTCGCCTATCTGAAGCGCCTGCCGATCAACGAGGTCAAGATCGATCGCACCTTCGTGCAGGACGCGCCCACCGATCCGAACGACGCGGTGCTGGTGGAGGTCATCCTCGCGCTCGCCCGCCATCTCGGACTCGCAGTGGTGGCCGAGGGCGTCGAGACCGAAGCGCAGGCGGATTTTCTGCGGGCGCGCGCCGAGATTACCTGCCAGGGCTTCCTTTTCGGGCGGCCCGAGCCGGCCGAGGCGCTGCTCGCGCGACTCGGCGCCTGCGTTCGCGCCTGACGGCCTCGCCCGGCGCCGGCTCGGAGGCGGGCGTGATCCGTCCCGGCGGCTCGACCTCCAGGGCGTCCTCGACCGCGCGTACGCCGCGTACGCCGGCCGCCACCTCGATGGCGCGCCGCCGCTGCGCCTCGCTGCCGACCACGCCGGCGAGGGTGACCACGCCCTCGCGTGCGCTCACCGCGATGTGGGTACCCCCGAGCGCGGAGTCGCCACGCAGGGCCCGCTTCACGTCGTGACGCAGCAGGGCCGAGGCGCGCAGGCTGACCTCCAGGTTCGCCTGAGCCGCGGCATCGAGGCTTGCCGTTGCGATCGAGAAGGGAATCTGGGCCGCCAGCGCCGTGACACAGGCGAAGGCGCGAAGCATGGTCGGCGTGCTCATGGGGGTCGTGGGTGCGAGCGGCCGGGGCGCCGCACCCGGCGCGCCGCAGGATGCATGCCAGGCCCGGCAATCGGTGTGCCCGGGCGCGGCGGCGGAGCCATCGCCGTGCGAAGCCGCCTCCAGCTGTTGCCGCTCCCCGACACCTGTCCGCCCATGGGGCCGGAAACCCGCTCTCTCCTCAGGATTCCTTGCGTTGCTCTGAAGCGACGCCTCCATGCTCGCCGCGGAACAGGCTGGGAGTGAGGGCGTGCCGTTGCAGCAGGCGGTAAAACTCCGTGCGGTTGCGGTCGGCGAGCCGCGCCGCGTCCGAGACGTTGCCGTCGGTGAGCTTGAGGAGCTGGATCAGGTAGTTGCGCTCGAAGCGCTGCTTCGCCTCGGCGTACGACAGCGCCTCCATGCTGCGCACCCGCAGGGCCCGCTCCACCAGCGCGAGCGGAATCAGCGGCGTGGTGGCGAGCGCGCAGGCCTGCTCCACCACGTTCTGCAGCTGGCGCACGTTGCCGGGCCAGGCCGCCGTGGCGAGCGCCTCAAGCGCCTCGGGGGCGAAGCCGCGCAGCCGCTTGCGGTACTTGCGCGCGAGGATGTGCAGGAAGTGGTTGGCGAGCAGCGGGATGTCCTCGCGTCGCTCGTCGAGGGAGGGCAGGGTGAGGGTGACCACATTGAGGCGATAGAAGAGATCCTCGCGGAACGTACCCTCGGCCAGCGCCAGCTCGAGATCCCGGTGAGTGGCCGAGAGAATGCGCACGTCGATCGGCTCGGAGCGGCTCGAGCCGACCGGCCGGACCGCGCGATCCTGCAGGACGCGCAGGAGCTTCACCTGCAAGGCGAGCGGCATGTCGCCGATCTCGTCGAGAAAGACCGTTCCCCGGTTGGCGGCGAGAAAGAGGCCGGTGTGTGCGGTGGCGGCGCCGGTGAAGGCGCCGCGTACATGGCCGAAGAGCTCGGATTCCAGGAGCTGCTCGGGAATAGCGCCGCAGTGGATGGCGACGAAGGGCGCGTTCGCGCGGGGACTGGCGCGGTGGATGGCGCGCGCGAGCACCTCCTTGCCGGAGCCGCTCTCACCGCGGATGAGGATGCTCGCGTCGGAGGCGGCAACCAGGCGCGCTTCGTCCAGCACCGTTGCCATGCGCGTGCTGTGGCTGATGATCTCGTCGCGCCAGCTCTCGTCGGAATCGTCCTCGGTCGCGCTTGCCGCCGCCCCGATCTGCAGCGCCTGCTCGATCTTGTCGAGCAGCGCCTTGCTGTCGAAGGGCTTGGTGAGATAGCCGAAGACGCCGCGCGAGGTCGCCTCCACCGCATCCGGGATGGTGCCGTGGGCGGTGAGCAGGATCACCGGCAGGGCGGGGAAGTTGCGGCGGATGTCCTCGAAGAGCGCCAGGCCGTCGCGGTCGGGCAGGCGGACGTCGCTCACCACCAGGCCGAAGCGTTCCACGGCCAGGCGTGCGAGGGCGGCTTCGGCGGTTTCGGCGGTGCTGACCCGGTATCCGCTCGCGCGCAGGCGCATCGACAGGAGCCGCAGCAGGTCGGTGTCGTCGTCCACCAGCAACAGGTGCGCGCCGGCGGCCATGGTGCGGGGCGAAGTCGATTTCATGGCGGAGTTCTCCGTTCCGGCGCCGCCGGCACGGGAGGTGTCGCCGGCGGCGAACGACCCGGCAGGGTGCGCTCGATTTCGGCCAGGGCGTCGAGCTTTTCCTTGAGCAGGTCGACCTGGCGTCGGGTGTCTTTCAGGTGCTGCCCGGTGCGCTCCAGCTGTTGGGTGAGGCGGTCGGTCACCTCTTCCAGGCGGTGGCGCTCCAGCAACTGATCGACCAGCAGGTGCGCCAGCGGTTGCAGCGCCTGAGCGTCGGGGTCGGGCGAGGCGAGCACGGCGTGGAGCAGCGCGATGGCCCGAGGCAGGTTGTCGCCGGGCGGGCGGGTTGCGAGCAGGGCCTGCTGTGTGAGCGTGAGCGGCGTCTGCTCGCGCCCGGCGAGCGCGGCGCGCTCGCGCGCCAGCGCCGCGGGCTCCAGGCTGCGAGTCGCCAGGTGAAAGGCCAGCAGCGCGCGTACGGGATCGTTCTCCTCGCGCGCAGCGAGCTCGGCGGGCGTGGCCGGCGGGGCGGGTGCCTCACCGAAGGGGCGCAGCGCGCAGCCGCCGAGCTGCGCGACGCACAGCGCGGCGAGCAGGGCGCAGCGCAGCGGGCCGGGATCGGAGCGGGACTCAGCTCTCATGGGGTAGCTCGACTCGAAAGTGGGCGCCGCAGGTGGAAGGCACGAGCTCCACGCGGCCGCCGTGCGCGGCGACGAACTCCCGCACGATGGAAAGCCCCAGCCCGCTGCCCTCGCGCGGCGCGGCGGGCTGACGCGAGCCCTGGAAGAAGGGCTCGAAGATGCGTTCGGCTTCGTCAGGGGGGACGCCGGGGCCCTGGTCGATGCATTCGACGCGCACCCATCCGGGCAGGGCGGTCAGGACGAAGCGGATGACGCCGTCCGAGGGGCTGAACGAGGCGGCGTTGGCCAGCAGGTTGGCGAACACGATGCGCAGCTTGTCCTCGTCGGCCTTGATCGGGGGCGCCGTGCCTTCGATCTCGACGCGCTGGTTGCGGCTCTGGATGGGCAGTTGCTGCTCCGCGACGACCGAGTCGAGAAGCGGGCGCAGGGCGAACACGCGCCGGCGCAGCGTGCGCGCATCGAAGACCGCGCTGTTGTAGCCGAGCAGGTTCTCGATGCGCTCCTGGAGTACGCGGGTGTTGTGCTGGAGGATGCTCACCACTTCCTGCTGAGGAGCGTTGAGCGGTCCCACCAACCCCTCCTCGAGAAGCGCGATGCCTTCCCGCAGAGAGGCGAGCGGCGTCTTGAGCTCGTGCGAGACGCTGCGCAGGACGCGGGCGCGGTTGGATTCGAGATCGGCCAGGCGCAGGCGCAGCCAGTCCAGGCGGCGGCCCAGCCGCCTCAGGTCGGCCGGGCCCTCGATCGCGACCGGCTCCTCGAAGCGGCTCTCGCCCAGTGCCTCGATGGCGCGCTCGACGCGATTGAAGGGGCGCAGCAGCCACCAGCCGGTCGCAGCAGCCAGGAGGCTTGCCGAGAACAGGGCCGCGATCAGGTGCCAGGCGAGCCGGTTGCGATTGGTCTCCAGCTCTTCGAGCAGGCGTTCGCCCTCGCGGTCGAGCTTGATGCGCATCTCGGTGGCGAGTTGCTCGTTGATGATCGGGAGCCGGGTGAGCGCGTCCATGGTGGCGTCGGTTCCGGCGCGCCGGGCGAGCGCATCGGCGGCCTCCGAAGCCGCCTGCTGCCAGGCTTCCACGAGGGAGGCCGTGTTGCCGGCACCGAGCTCCGCGATGCGCGCCAGCGCCGCCTGGGACTCCGAGTGCGCCTGGCGGAAGCGTCCGAGCAGGACGGGATCTTCGAGCACCAGGAACTGGCGCGCGCTGCGTTCCATGTCCACCGTGCGCTCGGACAGTTGCTGGATCGCGGCCGAGTAATCCACCGCCTGCCGCGAACCTTCGCGGCTTTGCACGGCCAGCTGCTCGATCGCGAGCAGGCCGCCCAGTGCGGCAGCTCCGAGGATGGCGGCGATGAGCAGGAAGCTCGCCAGCAAGGTGTGACTGAAGGAGAGGCGCGACATGGCGGGGAGGGGCGTGGCGCGAGCGCCGACCTGAGAGTTTAGGGTGGCGTCGGAGGTGACGAACGTAACGAGATGCAAGCCGGAACCGCCGCTGGAGAGGCCGTCGCCGATCGGCGACATGACCGACTTCAATTCGCTCAAGGCCTTGGCTGCCGCCGGGAAGCAACCTGTCGTGGTGCGGCGACGGAAAAGGCCGAAAATCTTCATGCGGATTCGAGGTGGAGATCGTAAGTATCGGAACCAAAGCAAGTTTTCCCGTGTGGCCCATCCCTTGCAGACGAGGCGGTTCCGGGACGACGAGCGTCCCCCCGAATTCAAGGAGAGATCATGTTCAACAAGCCCGCCCTCTTTCCCAAAGGCTCGGACCCCCAGCCTGGACGTCCGTCGCGCATCGGCGCGGGGAACGTTCCGCCCGGCGCCATGCCGGGGCTGGCCTCCGGGCCGGGCGCCGGGCTTCAGAAGGAGTCCGCGCCGCAGCCGGCCGGCCCCGCCGCATCCGGTGAGCCGGAGGGCGCCGCCGCGACCGGCCAGACCGGCGGCAGCCGCCTCATCGTCGGGCCCAACGTCAAGCTGCGGGGCGCGGAAATCCTCGATTGCGACACGCTGGTGGTCGAAGGGCGCGTCGAAGCGACGATGGACAGCCGGGTGCTGCGCATCTCGGAGAACGGTTCGTTCGCCGGCACGGTCGGCATCGACGTGGCGGAGGTTTTCGGGCGCTTCGAGGGCGAACTCACCGCCCGCACGCAGCTCGTGATCCATTCGACCGGGCGCGTGACCGGCAAGATCCGCTACGGAAAGATCCTGATCGAGGAGGGCGGCGAGGTCTCCGGCGACGTCCAGAGCCTGGCTGCCGTGCCGCGCGAGCAGACCCGCGGCGCGGAGCAGCACGGCGGCGAGCGCCCGGAGAACCAGCCCAAGGTGGCCTAGCGCGCCTCGCCGGCGCGCCATGCCGGGTGCGGACGGCGGTCGCGCGGGCAGGCGCGCCGCCGGCCGGCCTACGTCCCTGTTCGCGGCTTCCGCCGCGCCTGCGGCCCGCCGACGACGCTAGGCGCGGCGGAAACCGCGATTCTGCGTCTCAGGGACGCGCATCGACGATACGGATGACCTTGCGCGACGCGGTCGTGGCCGGCTGCATTTCCGTCGGCAGTGCCCGGGCAAGGAAGGGGCGCTGCGAGAAGCGGCCGATGAGGGTGGCCTCCTGCTGGACCGCCTCGCGCACGGTGGCGAGCTTGACGTGTCCGAAGCCGCGGATGCGCTCGGGCAACTCGGCGAGTGCTACGGCGGCGTCCAGGTTCGCGGCCGTGAGTCCGGGAAGGATCGCTTCCACCATCTCGGCGTAGCGGGCGGCGAGGGCCCGTTCCATGCGCCGCTCGGCGGTGTGGCCGAAGGGGTCGAAGACGGTGCCCCGCAGACGCCGTGCCCGGGCGAGCCACTTCATGGCGGTGAACAGCCACGGCCCGTAGCGGACCTTCCGCGGCGGGGCCCCGTCGCGCGCTTTGACGAGGAGCGGCGGCGCCATGTGGAAGCTGACCCGCAACTCGCCCTCGAAGGTTTCCTCCAGTGCCCGCCGGAAATGCCCGTCGGTGAACAACCGGGCCACCTCGTATTCGTCCTTGCAGGCGAGGAGGCGGGCGTAGCCGCGCGCCACCGCCTCGGTGAGCCGCAGCGGCTCGCCTTGGTTCACGAGCGCATGCTCCCGTTGACGCACCCTGTCGACCAGGGCCGTGTAGCGCGCCGCATAGGCGGCGTTGTGATACGCCGTGAGGTGGGCACACCGGTGCGCGATCAGCGTGTCGAGGCTCATCGGTTCGGGTGTGGGCTCCTCGGCGAGCTCGAGCACCGTCTGCGGCGCTTCCGCCGCCAGCCGGCCGAGATGGAAGGCCATGCGGTTCATCGACACGGACACGCCGTTGAGCTCGATCGCCCGCTCCAGTGCGGCCAGCGATACCGGTACCCGCCCGTGCTGCCAGGCGTAGCCGAGCAGCAGGAGGTTGGCGCCGATCGAGTCGCCCAGGAGCCGCAGGGCGAGGTCGTAGCTGTCGATCGTCTCGAGCGCGTCCTCGCCCGCCGCGAAGCCGAGCTTGGCGACCAGGGCGTCCGCGTGCAGGTCGGCGTCCGGGTCGCGCACGAAGCGGTCGGTCGGGTGGCGATGGCTGCTCGCCACCACGCGGGTGCGTCCCCGACGCACCGTCTGCAGCGCGTCGGCGCTTGCCGCCACCACCAGGTCGCAGGCGAGGACGAGGTCGGCCTGCTGGGTGTCGATGCGCACCTGGTTGAGCAGCGAGGGGTGCTTCGCCCAGCGCACATGGGCGAGCACGGCGCCCCCCTTCTGGGCGAAGCCCATGAAATCGAGCTGGGAGCTCGCCATGCCGTCCAGGTGGGCGGCCATGCTCACGAGCGCCCCGACGGTGACGACCCCGGTGCCGCCCACGCCGGTGACGAGCATGTCGTAGGGCGCGTCGTCGAGTGCCGCCCGCGGCTCGGGCAGGTGGGCCACCAGCTCGTGCAGGCGCTCGGGGGCGAGGCGCGCGACCCGTTTGCGCAGCTTGGCGCCCTCGACCGACACGAAGCTCGGGCAGAAGCCCTCCACGCAGGAGAAGTCCTTGTTGCAGGAGGACTGCTCGATCTGCCGCTTGCGGCCGAAGGGCGTCTCCAGCGGCTGCACCGACAGGCAGTTCGACTGCCGCCCGCAGTCGCCGCAGCCCTCGCAGACCTCGGCGTTGATGAAGATGCGCCGGTCCGGGTCGGGGTACTCGCCCTTCTTGCGGCGGCGGCGTTTCTCGGCGGCGCAGGTCTGGTCGTAGATGAGGCAGGTCACGCCCTCGATCGAGGCGAGCTCGCGCTGCACGGCGTCGAGCTCGCTGCGGTGGTGGAAGGTGGTGCCGGGCGGGTAGAGGGTTTCCTGGCCGCGGTACTTGTCGGGCTCGTCGCTCACGATGGCGAGCTTGCGCACGCCCTCGGCCTCCACCTGGCGTGCGATCCGTTCCACCCCGATCACGCCGTCCACCGGCTGGCCACCGGTCATCGCCACCGCGTCGTTGTAGAGGATCTTGTAGGTGACGTTGGCGCGCGCCGCAATCGCTTGGCGGATGGCGAGGCTGCCCGAATGGAAGTAGGTGCCGTCGCCGAGGTTCTGGAACACGTGGCGTCGACGGGTGTAGCGGCCGTGGGCCGCCCAGTCGACGCCTTCGCCGCCCATCTGGATGAGCCCGGTGGTGGCGCGGTCCATCCACGAGGCCATGAAGTGGCAGCCGATGCCGGCCTGCGCCACCGAACCCTCCGGCACGCGGGTGGAAGTGTTGTGCGGACAGCCGGAGCAGAAGTAGGGCAGGCGCCGCACGGCGTCCGCCGCGTTCGACAGCAGCTCGGGTGCGGTGAAGTCGCGGACGTGGCTTCGCCGGTCGAGCCCGGGCGCATGGCGCGCGAGCCACTCGGCCAGCGCCGGCATGATGCGCGAGGGGCGCAGCTCGCCCAGGGCGGAGAGCAGCGGCCGACCGTCCGCCTCCTGCTTGCCCACGACCCGCGGCCGCTTGCCCGGCCGGTTGTAGAGGAGCTCCTTGATCTGGCGCTCGACCACCGGCGCCTTCTCCTCGATGACCAGCACCTCCTCGAGCCCCTCCGCGAAGTCGGCGATGCGGACGGGTTCCAGCGGGAAGGCGAGGCCCACCTTGTAGATGCGGATGCCGGCCGCGGCGAGCGTGTCCACCGAGAGCTCGAGCCGGCGCAGCACTTCCAGGAAGTCGTAGTGCGCCTTGCCGCAGGTCACGATGCCCACGTGCGCGGTGGCTGGCGCGGCGACCATGCGGTCGACGCTGTTCACCCGCGCGAAGGCGCGCACCGCGTCGAGCTTGGCGGCGAGCCGTTGCTCGATCGCGAGGCTGGGCAGGTCGGGCCAGCGGTAGTGCAGGCCGCCCTGCGGGGGGACGTAGTCGGCGGGCGAGGGGAAGTCCCGGCGCACCGCGTCGAGGTCCACCGTCATGGCGCTCTCGACCACCTCGGAGATCGCCTTGAAGCCCACCCAGTTGCCCGAGAAGCGCGACAGCGCCCAGCCGTAGAGCCCGAACTCGAGGTACTCGGCGACGTTGCCCGGGTGCAGTACCGGCATGCTCCAGGCCTGCATGGCGAGGTCGCTCTGGTGCGGCATGGACGAGGACACGCAGCCGTGATCGTCGCCGGCCACCACCAGCACGCCGCCGTGGGGGGAGCTTCCGTAGGCGTTTCCGTGCTTGAGGGCGTCGCCCGCTCGATCGACCCCCGGGCCTTTCCCGTACCAGAGCGCGAACACGCCGTCGGCGGCACGCTCGGGGTCGGACTCGACCTGCTGCGTGCCCAGAACGGCGGTGCCGGCGAGCTCCTCGTTGATGGCGGGGAGGAAGTCCACGCGAGCGGCAGCGAGCCGCTCTCCGGCCTTCCACAACGCCTGGTCGAATACCCCCAGCGGCGAACCCCGATAGCCGGCCACGAAGCCGGCCGTGGCCATGCCGCGCGTACGGTCGAGCGCGGCCTGCATCAGCGGCAGGCGTACCAGCGCCTGGATCCCGCTGAGGAAGACTACGCCGCGCTCGGCGGCGAGATTGTCGGAAAGCTCGTAGTCGGGTCGCGCGAGCGTCGCGCGGACGTCGGGCTCGAGGGGCGGGATGGGATCTGCCGCCTCGCCCCCCGCCACAAGGGCCGGGCTGAGCATGGTCACTCTCCAGCGGCCCGGCGGTCGCCGGGCTCCTACCGGCTTAGTGGCGCTTTCCCCCGCAGGGTTTCCGATACGGGAGGGTTCGCTTGCTCAGTCCTCGTCGTCCTCGTCGTTCTCGCTGCCCACGGTGAAGCGCGTGAGCAGCGTTTCCAGGGCGGAGCGGTTCTGGGGCCTGTCGAGCTCGAAGAAGCGGAATCCGCTGCAGAAGAACTCCGGGTTCACGTCCGTGCCCGACCACATCGCCTTGGCGGTGAGGCTGATCGCCTCGCGCTGACCGCCGTCCTCGGGCAGATCGACGCGCAGACGGTAGAGCTTTCCGACTTCCAGACGCTTGGGGCCATACAGGAGGAAGCCGCCCTGGCTGATATCGCCGATGCGGCCGATGAACTGCTCGGTGGTTTCGTCGAAGACGCGGAAGTGGATCGCGATGGAGCGACGACGGAAAAATCGGCTATCCATGTTCATTGGGAATTCCGAAAGCGATGAGGGCGATGCGAGGCATCGCCGGACCGGCCTCGGAGGGGGGACAGGTCGTTGGCGCGCATCCTAGTTCGCACGCCCGGTGTCCGCGTCGCTCGCGAGGCGCAGCGGTTCGTAACTCCAGTTCCGTTCCCAGGCGGCACGCACCAGATTCGGGTACTGCGGCTTGCCCAGGCTGCCGTTGTAGCGGCCGAGTGCGCGGAACAGGTCGCCCTTCTCGATGTCGAGATAGTGGCGCAGGATGGTGCAGCCGTAACGCAGGTTGGTCCGCAGGTGAAAGAGGTTGTCTTCCGGGCGTCCGATGGCGTCGACCCAGAAGGGCATCACCTGCATGTAGCCGCGCGCCCCGGCAGTCGATACGGCGTACTTGCGAAAGGCGCTCTCGACCTGGATGAGGCCCAGCACCAGTTGCGGATCGAGCCCTGCCCGCGTCGCCTCGTAGTGGATCGACGTGAGCAACTCGATACGGTAGTCGGGGTCCGGCAGGCGCTTCTCGAGGCGACGGGACATCTCCTCCAGCCAGCGCTTTCGCTCGCTTTCGTCGGCGATCAAGAGCTCGGGCGCCGCCGCGTCGCTGACCGCCGCATGCAGCGCCGCCCGCACGCTCGCCGCCAGGGGCTCGTAGCGCTGCGCTCCCGCGATTGCCGAGCCTGCCGCAGCGAGCAGGCTCGCTGCGAGGCACGTGAGCAGCATGAAGCGGTAGGCGAGGGTCATCGGTCTTTCCTGGCGATGCTCTCGTTATAGCTCAGCTTCATGCGGGTGACAGTTTGTCGGCGACGAACGGGAACAGCTCGCCGATGGGAACCCGCGTCGCGGAGGCATCGCGCCGGCCCTGGTATTCGGCCACGCCCTCCTTGAGGCCGCGCTCGCCGATCACCACCCGGTGGGGTACACCGATGAGCTCCCAGTCGGCGAACATCACGCCGGGGCGCTCGTCACGGTCGTCCAGGATCACGTCGACGCCGGCCGCGACCAGCGCGGCGTAGAGCTTTTCGGCCTCGGCCCGCACCGCCTCCGACTTGCCCCAGCCGACCGGGCAGATCACCACGCGGAAGGGCGCGATCGCGTCGGGCCAGATGATGCCGCGGGCGTCGTGGTTCTGCTCGATCGCCGCGCCCAGGATGCGGGTCACCCCGATCCCGTAGCAGCCCATCTCGAAATGCTTGGGCTTGCCGTCCTCGTCGAGGAAGGTCGCATTCATCGACTTCGAGTACTTGGTGCCGAGGTAGAAGACGTGGCCCACCTCGATGCCGCGCTGGATGGCGAGCACGCCCTTGCCGTCGGGGCTCGGGTCGCCCTCCACGACGTTCCTCAGGTCGGCGACGACGTCCGGCTCGGGCAGGTCGCGGCCCCAGTTGGCGCCGGTGTAGTGGAAGTCCTCGGCATTGGCGCCGCACACGAAGTCGGCCATGTTGGCCACCGTGCGGTCGGCGATGATGCGTACCGGCTTCTTCAGGCCGATAGGGCCCAGGTAGCCGGGCTTGCAGCCGAAATACTCGTCGATCTCGGCCTCGGTGGCGAAGCGGAAGCCGTGCTTGAGGCCTTCCACCTTGCTTGCCTTGACTTCGTTGAGCTCGTGATCGCCGCGTATGAGGAGCAGCCACACGGTGACGCCGGCGGGCTGGCCGGCCTCGTCCACGTCGTCGGTGGCGAGCACCAGCGACTTCAGGCTGGTGGCGAGCGGGACGCCGAGGAACTCGGCCACGTCGCGGCAGGTTGCCTTGCCCGGGGTGGGCGTCTTCTCGAGCGGGCGGCCGGGTGCGGCGCGCTCGGCGATGGCCGGCAGCGCCTCGGCCAGCTCGATGTTGGCCGCGTAGTCCGAGGTGGGACAGTAGATGATCGCGTCCTCGCCGGTGTCGGCGATCACCTGAAACTCGTGGGAGCGGTCGCCGCCGATGGCGCCGGTGTCGGCAGCCACGGCCCGGTAGGTGAGGCCCAGCCGATCGAAGATGCGGCAGTAGGCGGCGTACATGGCGTCGTAGCTGCGCCCGGCGGCTTCCGCGTCGCGGTCGAAGGAGTAGGCGTCCTTCATCGTGAATTCGCGCCCGCGCATCACGCCGAAGCGCGGCCGGCGCTCGTCGCGGAACTTGGTCTGGATCTGGTAGAAGTTCTTCGGCAGCTGGCGATAGCTCCTGAGCTCCTGCCGGGCGATGTCGGTGACCACTTCCTCGGAGGTGGGCTGCAGCGCGAAGTCGCGCTCGTGCCGGTCCTTGAAGCGCAGCATCTCGGGGCCCATCTTCTCCCAGCGGCCGGTCTCGTCCCACAGCTCGGCGGGCTGCACCATGGGCATGATGAGCTCGAGGGCGCCGGCGCGATTCATCTCCTCACGGATGATGTTCTCCACCTTGCGGATCACCTTGAGTCCCATCGGCAGGTAGCTGTAGATGCCGGCAGCGACCTTGCGGATGAAGCCGGCCCGCAGCATCAGCTTCTGGCTGACGATCTCGGCGTCGGACGGGGCTTCCTTTAGGGTGGAAATGAAGTACTGGCTGGCACGCATTCTGGGGTCCGCGAGGGGCTGTTCGACAAACGCCGAATTCTAGCAGCCCCGCGGGCACTGCGCCCGCCGGGAACGCCGCGTCCCGGCCCGCTTTCCAAGGCGGTGTAAGTGTGGAAGAATCATCTCAATTCTTGAATCGAAGGTTCGATCATGCTCGACCGTGAAGGCTATCGCCCGAACGTCGGCATCATTCTGGTCAACACGCGCAATGAGGTTTTCTGGGGCAAGCGGATTCGCGAGCATTCGTGGCAGTTCCCGCAGGGCGGCATCAAGCACGGCGAAACGCCGGAGCAGGCCATGTACCGGGAGCTGTTCGAGGAAGTGGGTCTGCGCCCCGAGCATGTGAAGATTCTCGGCCGTACGCGTGGCTGGTTGCGATACGACGTCCCGAAGCACTGGATAAAGCGGGAATGGCGGAACACCTATCGGGGGCAGAAGCAGATCTGGTTCCTGCTGCGACTGGTGGGGCGCGATTCGGACGTCTGTCTGCGAGCCAGCTCGCACCCGGAATTCGATGCCTGGCGCTGGAGTGACTATTGGGTACCGCTCGATGCCGTCATCGAGTTCAAGCGGCAGGTGTATCAGCAGGCGCTCGCCGAGCTCGCGCGCGTGCTGTTCCGCCAGAAACCGCGCGAACTGCCTGAAGGGTATCGGGAAGTGACCGAAGCGCGGCAGTCCTGACCGCCTCCGGATCCGCTCGGGAAGCCCCGTACGTGGCGACACGTACGGGGCTTCGTCCATTCCGGTCTCATTTTCCGCAATCGACCGGCTGAACTCATCGTTTTTCCCGCTTGTCTCAAACGGCATGCCGGCGGCTTTCGGGCGGCCGGCCGCGGTGGCATCGATTGGCCGTCGGACCGGGCGGCGCGCCTGGACGGCGCACCCCGCGGGATCGGCCGTCGGCCGTCCTGCCGCCTCCTTCAACGCAAGAGACGGGAGGTGACCATGAATCGCGAGAACTTCGCCCCGCTGCCGCAGGCCCGGCTTGCGGGGCTGCATTGTGAAGTGGCGCAGACGGACAAGAGCCATCGGGTCTCGGCGGATTCGCCGGCGATCGAGGTCATGACCGACCTGACGCGCGTGCCGGCGGCCACCATCGCGGCCGACACCTCGCTGGAAGAGGCCAACCGCTCGATGATGCTGCGCGGCGTGCGGATGCTGCTCGTCACCGATCCGCGCCGGCTGGTGGTCGGCCTCATTTCGGTGGCCGATCTGCTCGGCGAGCGGCCCGTGCGCGTCGCAAGCGAGCGCGGCGTGCAGCTCGCGGACCTCGACGTGGGGAGCGTGATGACCCCCCTGGAGTCGATCGAGGCGGTCGAGCTCGACGAGGTGATGCGTGCCGAGGTGGGGCACGTGCTCGCCACCATGCGCCGCTCGGGCCGCCAGCATGCGCTCGTTCTGGAGCGCCAGGAGGGTGGCCGCGGACTCATTCGGGGCGTCTTCTCCGCCTCGCAGATCGCCCGCCAGCTCGGGGAGCCGCAGCCGATGCACACCGAGATCGCGCGCAGCTTCGCCGAAATCGGCGCCGCGATCGCCGCGTGAACGATAGCGGTCGTCAATACAAAACATAGGCGTATTCAATTTGGGCGAAGTGATCCGGCCTTCTAGGCTTAGATCAGCTCCGGGGGCCCCCGGAGGCTTCGTTCCGAGCGTGACGACGACAAGGAGGGGACAATGCAACTCAAGGGCTCCAAGACCGAAGAGAATCTGAAGGCCGCCTTCGCGGGCGAATCGCAGGCCAATCGGCGTTATCTCTACTTTGCGGCCAAGGCCGACGTGGAAGGGCAGAACGACGTCGCGGCCGTGTTCCGCTCCACCGCGGAAGGCGAAACCGGGCACGCCCACGGTCACCTCGAGTATCTCGAGGCCTGTGGCGATCCGGCGACCGGATTGCCCTTCGGTGCGACACGGGCGAACCTGGCCGCGGCCATCGCCGGCGAGACCCACGAGTACACCGACATGTACCCGGGCATGGCGCGCCAGGCGCGCGAAGAGGGCTTCGACGAGGTCGCTGACTGGTTCGAGACGCTCGCCAAGGCCGAGCGCTCGCACGCCAATCGCTTCCAGAAGGCGCTCGACGCGCTGCAGGACTGAGCGGGCAGGGCGATTCTCCCGGGGCGGGCCGCGGTGCCCGCCCTCTCCCGATGCCGATGACCGGGGCGCGGCGGACGTGCCCCCGGAGGAGCGGTCATGACCAAGCGGGAAGGCAGTCTCGAGGCGCCCCAGCGCCACCCGGTCGCGTGGCGCGATCCGGAGTTCTACCAGGAGGCGCCGCTCGTCGCCGAGCTCGAACGGGTGTTCGACATCTGCCACGGGTGCCGGCGCTGCGTGAGCCTGTGCAATGCGTTTCCGACGCTCTTCAACCTGATCGACGACGGGCCGACGGGCGAGCTCGACGGCGTGGACAAGGCCGACTTCGGCAAGGTGGTGGACCAGTGCTACCTGTGCGACCTGTGCTTCATGACCAAGTGTCCCTACGTGCCGCCGCACTCCTGGAACGTCGATTTTCCCCACCTCATGCTGCGCGCCAAGGCGGTCAAGTTCCGCAAGGGGGAGGTGCGCCTGCGCGACCGCATCCTCACCAGCACCGACGCGCTGGGCAAGCTCGCCGCGATCCCGGTGGTCGCGCAGACGGTGAACGCGGCCAACCGCAACGGCGCGGCGCGCGGCGTGCTGCAGTCGGTGCTCGGCGTCGACAAGCGGCGTGAGCTGCCGCCCTACACCCCAGCCCGGTTTCGCGGCAAGGCTCGACCGCAGGCCGACTGGCCGGTGCGCGACGGCGACCGCACGCCGGGCAAGGTGGCGATCTTCGCCACCTGCTACATCAACTACAACGAGCCGGGCATCGGGCACGACCTGCTGGCGGTGCTCGCCCACAACGAGATCCCCACGGTGCTCGTGGAGCAGGAGGCCTGTTGCGGCATGCCGAAGCTCGAGCTGGGCGACCTCGAAGGGGTGGCGCGGCTCAAGGACAAGAACATTCCGGCGCTCGCCGCGCTCGCCCGCAGCGGTTACGCGATCCTCGCCGCGGTGCCGTCCTGTGCCCTGATGTTCAAGCAGGAGCTGCCGCTGCTCTTCCCCGAGGACACCGAGGTGCTGGCCGTGGCCGAGGCGATGTTCGACCCCTTCGAATACTTCATGCTGCGCAAGCGCGACGGGCTCCTGAAGACCGACTTCAAGCAGCCGCTCGGCAAGGTCTCCTACCACATCCCCTGTCACAGCCGAGTGCAGAACGTCGGGCAGAAGACCCGCGAGATGCTCCAGCTGATCCCCGACACCCAGGTCACCACTGTCGAGCGCTGTGCCGGGCACGACGGAACCTGGGGCGTGAAGGCCGAGTACTTCGACCAGTCGATGCGCATCGGACGTCCGGTCTTCCGGCAGATGGCCGAAGGGCAGCCGGACTGGATCAGCTCCGACTGCCCGATCGCGGCGCGCCACATCCGGCAGGGCATCCGCGACGCCGGCACCGAACTCGCGGCCGAGAAAGCCCATCCCCTGACCTTGCTGCGCAAGGCCTACGGACTTTGAGGAGACCCGCAAGCGATGAACGCGATCGCCCGAGAAAGCCTGATGAGCCTCGAGGAATACGCGCGGGAGCGCGCCGCCTTTCGTGCCCGCGTCCTGGCCCACAAGAAGCAGCGCACACTGCAGTTGGGCAGCAACGTGACGCTGGTCTTCGAGGACGAGCTCACGATCCGCTATCAGATCCAGGAGATGCTGCGCATCGAGCGCACCTTCGAGGAGGCCGGCATCCGCGACGAGCTCGACGCCTATAATCCGCTCGTGCCCGACGGCAGCAACTGGAAGGCGACCATGCTGATCGAGTTCCCGGACGAGGCGGAGCGGCGACGTCGTCTGTCGGAGCTGATCGGCATCGAGGATCGGGTCTGGGTGCAGGTCGCGGGCCATGACCGCGTGTTCGCCATTGCAGACGAGGACCTGGAGCGAGAGAATGCGGAAAAGACCTCGGCCGTGCATTTCCTGCGCTTCGAGCTGACGCCCTCCATGACTCAGGCATTGGATGCGGGAGCGAAGCTGTCGGTCGGGGTCGAACATCCCGCCTATTCGGCGGTGGTCGAGTCCGTGCCGGAGCCGGTGCGGCAGTCCTTGTGTGGAGACTTGCGCGCTTGAATTCGCTGCAATGCATCGTGCGCGGGGGCCTCGTGGCCCTTGCGTGCTTTTCGGCCCCCCTTCATGCGGGCCTGTTTTCCGATCCCCCTTCAGACTGGAAGGAAGGCGGGCACGCCATGCCACCTCCGCCGCGCGAGGAGGCCCTGCACGGTTTCTTCGCCAGCAGTGCCTCGCCCAATCGGCACTTCGTCGACACCGACAGCCTCAGCGTGGGTGACGACGGCGTCGTGCGCTATGTGCTCGTGGTGCGTACGCCGGGCGGTGCAGAGAACGTCACCTTCGAAGGCATCCGCTGCGCGGCCGGCGCCTGGCGCCTCTACGCCACGGGCCGGTCCAACGGCGAATGGGCGCCGGCGCGCCGCGACGACTGGCGGCCGATCTCCGACAATTCCTACGACCGGGCGCGCGCCGCACTGGCCTACGATCACTTCTGCGATGGCCCGGTGTCCCCGCGCAACCGCGCCGAAGCCCTGCGCGGCCTTCGGCAGGGCGATCGCAAGGTGTTGCCCTGACACGGGAGGAACGAAAGCATGCTCGATCGCGTGATCGTCGAATTCGACAAGGCCCTGCGCACCGTCTTCGCACCGGCCGCCACGGTACGCCCCGTCCCGGGTGACGAATTGCCCGACATGCCCATGTCGGACGAGGAGCGGCGCCATACCGCGGCCCTGATGCGGGTCAATCACTGCGGCGAGATCTGCGCCCAGGCGCTCTACCAGGGGCAGGCGCTGATGTCGCGCGACGCCGCCGTGCGCGACGAGCTGCGCCAGGCCTCCCGCGAGGAGACCGAGCATCTGGCGTGGACCGAGCAGCGCATCGAGGAGCTGGGGGGCCGCAAGAGCCTGCTCAATCCGGTGTGGTACGGTGGCGCGTTCACCATCGGGATCGTCGCGGGGGCGTTCGGCGATCGTTGGAACCTGGGTTTTCTCGCGGAAACGGAGCGCCAGGTGGAGGCTCATCTGACGCGTCACCTCGAGCAGGTGCCCGGCGAGGACGTCAAGTCGCGCGAGATTCTCGCGCAGATGCGGGAAGACGAGGCGGGACATGCCGCCACGGCTGCGGCTCTGGGAGCGTACGATCTGCCCGCGCCGGTGCGCGCGGCGATGAAGCTCGCCTCGCGCGTGATGACCACGACCGCCTACCGCGTGTAGGCGCGCCGGGTCCGGCCCGGCGGCTGGCCGCAAGGAGGCCGGCGGCGGTCAGTCTTCTTCGACGATCTCCCAGTCGTGGGTGATCTCGGCGGTCTTGGCGAGCATGATGGAGGCGGAGCAGTACTTCTCGGCCGACAGGTGTACCGCGCGGGCGACCGCCTCGGGCTTCAGGCCCTTGCCGCGGATCACATAGCGGAAGGCGATGCGGGTGAACACCTTGGGGTCGATGTCGGCGCGCTCGGCCGACAGCTTCACTTCACAGCCGCGCACGTCCTGACGACCGCGCTTCAGGATGAGCACGACGTCGAAGGCGGTGCATCCGCCGGCACTCGCCAGCATGAGTTCCATCGGGCGCGGAGCGAGATTGCGGCCGCCCGCTTCGGGCGCCCCGTCCATCGCCACGAGGTGACCCGTACCGGTCTCGGCGAGGAAGCTCATTCCGTCGACCCACTTGACTGTGCACTCCATCCTTACCTCCATGCGCGGCGCAGCGTGCGCCTGCCTCGTTGTTCGGCGCCGCATTCTAGCGGATGTTCGGCGGCGGGGCGGCCCGGGTGGTCGAGCGATTTCAGGCGATTGGCATGATGCAGTGCACCACGAACCGGCGCGTAAACCGAATGGCATTTCTGAACGAAAGCTTAACGATGTCGCTTGACCTATATCAATGTGATGCATATTCAAAGGGTTATTGAGAAATAAAGAATCCTGATGGATGAATCAGAATATTTATACCGCGTCGCACAAAAACTGCTTGCCCGGGGGCGGGGCTTTCTGGATAATGGATCCCAGTCGGATCGAAAACGCTGTGCGATCCAAAGGTGTCTCCTCCACCCTCCTCCTTTGGTGTGGATTTAACGCAGTCCTGTGGGACTGCGTTTTTTTTGGTCTCTTGTGCCCGCCGTCGACGTTCGATTGACATGCCGGGCCGTTTACACTTACCATCACGAGCTTTCCGTTTATTGGCCTTCGCCCCAGGGCCGGACCAGATCGAGGATTCGAATGAAAACGTTTTCTGCCAAGCCGCATGAAGTCAAGCGCGACTGGTTTGTTGTCGACGCGTCGGACAAGGTGCTTGGCCGGCTCGCCGCCGAGGTGGCCCGCCGTCTGCGCGGCAAGCACAAGGCCATCTACACTCCGCACGTCGATACCGGCGACTACATCGTGGTGGTGAATGTCGACAAGCTGCGCGTGACCGGCAACAAGGCCCTGGACAAGAAGTACTACCGTCACACCGGCTATCCGGGCGGCATCTACGAAACCAACTTCACCAAGCTGCAGCAGCGTTTCCCGGAGCGCGTGCTGGAAAAGGCGGTGAAGGGCATGCTGCCGAAGGGGCCGCTGGGGTACGCCATGCTCAAGAAGCTGAAGTGCTACGCGGGTGCCGAGCATCCGCATGCCGCTCAGCAGCCCCAAGTTCTCGAGATCTGACAGGAGCCCATCGATGGCTGTGAGTTACAACTACGGCACCGGTCGTCGCAAGACGGCGGTCGCGCGCGTCTTCATCAAGCCGGGTTCCGGCAACATCGTCGTCAACGGCAAGCCGGTTGACGAGTTCTTCTCCCGCGAGACCGGCCGCATGATCGTGCGCCAGCCGCTGGTGCTGACCGAGAACGAAGGTCGCTTCGACATCATGGTGAACGTCACCGGCGGTGGCGAGTCGGGTCAGGCCGGCGCCGTGCGTCACGGCATCACCCGCGCCCTCATCGAGTACGACGCCGAGCTCAAGGGCACCCTGCGCAAGGCCGGCTTCGTCACCCGCGACGCCCGCGAGGTCGAGCGGAAGAAGGTCGGTTTCCGCAAGGCGCGTCGCCGCAAGCAGTTCTCCAAGCGCTGATACACGCTCTTCGTGTATGGTGCGAAGCCGCCTCTCGGGGCGGCTTTTGTCTTTCTGGGCGCGGCCTCCTGCGCCCGGTGGTGCGATAATCGACGGGCGCCGTCAGGCTTGCCCGATGAGGAGAGAGCATGATCAAGATTGGTGTCGTTGGTGGTACGGGCTACACGGGGGTGGAGCTGCTGAGACTGCTCGCCCGTCATCCTGAGGCGCAGCTGACCGCGATCACGTCGCGCGGCGAAGCGGGCATGCCGGTGGCGGACATGTTCCCGAGCCTGCGCGGGCGGGTGGATCTGCGCTTCGTCACGCCGGCCGATGCCGAGCTCGAGCGCTGCGACGTCGTGTTCTTCGCCACCCCGAACGGCATCGCCATGCAGCAGGCCCAGGCGCTCGTCGCCGCCGGCGTGCGTGTGATCGATTTCGCGGCGGACTTCCGTATTCGCGACCTGACCGAGTGGCAGAAGTGGTACGGCATGGAGCATGCCGCGCCGGAACTCGTGGCCGAAGCCGTCTACGGGCTGCCCGAGCGCAACCGCGAGCAGATCCGCAATGCCCGCGTGCTCGCCAACCCCGGCTGCTATCCCACCGCCGTGCAACTGGGCTTGCTGCCGCTGATCGAGGCGGGTGTGGTCGATCTCTCGCACCTGGTCGCGGACGCCAAGTCCGGCGTCTCCGGCGCGGGGCGCAAGGCCGAGGTGCACACGCTCTTCTCCGAGGCGGCCGACAGCTTCAAGGCCTACGGCGCGTCGGGCCACCGCCATCTTCCGGAAATCCGCCAGGGATTGGTCCAGGCGGCCGGCGGCGAGGTGGGACTCACCTTCGTGCCGCATCTCGTGCCCATGATCCGCGGCATTCATGCCACGCTTTACGCACGGCTTCTGAAGGACGTGGACGTCCAGGCGCTCTTCGAGGACCGCTATCGGGGCGAGCCCTTCGTCGACGTGCTGCCCGCCGGGAGTCATCCCGAGACCCGGTCCGTGCGCGCCAGCAACCTCTGCCGCATTGCCGTGCATCGGCCGCAGGGCGGTGACGTGGTGGTGGTGCTGTCCGTCATCGACAACCTGATGAAGGGCGCGGCGGGGCAGGCGGTCCAGAACATGAACATCATGTTCGGGCTGGACGAGATGCTCGGTCTCGACCTCGTGCCCGTCAGCCCCTAGGACGCATTGCGCCCCCTCAGCCTCCTGGGAACTCTCGATGCTTCGCCGAATCCGACTTTGACGATTGCCGTCCGGTTGACGCATCATGCGTTTCCAGCCCCTTACAGGAGAGAACATGAACACCGAAGTCGAAACCCCCGAAGTGCTCGTCTTTACCGACAGCGCGGCCAACAAGGTCCGCGAGCTCATCGAGGAAGAGGGCAATCCGGATCTCAAGCTCCGTGTATTCGTCACCGGCGGCGGATGCTCCGGCTTCCAGTACGGCTTCACCTTCGATGAGGAGGTGAACGAGGACGATACGTCGATGGAGAAGAACGGCGTGACCCTGCTCATCGACCCGATGAGCTACCAGTACCTGCTCGGCGCCGAGATCGACTACACCGAAGGGCTCGAGGGCTCGCAGTTCGTGATCCGCAACCCGAACGCGACCAGCACCTGCGGCTGCGGATCGTCCTTCTCGGTCTGATCGCAAAGGGGCAGGGAGACGAAGAAAGGGGCGCCTCGGCGCCCCTTTCTTCGTGACCACACGCCGGCAGCAGCTTACTCGGCGCTGGCGACCTGCACGTGATTGAGCAGCGCGAGCCGCTCGAGCATGGGGCCGGTCTGCGCCCTGAAGGCGGACAGCGCCTTGCCTTCCAGCGGTTTCACTGTCGGCAGGGCGATCCGCATGGGGTCGTGGGCGACGTTGTTCACCCGGATCTCGTAATGCAGGTGCGGGCCGGTCGCCCAGCCGGTCATGCCGACGTAGCCGATCAGATCGCCCTGGCGCACGCGGGCTCCTTTGCGCAGGCCGCCGGCGAAGCCGTTCAGGTGCGCATAGGCGCTGGAGTAGCGGTCGCGGTGTTGCAGGATCACGATCTTGCCGTAGCCGCTCTGCGTGCCGACGAAGCTGACCGTTCCATCCGAGGCCGCCTTCACTGGCGTGCCTCTGGGCGCGGCGAAATCGACGCCGTTGTGGCTGCGCCACTTGCGGTGGATCGGATGCAGGCGGCGCCCGAAGCTCGACGAAATGCGCGTGAACTCCAGGGGGTATCGCAGGAAGGCCTGGTTCAGGCCGCGCCCGTCCGGGGTGTAATACGCTTCCGAGCCGTCGCTGTCCCGATGGAGCACCACCGTATGGCTCTTCCCGCGGTTGACGAACTCCGCGGCCAGGATGCGACCGGTACGCACCGGGATGCCCTGGTCGTAAACCGTCTCGTAGACCACGCTGAAGCGGTCGCCCTGGCGCAGATCGGAGGTGAAGTCGAGCTGCGTACCGAAGATCTCGGCGAGCTTGGTCGCGACGCTGTCGGGGACTCCGGCCTCGTCGGTCGCGCCGAACAGCGAGTGGCGGATCGTTCCCGACCGCATGTCCACGAGGACCTGAGTCGGCGACGCCACCTCTTCGCGTGCCCGTATGCCCTGCTCGGTACGCTCGATGGTGTAGCGGGCGTCGCTTCGTGACACCGGCAGGCTCAGCGAGACCAGACGGCCCCCCGGCTCGATCAGCGCAACGAGCGAGCGGCCGGCCCGAAGCTGCCGCAGCACCTTGCGTGCTTCGGCGTCCTCGTTGAGAAATGCGAGCGCCTCGTCATCCTTGATTCCCACGCGCCGGAAGATGGAATGAATCGTGTCGCCCGGCTGCACCCGCTCGTCGAAGACGTAGGGGAGGGAGGATTCGTTCAGTCGCTCGGGCGAGAGGGGACCCAGAGTCTCCACGACCGACTCGACCGGATGCGGTGGGCCGGAGGTGCCCGGTGCCACGGCGGTGGCGGCGACGACGCCGCCGAGGGATGTGGCCAGGAGCGCCCCGAGGAGCCAGATCCGCCTGCGTCGCGGGAGATCCCGGGGGAGTTCGGCTAGAATCCGTTTTTCTCGTGCCTGCATGGGGAATATTTCGGCAAAAAACTCCCGCGAGTTTACCAAAGTTCTTCATGGCCCCGTAACAAATGGAGAGATGCATGACTGACGTACAGGCTGCGCTCGAGCTCATCAAGCGCGGCGCGGACGAATTGCTGATCGAGTCGGAGCTGGTGGAGCGCCTGCGCGCCGGCCGGCCGCTGCGAGTGAAGGCCGGGTTCGACCCCACCGCCCCCGATCTGCATCTGGGGCATACCGTCCTGATCAACAAGCTCCGCCACTTCCAGGAGCTCGGTCACCAGGTGCTCTTCCTGATCGGGGACTTCACCGGGATGATCGGCGATCCGTCCGGCAAGAACGCCACCCGGCCACCGCTGTCGCGCGAACAGATCCTCGAGAACGCCCGCACGTACCAGGAGCAGGTCTTCAAGATCCTCGACCCGGAGAAAACCGAGATCTGCTTCAACTCCGCCTGGATGGAGGAGCTCGGATCGGCCGGGATGATCCGCCTCGCGTCGCGCCACACGGTGGCGCGGATGCTGGAGCGCGATGATTTTGCGAAGCGCTACGCAGGCGGGCAGCCCATCGCCATCCACGAGTTCCTCTATCCCTTGTGCCAGGGCTACGACTCGGTGGCGATGCGCTCGGACGTCGAGCTCGGCGGAACGGACCAGAAGTTCAATCTGCTCGTGGGCCGCGAGCTGCAGAAGCAATACGGCCAGTCCCCGCAGTGCGTGTTGATGATGCCGCTGCTGGAAGGTCTGGATGGCGTGAACAAGATGTCGAAGTCCCTCGGCAACTACATCGGTATCGCCGAGCCGCCGCGCGAGATCTTCGGCAAGACGATGTCGATCTCCGATGACCTGATGTGGCGCTATTACGAGCTCCTGTCCTTCCGCTCGGCCGCCGAGATCGCGCGCTTGCGCGTCGAGGTGGAGGAGGGGCACAACCCGCGTGACGTCAAGGTCGCCCTGGCAATGGAGCTGGTGGCCCGTTTTCATGGGCAGCGCGCGGCCGAAGATGCGCTCGCAGAGTTCGAGGCGCGCTTCCAGCGCGGCGCCCTGCCCGACGACATGCCCGAGGTCAGGGTTGCGGTCGGTGCCGCGGGTCTGCCCGTCTTCCAGGTGATCAAGCAGGCGGGCCTGACCGGCACCACGTCGGAGGCGATGCGTATGATCGAGCAGGGAGCGGTGCGCCTCAACGGGGAGCGCGTGGAAGACAAGGGGGCCCTGCTCTCGGCGGGCCAGACGGTCGTCCTGCAGGTCGGCAAGCGCAAGTTCGCCTCGGTGGTACTCGGCTGATGGTGCCTTGCGGACGCGTTTCGACGAATCGCGTCCGCGGGTGTTGACACCCCTTCCGGGCTCTATATAATTCGCCCCTCTTCGCGACGGCGCCGGTGAATCGGGGCGGTGGCGAAGGGGCAGAGAGGCGGCTCCCGCGGTGCAAAAAGAAGTTGGCG
>DYFV01000062.1 GCA_020725025.1 Azoarcus sp.
TAGATCTTGCGCGAATTGGGCAGGGGCGCGACGGCCGCTTCGTCCACGTGGGCCTTGGCGGCGATGAAGTGTTCGTTGGCGTTCATCTTTCTCTCCTGGCTCTTCTTCAGGCACCGAAGGCGCGGCTCAGATAGATCACCAGCAGCATGTAGCCGGCGACGAAGATCGCCTCGCTCGACATCAGGGCGATCGGCTTCCAGCCGAGTTCGGCGAGCTTCTCGAGGGAGGTTTTCACACCCAGCGCCGCAATCGAGATCACCAGACACCAGCGCGACACGTCCGAGCTCAACGCCACGACCACCTGGGGTAGCCAGCCCAGGCTGTTGGCGGCGGCCAGCGCGGCGAACACCACCAGGAAGAGCGGCAGGATCGGCGTCCTGGTGCCCGCCGACTCGACCCGCCTGCGCTCGGCATGGAAGGTGAGCGCGAGGATCACCACCACCGGCATGAGCATCGCGACACGGAACATCTTGGCGAGCGTCGCGGCGTCGCCCACGTCCGGAGAAATGATGAGCCCCGCGCCCACCACCTGGGCCACGTCGTGGATGGAGCCGCCCAGGAACAGGCCCGCCTCGGCGGTGCCGAGCCCCGCGCCCTTCACGATCAGCGGGTAGAGCACCATCGCGATGGTGGAGAAGATCGCGATCCCGATTGCGGTAAGCAGGGTGTAGCGCTCGTTCTCCCGCGTGGCGGGCAGGGTCGAGGAGATCGCCATCGTGGCCGAGATGCCGCAGATGCCGGTGCCTCCGCCCGAGAGCAGACCCAATGTCGAGGGCAGGCCGAGCATGCGTGCCATCAGCAGACCGAAGCCGATGGTCAGGCCCACTGCGCCGACGAGCGCGCCCACGCCCGCGAGGCCGAGGTCGCTCACGTCGCTGGCGACGATGCGGACGCCCAGCAAGGCGACGCCGAAGCGCACCAGCTGTTTCGCGGAGGCGTCGATCCCGGGGATGCACTTCTCGTTGTCGGACAGGAAGTGAAAGGCAATGCCGATCAACAGGGCATAGAGAAACTGGGGGCCGCCGTAGTGCTCCGACACGAAGGTGGCCGCGATCGCGATGACCGCACAGAGCATGCCCCCCGGAAGCAGGCGGCGAAGCCCTGCGAACATCATGGTCGGCGCGACAGTGGTGTGTGTAGTCATTGTTCTGGTTCCCGGAAGGGTGGGGAGGGGGCGGTCGACGGACGGCGCCGGCGCGGGTCTTGGCGCCCGCTCGCGCCGGACGCCGCCCCCCGGGAAACGGGGGGCGGCAAAGACTCACGTGCTCAGACGTAGTCCTTGTACTTGTCGAGGAAGCGCACGGGCTTGGCGAGGGCGTCGCGGCGGAAGGGGTCGCCGAGCTCGCGGGTGCACATGATCTCGATGACCGTCGTCTTGCCGTGGTTCATCTGCAGGTCGATGGCGCGCTTGAGGGCCGGCCCCACGTCCTCGAGCCGGTCGACCGTGATGCCCTCGGCCCCCATCGCCCGGGCGATCTCGGCGAAGCTCTGGTTGTCGAGCTCGCCCGCCACGAAGCGCCGGTTGTAGAAGTCCACCTGGTTCTTCTTCTCCGCGCCCCACTGCCGGTTGTGGAACACCACCGCGGTCACAGGGATCTGGTGGCGCACGCAGGTCATCGTCTCCATCAGGCTCATGCCCCAGGCGCCGTCGCCCGCATACGCGATCGCCGGCCGGTGCGGCGCGGCCACCTTCGCCCCGATGATCGTCGGGAAGGCGTAGCCGCAGTTGCCGAAGCTCATCGCCGCGAAGAAGCTGCGGGGCTTCTCGAAGCGCAGGTAGCTGTTGGCCACCGAGTTGATGTTGCCGATGTCGGTCGACACCATCACGTCCTCGGGCATCGCCTTCTCCAGCTCGCGCAGCACCTGGCGCGGGTGCAGGTACGCGCCCCCCGAGAAGGGCTTCTCCTTGGCGTTCTGCTCGATCATGTCCAGGCTGAAGGGGTCGCGCTCGTGGGTCCACTCGTCGAGCTCCTTCTCCCAGGCGGCCTTCTCGGCCTGCACCTTGGCCAAGCGCTCGGCCTTGGTCGCGTCGCACTCGAGCGCGCGGCCGGCCAGCCGCTCGCCGAGCGCCTCGGCCGCCGCCTTGGCGTCGCCGCAGATGCCCACCGAGATCTTCTTCACCAGCCCCAGCATCTTGTGGTCCGCGTCGATCTGGATGATCTTGGCCGTCTTGGGCCAGTAGTCCATGCCGTGCTGCGGCAGCGTGCCGAACGGGCCCAGGCGCGAGCCGAGCGCAACGACCACGTCGGCCTGGCTGATGAGCTTCATCGCCGCCTTCGAGCCCTGGTAGCCGAGCGGGCCGCACCACAGCGGGTGGCTTGCCGGGAAGGAGTCGTTGTGCAGGTAGCTGTTGACCACCGGCGCCCCCAGCCGCTCGGCCAGCGCCTTGCACGCCTCGACCGCGTCGGCCATCACCACCCCGCCCCCGGCGATGATCACCGGGAACTTCGCCCGCGCCAGCAGCTCGGCCGCCTCGTTCAGGCTCTGCTCGCCGCCCGGGCCGCGATCGAGCCGGCTCGGCTTGGGGATCTCGCAGGTGATGTCGCCGTAGAAGTAGTCGCGCGGGATGTTGAGCTGGGTCGGGCCCATCTCGCTCATCGCCCGGTCGAAGCAGCGCCCGGTGTACTCGGCCATGCGCGCCGGATGCGTCACGTGCCCCTGGTACTTGGTGAACTCCTGGAACATCGGCAGCTGATTGCACTCCTGGAAGCCGCCCAGCCCCATCGTCATCGTCCCCGTCTCGGGCGTCACGATCACCACCGGGCTGTGCGCCCAGTACGCCGCCGCGATCGCGGTCACGCAGTTCGAAATCCCCGGCCCGTTCTGCCCGATCACCACCCCGTGCCGGCCCGACACCCGCGAGTACCCGTCGGCCATGTGCGCCGCGCCCTGCTCGTGCACCACCGGAATCAGCCGGATGCCCGCCGGCGCGAAGATGTCCATCGCGTCCATGAACGCCGAGCCCATGATGCCGAACATGTCGGTCACTCCGTTGGAGACCAGCGTCTCCACGAAGGCTTCGGAAGGGGTCATCCGGGTCGGGCCGCTCGGCACCGGGCGCGCTGCGATCGTTTCGCTCATCTTTGTCTCCTGTTCAGGTTTTGTTTCGATAAACGGAACCTTTGATTCCGTTTCATGAAACGTGACACCAATCTAAGCGCCAAACCCAAAACAGTCAACACCGAATTCTATAAATCGGTACTTCTTGATTCATTTTCCGGAACTCGACTATGATGCCTCGGCGACTCGCAGTTCGGAGCCGCCCGCCATGGGGCCCGCACGAGGCCCGGCGGAAGCCATCAAGGAGAGCGGTATGAGCGAGATCGCGATGACGGGACCCGACAGGATGGTGTCGGTGCGCAAGACGTTCGGAATCGACAGCGACCTGGAGGTGCCGGCCTTCGCCGAGCGCGACGAACACGTGCCGGAGGTGGACGACGCCTACCGCTTCAACCCGGACGTGACGCTGGCGATCCTCGCCGGTTTCAGCCGCAACCGGCGGGTGATGGTCCAGGGCCTGCACGGCACCGGGAAGTCGACCCACATCGAGCAGGTCGCGGCGCGCCTCAACTGGCCCTGCGCCAGGGTGAACCTGGACGGCCATATCAGCCGCCTCGACCTCGTCGGCCGCGACACCATCGCGCTCCGCGACGGCCTGCAGGTCACCGAGTTCCAGGAAGGCATCGTGCCCTGGGCGCTGCAGCGCCCGGTGGCGCTGATCTTCGACGAGTACGACGCCGGGCGGCCCGACGTGATGTTCGTGATCCAGCGCATCCTCGAACGCGACGGCAGCTTCACCCTGCTCGACCAGAACCGGGTGATCCATCCTCACCCGGCCTTCCGCCTCTTCGCCACCTCGAACACGGTGGGCCTGGGCAACCTGTCGGGCATGTACCACGGCACCCAGGTGCTCAACCACGCGCAGATCGATCGCTGGAACATCGTCGCCACCCTCAACTACCTGCCCCCCGGGGAAGAGCTGGCGATCGTGCTCGCCCGCGTGCCGGCCAAGGACAACGAGAAGGGCCGCAAGCTGATCGCGGCGATGGTGGCGGTGGCGAACCTCACCCGCAGCGGCTTCGCCGCAGGCGATCTGTCCACCCTGATGTCGCCGCGTACGGTGATCACCTGGGCGGAAAACTGCGAGATCTTCCGCAACCCGGCGCTGGCCTTCCGGCTCTCCTTCCTCAACAAGTGCGACGAAGCCGAACGCCCCATCGTGGCCGAGTACTACCAGCGCTGCTTCGGCGAGGAGCTCGACGAATCGTGGATGCGCGAGGCCCAGGCCCGATGACGGCAAGTACCCAGCAGCAGGCGCGCCGCCAGCAGCGGGTGGAAGAGCTCTGCGCAGCCACCTTGCGCGCGCTCACCGGCGACGCCAGCCTGCACTATCGGGGCCGGCGCCTGTATCGCGGCGAAGCGCGCCTGCCGATGCACGCGCCGCACCTGCGCGTCGAGGCCGCGGAGGACGACTTCGTCGACTGCCGCGCCGCCGCCGACGGCATGGCGCTGCGCCTGCTGCACTCCGACGCCGCCCTGCACCGCCGCCTGCTGCCACCCGACCCGATCGAGCGACTGGTGTTCGAGCTCCTCGAGCAGCTTCGCGTCGAGACGCAGCTCCCCCCCGACATGCCGGGCATGGGCGCCAACCTGCTGGCGCGCTTCGAGAACTGGAGCCGTGCCTTCTACCGCTCCGGCCTCACCGAAGGCACGCTCGGCATGCTGCTCTACACGGTGGCGCAGATGTGCTGGTCGCGACTCAACGCGCGCCGCGTGCTCGAGGAGACCGAGGACTACATCGAGGGCACCCGTGCGGCCCTGGTCGGCGAGCTCGGCAGCGCCCTCGCGGGCATCCGCCGTCATCGCCACCACCAGGCGGCCTTCGCCCCGCATGCCCTGGCGATCGCACGCATCGTGGGCCAGCGCGTGCGCGACGAGCGCGCCGCGGCCGGGGAGGACACGAATGGCGAAGACGAGGACGAAGCCGCCGCCCGCAGCTTCGCCCTGCTGCTCGATTTCGACCAGGACGACGGCGAGGATGGCATCGCCGCGGCCGGCACCGGCGCGAGCAAGCAGTTCGAGGACGCCGGCCAGCGTTACCGGGTGTTCACCACGCGCTACGACCGCGAGGAGGAAGCCGGCAGCCTGGTGCGCAAGGCGTTGCTGCGGGAATACCGCGAGCGGCTCGACACCCGGGTGCGCGAGCAGGGCATCAACCGTTCACGCCTCGCCCGCATGCTCGCGGCGGTGCTCGCCGAGCCGCGCCGGGACGGCTGGCTGTTCGGCGAGGAAGAAGGCCGCGTGGACGGCCGGCGCCTGGCGCAACTGGTGAGCTCGCCCGCCGAGCGGCGGCTGTTTCGGCGCGAGCAGCTGAAGCCCGCGGCCGACTGCTGCTTCGCCATCCTGATCGACTGCTCGGGCTCCATGAAGACCCACATCGAGCGGGTGGCGACCCTCGCCGACATCCTGCTGCGCACCCTCGAAAGCGTGGGGGTGCGCACCGAACTGCTGGGCTTCACCACCGGAGCCTGGAACGGCGGCCGCGCCGGCCGGGACTGGCAGTCCGCGGGCCGGCCGGCCGCCCCCGGCCGGCTCAACGAGGTCTGCCACATGGTCTTCAAGGAGGCCGAACGCAGCTGGCGGCGCGCGCGGCCCGACATCGCGGCGCTGTTCAAGCCCGACCTGTTCCGCGAGGGCATCGACGGCGAAGCGGTGGACTGGGCCTGCGAACGCCTGCTCGCACGCGCCGAGTCGCGCCGCATCCTGATGGTGATCTCCGACGGCTGCCCGGCCGACAGCGCCACCGGCCTCGCCAACGACGCCTTCTACCTGGACAACCATCTCAAGGAGGTGGTCGCGCGGCGCGAGCGCCAGGGCGCGGTGGAGATTCTCGGCCTCGGGGTCGGCCTCGATCTCAGCCCCTTCTACCGGCGCTGTCTCGCCACCGACATGTCGCAGGCGCTCGACAACTCGCTGTTCCACGAAATCGTGCAACTCGTCGGCGGCCGTCGCCACCGCTGATCAAACAGGAGACTTCCGCATGGCCCGCAAGAGAATGGTGGTGCAGTTCGGCATGGGCACCTCCATCCGCCACCAGAACTACACCGAAGCCGCCGCGCGCGCGATTCGCGACGCCCTATGGCACAACTCGCTCAACGTGGCCGATGCCTTCGGATTCCCCCGCGAAGCCATGCTCATCGAGGTCGAGCTCGGCGTCCCGCGGCCGGACGCGGTGGACACGTCCGCCCTCCTCCCGATCTTTCCCTACGGCCAGCCTTCGATCCGCGTCGTCAAAGGTGGCCTCGAGGTCGAGAAGCCCGACGGCAGCAGCCGGTCGGTGGTGGCGAATGCCGCGATCATCGTGTACTTCGACATGGAGCCCGCTCATGCCTGAAAAACGCGTCATCCTCGAAATGGGGACCGGCAACGACCTCTACGGCGGCGACTACACCAAGGCCGCCTGCCGCGCGGTGCACGATGCCCTGCACCACTCGTCGCTCGTGCTGCTGCGCTCGCTGGGCATCGACCACCGCGAGATGCGCGTGGAAGTGACGATCGGCGTGCAGCAGCCCGACAAGGTGGTCGCCGCGAGGGTCGCCGCGGAGCTGCCGCGTGGCCGCGCCGAGGTCACCGTGGTGCATGGCGGGCTCGACGTGCACGACCCCGAGGCCGGCACCACCCACATCGTCGCCACGGCCGCGATCGCCGCTTTCCTGCCGATCGAGGCCGACGCCTGGCGGCTGGCGGAGCAGGCCTGAGCTCAGCAGGCGTCGGGCCGTCCACCGCGCGCGGAGGCGGTCGCGTCCGCCTGCGGAGGCTGCTTCGCTGCCCGCTGCGTCTGCAGCGCGCGGCGGTCCTCGGCGGGCAGCTCGATACCGACCGCGGCAAGTTGCCCGAGCGCGGCATCGAGCTCCCAGGGCGGAGCGAGCAGACGCTTCCGTCCACTCGCCAGCCTGGCATGCAGCCAGAAGGCGTCGAGCTCGGTGTCGCGCCGCAGGTAAAGGCGCTCGACCAGGGCCGGCTGCGCCAGCACCGCAGCGAGGTTCTGGCGCTTGGCCGCCATGCCGCGCCGCCAGGCAAAGCCCAGTACGACCACGATGGCCAGCGTCGCTGCGATCAAATTCACCATGGGAATCACCCGGTTCGTCGGCGCGCCGCACGGAATCGCGACGCCGATCGGGAGCATATAACCCGAAACGTCGATTGGTCATGCATATACATAGCGTTTGTCTCTATAACGAGCCGCGACGAAGCGCTCGGCTCTGACGTGGCCAGACGCTCGGCGAGCGTGCGCGACACGCCCGGCCGCACGCGCCCGCAGGTGCTGTCCCGGGAGCGCCGAGCATCGCGTCACGGTCCGAGCCCGCCGGCCCAGGGCGCTTTCTGAACGCCGCTCCGTTTGTCGCGCATCATGACCCGCCACAGTCGGTCCGGCGCGGGGCCGGCGCGCCTGCTAGGCTGCGCTTGTGACGACTTGCGGTACATCGCTATGCTGAGGTGCGATTCGACATGAAGACTCTTGACGGAAGCGAGCGGCTCGGGCAACTGGGCCTGGAGTATCTTGGGGAGATCTCGGTGTTCGGCGCGCTGTCGCCCGCAGCGATCGAATTCCTCATGACGCGCGGCCGCGTGCTGCAGCTCGACGCGGGCGAGGCGCTCTACGAATCCGGCGACCGGGCGGACCAGTTCTACGTGGTGCTCGAGGGCGCGCTGTCGTTCTACCAGGCGCATGACGGGCAGTTGGCCCATGTGCGCGATCTCGAGGTCGGCGAGGAGATGGGCTTCTGCGCGATGATCGCGCTGCACGACCGGGTCGGCCGACCGGTTGCGGCCAGGCCCAGCCAGGTGCTCGAAGTGAGCAGCGACTTGTTCTACGCCCTGCACGAATCGCTGCCGACGGACTTCGGCCTCCTGCTGCTCAACCTCGCGCGCGGCATGGCGCGCACTTTGCGCGAGGTGAGCGATCAGGTCGCCGAGCAGCGGCTCGCGTTGGGCGTGGACCACTGAAACGATCCGGCTCGGCGCGTGCGAGGCGCCAGATGATGGCAGGCCCCGGTGCCGACACGAACCTGGAGCACTGGTCGAGGCGGGTCGAGGCTTGCACGGGCCGTTCGGGTGGTGCTCAGCCCGGCTGCGGAATCAGGCCAAGCGAGAGCCAGGGCACGAAGGCGATGATGAGCCAGGAGACGGTGAGGCCCATCATGTACATCACTGCGAAGCGCACCAGCTTCGAGTAAGGAATGCCCGTCACACCGCTGGCGACGAAGAGGTTGAGGCCGAAGGGCGGCGTAATGAAACCGATCGCGGCGCCGACCAGGAAGATCACCGAGAAATGCACCGGATCGACGCCGGCCGCCACCGCGATGGGCGCGAGGATGGGAGCGAAGATCACGGTCACGGGCAGGCTCTCGAGGATGCAGCCGGCAGCCAGCACGATGGCCATGCAGATCAGCAACACCACCACGTCGCCGCTACCGAACCAGGCGATGAAGGACTGCACCGCCTCGGCCGCACCGAGCAGCGCGAACACCTGCTGCATCACGATGGAGATGGCGATCATCGGCGCGAGCATGCCCGTGAGCTGGCCCGAGCGCAGCAGGATATCGGGCAGCGCCTTCCACTTGATCTCTCGCGTCACCATGAGGCCGGCGACCAGACAGAAACCCACCGTGATGGCGGCGGCCTCGGTGGGCGAGAAGATGCCCGAGTAGATGCCGAAGATGACTATGAAGATGGCGAAGAAGCCCAGGTAGGCGCGGCCCATCGAGCGCACGACGCGCTTCATGTCGAGCGGCGAGATCGAGCCCCAGCCGTTCTTCCGGCACATCCACCAGCAGACGAGCTGCATCGCCACGACCATGAGCATGCCGGGCAGGATGCCCGCCACGAAGAGGTCGGAGATCGACAGGTTCATCAGGAAGCCGTACACGATGAAGATGATCGACGGCGGGATGATGATGCCGACCGTGCCGCCGGCCGCTGCGGTGGCGGCGGCAAAGCGGCTGTCGTAGCCGTCCTTCTCGAGCAGCGGATGCATGATGCCGCCGATGGTGGCGGTGGTGGCCGAGTTCGAGCCCGAGATGGCCGCGAAGAGGCCGCACGAGCCGATGGTGGCGAGGCCGAAACCGCCGCGCATCCAGCTCAGGCAGGCATGAGCGAACTCGGCGAGGCGCTTGGCGATGCCCGCCGCCGCGATCAGGTCGCCCGTGAGGATGAAGAGCGGCAGCGACAGCAGGCCAAAGAAGTTGAGGCCTTCGAAGAGCGTCACGCCGATGTTGGCGAGGGTGAAGTCGATCACCAGCGAGACGCCCGTGACCCACAGACCGATCACCAGGAAGATCGGCACGCCCAGCAGGAAGAGCGCGACGACGCCTAGCGATACGAGCGTGATGAGAATCGAATTGTCCATGATGCGTCCTCAGTCTCCGCCGATGGTCTGGATCTCGACCAGGAAGGGATCGCGGCGACGGTAGCGGCCGACGTCCTCGATCAGGTTCTGTAGCGCGCGGAACATGAGCAAACCCCAGCCGACCGGCGTGGCGAGGTAGAACCACCACTGCATGACATTGTCGGTGCCTTGCACGATGGCGAAGTTGTCGTAGGCGAGTCGGGTCTGCTCGATGGTGAACCAGGCCACCATGGAGCCGAAGCCGATCCACAGCACGGCATCGAGCCACATGCAGGCGAATTGGGCGCCGTAGGGCATGCGCAGCCGGAAGTCGTTGAAGACGAGGTGGGTTCGGCGCTTGACGTTGTAGGCGCAACCGATCCAGGTCACCCACAGGAAGAGGTAGATCGGAATCGACGAGCTCCAGGGAATCTGGGTGCTGAATACGTAGCGCTCGAAGACCGCATAAACGATGATCAGGGCCATGCTGGAATAGGCGATCAGGATCAGGGTGCGTTCGGCGTTGCGGTCGAGCCACCGAGCGAGAGCCATGAGATAGGCCATGGGAAATCCCTCCGGAAAGGATCGGATGCCCCGCTCCGGCGGCGCCGGAGCGGGGTGTGCGGGACGTCGGAGAATCAGCCGCCGCTCAGGCGGACTGCCACCAACGGCGCGGCTCGACGTCGGCCACCGCGGTACCGTTCGGGATCTCACGCGCGATCGCGAAGATCTCCTTGTAGACGTCGTGGCCCCCCGACATCTTGTTGAGGCGCTCGCGCCACTCTTCCCAGGGCTTGGGGTTGTACTCGGGCGAGCACATCTTCTCGGCCTTGAGGATCTCGGCGTCCGAGAGCGTGGCCACGCGCACCTCGTTCTTGGCGAAGACCGTGTCGGGCCTCGGGTTGGGCACTGCCCCGACCACTTCGACCAGGGCCCGCTCCTGCTCGCGCTGGGTATATTGTTGCGCCACAAAGGCCGTTTCCATCACCACGTCCTGAAGCTTGGCGGGAAGCTTCGCGAAGGTCGCGTAGTTCATCGCGGTATGCTCGGTACCGCAGAAGAAGCGCAGGTCCACCGCCTGCGCGAGCACGGGCGCCATGTTGGCGTAGGCGGCCGCGCCCATCCAGGTTTCGGCGCCGTCGATGAGGCCCTGCTTGAGACCGTCGAGGGTTTCTTCCCAGGCGATGGGGACCGGGTTGAGGTTCATGAGCTGCATCGCGATGCGCCCGAGCTGGGTGCCGGTGACGCGATTCTTGGTGCCGGCGAGTTGCTCGACGCTGGTGATGAGCGGCTTGTCGGCGAACTTCTTGCCGAGCATGAGGCCACGCAGCTCGCAATGGGTGTAGAGGAACTGGATGTTGTGGCGCTTGCGCAGCGGCTCGCGCAACAGGACTTCGCTCTTCGGGTGATAGAAGAAGTGGTGCTGCGCCGCCCGCGACGGGAACATGTAGGCGAAATCGAGCACGTTGTAGTAGGGGGCGGAGCCGGCCGAGTTCTGTGTGCTGGCGGTAAACAGGTCGACGATGCCCTGCTGGGTCTTCTTCACGCAGTCCAGCTGGTTGCAGATCTGGTTGCTGCCGATGAACTCGACCTTGAGCGCGCCGTCGCTGCGCTTCTCGAGTTCCTGGGCGAACCACAGCTGGCCCGACTCCTGGATCTTGAGGTTGGTCTCGTTGAAGCCCGATGCGCCGAACTTCAGGGTCATCAGCGGCGTACCGGCGTTGCGCGCATCGGCAGTCTGCGATGCGGCGCGAGCAAGCCCCTCGAAGGTCAGCGGCCCGATCATGCCCGCCGCCGCGAAGGCGGTGGAGGTCAGTCCATAGCGGCCGGCAATGCGCAGAAAGCCGCGGCGATCGAGCTTGTTCTCTTTGCTCATGATGTGTCTCCTCTTGGCGGGTGGGCTCTGGGGCCCGTTGAAAAGTACTACTTTTGCAGCAATATGTCCGTCCGCCGCCTCAGACTCGGTCGGCGAGCATCATGTCGGCGGCCTTCTCGCCGATCATGATGGCGGGGGCGTTGGTGTTGCCCGACACGAGCTCGGGCATGATCGAGGCGTCGGCCACGCGCAGGCCGACGAGGCCCCGCACCCTCAGCCGGGCATCCACCACGGCCTGCTCGTCCGAACCCATCTTGCAGGTCCCCGCCGGGTGGTAGATCGACTGGCTGTAGCGGCGGGCGGCGTCGAGCAGCTCGGCATCGCTCTGGAACTGCGCGCCCGGCACGAATTCGGAAATGATGTGCGGCTTGAGGGCCGGTGCCTCGGCGATGCGCCGCGCCACCTTGACGCCGCCGATCACCACCGGGTGGTCGCGCTCGTCACCCAGGTAGTTGGCGTGGATCGCCGGATAAACGAGGGGGTCGGCCGAGCGGATCTCGATGTGGCCGCGGCTCCATGGGCGCAACTGGCATACCGAGGAGGTGAAGGCCGAGAAGCGATGCGCGCCCTCGCCCGGCTTGTCGGCGGACAGCGGCTGCATGTGGAACTGGATGTCGGGTCGATCCACCTCGGGCGACGAGCGCGTGAAGATCGCCACCTGGCTCGCCGCGAGCGTGAGCGGGCCGGTGCGCGAGAGCATGTATTGCAGGCCGATCCAGAGCTTCTGGATGGGGCTGTTCACCTCGTCGTTGAGGGTGCGCTCGCGGGTCTTGAAGACAAGCCGTACCTGGAGATGATCCTGCAGGTTGCGGCCCACGCCGGGCAGTGCGTGCAGCACGGGCACGCCCGCGCGCTGCAGCACGTCGGTCGGGCCTACACCCGAATGCTGCAGGATGTGGGGCGATCCGATCGCACCGGCTGCCAGCACGATCTCGCAACGCGCCCGCGCGACGCGCCGCTCGCCGCCTTGCAGATACTCCACGCCGACCGCGCGCTTGCCCTCGAAAACGATACGCAGGGTCAGGGCATGGGTTTCGACGTGCAGATTGGGCCGCTTCATGGCGGCCCGCAGGAAACCCTTGGCGGTGCTCCAGCGGAAACCCTTGTAGGCGGTCTGCTGGAAATAGCCCACCCCTTCCTGGGTCGCGCCGTTGTAATCCTCGTTGTAGGGGATGCCGATTTCTTGCGCCGCCTTGATGTAGTAGTCGGCGATCGGCCGGCGCAAGCGCAGGTCCGACACTTTCAGCGGCCCGCCCACGCCGTGATATTCGCTCGCGCCGCGCTCCTGGTCCTCGGACTTCTTGAAGTAGGGCAGCACCTCCTGGTAGCTCCAGCCCTCGTTGCCGAGCTCGGCCCAGCGGTCGTAGTCCTCGCGCTGGCCGCGAACATAGAGCAGGCCGTTCAAGGAACTCGAGCCACCCAGCACCTTGCCGCGCGGCCACTGGATCTGGCGGCCGGCGACCTTCTCGTCGGGCTCGGTCCGGTAGCACCAGTCGACCTTGGGGTCGTGCAAGGTCTTGAAGTAACCGACCGGAATGTGGATCCAGGGATTGGTGTCGCGGCCGCCGGCCTCGAGCAACAGCACCTGGTTGCGCTCGTCGGCGCTCAGGCGATTGGCCAGTACGCAACCGGCCGACCCCGCTCCGACGACGATGTAATCGACTTCAATGGACATCGAGAAGGTCTCCTGACGGCACCGTGAGCGACACGATGCGGCTGTTCTTGGTTAGGGCTTTTGCTTCTTATGAAACGTAGCGTTTCAAAAGCAAGTGTTCGAACTATTGATGAGCCCATAAACGAAACCAAGGGAAATCCCGGATTCGCGTCTGAACTGAAACGCAATGGGAAGAAAGTGGTTCAAAAACGTGTCAAAACACGCGTCTCGGAAACCGAACGAGGGGCCGCCGGCCCGATTTCCGGTGGCGGAGCGCCAGTGGTGCCACTCGCAAAATGCAACGGGCGCCTGTGGCGCGACCAGGGCGGGCCTCCCTCGCGAGCTCTCATTTTTGAAACGCCACGTTCCAGGAGCGAGATATAGTCACTACCGATGGCCTCGTAGAAGAGACCACGAAACTGTCTGCACGGAGACCGGAAGTGAAACGCGAGGCAGGAAAAGCGGGCCAGAACGCGCGCGCGGCGGCACCGGACGACGAGGCGGACGCGCACAACGAAGGCGGCGAGGACGTCCGCCGGCTGCGCCCCCTCACGGTTCTTCAGCATCTCACCGAATCGCCGCAGCCTCTCACCCTCGCCCAGCTCGCGAGCCTCATGCGCGTGCCCAAGAGCACCCTCATGCGGCTGCTGCGCGCGATGGAGGACGAAGGCTACGTGTTGCACCTGCCCGCCGAGCGCGGCTTCGTGGCCGGCACGCGCGCCACCGCGCTCGCGCTGCGCACGCTGCGCGGCTCCAACATGCGCCGCGAATGCCGCGGGGTGCTGCGCGCGCTCGTGGACAAGCTCGGCGAATCCTGCAACCTCACCGCGCCCGACGCGGGCCGCGTACTCTACGTCGAGCGCGTCGAAACCACCGAGCAGCTACGCATGCACCTGCAGCCCGGGACCTTCGTCCCCATGCACTGCACCGCGAGCGGCAAGCTCTTCCTCTCCTCCATGTCGCTGCTCGAGCGGCGCCGCGTGCTCGCCAATCTCACGCTCACGCGCTTCTCGCCCCACACGCTCGTGAGCATGGACGAACTCGAAGCCGAGCTCGCGCGCAATGCCAAGCTCGGCCTCGGCATAGACAACGAGGAGTTCGTGCGCGGCATGATCGCCGTGGCGGTGCCTGTCCTCGGCGAGGGCGACAAGACCGTCGCCGCCATCGCCTGCCATGCGCCCACCGCGCGCGTCTCGCTCAACGACATGCTCGCCAAGGTGCCGCACATGCGCGCGGCCGCCGACGCGATGCGCGCGGTACTCTTCCCGACACGCGACTAGCCTCCCGGCGCGCGCTCCGCCCTGGTGGGCGGCCTCGACGTCAACGACCCCGAGATCGGCACCACCCAAGTGGTCGCCACCGCAGCGGTCGGCGCCTTCCCGCCCATCGAGTCCGGCGCCCGGCGGCTGGCGGCATGGGACTGAAACCGCAGCGTCCGGTCACCCGACAGGGCGCTCATGCACGAGGTTTCAGACGATCCAGCTCGCCAGCCTGCTCAGGCCGGGCCGTTCGGACTGTCCCGCCGGAACAGCGGGCTCTCCTCGATCGTCCGCGCCAGCAGCGCGGTTGCTTCATTGACCTTGTCGGCCATGAACAGGGTGGTGTCGGTCTGAGGCAGAGCGGGCAGTTCCCCGTCGATGATGGCCAAGCCTTCCTCGACTGCCGTTCGCGGCGTCACGCCGACCCCGATGCCGGCCTTTACGGCCGCAAGCACACCGCCGCGGCTGTGGCTGGTGAAGGCGACTCGATAGGGCATGTCGCTCAGCTGCAGCGCCCGGGTCGCCGTCTCCCGGTAGTAACAGCCCTCCGGAAAGAGCGCCAGCGGCAGGGGGGCGCGCAGGTGGAGCGGATGTGTCTCTGCCCGCACCCAGACCAGCTGGTCGCGGCACAGACGCAGGCCGCCGTCCGACAGTGCCGGCATCTCGACCAGCGCCAGATCCAGCTGGCCTTCGTCGACGAGGGAGGCGAGATAGTGGGGGCGGTGGTCACAGATGACCTCCAGCCGGGCTTCCGGATAAGAAAGCATATAGGCCTCCAGCAGCGGGGTCAGCGCTCGCGTCGCATAGAGGTCGTGGGTGCCGAGGCGTACCTTGCCGGTGATATCGGCGTTCTGGAACGATCCCAGAATGCGGTCGTGCAGGCTCAGCAGTTGATGGGCATGGGCGCGGAGCTGCTCGCCGGCAGCCGTCAGCCTGACGCCGTACTGGCCGCGCTCGAGCAATGGCGCCGTCACCCGGGCCTCGAGCCGATTCAGTTGCATGCTGATGGTCGAGGGCGCCCGGTGCAGGCGGCTTGCCGCCGTGGTCAGGTTGAGCGTATCGGCAACCACGACAAAGGTGCGCAACAGGGGGATCGGGATATCGGCCACGGTCAGAATTCAACACTTTTGAATGTAGCTATCAATATTTATCGATTTACCGAACGCTGGCAAGCGCCTAAGGTTGCCGGACTGTCACTGAGGTGGATAGCGCCCGTCCGGGCCCGTACGGAGAGTGCCGCATGCATATGGCGATCGTGTTTGGAATGAATCAGGTGGTCAGTCACGGCTTCGGCATGTTCCTGTTTGCGGCCCTGGTGCCGCTGATGCGCGAGTCCATCGCAATCAGCCACTGGCATCTGGCGCTGGTCGGTGCGCTGACGCAGATGGCCTACCTTGGGGGCGCGATGCTGCTGGGGCTTGTCGGGCACCGGCTGGGAACCGCAAGGCTGGCACTGGCGACCGGTACGGTGTCGACACTGCTGCTGTTCACCATGTCGCAGCTTCGGGACCCGCTGGCAATGATCGTTGCGCTGGTCTGCCTGGCCGCGAGCGCGGCCATGAGCTGGGGCTCGATCGTCGAGATCGTCAGCCGCTGCGCCCAGCCGGACAGGCGTTCCACCTACCTGTCCTGTGCCTCGAGCGGCACGGCCTGGGGGTACGGTCTCAGCGGCCTGCTGCTGCTCTGGGTCGTGCCCGTATGGGGGTGGGAGAGCAGCTGGATAGTTGCGGGTTCCACGGGCGCGCTGGTGCTTGTCTTGACCGGGCTGCTGCTGCGCGGGCTGAAAGCGCCGGTAGCGGACAGCACCGGCAGCGGCGTCGCGGCGATTCCGGTTTCGAGGCTGTTGAGCACCATCCTGACCGAGCGCACGGCACTGTTCGCCTGCCTGATCTGCTTTCTGGTGGGGTTCAGCACCATGCCGTTTTCGAATTGGCTCAACAGCTACCTGGAGGAGCTCGGCCTGCCGGCGTCCCTCGGGGGGTACAGCTGGTCGACCGTCGGCATCACCGGCATGGTCGCCGGTTTCGTGACCGGCAAGCTGGCCGACCGGAAGGGCCATGCCAGTGCGCTGCTGCTGATTTTCGTCTGTTTCGCAGTGGGGCTGCTGGCCTTCGCCTACGACCCGGCGAGGGCAGCGCTGATCGCGAGTTTCGGCTATGGCCTGATGTATTTTCCGATGTGGGGAATTGTGGCCGGCTGGGTCAACCAGCACTACTCGTCGACGGCGACCATGCAGATCAGCGGGCTCTGCATGGTGACGTTCGGCCTCGGCGGAACCCTGGGCAACCTGCTGATGGGGTTGATCCGCGACACCACCGGTTCGCTCCAGGCCGGCTATGCGATGCTGGCGTTCGTGGCGTTGCTGCTGGCCGGACTGGGTCTGCACATCAAGCGGTCAGGAAGGAAGCGCGTGCCGGATGCCGGCGGCCCGCTTCCCGAAGCCCGTTAAGACCGCTGATCGATTCGTCCGCCCCGTCCTGTCGACCGCAGGACCGGCGCCGGAGGCGGAGATCGGGCCGTTCCACCCGACGGGCGCTCCGCCCTGGTGGGCGGCCGCGGCTCAGGACGGAAAGGGCAGCAGCACCTCGAGCACGAGCCAGCCGCCGATCGCCACGAGCGTGCCGATGGCGACGCGGCGCATGACGTTCGGCGCAATCGGCGGCGGAAAGCGCCGGCCTGCCAGAGTGGCCAGCGCCACCGCGGGTGCGGCGAAAACGATCAGCCACCACGTGTCGCCCGTGAAGGTGCCCTGCGTGCCCACGAAGATCGTGCGTGCACCCGAGGTGAAGCCGAAGGTGAGCAGCAGCATGTTGCGCACCGTGGCGAGCTCGAAGGGCTGACGGTAGTAATGGAAGATGACGGGCGGCCCCGCCATGCCGAAGAGTCCGCCGAACAGCCCCGACAGCGCGCCCGCGACGAAGAAGCTGCGGTCCGGCGAGCGCTCCGCCTGCTGGGTGGGACGCAGCATGAAGGCCACGCCGCTGTAGATGATGGTGGCGCCGAGCAGGAGCTGCAGCAACGTCGCCGCCGCCACGTTCAGGTATTCGAGCAGCAGCACGCCCGCCATGGTGGACGGCAGCACGCCGAGCAGGACTGCGCGCGCCGCGGGCCAGTCGATGTCGCGCAGCCGGCCGCGCAGGCCGACGCCGCTGTTCACCAGCGTGACGAGGCTGACGAGGGCCGCCACGAGCGGGATCGGCGCGATGTCGAAACCGCTCGTGACGCCCATGACGATCATGCCGAGTCCGAATCCGGTCACCGTCTGGAAGTAGCTCGCGACGGCCAGTACCGCGAGCAGCGAGAGGAACTCGGCCGTGGCCATCGCGCCGCCGCCTCAGCCGGCTGCGGGCACGTCGGGCTGCCCCTGCACCACGGTGACGGCAATGACGTGGAACACGTCCTCCGCGCTGCAGCCGCGGGAGAGGTCGTTCGCGGGTTTGGCGAGCCCCTGCAGCAGCGGCCCGATGGCCACCGCGCCGCCCACCCGCTCGGCAAGCTTGTAGCCGATGTTGCCCGCCTCCAGGTTGGGAAACACGAGCACATTGGCCTTGCCCTTGACCTGCGAGTCGGGCAGCTTGCGATTGGCGATGTCGGCGACGATCGCCGCGTCGAGTTGCACGTCGCCGTCGATAGCGAGATTCGGCCGCAGCGCACGCACGCGATTGGCGGCCGCGACGACCTTGTCCACCGCGGCGTGCTTGGCGCTGCCGCTCGTCGAGAACGACAGCATCGCCACCCGGGGCGCCTCGCCGAGCAGGTTCTGCGCGCTGTCGGCCGCGGACATCGCGATCTCCGCGAGCTGCTCCGAATCGGGATCGACCACCAGGCCGCAGTCGGAGAAGATGAGCCCGCCCTTGAGACTGTGGAAGGGCTCGCACAGCATCATCAGGAAGAAGCTCGAGACGAGCTTGAAGCGCGGGTCGGGCCCGATGATCTGGATCGCGGTGCGCACCACATCGGCGGTGGTATGCACCGCACCGGCCACCGAGCCGTCGGCGTCGCCGAGGCGCACCATGAGGTTGGCGAAGGTGAGAGGTTCTCTGACCGCTTCGCGCGCCTGCTCGCGGCTCATGCCCTTCTTCTCGCGCAGGCGGTACAGCGCCTCGGCATAGGCCTCGGTACGAGGCGAGTCGCAGGGGTCGATGATCTCCATCCCCTCGAGGGCGATGGCCTCGTCTTTCGCGAGCCGGGTGATGCGGCCACGCTCGCCGACCAGCGCGATGCGCGCGATGCCCTCGCGCGTGGCGTGCAGCGCCGCCTGCAGCACGCGCACGTCGTCGCCTTCGCACAACGCGATGCGGCCGGGCCGGGCGCGGGCGCGTTCGACGATTCGGTTCATTGCTTTCATACACTGGGTCCTCGGTCCGTCGGCAAGAAAGGAGCCGGAAACCCGGGCGGACTGGCCGCCCGGGCTCCGGCCAAGAACGTCCCCACCCGGGAGAGGGAGCGGGGAACGAAGGGAGGAGAGTGGTCAGGTATGCGACGGCCCCCTCAGACGTAGTCCTTGTACTTGTCGAGGAAGCGCACGGGCTTGGCGAGGGCGTCGCGGCGGAAGGGGTCGCCGAGCTCGCGGGTGCACATGATCTCGATGACCGTCGTCTTGCCGTGGTTCATCTGCAGGTCGATGGCGCGCTTGAGGGCCGGCCCCACGTCCTCGAGCCGGTCGACCGTGATGCCCTCGGCCCCCATCGCCCGGGCGATCTCGGCGAAGCTCTGGTTGTCGAGCTCGCCCGCCACGAAGCGCCGGTTGTAGAAGTCCACCTGGTTCTTCTTCTCCGCGCCCCACTGCCGGTTGTGGAACACCACCGCGGTCACAGGGATCTGGTGGCGCACGCAGGTCATCGTCTCCATCAGGCTCATGCCCCAGGCGCCGTCGCCCGCATACGCGATCGCCGGCCGGTGCGGCGCGGCCACCTTCGCCCCGATGATCGTCGGGAAGGCGTAGCCGCAGTTGCCGAAGCTCATCGCCGCGAAGAAGCTGCGGGGCTTCTCGAAGCGCAGGTAGCTGTTGGCCACCGAGTTGATGTTGCCGATGTCGGTCGACACCATCACGTCCTCGGGCATCGCCTTCTCCAGCTCGCGCAGCACCTGGCGCGGGTGCAGGTACGCGCCCCCCGAGAAGGGCTTCTCCTTGGCGTTCTGCTCGATCATGTCCAGGCTGAAGGGGTCGCGCTCGTGGGTCCACTCGTCGAGCTCCTTCTCCCAGGCGGCCTTCTCGGCCTGCACCTTGGCCAAGCGCTCGGCCTTGGTCGCGTCGCACTCGAGCGCGCGGCCGGCCAGCCGCTCGCCGAGCGCCTCGGCCGCCGCCTTGGCGTCGCCGCAGATGCCCACCGAGATCTTCTTCACCAGCCCCAGCATCTTGTGGTCCGCGTCGATCTGGATGATCTTGGCCGTCTTGGGCCAGTAGTCCATGCCGTGCTGCGGCAGCGTGCCGAACGGGCCCAGGCGCGAGCCGAGCGCAACGACCACGTCGGCCTGGCTGATGAGCTTCATCGCCGCCTTCGAGCCCTGGTAGCCGAGCGGGCCGCACCACAGCGGGTGGCTTGCCGGGAAGGAGTCGTTGTGCAGGTAGCTGTTGACCACCGGCGCCCCCAGCCGCTCGGCCAGCGCCTTGCACGCCTCGACCGCGTCGGCCATCACCACCCCGCCCCCGGCGATGATCACCGGGAACTTCGCCCGCGCCAGCAGCTCGGCCGCCTCGTTCAGGCTCTGCTCGCCGCCCGGGCCGCGATCGAGCCGGCTCGGCTTGGGGATCTCGCAGGTGATGTCGCCGTAGAAGTAGTCGCGCGGGATGTTGAGCTGGGTCGGGCCCATCTCGCTCATCGCCCGGTCGAAGCAGCGCCCGGTGTACTCGGCCATGCGCGCCGGATGCGTCACGTGCCCCTGGTACTTGGTGAACTCCTGGAACATCGGCAGCTGATTGCACTCCTGGAAGCCGCCCAGCCCCATCGTCATCGTCCCCGTCTCGGGCGTCACGATCACCACCGGGCTGTGCGCCCAGTACGCCGCCGCGATCGCGGTCACGCAGTTCGAAATCCCCGGCCCGTTCTGCCCGATCACCACCCCGTGCCGGCCCGACACCCGCGAGTACCCGTCGGCCATGTGCGCCGCGCCCTGCTCGTGCACCACCGGAATCAGCCGGATGCCCGCCGGCGCGAAGATGTCCATCGCGTCCATGAACGCCGAGCCCATGATGCCGAACATGTCGGTCACTCCGTTGGAGACCAGCGTCTCCACGAAGGCTTCGGAAGGGGTCATCCGGGTCGGGCCGCTCGGCACCGGGCGCGCTGCGATCGTTTCGCTCATCTTTGTCTCCTGAGGGGTTATTTAGATTTCACTAATCGAAACCAACTGTTCCGTTTAGCGAGACACAACGAGAATCTAAGACCAAACCCGCCGAGAGTCAACACAAGATTCCGAAAAGCGGTACCATTTGTACCGCAAACGTAAATTGCTTAGGATGAGACCCGCCATGAACGAATCCAACCGCCCTGTCGAGCTCGCGCGCATCGATGGCGACACGCCGACGCTGCGGCTGTTTGCCCTGCTCGAGCTGATTGCCCAGAAGGACCAGCTCTTCTCCCTGCAGAGCCTCGTCGAGGAGACCGGTCTTCCCAAGCCGACCCTGCACCGCATGCTCCAGCAGCTCGAGAGCGCGGGGATCCTTCAGCGTGACGGTGACGGCCGGCACTACAGCACCGGCGTGCGCCTGCGCAAGCTGGCCGAAGACCTCCTCCTCAACAACACGGTCCATGGCGCACGCCACGCGGTGTTGCGGCAATTGGTCGAGGAGGTGGGAGAGAGCTGCAACATCACCGCGCTCTCGGGTTGCGAAGTGCTGTACCTGGACCGGGTCGAAACGCCGGCGCCGCTGCGCTTCTACCTCCATCCCGGCTCGCGCGTGCCGGCCCACTGCTCGGCGAGCGGCAAGCTCTTCCTCGCTCAGATGTCGCCCAGCCAACGGCGACGCCTGCTCGAAGACGTTCCCCTCACCCAATACACTCCGCGCACCCTCGTCACGTTCGATGCGCTGGAAGCCGAGATCGAGCGGGTCAAGCGTGACGGCTATGCGCTGGACGCCGAGGAGTTCCTGCCGGGACTGTTCTGCATCGCGGTACTCGTTCCGGCGCCAAACGGCGGGAAATCCAACACGGCCATCGCCGTCCAGGCGCCGGTAATGCGGCTCACCCACGACAAGGCGATCCAGCTCTTGCCCGCCATTCAGCGCGCGGCGAGCAGGCTCTCGAAGATCGAGCGCGAGGCCACCCCTCCGCGCCATGCGGCCGCCAACGAGGACTGAGGATCGTTTCGCCATGCAAGTGATCGTCCTCGGGGCGGGCGTCGTCGGCGTTTCCACCGCCTGGTATCTCGCGCGCGAGGGCTGCGAGGTGACCGTGGTGGACCGACAAGCCGCGGCCGGCGAGGAAACGAGCTTCGCCAACGGCGGCCAGATCGCGGTTTCGCACGCCGAGCCGTGGGCGAATCCAGCCACCCCGCTGAAGGCACTCAAATGGCTCGGTCGCGAGGACGCGCCCCTGCTCTTCCGCCTGCGCGCCGACCCCGCCCTGCTGCGCTGGTCGCTGCGGTTTCTTCGCGAATGCCTGCCTCGTCGCACCCGCGAGAACATTCACCGGATCGTCGCGCTCGCAAGCTACAGCCGCGATTGCCTGCGCGCGCTGCGCACCGACCTGGCAGCGGCCGGCGGGCTCGAATACGACCACCTCGAGCGCGGCATCCTGCATTTCTATACGGACGAGCGAGAGTTCCGTTCGGCGCTCCACGCGATCGAGGTCCTTCGCGAAGCCGGTTGCGATCGCCGGCCGCTCACGCCGGACGGCTGTTGCGAGGTCGAACCGGCCCTTGCCGCTGCGCGCAGCAGGATTGTCGGGGGCGATTTCAGCGCCTCCGACGAATCGGGGGACGCCAATCGATTCACCCGGGGGCTCGCGGAGCACTGCGCTCGTTCCGGCGTTCGCTTCCGTTTCGGCGAATCCGTTCGCCAGCTTCTCCGCGAGGGCGACGAGGTGCGCGCCGTGGCGCTCGAGAGTGGCGAGTCCCTGCGTGCGGATGCGATCGTCGTCGCGCTCGGCAGTTACAGCCCCCTCCTCTTGCGCCCCCTCGGGATCGACCTGCCGGTCTATCCGGCGAAGGGCTACTCGGCGACCCTGGCGTTGGGCGATCGGAGCATTGCGCCGACCGTCAGCCTCACCGACGACGGTCACAAGCTCGTCTTTTCGCGCCTCGGCAATCGTCTGCGGGTCGCCGGAACGGCCGAGTTCGGCGGCTACGACCTGTCGCCCAATCGGGTCCGGACCGACGCAATCCTGCGCCGTACACGAGAGATCTTTCCCGCTCTCGAAGAGGTCGGCGAACCGCAACTCTGGTGTGGTCTGCGGCCGGTCACCCCCTCGAGCGTTCCCCACATCGGCCCGACCCCGCTACGCGGTCTCTGGCTCAATACGGGCCATGGAACCCTCGGCTGGACCATGGCCTGCGGCTCGGGGAGGGTCCTCACGGACATGTTGCTCGGTTACCGCGCTGCGATCCGCTGCGGGTACCACGCCTCATCGGGATATCGCGTGGCCGGGGCCTGACCGACCGGTCCTGGACACGATCGCCGACGAGAGCCAACGCCGGCCGAATCAGAGACCATCGGCGGATCGACGATCGGGACGCTGCGCGCTCTCCTTGCCGGCATCCTTGATCAATTGCTGGATGCGCCGCACCAGCTCGCGGTTCTCCCGCTCCATCTCGTACAGCCGGAAGGCTTCCTTCAAGCTGTCGATCAGGGCCTGGTCATCCCAGGGCTTGGTGAGGAACTTGTAGATCGCGCCCCGGTTGACCGCGTCGATCACCGAGGTGAGGTCGGTATAGCCCGAGAGGACGATGCGTACCACCGCCGGGTGCAGTTCCTTCACCCGGCGCAGGAATTCGGTGCCGGTCATCTCCGGCATGCGCTGGTCGCACACCACCACGCCGACCGGATGGGTCGCAAGGAGGTTGAAGGCTTCCTGGACGTTACCCGCGATCAGCAGATTCAGGTCCGTCGGCCGCAACAGCCGGCGCAGGGCGGACAGGACGTTGGGCTCGTCGTCCAGCACCAGAATGTAGCGCCCGGGCCGGTCCTCCGCCGGCGCTCCGGCGATCCGCCGCCCCTCCTTCAACAGGGCTCGGAACTCGTCGCCGGGCAGGGGGCGGCTGAAGTGGTATCCCTGCATCTCCTCGCACTGGAGGCCGCGCAGGAAGCCCAACTGCCCCTCCGTCTCGACGCCCTCGGCGATGACCGCGAGGCCGAGATTGTGGGCCATCCCGACGACGGCGCGGACGATCCCCGCATCATTGGGGTTGGAAGTCACGTTCGCGACGAAACCCTGGTCGATCTTGATGCGGTCCACCGGAAGCCGCTGGAGGTAGCTCAAGGACGAATAGCCGGTGCCGAAGTCGTCGAGTGCGTGCTTGACCCCGGCGGCCTTCAGCTCACTGATGGTGCGGATCACCGCCTCGGCACTCAGGAGCACGATGCTCTCGGTTATCTCCATTTCCAGCCAATGGGCTTCCAGTCCGGCCGCGCTCAAGGCCCGCCGCGTCATGGCGCCGACATCACCCTCCTGGAACTGCCGGGCCGAGAGATTCACTGCCACGCGGAAGGGCGGCAGCCCTTCGTCCTGGCACTGCTTGGCGAAGCGGCAGGCCTCCTGCATCACCCACTCGCCGACCGGCACGATCAGGCCCGTATCCTCCAGCAGCGGAATGAACTCGCTCGGCGGCACCAGGCCGTGCCCGGGGCGCTGCCAGCGCAGCAGGGCCTCGGCGCCGACGACGCAGCCGCTCTCCAGGCTCACTTGCGGCTGGAAATGCAGGACGAACTCCTGCCGCTCCAGTGCCCGGCGCATCGCCGCTTCCATTTCCAGGCGCTCGCGCGACACCCGGTCCATGCCGGCGACAAAGAAGCGGCAGACGGAACCGGCGTCCTGCGGCCCCTTGGCGGCAGCCAGTGCGGCGGCCTTGAGGACTTCCGACGGCGCACCGTTGCGCGGATAGACCGCGATGCCGGTAAAGGGCGAGAGAAAGAACTCCCGTCCGTCTACCGGGATCGCTTGCGACAAGACCTGGTGAATGCCCCATGCGGTCTCCTCGACCAGGTGGAGACCGTCCGTGATTTCCGCGATGACGGCGAATTCGGATTCCGCGATGCGGCCGATCGCCGAGAACGGCAGCAAGCTTTCCAGGCGGCCCGATACGATCCGCATCAGCTGAAGGCCGGCCTTGTCGCCCACCGCCTGCATGACGGCATGATACTGACGCAGTGCGACCACCAGCACCGTGATCTCTTGCTCGCCGGCAGCCTCGCAGGCGGCTGCGAGGCGCTCGGTGAAGAGCGTGCGCGACGGCAATCCCGTCTGGGGATCGTAATGGGCCAGGTACTGGATCTTGCTTTCGGCGATGGCGCGCCGCTCCTCCCGGCGCAGGACCTCGAGCGCGAAGGAGATGTCTTCGGCGATCTCGATCAGGAGGCGCGTCACCGGCTCCTGGAAATACCCCGATTCCCCGGTCGCCACCCCGAAGGCGCCCACCAGCTCTCCTTCCACCTGCAGCGGCAACACGGCCAGTCCGGCCACCCCGACATCGCGCATCACCTCGGGCCACGGCGAAGGCAGCTCCGGCCCGATCCGGCTGCCGTCTACGCGGAAGGGCCTGTTTTCGCGCAGCGCCGCTCCGATGGGGTCGGCAGCATCGGCCACCGAGATTTCCACCCGGTGCCACTGTGCCGGCGCCCCGGCCCGGGCGACGAGGACCACGCATTGGCTGGACGGGTCGACCAGCCCGGCCCAGGCGCAGGTGAAGCTCCCGTACTCGACCGCGATACGGCAGACCGCTTCGTAGAGCTCGCCCGCATCCTCGGCCCGGACGATGGTGCGATTGATGCGGCTTAGCATGGCGTACAGGCGATTGAGCTTCTCCAGCTCGAGCCGCAGCGCGTCGCTTTGCTTCTGTGCTTCGATCCGGCTCATGGACCCTTCCTTTCTCCCAGCAATTGCCTCAGGCATGCCTTGAGCGCCCAGCGGTCTACCGGCTTGGTGAGCACGGAGCTGGCGCCCGCCGCGCTGAGCCGCGTCCTCGAGGCCTCGTCGTCGAGGGCCGTCACCATGACGACCGGTACGGCCTTGCCCCCCGCGCCGGCCTTCAGCTGGCGCAGCACCTCGAACCCGTCCATGCCCGGCATCATGATGTCCAGCAGGATGAGGTGGGGGCACTCGCCGGCAACCGCCGCCAGGGCCGCGGGTCCGGAATCGACGCTCTGCACCGCATACCCCTCCGCCTGAATCAGCGTCTCCATCAGCTTGCGGTTGCGCGCATCGTCATCCACCACCAGGATCTTCTTTCGGGCCTCCACCATCGCTTCCTTCTCCGGCTCCCGCCAGCAGCTTCGCCACTTCTGCGAGAAACTCCTTGTATTGAATCGGTTTGGCGATGTACGCGTCACAACCCGCCGCGCGCATCCGCTCCTCGTCACCCTTCATGGCGAAAGCCGTCAGCGCCACCACCTTGGATGCCTTCAGCCCATCGTCCGCCTTGAGGCGGCGGGTGGCCTCGAGACCGTCCATGCCCGGCAGCTGGATGTCCATCAGGATGAGGTCCGGCCGTTGCGTCTTGGCAAGCGCGATGCCGTCGATCGCGTTTCCGGCCTGCAGGACCTGATAGCCGGCCTGCTCGAGCAGGAGCGTCGCCAGTTTCATGTTCGCCGGATTGTCCTCGACGACCAGCACGCGCTTCGTCACGGCACCTCCTCCACCTGCCCTTCCCGGCGCGCCTTCGGCAGGGCTCGCCGCACCTCGGCCATGAAGCTGGCGTGGTTGAAATCTGACTTGCTCAGGATGGCGCTGACCCAGCCGTTCAGCAGCGTGCGGTCCGCGGGCCCGATGTCCTTGGCCGTCACCACGATGATCGGCGTCGCCGCGGTCTCGGGGCTGCGCTTCAAGGCGTCCACGACGTCGAATCCGGTGACCTCCGGCATCATCAGATCCAGCACCAGAAGGTCGGGTTTCTCCCGCCGGGCCGTCTCGATGCCTTCCCGCCCGCCGTGGCCGCGCAGCACCCGGAACCCGGTCTCACCCAGATAGGCGGCGAGGAGCTCCACCGCTTTCGGGTCGTCGTCCACGATCAGTATCTTCACGTCGCGCTCCGCGTGAGGCCGGAAGCCGAGCCGATGCAGCGCCTCGGTGAGGTCCTCCCGGCCGACCGGCTTCTGCAGGACCTGGGCAGCGCCCAGCGAGAAGCCTTTCCGGGCGTCGGGGACGATGGAGCAGATCACCACCGGCACGTCCGCCCAGGGCGAGCCGCGCTGCTTGATGCGCGCCAGGAAATCCCAGCCGTCCATGCCCGGAAGCATGACGTCGAGCACAATGACCTGCGGATGCAGCGAGGCCTGGAGCTCGAGGGCGGCCTCGGCGCTGCCGACGCGCAGGACCTCCAGGCCCTCGGCCTCCAACTGCAGGCGCGTCAACTCGGCAGCCGCATCGTCGTCCTCCACCACCAGCGCAAGGCCTCCATGGCGGGGTTCAGGCGCCGCGTTCCCGGCCTGGAGCGGTATCGTTTCCGGCTTGCGCCACGGCAGCCACACGGTGAAGCGACTGCCCTCGCCGGGCTTGCTGGCCACCGCTACGGTGCCGCCGTGCAATTGCGCCATGCTCATCACCATCACGAGTCCCAGGCCGGTCCCCTCGAAGCGCCGGGCCAGGGAGCCGTCGAGCTGGCTGAACGGCTGGAAGAGCCGGGGCGCGTCCTCGGGCTTGATGCCGATGCCGGTATCCTCGACCGAGATCTCCAGGTAATGCGCGAAGCCGTTGGCAGTCAGCGGTAAGCGCATGCTGTTGGGCAGGTCGGAGCACCACCGTTCCACCTCCTGGCGGTCGACCCGGCGCGCTCGCAGGAGGACCCGCCCGCCGTCCGGCGTGAATTTGACTGCATTGGACAGCAGGTTGTAGATGATCTGCTTGGTCTTGCGGGAGTCGATCCGGATCGGATCCAGACCGGGCTGCAGCTCCTGCAGCAGGCTGATGCGATGCGCCGCCGCCTTTTCCTTGATGATGGAGAGGCTGTTCTCGAGGAGCGGGCCCACCTCGTGGGTTTCGAGGTCCAGGGTCATCTTGCCCGCCTCCACCTTGGAGAGGTCGAGGATGTCGTTGATCAGGGACAGCAGGTGCCGGCCGCTGGTGAAGATGTCGTTGACGTACTCGCGCTGCCTTTCCGACAGTTCCCCCAGCAGGCCGTCCCGGAGCACCTCGGAAAAGCCGATGACGGCATTGAGCGGGGTCCGCAATTCGTGGGACATGTTGGCGAGGAACTCGGACTTGATGCGATTGGCCTCTTCCGCCTCCTTGCGCCGCGCCTGGTCGCGCAGCCGGGCGATCCCGAAGGCGAGATCGGCCGCCGCTTCGTTGAGCAGCTCGATCTCGCCGGCATCGAAGGCGTCCGGTTCTCCGGCGTAGATGTTGAGCACACCGCCGACGCCGTCGCGTACGCTCAGGGGAAGCGCCAGGCAGGCCGCGAGGCCGTGCTGACGGGCCGCTTCCTGCCACGTCGTCATCGCCGCCGGCGCGTCGGCGATCCGCGTCACGACGGCTCGCTGTTCGCGAGCGGCGGTTGCGCAGACCGAGTGCCCCCGATCGTCGTCGCCGGTGGCGAGGTGCAGATCGGCGACCGGCTCGGCGTCGGCCCCGGCATGGGCCACCCGGACGATGCCGCCGTCCGCGTCGTGCGCGGCATAGCCGACCCAGGCCAGACGGTAGCCGCCCTTGTCCACCACCATTCGGCACATGTCGTCGAGCAGCCCTTGCTCGCTGGTCGCCCGCAGCATGGTCCGATTGCCGGCACTCAGCACGGACAGCGCCCGATTGGCACGCTTCAGGGCCTGGTCCGCAGCGAGGATGCGCCCTTCGCGGTCCTCGATGCCGGCAGCCATCTCGTCGAAGCGCCGCGCCAGTTGCCCCATTTCCTCCGGCGTATGCGGCAAGCCGGTCCGGGCGCCGAGGTCCCCCTGGCCGAGGCGCTCGGCTGCATGCCCGAGGGCGCGCATCCGACGCAGGACGAAGTAGTCGCTGCCGAACCAGGCGATGGCGAAGGCGAGCAGCGTCACCAGCACCATCGCCGCGAGGTTGCGCCGGAATCGGTGATCGATCGGAGCGAAGATCTCGGCTTTCGGCACACCGACCCGAACATAGACGCACCCGCCGTCGTTCGTGCGCAGCAAGGGCTCGATCGCGTTCAGGCGCAGCACGCCGTCCAGCCCGTGAAGCTCTGCGTAACCGCGGCACTCCTGTGCCCCGATGCCGCCGAGGAGGTAGCTCTCCGGTGCCGGCCTGCCCATCCATTCGCGCTCGGAATCCGGATGGCGGGCGAGTACGACGCCTTGCGTATCGATCACCAGGATGGCGGCACCGGGCGGCAGTGGCAACCGGCTCGCCAGTTCCTGCAGCCAGGCCAGATCGATCGCGGCAAAGAGGACGCTCTGCACCCGGCCTGCTTCGTCCAGGACCGGATATCCGAGCGTCAGGCTCGGCAACCCCGATATGCGGCCGACGAGGTAGTCGCCGATCGCAGCCTTGCGGCTCTCGACCGCCCGACGGAACCAGGAGCGGTCGGCCGCATTGACGACCTGTTTCAACGGCAGGGCACTGCACCGGACCGTTCCGCCGGCATCGGCCATGCCGATGTTCCCGTAGAAGGGATTCTGCTGCCTGATCTGGGCCAAGGTGGCATTGCAACGATCGAGGAATGCCGGGTCCCGCATCACCGGCATGCTGGCGAGCAGCGCCAGCAACTGCCTGGCCTGCTCGATGAGGCGACCCTGCTCCTCGGCAACGAGCACCGCCCACTGCCTTGTCTGTCGCTCGGCATCCGCGCTCGCCTGGACACGCTCCTCCCAGGTGGCGACGCCGATGAGGCCGAACACGGGCGCCACTGCCAGGAGGACCAGCAGCAACAAACGGCCCCGCAGGGTAAGAACACGTTTCAGCCGCTCGCGCATGGATATGACCCGGGGTTCGTCCTGCCGATGGCTCGGCAGCGTATTACCTAAATTGGGTCATGTTTCCGGACTTGTCAAACGCGTATGCGCAATACGTCACGGATCGGCAAGAATTACTGTAAAACCAGTAGCTTCCGCGGACGTCATATCTACCGTGATTAAGGTACCCGCTCGCCGGCGATGGATCGCACCCAAAGTCTGGTCTCGAAGTCGAGCAGCCAGCGCATCAGCGTCCCCTACTCTCCAGCATCCCAGATGCCGGCGCCGTTGCCAGAAGGAATGGCGTCGGCGGAGTTTCGGATAGTGCGATGAAACCATGGTGCTCGTAGAAGGCTGCCGCCTGGTCGTCCTTGGCATCGACCATCAAGGCATACGCGGCAATCTCGGAACGGGTGGCCAGCATCAGACTTGCGGAGGCGAGGGTGCAGTAGCCGGCGATCCATCGCCGATCGTCCAGCGCCACGAAGCAGGCCGCCACGCGACGACGAACGTCTCGGGTCACCTGCTCCCGGAAGTACCGGTCAAGCGCAACGGAACCGGAGTGGAACCCGGTGCGGTCGTGCGTGGCATCAAGCGGAGCGACGAGAAACGGTGCGGCGCTCATTCAGCGCGCAAGAGCTTGCGGCGACGAGCAAGAGCACGCTCCAGGGCCGGGGCTGGTTGCGGTGGCGATAGCAGCGCCTTCGCGAAGCGCTCCTGATCGGCAGCGAAAGACGGACGAAGCCTGCCTCCTCGATGGCGCGCTGGGCGGCATCCTGTACGGCGGCGACTACGAAATCGGTCATCGTGCGCCCCTGGAGTTCAGCGGCTTGCTTGAGCATCGCGTCCAGGTCGGTGCTGTCCGGGCTTCGAGCCGGGCGGTATCGGCGGTGCTCGCCATGTGATGTCCCTCACTGACCGGACTATGCGGCAAATCGCCGTACGCTGGCAGCGTGCCGATGGCCGAGTTGCACTCGACAGCGCTTCGACCGGTTTCCGAGCGAGACAGCCGATCGAATGACGACCATGCCGAATCGAGCGCCCGCCGCTTCTGGTCGGTACGAGCCGTTCAACGGAGCGCGAGCAGCCGGCCCCTCCGGCCGAGAAGCAGGCACGCAGGCTACGGCGAGCCTGCCTCCCCTCGGACGGCACAGCCGTTCAACAAGACCTGACAGGCCAATCGCCGCTACCGACCCCCAGCGGCCGATCAAGCAGTCTGACGCTTAACGGCAGGAATCCGAGCAGACCCGTCACCCAAGCCGGCTCCTCATGGACAGAAGGTCGGCCGAGGCAGCGGCGCGCCTTCCGTACGGCTAACGTCGCCTCGCCGGCCAAGAGCGGGCACTTTTTCAAGAGTGGTTGTCGCGGAGATGCCGGTCAGGCCGGGCACGTCAAACTTCATCGCCCGTTATCCGCTCGATGGTCGGAACAGGTGACGGTAAAGACCGCTTTCAGTCTGTGCCCTCAACCCCTTGCGCCCCTCAATTGCTGCCCGCAAGTTACGGCGCTCCTCCATTGCCGCCGGGGTCCTGCTCGAACAGCCGCTCCAGTTCGTCCGCTCCCTCCCTGGTGGACGCGATAAGTTGTGCCTCATGCTGGTAGATCGCGTGCTGCCGTGCGAGCAGTTCCTCGTCGTGGCGGCGGAACCGGGTCACCGCTGCGTCCGCTTCGGCTGGGCCATGTCCCAGCCCGATCAGTATGTCGCGCGCCAGTTCAACACCGGACAGGAAGGTTTCGCGGACGAGCTTATCCACTCCGGCGTCCATCAGCCGGTAGGCATGAGCGCGGTTGCGTGCCCGAGCATAGATCTTGAGGTGCGGGTAATGTCGCCTCACGACTTCGGCGGTCCTTACCGATGCATCGACATCGTCGATTGCGAGAACAAAGATCTCGGCGATGTCTGCGCGGGCGGCCCGCAAGAGGTCCAGCCGCGAGGCATCGCCAAAGTAGATGCGATTGCCGAACTTCCGTACGAAGTCGGCCTGCTCGAAGCTCGCTTCCAGGCCGGTGAACGGAATCTTCTTCATCCGTAGCATGCGGGCGATCACCTGGCCGAAGCGCCCGAAGCCGGCAATGATCACGCGATGGTCGCGCGTCTCGATCCGCTCCGGCGGTGCCGTGTCGGCCGCCTTTCCCATGCGCAGCCACTTCTCGTTCAATGCCACCAGCAGCGGGGTGACAACCATGGACAGCGAGACCACGACAATGAGCGTGTCCGCCAAGGTCTCGTCGAGTCCGCCGGCTTGTGCCGCAATCCCGAACAGCACGAAGGCGAACTCGCCTCCCTGGGAAATGAAGAGCGCCATGTTCACCGCTGGTCCGTGACCGTACCGAGCCAGCCGCGCGAGCGCATACACCACCACTGCCTTCGATGCGACCAAACCCAGCGTCAGTCCGAGGATTGCGAGCGGCCGTTCGATGACGAGCCCGATGTCGACCGACATCCCGACGGCGATGAAGAACAGGCCGAGCAGGAGTCCCTTGAAGGGGTTGATATCCGCCTCGAGCTCGTGTCGGTACTCCGACTCGGCCAGCAGCACACCCGCGAGAAACGCCCCCAGCGCCATCGACAGCCCCACCAGTTCCATGAGCAGCGCGGTGCCCACGGCCACAAGGAGTGTGGCGGCGATGAAGATGTCGTCGCTTTCGGCGGACGCGGCCAGACGCAGATAGGGCCGCAGTAGCCAACGCCCGACCACGATGACGGCCAAGACCATGCCCACGGCCTGGGCCGCACCGATCCAGCTCGCTCCGCCGCCTACGGCACCGGCCCCGATCAACGGGAAGACCGCCAGCAGCGGCAACGCAGCCAGATCCTGAAACAGCAGGACCGCGAACGACGTCCGCCCATGCTGGGCCGTGAGCTGCTTCTTTTCGGCAAGAAGCTGGATCGCCAGTGCGGTCGACGACAGCGCCAGTGCGAACCCGACCATGAATGCAGCCACAGGGGGCAGCCCGAACATCAGCGCGCCCCCGGCCAGGACGAGGCCAGTGACCCCGAATTGGGCGGAGCCGAAGCCGAACACAGGCCGGCGCAGCGCCCACAGGCGCCCCGGCCGCAGCTCGAGTCCGATGACGAAGAGCAGCAGCACCACCCCGAGCTCGGCGAAGTGCAGGATGAGCTCCACCTCCCGGATGAAGCCGAGCAGCCACGGACCGATCGCCACGCCTGCAGCGAGATAGCCGAGGACGGCGCCCATGCCCAGCCGGGAAAACAGCGGCACGGTGATCACTGCTGCGGCCAGGAAGACGACCGCCTGTTCCATCCAGGATGCGCTCATCGCTGAAATCGGCCGGTCTTCGTTTTCAGGAGCACGACGGCGCGTTCAGCCGCCGCGTTCAGTAACGCGACACCGCGCTTGGGCAGATCCTCCGCCTGCCGACAGGCATACGTCCCCGTGCCTGCCCGGAGCAAGGTCAATCATAGGACGGTGGTGATTTCCTCGCGGGCTGGTGCTGCTCCGCTGTAGCGCACGCGACGAGTGAACCAGAAGCCGGCAACACCATTGCAAGGTGCCAGAAGGGGACTGCCCTGTTCAGCCCTCTATTCAAAGGTCCACGCAAGTGCAGGCGC
>DYFV01000063.1 GCA_020725025.1 Azoarcus sp.
TTCGTCGCGCGCCATGGTCGAGGCGATGCGCAGCGCCAGGCACTTCTTGCCCAGCAGCGCGTTGCCGCCGTAGCCGGAGCCGTAGGACCAGATCTCGCGGGTCTCGGGGAAGTGCACGATGTACTTGGTGTCCGGGTTGCACGGCCAGCGGCTGTCCTTCTCGCCCGCCGCGAGCGGCGCGCCGACGGAGTGCACGCAGGGCACGAACTCGCCGTCGGTGCCGAGCACGTCGAACACTGCCTTGCCCATGCGCGTCATGGTGCGCATGTTGGTCACCACGTAGGGGCTGTCGGAGATCTCCACGCCGATATGGGCGATGGGCGAGCCGAGGGGGCCCATGGAGAAGGGGATCACGTACATCGTGCGTCCGTGCATCGAGCCCTTGAACAGGCTGTTCAGCGTCTCGCGCATCTTGCCCGGCTCTTCCCAGTTGTTGGTGGGGCCGGCGTCTTCCTTGTTCTCGGAGCAGATGAAGGTGCGGTCCTCGACGCGCGCCACGTCGGAGGGGTCCGACCAGGCGAGGTAGGAGTTCTTGCGCTTTTCCGGGTTGAGCTTGATCAGCATCCCCGCCTGGACCATCTCGGCACACAGGCGGTCGTATTCCTCCTGCGTGCCGTCGCACCAGACTACCCGCTCAGGCTCGGTCAGGGTGGCGATCTCGGCGACCCACTTCTTCAGGCCTTCGTGACGGACGTAGTCGGGGGCGGCGGCCAGGGCGGCCTCGGCAAAGCGGTGATTCATGGCGAACAGCTCTCCAGGTTGCGGACTCGAAACCGGTCCCGCCGGCGAACATGGAGCGCCTCGTCGGCGGGCCGCCAAGCGGCTTCGGGCGGCCTGGCGGCACGATTGCGGAAAATACTAGGGTTTCCCGCACTCGTCGAAAGCCTAATATTATGCCACGGCCTCGCGCCCGACCGAAATGGGATTGAAAGCAATCGCGCCCAGGATGAGGCCGGGACGGGGCTCGCCTTTCCCCGTGCGCCGTCGCATGGCAGGATCGCCGGCATGACGCCGCACCGCGCGCCAGGTAAAACGAACGATACGAACGAGACGAAGAGACACTCATGGACGAACTGATACGCGCCGCCGCCCTCGATTACCACCGCAATCCGCGCCCGGGGAAGATCTCGGTCACGCCGACCAAGGTGCTTTCCAACCAGCGCGACCTCTCGCTCGCGTACTCGCCCGGGGTGGCCGCGGCGTGCGACGCCATCGTGGAGGATGCGGGCGAGGCGGCCACGCTCACCGCGCGCAGCAACCTGATCGGCGTCATCACCAACGGCACCGCGGTGCTCGGGCTGGGCAACATCGGGCCGCTCGCGGCCAAGCCCGTGATGGAAGGCAAGGGGGTGCTGTTCAAGAAGTTCGCAGGCATCGACGTATTCGACCTCGAGATCGCCGAGCCGGATCCCGACAAGCTCATCGACATGATCGCGGCGCTGGAGCCCACCTTCGGCGGCATCAACCTCGAGGACATCAAGGCTCCCGAGTGCTTCTACATCGAGTCGAAGCTGCGCGAGCGGATGAAGATCCCGGTCTTCCACGACGACCAGCACGGCACCGCCATCGTGGTCGGCGCGGCCGTCCTGAACGGTCTGCACCTGCAGGGCAAGAAGCTCAACGAGGTGAAGCTCGTCACCTCCGGCGCCGGTGCCGCCGCGCTCGCCTGCCTGGGCCTTCTCGAGATGCTGGGCATCCCGGTCGAGAACATCTGGGTGACGGACATCAAGGGCGTGGTGTACGAGGGTCGCACCGAGGAGATGGATCCGATCAAGGCGCGCTACGCGAAGAAGACCGAGGCGCGCACGCTGGCCGAGGTGATCGAGGGGGCCGATGTGTTCCTGGGCCTCTCGGCCGGTGGCGTGCTGAAGCCCGAGATGGTCAAGCACATGGCGGCGAAGCCGCTCATCCTCGCGCTCGCCAATCCGCGCCCGGAGATCCTGCCCGAGGAAGTGCACGCGGTGCGCGACGACGCGATCATGGCCACCGGGCGTTCGGATTATCCGAACCAGGTGAACAACGTGCTGTGCTTCCCCTTCATCTTCCGTGGCGCACTCGACGTGGGCGCGACCACCATCACCGACGAGATGAAGCTTGCCGCGGTGAAGGCGATCGCCGAGCTTGCCCGTGCCGAGCAGAGCGACATCGTGGCGGCGGCCTACGGCGAGAAGGTGTCCGGCTTCGGCGCGGACTACATCATCCCGCGCCCCTTCGATCCGCGCCTGATCGTCAAGATCGCGCCCGCAGTGGCGGAAGCGGCGGTGAGTTCCGGCGTGGCCACGCGCCCGATCACCGACTGGGACGCCTACCGCGGCCAGCTCAACAACTTCGTGTGGCACTCGGGCCTGCTGATGAAGCCGGTCTTCGCCGCCGCGCGTGGCACCGGCAAGCGCATCATCTTCTCGGAGGGCGAATCCGAGCGCGTGCTGCGCGCCGTGCAGACGGTGGTGGACGAAAACCTCGCACGGCCCATCCTCATCGGCCGCCCCGAGGTGGTGCTGGCCAACATCGAGCGCTTCGGGCTGCGCATGCGCGCCGAGCAGGACTTCGAGTTGGTGAACCCGGACTCGGATCCGCGCTTCAAGGAACTGTGGACCGATTACCACGGGCTGATGGAGCGGCGTGGCGTCTCGGTCGAGTACGCCAAGAAGGAAGTGCGCCGGCGCACCACCCTGATCGGCTCGCTGCTCCTGAAGCACGGCTACGGCGACGGCCTCATCTGCGGCACCTACGGCATGCACCGGCTGCACCTCGAGTTCGTCGAGGCGGTGCTCGGGCGCAAGCCGGGGGTGAACCACTGCTACACGCTGAACGTGCTGAACCTGCCCGAGCGCACCCTGTTTCTCGCCGACACCTACGTCAATTACGACCCCTCGCCCGAGCAGATCGTCGAGATGACCTGCCTGGCCGCCCAGGAGATGCAGCGCTTCGGCATGACGCCGAAGGTCGCCCTGCTGTCGCATTCGTCCTTCGGCTCGGCCGAGTCGCCCACCTCGGAGAAGATGCGCACCGCCCTGCGCATGCTGCACGAGCTGCACCCGGAGCTCGAGGTGGAAGGCGAGATGCACGGCGACGCGGCCCTCGACGCCGAGCTGCGCCTGCGCATCTTCCCCAACGCGCGCATGCGCGAGCCGGCCAACCTGCTGATCTTCCCCACGCTCGACGCGGCCAACATCGCCTTCAACCTGCTGAAGACGGCGGCCGGGGAGGGCATGACCGTGGGGCCGATCCTGCTCGGCGCGGCGCGCCCGGTGCATATCCTCACGCCGTCGGCGACGGTGCGGCGGATCGTGAACATGACCGCGCTCACCGCGGTGGAGGCCGCGCAGGCCGATCAGTAGCCCGGATGGAGCCCCGGCGGAATCCGGGGCCGACCGCGCGCCATCCGACGCCGCTCCCGGATTCCGTGCGTTTCCTTCGGGCGAGGGGCGCGCCTTCGCGCTCGTCGCTGCCCATGGCATCATCCGTTTCGCGTGGGCGACACGGGAGCGGGCGATCCATGACCGATGGAAAGGCGGCGCTGGTACTGACAGGCGGCGGTGCGCGGGCCGCCTACCAGGTCGGCGTGCTCTCCGCGATCCGCGAGATCCGCGGGCGCCGGCCGGGCAACCCCTTTCCCATCCTGTGCGGGACGTCCGCCGGTGCGATCAACGCCGCGGCGCTCGCCGTCTTCTCGGACGACTTCAGCGCCGGCGTGCGCAAGCTGGCCTGGATATGGCGCAATTTCCACGTCGATCAGATCTACCGCGCGGACGCGGCGGCGCTCATCGAGACCGGGCTGCGCTGGGGCTCGGCCCTGATGTTCGGGTGGGCAGTGCGCCAGACGCCGCGGTCGCTGCTCGACAACTCGCCGCTGCGGCGCCTGCTCGGCCAGGTGCTGGATTTCTCCGCCATCGACCGCGCCATCGCGGCGGGGCACCTGCATGCGGTGGGCGTGGCCGCCTCGGGCTACTCGTCGGGGGAGAACCTGAACTTCTTTCAGGCCGCGGAAGGCGTCATGCCGTGGCGGCGCGCGCAGCGGGTGGGCGTGCGCGAGCGGCTCGGCATCGATCACCTGCTCGCGTCCAGCGCGATCCCCTTCGTGTTTCCCGCGGTGAAGATCCACCGGGAGTACTTCGGCGACGGGTCCATGCGCCAACTCGCGCCCATCAGCCCGGCCATCCATCTGGGGGCCGACCGCATCCTGGTGGTCGGCTCGGGCCGCCTCGCCGAGGAGGGGCGGCAGCGCAGCGAGGGCTACCCGACGCCTGCGCAGATCGCCGGGCATGCGCTGTCCAGCATCTTCCTCGACGCGCTCGCGGTCGACCTCGAGCGCATGCAGCGCATCAACGCCACCGTGGGTGCCTTCACTCCGGCCCAGCGCGAGGCGGCGGGCCTCGCGTTGCGACCCATCGAGACGCTCGTGATCTCGCCGTCGCGGCGGCTGGACGCGATCGCCGGCCGTCACCGCGACGCCTTGCCGCTCGGCATGCGGACGGTCTTGCGCGGCATCGGCGCGATGCGCCGCGAAGGCTCGACGCTGCTCTCGTATGTCCTGTTCGAGCCCGGCTTCACCCGCGCGCTGATCGACCTCGGCATGCACGACACCTTCGCCCGCCGCGACGAGGTGGCAGCCTTCCTGCGTTTGTGAAAATATGTCGCAGGGCTTGCGCGACCTCAAGGCCTTGCCGCCGTGCTCATGTCAAGATGTATCGAAATATTTTCGAGTTCACTTCAAAAGAACTTGATATCTGCCTAGTTTCATTGAGAATAGAAAAGTCGCGCCGTCTCACCGCCCGCAGGTCCTGTCCATGAAAATCCGCCACCTACTCGTCGCTCTCATGAGCGTCGCGCTGCTGCACGGCGGCCTCGCCACGGCTGTTGCAGCCACGCAGGCCCCGACCAAGACAACGGCCTCCAAGGCGAGCAAGAAGGCTGCCGTGGCGAAGAAGAAGGCGCGCGCCAAGAAGGCGACGAAGCGGGCGACCAAGAAGGTAGCGCTGCAGCGCAGTGCCCGCGCCGCCCGTCCGCCGGCGGAAGAGGCGATGGTCGCGCTCGACAAGGCCGGTTTCCCGCTGCTGCGCTCGGCCGCCTTCCTGGTGGCGAACGAGAAGACCGGCGCGGTGATCCTGGAGAAGAAGAGCGAGTCGGTGCTGCCGATCGCCTCGATCACCAAGTTGATGACGGCCATGGTGGTGCTCGACGCCGGGCAAAGCCTCTCCGAGGAACTCGTGGTCACGACCGCGGACATCGACACGCTCAAGGGGACCGGCTCGCGCCTCGCCATCGGCACGCGCTTGACCCGCGAGGAGATGCTGCAGCTGGCGCTGATGTCGTCGGAAAACCGCGCCGCCTCCGCCCTCGGGCGGCATTACCCGGGCGGGATCGACGCTTTCGTCGAGGCGATGAACGTCAAGGCGCGACTGATCGGGCTGAACGACACCCGTTTCGCGGACAGCACCGGCCTCAATCCGGAAAACGTCTCGAGTCCCCGCGATCTGGTGCGTCTGGTGTCCGCCGCCGGGACCTACCCGCTGATCCGGGAGTTCTCCACCGCCTCCGAGCGCTACGTCAAGATCCGCGGCCGCCTGCACCGCTTCGGCAACACCAACTCGTTGGTCCGCGACCCGGGCTGGGAGATCGGCGTGTCGAAGACGGGCTACATCCGCGAGGCCGGGCGCTGCCTGGTGATGCAGGCGTGGATCTTCAACGAGCCGCACATCATCGTGCTGATGGATTCCGACGGCCGTTACAGCCGTACCGCCGACGCCAAGCGCATCAAGCGCTGGTTCGAGGAGGGGGGCGCCGAACGCATCGCCGTGCTCGGCGAGCAGAAGGAGATCTGAGCGACCGGGTCGCACCCGGTCGTCACGGTTTCGATCCCGGGCCGGGGTCAGCGCTTGGTGTAACCCAGCGCGCGGGAGATCTCGTCGGCCGTCTCGCGCACCAGCGGGGCGCGGTTCGGATCGAAGCGCTCCGACGGTGCCGACAGCGACAGGCCGGCGACGAGCTCGCCCGAGTCGTCGCGGATGCCGGCCGCGATGCAGCGCACGCCCGGCTCCACTTCGTCCAGGTCGAAGGCCACGCCGTGGCGGCGCACCTTGTCGAGCTCCCGCTCCAGTTGAGTCAGATCGGTGATCGAGGTGGGCGTGGACGCGGGCAGGCCGGTGCGCCGGGCGTACTCGCGCACCCGCTCGGTGCCGTCCTCTACCAGGAAGAGCTTTCCGGTGGCCGTGGTGTGCAGCGGTGCGCGGGCGCCGACGATGTGCACCACGCGCACCGCCGAGCGGCCACTCGAGGTCCGCTCCACGTAGACGATCTCGTCGCCGTCGCGGATGCCGAGGTTCACGCTCTCGCCGGTGGCCGCGTGCAGCTTCAGCATGGCGGGCATCGCCGTGTCGCGCAGCGAGATTCGGGACTTCACCAGGCTGCCCAGCTCGAGGAGCCGGATGCCCAGGCGGTAGGTGCCGCCTTCGCCGCGCTCGACGAAGCCGCTCTGCGTCATGGCACCCAGGATGCGGTGGGCGGTCGACGGATGCAGCCCCGTCTCCTGCGCGATCTGCTTGAGCGGCGCGGGGTCGGGGTGATGGGCGAGGACGTCGAGCAGCTTCATCATTCGCTCGACGACCTGGATCGGGTTTTTCGGTTCGGTAGTGGTGGTCACGCTGATACTGCGGGTTTTCCGTAGTTGCAGAGTTTAACCGTCTGCCTTAATTTCGCCTAGTGAAATGAGAAGCCAAGAAACGCAACGGGGGAGGAGAATGCGGGTCGGCTTGTTCGTGACGTGTCTCGTGGACACGATGCGCCCGCGCATCGGGTTCGCCGCCCTCGACCTGCTCGAGGCGGCCGGATGCGAGGTGGTGGTGCCTGCCGCCCAGACCTGCTGCGGCCAGCCGGCCTACAACTCGGGCGATTCCGGCGTGGCGCGCCGGCTTGCCCGCAAGCTCGTCCTGGAGTTCGAGGGGCTGGACCACGTGGTGGTCCCGTCGGGCTCCTGTGCCGGGATGATCAAGACCCATTATCCGGGCCTTTTTGGCGACGATCCGGAAATGCGCGCCCGTGCCGAAGCGCTTGCCGAACGTACCTGGGAGCTCACCGACTTCCTGCATACGGTCCTCGCGGTGGAGCGCGTGCCGGGGGATTTCGTCGGCACCGTCACCTATCATGACAGCTGTGCCGGGTTGCGCGAGCTCGGGGTGAAGGCCCAGCCGCGTGCGCTGCTGGCGCGCATGCCGGGGGTGACGCTGCGGGAGATGGCCGCACCCGAGGAGTGCTGCGGCTTCGGAGGTACTTTCTCGGCGAAGTTCGGAGACGTCTCGGCCGGGATGGCCGAACGCAAGTGCCGGCAGATCCAGGCCGCCGGGGCGGACGCGGTGGTGCTCGGAGATCTCGGCTGCATGCTCAACATCGAGGGGAAGCTTCGCCGCATGGGGGACGAGCGCACGCGCGTGGTGCACGTGGCCGAACTGCTCGCCGGAACCGAGTGATGCAGTCCCAGGCGATGCACTTCAAGGCGCGCGCCGGCGCCAAGGCGGCCGACGGTGCGCTCCAGGAGAAGCTCGGCAGGGCCGCCGGACGCTTTGTCTCCGGGCGCGCCGCCGCGGTGGCGGACTACGCCGGCGACTTCGAGGCTCTGCGCGGGGCCGGCGAGCGCATTCGCAATCGGACCCTGGCCAATCTCGACGTGTGGCTGGAGACCTTCGAGGCGAATGCCACCGCTCGCGGCGCCCAGGTGCGCTACGCCCGCGACGGGGCCGAGATCAGCCGGCTGGTGGTCGAAATCGCGCGCCGCCACGGGGTGACCAAGGCGGTCAAGTCCAAGTCCATGCTCTCCGAGGAGGCGGGCCTGAACGCCGCCCTCGCCGCCGCCGGCATCGAGCCGGTCGAGACCGACCTGGGCGAGTACATCCTGCAGATCGATGGCAACGAGCCGCCCTCGCACATCATCGCGCCGGCCTTCCACAAGTCCAAGGAGGAGGTCGCCGAGCTCTTCCATCGGGTGCACGGCACGCCCCTCAAGCACGACATCCCGGAGATGACGCAGGAGGCGCGGGCGGTGCTGCGCGAGCACTTCCTGTCGGCGCAGATGGGCATCTCCGGGGGCAACTTCCTCGTCGCCGAGACCGGCTCGGTGGCGCTCGTCACCAACGAGGGCAACGGACGCATGGTCACCACCCTGCCGCGCGTGCACGTGGTGATCACCGGCATCGAAAAGGTAATCCCGACCCTCGAGGACCTGGCCACCCTGATGCGCCTTCTGCCCCGTTCGGCGACCGGGCAGGCGATCTCCAACTACGTGTCCGTGCTCACCGGGGTGAAGGGCGAGGGCGAGTCCGACGGCCCCGAGCACCTCTATTTCGTGCTGGTGGACAACGGCCGCGCCGACCTGGTGGGCAGCGAGTTCCAGCCGATGCTGCGCTGTATCCGCTGCGCGGCCTGCATCAACCACTGCCCGGTGTACCGCACGGTGGGCGGCCACGCCTACGGCTGGGTCTATCCCGGTCCCATGGGCTCGGTGCTCACGCCGCTCTACACCGGTCTCGCCAATGCCCGAGACCTGCCCAACGCCTCCACCCTGTGCGGCCAGTGCGCGACCGTCTGTCCTGTGAAGATTCCCCTGCCGGCGCTGTTGAGGAAGCTGCGCGAGCGGCAGGTGGAGGCGGGGCTGCGCCCGCGGGGCGAACGCCTGGCGCTCGCCGCCTGGGGCTGGCTCGCGGCGCGGCCGAGGCTTTACGGTGTCGCCGCGCGTCTGGCGGCGCGCTACTTGAAATGGCTCGCCGACGGCTCCGGTCGTATCCGGGTGCTGGGGCTCGCCCCGGAATGGACCGCCAGGCGCGACCTTCCCGCGCCCGAGGGCCGTACCTTCCGCGAACTCTATGCGGCGCAAAAACGAGGAGAAACGAGGAGATGACGCTGCACATCGTGATGCTCGACCGCGACTCGGTCGGCGCCGATTTCCGCAAACCCGCCATCGATCACGTCTGGCGGGAATTTCCCGCGACCCGCAGCGGCGAGGTGGTCGAGCGGCTGCAGGGCGCCGAGGTGGCGATCGTGAACAAGGTGCGCCTCGGCGCGGACGAGATCGCGCAGCTTCCCGCTCTGCGTATGGTGGCCGTCGCCGCCACCGGCTCGGACAACGTGGATCTCGCCGCGTGCGCGGCGCGCGGCATCGTGGTGAGCAACGTGCGCGGCTACGCGGTGAACACCGTCCCCGAGCACGCGCTCATGTTGATGCTGGCGCTGCGTCGGCGGCTGCTCGCCTACGTCCGCGATGTCGCGGCCGGTCGCTGGCAGCGGACTGAAAGCTTCTGCTTCTACGATCATTCCATCGGGGATCTGCACGGAGCGACGCTGGGCGTGGTGGGACGTGGTGGTCTGGGTTCGGGGGTGGCGCGGCTGGCGGAGGCCTTCGGCATGAAGGTGCTCTTCGCCGAGCACAAGGGGGCTGCGGCGGTGCGCGAGGGGTATGTCGCCTTCGACACCGTGCTGCGCGAGGCCGACGTGCTTTCGCTGCATTGCCCGCTGAACGCGAGCACGCGGAACCTCATCGGCGAGGCGGAGCTCGCGGCGATGAAGTCGTCCGCCATCCTCATCAACACCTCCCGCGGCGGGCTGGTGGACGAGGCCGCGCTCGTGCGCGCCCTGCGCGAGGGACGGATCGGCGGCGCGGGCGTCGACGTGCTCTCCAAGGAGCCGCCGCGCGAGGGCAACCCCCTGCTCGCGCCGGACATCCCCAACCTCATCGTCACGCCCCACGTCGCCTGGGCGTCCCGCGAGGCGATGCAGGCGCTGGCCGATCAGGTCATCGACAACATCGAAGCCTTCGCCGCGGGCGTCCCGCGCAACCGGCTGGCGTGAGGAGGCGGTCCGGATGGATGCACGGGACGACATCCTCGGCCGGCTGAGGCGCAAGCTTGGCCGGGACGCGGAGAATCGTGCCGCGGCACTCGCCGACGTGGAGGCCGCCTTCGCCGCCCATGCCCAAGGTCCGCGGCCGGCGGTCGAGGCCGACCTCGCGGCGCGCTTCTGCCGCGAGGCCGAGCGGATGGCGAGCACGGTCGAGGTGGTGGCGGACTACCGCGGCGTACCCGCGGCGGTGGCGCGCTATCTCGCCGCGGCGGGATTGCCGTCGCGCGCCGTGGTGTGGCCGAAGCTCGCAACCCTCGAGTGGGCGGCGGCCGGGCTCGCCGTCGAAGCGCGGGCCGTGCGCGCCGACGACCCTGTCGGCATCACCGGCTGCTTCTGTGCCGTCGCCGAGACGGGCACCCTGATGACCTGTTCCGCCGCCGACAGCCCGGCAGCGACCAGCCTGCTGCCCGAGACCCATGTCGCGGTGCTGCCCGTCTCGCGCATCGTCTCCGGCATGGAAGAGGCCTGGGCGCTGGCGCGCAGCGAACTGGGTGCGCTGCCCCGCGCGGTGAACTTCATCTCGGGACCGTCGCGCACCGGCGACATCGAGATGACCATCGTGCTGGGTGCGCACGGACCGGCCCGCGTGCATGCGGTGCTGGTGCGAGAAGCATGAGCGCGCGGAGTTTGCATCGATCCGCATGTCATGGCCGGTGCGCCGCCAGCCGTCCGGTTCTTGTGGCCACCCGGGGTGGCTGTCGTTATACTTCCCCGGCTCGTGCCCGGTCCTGCCGGGCCTTGTTTTTCCGGCGTCATGGCGGGTGCCGTCCCATGTCGTCACCGATCACGAAAAGAAGCCTGGATAGACCATGAGCCTTACCCTGATCGTGATGCTGCCCTTCCTCGGGGCCGTTCTGCCCGCCCTGATGATCCGCGCGGGGCGCGACGCGTGCGCCATCGCCACGGGGTCGGTCACGCTGCTGGCCTTCGCGCTGCTCATGACCCACGTGCCCGCGGTCTTCCGTGGCGAGCTGGTGCAGGCGAGCTGGCAGTGGCTGCCCGCGCTCGGGCTCAACGCCAACTTCTTCCTCGACGGACTGGGGCTGCTCTTCGCCGGGCTGATCCTGGGCATCGGCCTGCTGATCATCATCTACGCCCGCTTCTACCTGTCGAAGTCGGACCCGATGGGGACCTTCTACAGCTACCTGCTGCTCTTCCAGGGCGCCATGGTGGGCATCGTGCTGTCCGACAACGTTCTGATGCTGCTGGTGTTCTGGGAACTCACCAGCCTGTCGTCCTTCCTCCTCATCGGCTACTGGAAGCATCTGCCCGAAGGGCGTCAGGGGGCGCGCATGGCGCTCACCATCACCGGCGCCGGTGGCCTCTCGATGATCGCGGGGATGCTGATCCTGGGCCACATCGCAGGCTCCTACGACCTCTCGGTGATCCTGCAGCAGGGCGAGGCGATCCGCTCCTCGCCGCTCTACCTGCCCGCGTTGCTCCTGATCCTGGGCGGCTGCTTCACCAAGTCGGCGCAGTTCCCCTTCCACTTCTGGCTGCCGCACGCCATGGCCGCGCCGACCCCGGTGTCGGCCTACCTGCACTCGGCCACCATGGTGAAGGCGGGCATCTTCCTCATGGCGCGCATGTGGCCGGTCCTCTCCGGCACCGAGGCCTGGTTCTACCTGGTGGCCACCACCGGGCTCGCCACCATGGTGATCGCGGCCTTCATCGCGCTCTTCAAGGACGACCTCAAGGGCTTGCTCGCCTTCTCGACAGTGAGCCACCTGGGGCTCGTCACCATGCTGCTGGGCTTCGGCACGCCGGTGGCGGCGATCGCCGCGGTGTTCCACATCATCAACCACGCCACCTTCAAGGCGGCGCTCTTCATGAGCGCGGGCATCGTCGACCACGAGGTGGGATCACGGGACATCAAGCACCTGGGCGGCCTGGCCTTGCTGATGCCGATCACCGCCACCCTGGCGACCCTCGCAGCGGCCTCGATGGCAGGGATCCCGCTGCTGAACGGCTTCATCTCCAAGGAGATGATGCTGGAGGAGGCCGCCCACGCCGTGTGGGCTGGGCAGGGATGGGTGGTGCCGCTCTTCGCCACCCTGGGCGCGGTCTTTTCGGTGGCCTATTCCTTTCGCTACATCGTGCACGTCTTCTTCGGCCCCAAGCGCGACAGCTACCCCAACCATCCCCACGATCCGCCCGCCGGCATGTGGCTGCCGCCGGCCGTGCTGGTGGTGCTGGTGGTCGCCATCGGCCTCTTCCCGCATACCGTGGCAGGTCCGCTGGTCGCGGCGAGCGCCGGGGCGGTGACGGGCGGCGACCTGCCTGATTTCCACCTTTCCCTGTGGCACGGCTTCACCCCCGCGCTGGGAATGTCGGCGGTGGCGGTGGTGGCCGGCCTGACGCTGCTGTGGCGTTACGCCGCCGCGCGCGGCGCCTGGGAGGCGGGGCCGCATCCGGAGGCGAAGGCCATGTTCCAGGCGAGCGTCGCGGCTGCGGTCGGGGCGAGCCACCGCCTGATCCACGGCCTGCACAACGGCTCGCTGCAGCGCTATCTGGCCTTCGCGCTGGTGACCATCCTGGCGGTGGGCTACACGGTCTTCCTCGCGAGCTCGCACGGAGCGGGGACGCGTCCGCTCCTGCCGGCGAATCCGGTCGCCGTCGTCGGCTGGCTCCTGCTCGTGGGGGCCTGCGGCGTGGTGATCGTCTTCCACCGCTGGCGTCTGCTGGCGCTCGTCACGGTAGGCGTGATCGGCCTCATCGTTTCGGTGGGCTTCATCTATCTGTCGGCGCCCGATCTGGCGCTCACGCAGATCTCGGTGGAGGTGGTCACGGTCATCCTGATGCTGCTCGCGTTGAACCTGCTGCCCAAGTCGACGCCGGTCGAGAGCAGCTTCGGCCGACGGCTGCGCGACGCGACGCTGGCCACCCTGGCGGGCTTGGGCGTGGGCGGGGCGGCCTGGGCAATGATGACCCGCGACTTCGAGACGCTGTCGGGCTACTACCTGGAGCACTCCGTGCCCGGCGGGGGCGGCAGCAACGTGGTCAACGTGATCCTGGTCGACTTCCGCGGCTTCGATACCTTCGGCGAGATTATCGTGCTGGGCATCGCGGCGCTCGCCATCTTCGCGCTGCTCGACGGGGCGCTGCGCGGCACGGTGGCGCGCAAGCTCGACGCCTGGGTGCCCGATCAGCGGCGCTCGAGCGACCGCCACCCGATGATGCTGGTGGTGGCCACGCGCGTCATGCTGCCGCTCGCCCTGATGGTCGGCGCCTTCATCTTCCTGCGCGGCCACAACGTTCCCGGTGGTGGCTTCATCGCCGGCCTGGTAGTGGCGATCGCGCTCATCGTCCAGTACATGGCGAGCGGCTTCGGTTGGGCGGCTCAGCGCATGCGGGTCGATTATCACGCGCTGATCGGCATCGGCGTGCTGGTTGCCGCGGCCACCGGCATCGGGGCATGGATCGTCGACCGCCCCTTCCTCACCAGCGCCTTCGGGCACTTCCACCTGCCGCTGGTGGGCGACATCGAACTGGCGAGTGCCATGGCCTTCGACACGGGGGTGTTCCTGACCGTGATCGGCGCGGTGATGCTGGCGCTCGCGAACCTGTCGCGCGTCGCGCGGCGCGCAGAGCACCGACCGGTCAACGAGGAGCCGATGGACGTCGATCCGTCCGAGCCCCGCGTGGCCGTGCAGACGGAGGAGGGCTGACATGGAGTTTCTGGTGGCAAGCGCGGTGGGCCTATTGACGGCGGCGGGCGTGTATCTGCTGCTGCGGGCGCGGACCTTTCCGGTGGTGCTCGGCCTGGCGCTGCTCTCGTACGCGGTGAACGTCTTTCTTTTCTCCACGGGGCGCCTGGTGGTGAACCTGCCGCCGGTGATCAGCGACCTCTCCACCGGCTACACCGACCCCCTGCCGCAGGCGCTGGTGCTGACCGCCATCGTGATCTCCTTCGGGATGACCGCGCTCATCGTGGTGCTCGCCCTGCGCTCCTACCTCGAGAGCGGCACCGACCACGTGAGCATCGAGGCGGTCGATGGCGACGAACGGGAGCAGGCATGAGCCACTGGATCATCTTTCCCATCGTCCTGCCGGCCATCGCGGCGCCGCTCATCGCGCTGGCGATGCGCCACGACATCGTCCTCGCCCGGGTGTTCTCGGTGGCGGCCACGACCCTGCTGCTGGCGCTCGGCATCGGGCTCGTGAGCATGGCGAGCGGCGGCGAGATCCACACCTATGCGCTCGGCGACTGGCCGGCGCCGTTCGGCATCGTGCTCGTGCTCGACCGGCTTTCCGCGCTGATGCTGGTCCTCACCGCGGCCCTCGGGCTCGTCGTGCTCCTGTACGCGATCAACGGCTGGGATACCCGTGGGCGCCACTTCCACTCGCTCTACCAGTTCCAGCTGATGGGCATCAACGGCGCCTTCCTGACCGGCGACTTCTTCAACCTGTTCGTGTTCTTCGAGGTCCTGCTGATCGCCTCCTACGGCCTGATGGTGCATGGCGGCGGCGCGGAGCGGGTGAAGGCGGGCGTGCAGTACGTGATCGTCAACCTCGCCGGCTCGACCCTGTTCCTGATCGCGGTGGGCATGATCTACAGCGTGACCGGTACGCTGAACATGGCCGATCTCGCCATCAAGGTGCCGCAGGTCGCACCAGCCGATCAGGCGCTGCTCAAGACCGGAGCCGTCCTGCTGCTGCTGGTGTTCTCGATCAAGGCGGCGCTGGTGCCGCTGCATTTCTGGCTGCCCGGCACTTACGCCAACGCGCCGGCGCCGGTGGCGGCCCTTTTCGCCATCATGACCAAGGTGGGCGCCTACTCCATCATCCGGCTCTACACGCTCGCCTTCGGCGAGGGCGCGGGCGAAGCCGCCTGGCTCGCGGCGCCCTGGCTCATGCCGGCCGCCCTCGTCACTCTGGTGCTGGGCATGGCCGGGGTACTCGCCGCGCGGGCACTGTCGCAGATGGTGAGCTTCGCGGTCATCGGCTCGATGGGCACGCTCCTCATTGCGGTCGCGCTGTTCACCCCCCAGGCCATGTCGGCCGCGCTCTACTACCTGATCCACTCGACGCTCGCCGCGGGCGCGCTCTTCCTTATCGTCGATCTCGTCGCCGACCGCCGGCCGGGGGCGGGCGACGCGCTCACCGTCGGACCGCGCTTCGCGCAGGCGAGCCTGGTGGGCGGGCTGTTCTTCCTCGGCGCCATCGCCATGGCCGGGATGCCGCCGCTGTCCGGCTTCATCGGCAAGCTGCTGATCCTCGACAGCGCTCGCGGCGCGGTGAACGCGGCATGGATCTGGGGCCTGATCCTCGCCACCTCGCTGCTCGCCATCGTCGGTTTCTCCCGCGGGGGCAGCACCCTGTTCTGGAAGAGCTCGGCGCAGGCGGGGAGCTTCGACTCCTTCCAGGTAACCCGCCCCGCGCTCCCCATCGTCGCGACCGGGCTGCTGCTGGCGGGGTCGGTCCTGCTGACGGTGTTCGCCGGGCCGGTCAGCGGCTACCTCGACGGGGCTGCCGCTCAGCTCTTCATGCCGTCCAACTACGTCGATGCGGTGCTGGGCGCCGAAGGGGGGAACGAATGATTCCTCATGACGAGCAACGTCGCTCCAAGATCCGGTGGCTGCCGCACCCGCTGCTCACCCTCGTCCTCACGCTGGTGTGGATGCTGCTGCTGAACGATTTCTCCGTCGGCGGCTTCGTCCTGGGCTTCGTCTTAGGGATCGTCATTCCGCTCATCACGAGCCAGTTCTGGCCCGCGCGACCACGCATTCGCGCCTACGGACGCGCCTTCGTCTACGCGCTGATCGTGATCTGGGACATCGCGGTGGCGAACGTGCAGGTGGCGCGCCTCATCCTCTTCCGCCGGGCGGCGTCGCTCCACACCCGGTGGATCGTGATACCCCTCGAGCTGCGCAGCCCAGAGGCGATCACGGTGCTCGCTGGCACGATCACCATGACCCCCGGTACGGTGAGCTGCGACCTGTCCGCCGACGGCCGGGCGCTGCTCGTGCATTGCCTGGATGCGCCCGATGCGGACGAGGCGGTCCGGCAGATCAAGGACCGCTACGAGCGCCGCCTGAAGGAGATCTTCCCATGATCCAGTACGCTCTCGCCTTCGCCTTCGCCGCCATCGGCCTGGCGCTGCTGATGAACCTGTGGCGCCTGTTCCGGGGGCCGACCATGACCGATCGGGTGCTCGCAGTGGACACCATGGTGATCAACGTCATCGCGCTCATCATCCTCTACGGCATCGACCAGAGCACCACCATCTACTTCGAAGCCGCGCTGCTCTTCGCCATGTTCGGCTTCGTCTCCACCGTCGCCTACTGCAAGTTCCTGCTGCGCGGCGACGTCATCGAGTGAGGCCCCTGCCATGAGCCCGATGCACGAATTCTTCATCTCGCTGCTGATCGTGGTGGGCGCGGTGTTCGCCCTGATCGGCTCGTTCGGCCTCGTGAAGCTGCCGGATCTCATGAGCCGCCTGCACGCGCCCACCAAGGCGACTACCCTGGGCGTCGGCGGCGCGCTGGTCGCCTCGATGATCTATTTCCTCGCGCTCGAGGGTACTATCTCGATCCACGAGTTGCTGATCTCGCTGTTTCTCTTCCTCACCGCGCCGATCACCGCGAATTTCCTCGGCAAGGCGTACCTGCATCACTACGTCGACCCGAAGACCGGCCTGCCGCCTACCCGGCGGAAGTACGGCTGGAGCACGTTCGATGCGCCGCCCGGGGAAGAGTCCGACGCCGATCAGACCTGATAGCGGCCTTGCGGCCGGCAGCATGATCCCTCTTTGGCCAGGCCGTAATGAAAGCTTCCTCCAATGCCGGACGGACCGGCACAACCGACCCTGACGCAACCGAGTCCGGGGCCGCCGAGAAGACCGCTCTCGAAGCCGTATCGCGATCGCCGCGCAAGCTGCTCGGCGTGAAGCCGGCGGGCGAGCGCGCGACCGACGAGGTGAAGAGGACGGGCCTGCGCGCCCGTTTCCTCACCGGATCGGAGCGCCTGCGTCCGCCCCCCGCAGCGCCGCGGCAGACTGCGCCCTCCGGGACGCCGCGCCCCGGCGGCGCGCGTGCCAAGGGGCCGCGCGTCGAGGCTTCCCGATCCGAGGGGCCCCGCGGCAAGGATCCGCGCCCCGAACCGCGCGGCAAGCCCGCGCCCGATCGCCCGGCGTCGCCGCGTGCGGCCCGCCCGGTACGGAAGGACGGACCGGCAGCGGGAGCGTCTGCGAAGAAGCCGCGCAGTCCCGCGTCGCCGACCTCCCGCGCGCCGGGTGCGCAGGACAAGCGCCCATCGCCGCCCCCGAGACCCGCAGCGACGTCGGCCGAAGGCGTGCGCCTGTCCAAGGTGATGGCCGAGCGCGGGCTGTGCTCGCGCCGGGAGGCCGACGCGATCATCGAGCGTGGCTGGGTGTTCGTGGACGGGCGGCGCGTGAGCGAGCTCGGCATCCGCATCGATCCGGGCGCCCAGATCACGCTCGCTCCCGAAGCCATGCTGCGCCAGGCCTCCCAGGTCACCATCCTGCTCCACAAGCCGGTCGGCTACGTGTCGGGGCAGCCCGAGCCGGGCTACGAGCCGGCGGTGTCGCTCATCGGCGGGGGCAACCAGTTCGACCGCGAGACGGCGCAGCGCTTTCACGCCTCCCACCTCAGGGGGCTCGCGCCGGCCGGCCGGCTCGACATCGACTCGACCGGGCTGCTCGTCCTGACCCAGGACGGGCGCATCGCGCGCCAGCTGATCGGCGACGATTCCAAGATCGACAAGGAGTACCTGGTGCGGGTGGAGGGCAGGCTCGACGCCGAGGGCCTCGCGCTGCTCAACCATGGGCTCGAGCTCGACGGGCGCAAGCTGCGGCCGGCCAAGGTGGAGTGGGTGAATGACGATCAGTTGCGCTTCGTGCTGCGCGAGGGGCGCAAGCGCCAGATCCGGCGCATGTGCGAGCTCGTCGGGCTGAAGGTGGTCGGGCTCAAGCGGGTGCGTATCGGCCGCGTGCGGCTGGGGGACCTCCCGCTCGGCCAGTGGCGCTTCCTGCGCGAGGACGAACGGTTCTGACCCGGCCCCCCGGCCGCTTCACACGGCCACTGCTTCGGCGGTCCGGCGCGCGCTGCGCACGCGCCGGACCGGGAGACCCGCCACCTCGCTCACCCCGGAAACCTCCGTGAAATACCCCGCCATCGGGCACTCCCGCCCCGGCGGGCAACTGTGTTCGCGAGCGCACTCGCGCTGGGTCTCGTCGAGCAGCACCAGTTCCCGCACGATCTCGCAGCGACCGACGGGCGAGTCGAAGAAACACATGACGATCTCCCCAACGACGAAGTAGGGCGAATTACCTTGTCTCCGATTCCAATGTAGTAGCGGGCAGGCTGGGCCGCCGGAATATGTGGGCAAGGGTTGACCCAGCTCAAATCCGGACCGCGATACGGGCGCGTCGCCGCCCGTCCGGGGAGAAGCCCTTACGCCTTTTCCTTCACCCACGAGTCCTTCAGCGTGACGGTGCGGTTGAACACCGGCGCGCCGTCGCGGGAATCGACCCGGTCGGCCACGAAGTAGCCGTGGCGCTCGAACTGGAAGCGCTCCTCCGGTCGCGCGCCTCGCAGGGCCGGCTCGAGCCAGGCGGTGATGGCGACGCGGGAGGCGGGATTGAGGTCGTCGAGGAAGCTGCGCTCGAAGCCCTCCTGGTCGCCCTCGCGGCGCGCACCCGGGTGCGCGCGCAGGAAAAGGCGGTCGTAGAGGCGCACCTCGGCCTGATAGCCGTGCGCCACGGAGACCCAGTGCAGGTTGCCCTTCACCTTGTAGTTGTCGGCGCCGGGGGTGCCGCTCTTCGAGTCGGGGAAGTATTCGGCGAGCACCGCGGTCACGTTCCCGTCCGCATCCTTCTCGCAACCGGTGCACTTCACCACGTAGCCGTAGCGCAGCCGCGCGGTGTTGCCCGGGTAGAGGCGGCGGAAGCCCTTCACCGGCTCCTCCATGAAGTCCTCCCGCTCGATCCAGAGCTCCCGCGAAAACGGCATGGTGCGCTTGCCGAGCTCGGGCTTCAGCGGATGGTTGGGCGCCTCGCACAGCTCGCTCTCGCCCTCTGGGTAGTTGGTGATGACGAGCTTGAGCGGATCGAGCACCGCCACGCGGCGCTCGGCCGACTCGTTGAGGTCGTCGCGCATGCAGTCTTCCAGCACGCTGATGTCGATCCAGGAGTCGGCCTTGGACACCCCGATGCGGTCGGCGAAGAGGCGGAAGCCTGCCGGGGTGAAGCCGCGTCGGCGCGCGCCCACCAGGGTGGGCAGGCGCGGGTCGTCCCAGCCCTCCACATGGCCCTCCTCGACGAGCTGGATGAGCTTGCGCTTGGAAAGCACCACATAGGTGAGGTTGAGCCGGGCGAACTCGATCTGCTGGGGCAGGGGGCGCGGGAAGAAGCCGCCCTCGGCGAGCGCATCCAGCAGCCAGTCGTAGAACGGGCGCTGGTCTTCGAACTCCAGCGTGCAGATCGAATGGGTGATGTTCTCGATGGCGTCCTCGATCGGATGCGCGAAGGTGTACATCGGGTAGATGCACCAGGCGTCGCCCGTACGATGGTGGGTCGCCCGGCGGATGCGGTAGATGGCCGGATCGCGCAGGTTGATGTTGGGGCTCGCCATGTCGATCTTCGCGCGCAGCACGTGGGTTCCGTCGGCGAACTCGCCGGCGCGCATGCGATTGAAGAGGTCGAGGTTCTCCTCGACGCTGCGGTCGCGGTAGGGGCTGTCCTGGCCCGGCTCCGTGAGGGTGCCGCGCCGGGCGCGCATCTCCTCGGCCGACTGGGAGTCCACGTAGGCCTTGCCGGCCCGGATCAGGTACTCGGCGCAGGCGTACATCACCTGGAAGTAGTCGGAAGCGAAGTACAGGTGCTTGCCCCAGTCGTAGCCCAGCCACTGCACCGCCTCGATGATGGAGTCGACGTACTCCTGCTCCTCCTTCTCCGGGTTGGTGTCGTCGAAGCGCAGGTGGCACACGCCGCCGTAGTCCCGCGCCAGACCGAAGTTCAGGCAGATCGACTTGGCGTGGCCGTAGTGGAGATAGCCGTTGGGCTCGGGCGGAAAGCGGGTCTCGACCCGGCCGCTCCATTTTCCGGTGCGGATATCCTCGTCGACGATGTTGCGGATGAAGTTGCTGGCGGGGGCCGCCACGGTGTTCGAGTTGTCGGACACGAAAAAGGCCTCGTGAGATTGACGCGGTGCGGAATGTACCGATTCTACCGCGTTGCTGGCGGGCTGACCGTGCCGGCTGGGGGGGCGGGGCAGGCCGGAGTCGCGGCTCTACCGCGAAGTGCACCAGCGCTTCGGGAGCGGTCAGCTCGAGCTCACGACGAATGCATGAGGGGCCAGGGGGCGGCGTCATCCGGTAGAATTACGGTCCGCTCCGAGTACGACCGACAACCATGCAAGACTCCGCACTCGACGGCATCGTGGCCGGCCTCACCGGCGGCGACGCCAATCTCGCCCTCATCGTTCAAGTGTTCCTGGTGGTGTTCGGGGTGGTGGTGGCCAACTACCTGCTGCGCCGGCTGCTGGCCAAGCTCGAGGAACGCTCCGTTCATACCGCCACGCCCTGGGACAACGCGCTGATCACGGCGGCGCGCCGGCCGCTCACACTGCTGGCCTGGATCATCGGGCTGAGCTTCGCGGTGCACATCGTGCATCGCGAGACGGCCGCCCCGATCTTCGAGGTTGCCGATCCGGTCGGCACCGTGGGGGTGATCGCCTGCATCACCTGGTTCCTGGTGCTCTTCATCCGCAACGCCCAGGACAGCCTGGTGGCGCAGAAGCTCGCACGGGGCGAGGAGGTCGACCGCACCACGGTGGACGCGATCGGCAAGCTCATGCGCGTGTCGGTGCTCATCACCGCGACGCTGGTGGGGCTGCAGAGCCTCGGCTTCTCGATCTCCGGGGTGCTGGCCTTCGGCGGGATCGGAGGCATCGCGGTGGGTTTCGCGGCCAAGGACCTGCTCGCCAACTTCTTCGGCGGGCTCATGGTGTATCTCGACCGTCCCTTTGCGGTGGGCGACTGGATCCGCTCGCCGGACAAGGAGATCGAGGGCACGGTGGAGGAGATCGGCTGGCGGCTTACCCGCATCCGCACCTTCGACAAGCGTCCGCTCTACGTGCCCAACTCGGTGTTCACCCAGATCACGGTGGAGAACCCCTCGCGCATGTCGAACCGCCGCATCTACGAGACGGTGGGGGTGCGCTACGACGACATCGCCCACGTCGCGTCGATCGTCGAGGACATCCGCGCCATGCTGCGAGCGCATCCGGAGATCGCCCAGGACCAGACGATGATCGTCAACTTCAACAAGTTCAACGACTCGTCCCTCGACATCATGATCTACACCTTCACCCGCACCACGGCCTGGGTGGCCTTCCACGAGATCAAGCAGGACGTGATGCTCAAGGTCGCCGACATCGTCGCGCGCCACGGCGCCGAGATCGCCTTCCCGACGCGTACGCTGCACCTGCCCGAGCGCGTGGTCATCGAAGCGGCGCAGGCACGTACGGCCGGGGCGGCGGGGGCCGTCACCGCCGAGCCGATCGCCTGACCGGTCCTCCCGTCGCTTTTGCCGGATTCCGCCTTCGGCCCCTTCGCGCTATCTCGTAGCCCGGGTGGAACCCCGGCGGAATCCGGGAGCGGCGGTTCACCCGGTGGCGGCGGCCGGCCCGCCCGCCAGCCGGGCGAGCGCCGCCCGCCCGGCCACGTAGCCGCTGGCGAAACAGGCGGTGAGCAGATAGCCCCCGGTGGGCGCTTCCCAGTCCAGCATCTCGCCGGCGCAGAAGACGCCCGGCATCTCGCGCAGCATCAGCCCCTCGTCGAGCGCCTCGAAACGCACCCCGCCGGCGCTGCTGATCGCCTCGTCGAGGGGGCGCGGACGGGCCAGCGCGAGGGGCAGGGCCTTGATCGCCGCGGCCAGCCGGGACGGCGAGGCGAAGGCCTCGGGCGGCAGGCACTCCCGCAGCAGGGCCGCCTTCACCCCGGCGATGCCGGCCTTGCTCTGCAGATGGCTCGCCATCGAGCGCGTGCCGCGCGGGCGGGAGAGTTCCTCCTCCAGGCGCGCGAGCGAGCGGCCCGGGGCGAGATCCAGCGTGACGGGCGCCTCCCCGCGGGCGGCCACGAGCTCGCGCAGCGGGGACGAGGCGGCGTAGATCAGGCTGCCCTCGAGCCCGGTGGCGGTGACCATGCACTCGCCTTCGCGCCGCTGCGGTCCGCCTTCCGCGTCGGCGAAGTCTAGGGCGACCGACTTCAGCGGCGTGGCGGCGAAGCGCGACGCGAAGTGCTCGCTCCAGCCCACGCTGCGTTCCGGTCGGGCGGCGAGCGGCGCGGCGACGTCGAAGCCGCAGTTGGCCGGCAGCAGCGGGGCGACCGGGATGCCTCGGGCGGCGAGGATAGCCACCCAGGCGCCGTCCGAGCCCAGCCGGGCCCAGCTGCCGCCGCCGAGCGCGAGGATGGTCGCCTCGGCCGTCACGCTGCGCTCCCCTTGCGGCGTGTCGAAGCGCAGGGCCCCGGCATCGTCCCAGCCGAGCCAGCGATGGCGGGGATGGATGCGCACGCCGGCCGCTCGCAGGCGGTGCAGCCAGGCGCGCAAGAGGGGCGCTGCCTTCATGCCGACCGGGAACACTCGTCCGGAGCTGCCCACGAAGGTCTCGATACCCAGGCCGTCCGCCCATTCGCGCAGCGCTTCGGGGCCGAAGGCGTCGAGTAGCGGCGCGATGCGGTCCCGCTCCCGCCCGTAACGGCCGAGAAAGGCCTCCCTCGGCTCGCCGTGGGTGAGGTTGAGGCCGCCGACGCCCGCGCGCAGGAGCTTGCGGCCCACCGAGGGCATGGCGTCGAAGAGCTCGACCGCCACGCCCGCTCCGGCCAGCACCTCGGCCGCCATCAGGCCGGCCGGCCCGCCGCCCACGATCGCGGCCGCGATGCGCGAGTGCTGGGAATGTTCGATGTCCATGTGATCCGGATTCCGTTCGCTGCGCCGTACAGGCGCGTGAAGCGCGCAGTGTACGGGCGCCTGGCGGGGGCGGGAAAACTTTCCGCGGCGATCACGCTTTCTACAATGAAAGCGCAGTGGGATCGTTCTGCCGTGTGCGACGGCCGAACGAGAGATCTCACCGGATCACCAAGGAGATCGAAATGAATACGCACAATCTGCCGAAGATGCTGTATTCGTACCGCGAGGGGTGGCAGGACCTGATCCAGGTCCATCCGTCGGTGGCGCGCATGTTCACGCTGTACGTGATGCCGATGTCGCTGATTCCGCCGGTGATGTTCGTGTATTCGATGTTGGTCACGCCCGGCGCGGTATTCCCTGTCATGCCGGAGATGGGCGCCGGCGAAGCGGTCGCCGTGGCGGCCGCGTTCTACGTCGCCTCGCTGGCGATGGTGGCGCTCATGGCCTCGATCATCCAGCAGATGGGCGACGTGGTCGAGGTCAGGCCGATGTACGAGGATGCCTTCATCCTCGCCGCGGTGGCGCCGACGCCCTTGTGGTTGTCCGCTTTCGCCCTGTTCATTCCCTCCGCCTGGGTGGTGGGCGTGATCGTCGCGGCGGCATGGGTGGCTTCCGCCGCGCTGATCTATCACGGTGTCTACCCGCTCTTCAAGCTGGAGGATCGGAGCAAGGCGCGGGTGATGGGCTCGTTCGTGCTGATGGCGGGCGTGATCGCCTGGTTCGCGCTCCTCGTCGTGGCGGCGCTGGGTCTCAGCATGACGATCGGGCCGGCGCTCATGGCGCGCTGAGCCGGCCGCTCAGTCGATCCACCAGCGTCCGCGCTGCCGGCGCAACTGCCACGGCGCATCGGTCGCGTCGCGGCAGGCGCCGTAGCGGAAGGATGGCGGGAGGCCCGGCAGCGTGAAGCGAAGGTCGACGAACCACACGCAGACCGCTTCGCCGGCATGCTCCATCCCGTCGACCGCGGGGTACGCGGCGAACCGCCGGAAGGGCGCGAAGGCCGGTGCGTTCCAGGCCGCGCGCGCCAGTGCGGCGGCGTCGCGCGACGCGCCGTAGCGCCCCCGCTGCTCCCACGCCGCGGTCGCGGCGGGGCGATAGGCTGCGTCCAGATGAAGCAGGAAGTTCGTCGTCGCGGGCATGCTCGTGCGTTCAGGCTCGGCACCGAGTCGCAGGTGCGCGACGCGGTAGGCGTCGCCCTCCTGCACGATGAGTTTCCAGTGCAGAGGCGACAGGGGTTGCGGCAGGGCGTGCACGCTCGCTCCTGGTGACGACGCCGTCTCGGCGGCCGCACGGATAGCGTCGGTGCGAAGCGTGCCCAGAGTCGCGACGTAGGCCGCGACGGCGGCGAGCGCGAGCGATGCCGCCGGGCGGGGCGAGGGGCGCCACAGGGCGACGATGAGTCCGCCGACGAGCAGCGCGGTCAGCCAGGGATCGATCACGAATACCAGGGGGAGCGAGAAACGCTGTGTGGAAAGGGGGGCCCACAGCATCAGTCCGTAGGCGGTCACCGCGTCACCCGCGATGTGGATACCCATCCCGGCAGCGACCGGTCCGAGATAGGCCCGCCAGCCATGGCGCCTGCGCTCCAGGCGGGCGAAGGCGTGCGCGAGCAGCAGGGCCCACGCCGGCAGCAGCAGGAGCGAATGGGTCGGACCCTGGTGCCAGTTGAGGTAGGTGAGCGTGTCGATCAGGCGCAGTGCGAAGTCGACATCGGGAAAGGTCGCCCCGGCAGATGCCGCCGCGATCCGGGTGCGCAACGGCAGGTCGCCCGGTGCCGGCGGCGTGCGCGCGGTGGCGCAGGCGAGCAGTGCGCCGCTCAGGGCATGGGTGAGGGTATCCATGCCCCTGGGCCGGCCCTTACAGCGTCGGCTCTTCGGTCGCCGGGCGGCTTCCCGACGCGGGCACTGCCACGCCCGCAGCACGGCGGCGGCCGGCATAGACCCAGCGATCGAGCCGTTCCGCCAGGCGCAGGCTGCGCTCCAGGAAGCGGCGGGTGCGCGAGAAGTCGGTCGATTCGTCGCGCAGCCAGTACAGGAAGGTCATCACGTACAGGGTCGTGAGCCCCGTCTCCTCGAGCGCCCGGCGCAGGTAGGTGGCGTCGCGGTGTGCCGCCTCCCGGATCCACTGCACCGTGCGGCTTACGCGCAGGAGCCCCGGAATCTGCACATGCACATGGCCGGGCTCGAGCTTGCCGTAGATCATCTGGCGCGTCACCCGGCGGTGCGGGGCGAGGGCCTCGAGCCAGGCGAGGATGAGGCGCTGCATGCGCTCGCGGGGGGTGAGCAGGCCGAAGCCCGAGGCGTCGGCCAGCGCGAGCATGGCCGCGTCGGCGCGGTCGAACCAGGCGTCGGCGATTTCCTCCTTCTCGCGGAATTGCTGGCGTACCGCTTCGAGCGTGATGCCCATCTCGGCGGCCACCTCGTGCAGCCGCACCGCCTCCCAGGAGCCCTTGCGTTCGGCCTGGGCGATCGCGGTGTCGACGATTCGGTCGCGGTCTGTCATATGGCTTCGGCTCGCGAATGAATGATGAAGTCTCATTATAGGAACGCGGTGCACGGGGTGCCGGTCCGGGCGAGGTGGGGGTGTTCTGGCATAATGGCGGGCTCAGCCGAACCCCCGGTCGCGTCGACCCGCTGCCCGAGCCGTCCGGCGCCCGCAGGAGCGCCCGACGCCACCACCCTTGAAGAACATCGCCACGCCTGACATCGCTCCCGGCGAGCGGGACCGCTTCGCCGATTGCCTGACCATCGACCGTCCGCGCGCGATGCGGCTCGCGCGCGAGCTGCGGCGTGCGCGCGGCCCGCAGCAGGACAAGCTGCGCGCCGACCTCGAGTCCCTGCTCGAGCGCTCGCGCGCCGCGCTCGCCGAACGCCGCGCGCGGCTGCCCGTGCCCGATTTCCCGCCCGAGCTGCCGGTAAGCGGCCGGCGCGACGAGATCGCCGCGGCGATTGCCGCGCATCAGGTGGTTATCGTCAGCGGCGAGACCGGCTCGGGCAAGACCACCCAGCTTCCCAAGATCTGTCTCGCCCTCGGGCGGGGGGCGGCCGGGCTCATCGGCCATACCCAGCCGCGCCGGATTGCCGCGCGCGCCACCGCGACCCGTATCGCCCAGGAACTCAGGAGCGAGCTCGGGCAGGCGGTGGGCTACAAGATCCGCTTCACCGACCGCATCGGCGCGGCCAGCCACGTGAAGCTGATGACCGACGGGATCCTGCTCGCCGAGACCCAGGGCGACCCGTTGCTCGCCGCCTACGACACCCTGATCATCGACGAGGCCCACGAGCGCAGCCTCAACATCGACTTCCTGCTCGGCTACCTCAGAACGCTGCTGCCCCGCCGGCCGGACCTGAAGGTGATCGTCACCTCGGCGACGCTGGACGCGGAGCGCTTCGCGCGCCATTTCGCGACCGAAGGCAAGCCTGCGCCGGTGATCGAGGTGTCGGGGCGGCTCTATCCTATCGAGCTGCGCTACCGGCCGGTGGAGGACGAGGACGAAGAGCCGGCGGGCGACGCCCGCCGGCCCGGCGGCGCGCGCAAGAGCAAGGGCCGCGACCTCTACGACGCGATCGTCGACGCGGTGGACGAGGCCCAGGCGAGCGGCCCGGGCGGCGTGCTGGTCTTCCTGCCCGGCGAGCGCGAGATCCGCGAGGCGGCCGAGGCCTTGCGCAAGGCGCATCATGCCGCGGGCACCGAGATCCTGCCGCTCTACGCGCGCCAGTCGGCCCAGGAGCAGGCGAGGGTGTTCGCGCCGGGGCAGGGGCGACGGGTGGTGCTCGCCACCAACGTGGCCGAGACCTCGCTCACCGTGCCGGGCATCCGCTACGTGGTGGACACCGGTCTGGCGCGGGTCAAGCGCTACTCCCACCGCACCAAGGTCGAGCAGCTGCAGATCGAGAAGATCGCCCAGTCGGCCGCCAAGCAGCGAGCCGGCCGCTGCGGCCGGGTGATGGACGGGATCTGCTTCCGCCTCTACGAGGAGGCCGATCTCGAGAAGCGCCCGGGGCACACCGACCCGGAGATCCTGCGCTCCTCGCTTGCCGGCGTGATCCTGCGCATGAAGTCCCTGCGCCTGGGCGCGGTGGAGGACTTCCCCTTCATCGATCCGCCCCTGCCGCGCATGATCGCCGACGGCTACCAGCTGCTCGCCGAGCTGGGGGCGGTGACCGACGACGACGCGCGCGAGCTCACCCCCATCGGGCGCGAGCTGGCGAAGCTGCCCCTCGACCCCAAGATCGGGCGCATGATCCTCGCCGCGAGGGATCGGGGCTGCCTCGCCGAGGTGCTGGTGATCGCCTCCGCCCTGTCCGTGCAGGATCCGCGCGAGCGCAACCCCGAGAATCCCGGCGCGGCCGACCAGGCCCACGCGAAGTTCCGCGGCGGCGAGCAGGACCAGCGCTCCGAGTTCCTGTGGTACCGCAACCTTTGGAAGGCCTGGGACGAGGTGGTGCGCCACGAGTCGGGGAGCAAGCAGAAGGCGTGGGCGCGCCAGCACCACCTTTCGTACCTGCGTTTGCGCGAGTGGCGCGACGTGCACGCCCAGCTCCTGACCCTGTGCGCCGAGCACGGCTGGAAGGAGAACCAGGAGCCGGCCGGCTACGAGGCGATCCACAAGGCCCTGCTCACGGGGCTGCTCGGCCACGTCGGCTGCCGCGTCGAGGACGCCAGCGGCCCGCAGGCCGGCAGTTACCTCGGGGCCCGCGGCATCCGGTTCTGGCCGCATCCCGGCTCGGCGCTGGCGAAGAAGGCGGGCAAGTGGATCATGTGCGCGGAGCTCGTGGAGACCTCGCGCCTGTTCGGCCGCTGCCTCGCCAGGATCGAGCCGGAGTGGCTGGAGGAGGTGGGGGCGCATCTCGTGCGTCGCCACGTCTTCGAGCCCCACTGGTCGAAGGCGGCCGGCGCGGTGCGGGCCTGGGAGCGCGGCGTGCTCCACGGACTCGTGCTCTACGCCCGGCGTCCGGTGGGTTATCGCGAGGTCGATCCGGCGCTGTGCCGCGAGCTCTTCATCCGCGACGGGCTCGTCGCGGGCGAGATCGCCGAGGGGGTCGCGCGCGGCATGGCCTTCCTGCAGCACAACCGGCGTCTTGTGGCCGAGATCGAGCGCCTCGAGCACAAGTCGCGCCGTCCCGACGTGCTGGTGGACGAGGGCCTCATCGAGGCTTTCTACGACGCGCGGATTCCCGCCGACGTGATGGATGTCGCGAGCTTCGAGGCCTGGCGCAAGCAGGCGGAGAAGACCGAGCCCAAGCAACTCCACCTCAGCCGCGAGCAGCTCATGCGTCACGAGGCGGAGGGCATCACCACGGAGCGCTTTCCGTCCGCCATGGAAGTGCTCGGGCAGAAGCTCAAGCTCACCTACCTGCATCAGCCGGGCGAACCCGACGACGGCGTGACCCTCGCCGTGCCGCTCGCGATGCTCAATCAGGTGCCGGCACACCGCTGCGAGTGGCTGGTCCCGGGCCTGCTCGAGGAGAAGGTCGCGGCGCTGCTGCGGACCGTCCCGCAGAAGCACCGTCACCGCCTGCAGCCGATCGCCGAGAGCGCCGCGGCCTTCGCTGCCGACGCCGAAGCGGGCGAATTCGACCTGGACGCGCCGCTGCTGCGCGCGCTGCAGCGCTTCGTGGAGGAGCGCGTCTCGCTCAAGCTCCCCTTGGAGTCGTTCCGTCCGGAGAACCTCCCGCCCCACGCCTTCATGAACTTCCGGGTGATCGACGAGCACGGGCGGGTGCTCGGGCAGTCGCGCAACCTTGCCGAACTGCGTGCCCGGCTGCGCGAGCAGGTGGCGGAGCGCTTCAAGGCCGCGCGCATCGCGCTTCCGGAGACGGCCCCCGCCGCCGAGGCCGCGCCGGTGCGCAAGGACGAGTCGGGCAGCGCGCCGCTCGGCGGCTACACCGCCTGGACCTTCGGCCCACTGCCGGAACTCCTCGAGGTGAAGGTGGCGGGCCGCGAGATCGTCGGCTTCCCGGCCCTGCACGACGACGGCGACAGCGTGTCCCTGCGCCCCTACGACACGCCGGAGGAGGCAGCGGGCGTGCATCGCAAGGGCCTTGCGCGCCTGTTCGCGCTGACCCTGAAGGACCAGGTCCGCGCGGTCGAGAAGCTGCCGGGGATGCGAGATCTCGCGCTCGCCTTCATCCCCTTCGGGACCGAGGCGGAACTCAAGGCCCAGCTCGTGGCGGCGACCCTCGCCCGCACCTGCCTGCTCGAGCCGCTGCCCGTCGACGCGGCCGCCTTCGAGCGCCGCTGCGCCGAGGCGAAACCGCGCATCACGCTGGTCGCCCAGGAATTCATGCGGCTCGCCGGCCAGCTCATCGCGGAGCACGCGGCGCTGCAGAAGCGGCTGTCCGGGTTGCGCGCCTTCCCCGAAGCGGTGGCCGACATCCAGGCGCAGGTGCGCGAGCTGCTCCCCAAGGACTTCCTGGTGGTCTGCCCGTGGGACCGCCTCGCGCAGTTCCCGCGCTATCTCAAGGCGGCCGGGGTGCGCCTGGACAAGCTTCGCACCAACCCGGCGCGCGACACGCAGCTCATGAACGAGTGGCGTTCGCTCGCCCAGCCCTTCGAGCGCGAGCGCCTCGCCAAGCGCAAGGCGGGGGTGGCCGACCCCGCCCTGGAGGAGTTCCGCTGGCTGCTCGAGGAGCTGCGGGTGGGGCTCTTCGCCCAGGAGCTCAAGACGCCTATGCCGGTGAGCGTGAAGCGCCTGCAGAAGATCTGGGACGCCCGCCCGCGCTGAGGTTTCCGCAGGGCTTTGATTCGTCCCTGGTTTCCTGCTATCCTTCCCGGCTTTCCCTTGCTCCACCGGTCCGCATGCCGGGGGGCTGACATCACAACCACAAGGAGTCTGCATGCGACATTACGAAATCGTATTCATCGTGCACCCCGACCAGTCGGAACAGGTTCCGGCCATGGTCGAGCGGTACAAGTCCCTGGTGACTGCCCGCGAAGGCAAGATCCATCGCCTGGAAGACTGGGGCCGCCGCCAGATGGCCTATCCGATCCAGAAGGTGCACAAGGCCCACTACGTGCTCATGAACATCGAGTGCGACGGCGAGGCCCTCGCCGAGCTCGAGCATGCCTTCAAGTTCAACGACGCCGTGCTGCGCCACCTGGTCGTCAAGATGAAGAACGCCGTGACCACGCCTTCGCCGATGATGAAGGAAGAGAAGGCGCGCTCGCTGACCGCCGCACCGGCCGCCGAGGAAGGCAAGCCGGCCGAGGCGCAGTCGGCCTGAGGTGGCTGATACGGGGTTGAACGAACTGCGTCTCGACGCGCGGATCGCGGAGCTCGCGCCGCTGCGTCGAACGCCTGCAGGGGTGCCGGTCGCGTCGTGCGCGCTGGCCCACGAATCGAAACAGGAAGAGGCGGGCATGCTCCGCGACGTTTCGGTCGAGGTGCAGGCGGTCGCAGTCGGCGAGCTGGCGAACCTGCTGGCGAGCGCGGCCCCGGGCATGAGGATACGGGCCACCGGCTTTCTCGCTGCGAAGAGTCTGCGCAGCCGGGCGCCGGTGCTGCACCTGAGCAAGATCGAATATCTGGAAGGAACCGAAAATGGCTTTCAAGCCCAAGTCGAAGTTCAAGAAAAAGGATGACCGCGGCGGCCGCGGCCTGTTCAAGCGCCGCAAGTTCTGCCGCTTCACCGCGGAGAAGATCGAGGAGGTCGACTACAAGGACGTGGACATCCTCAAGGACTTCATCACCGAAAACGCCAAGATCATGCCGGCCCGCATCACCGGCACGAAGGCCGGCTACCAGCGTCAGCTGTCGACCGCCGTCAAGCGGGCGCGCTTCCTGGCCCTGCTGCCCTACACCGATCTGCACAAGTAAGAAGGGGAGAGATCGGACATGCAAATCATTCTGCTCGAAAAAGTCGCCAACCTCGGCACCCTGGGTGACGTGGTCAAGGTCAAGGACGGCTACGCGCGCAACTTCCTGATCCCGACGGGCAAGGCCAAGCGTGCCACTCAGGCCAACCTCGCCGAGTTCGAGGCGCGCCGCGCCGACCTCGAGCGCGCGCAGGCCGAGAAGCTGGGCGAGGCCCAGGCGCTCGCCGCCCGCCTCGACGGGCTCATGGTGCAGATCACCCGCAAGGCGGGCATGGACGGCCGGCTCTTCGGCTCGGTCACCAACGCGGACATCGCCGAGGCGCTGGAAGCCCAGGGCTTCGAGATCGAGCGCGGCGCGGTGCGCATGCCGGAAGGTCCGATCAAGCAGATCGGCGACACCCAGGTGGACGTGGCGCTGCACTCCGACGTGGTCGCGACCATCACCGTTTCGGTGCTCGGCGAGCAGGCGTAAGCCTTTCCCCGGCGTCACCGACAAGGGGCTGCCTCGGCAGCCCTTTTTGCTTTTCGGGATGGCGCGCCACTTCGGTAGAATCCGTCTTCCCAGTTCCGAGGCCGTTCCGATGAGCACCACTTCCCGTCGCCGCTTCTCCGATTCGAGCGACCCTCAGATCTCGTCCATCAAGCTGCCGCCGCACTCGGTGGAGGCCGAGCAGTCGCTGATCGGGGGGATCCTGCTCGACAACGCCGCCTGGGAGCGGGTCGCGGACCTCGTCAACGATGCGGACTTCTACCGGGACGACCACCGGCGCATCTATCGGCACATCGCGCGCCTGATCGACCTCGGCAAGCCCGCCGACGTGGTCACGGTGTTCGAGTCGCTGGAGAAGAACGGCGAGGCCGAGGAGGCGGGCGGGCTCGCCTATCTCGCGGAGGTGGCCGACAGCACGCCCTCGGCCGCCAACATCCGCCGCTACGCGGAAATCGTCCGCGAGCGCGCGATCCTGCGCAAGCTCGTGGCGGTGGGCGACGAGATCGCCGCCAACGCCCTGTCGGCAAACGGCAAGGACGCAAAGCAGATCCTGGACGAGGCCGAGGCCAAGGTGTTCGAGATCGCCGAGGCCGGCGCGCGTCATGCCTCCGGCTTCCTGTCCATCCAGCCCATCCTGAAGCAGGTCGTCGACCGGGTGCAGGAGCTCTACGACCGCGACAACCCGAGCGAAGTCACCGGCGTGCCCACTGGCCTCATCGACCTCGACGACAAGACATCCGGCCTGCAGCCCTCGGACATGATCGTCGTGGCCGGCCGTCCTGCCATGGGCAAGACAACCTTCGCGCTAAACATCGCGGAACATATCGCCGTCGAATGCCGCCTGCCCGTGGCGATCTTCTCCATGGAAATGCCGGGCACCCAGCTCGCCACCCGCTTCATCTCCTCCGTCGGTCGCATCGACCAGGGGAAGATCCGGACCGGCCGCCTGGGCGACGAGGATTGGCAGCGCCTCACCATGGCCATGGGCAAGCTCTACGACGCGCCGCTCTACATCGACGAGACGCCCGGCCTCAACCCCATCGACCTGCGCGCCCGGGCGCGGCGCCTCGCGCGCCAGTGCGGCAAGCTGGGGCTCATCGTGATCGACTACCTGCAGCTCATGACCGGCACCGGGAGCAGCGACAACCGCGCGTCCGAGCTCTCCGAGATCTCGCGCTCGATCAAGTCGCTCGCCAAGGAGCTGCACGTGCCGATCATCGCGCTCTCGCAGCTCAACCGGAGCCTGGAGCAGCGGCCGAACAAACGGCCGGTGATGTCCGATCTGCGCGAATCCGGTGCGATCGAACAGGACGCGGACATCATCATGTTCATCTACCGGGACGAGGTGTACAACCCCGACTCGCCGGACAAGGGTACGGCCGAGCTTATCATCGGCAAGCACCGTAACGGCCCGACGGGCACCGTGCGGATGACCTTCATCGGCCAGTGCACGCGTTTCGAGAACTATGCAGGTACCGGTTCGTCTTACATTGCACCGGAGTAGGAAACAGGGTGCGGCGCATCATTTTCACGACACTGTTGCGAAGGTGTTGACACCCCTCCCGGGCTCTATATAATTCGCCCCTCTTCGCGACGGCGCCG
>DYFV01000004.1 GCA_020725025.1 Azoarcus sp.
GATCGACGTCGGTCCAGCCGGTGAAGCGGTTTTCCTTGTTCCAGGTGGACTCGCCATGGCGAAGCAGAACGATTTTGTACATTAGGGCTCAGGTTCGATGATTGACGGGACGGAGCAATCCGGCGGACCATGCGAATCGCGTGCGGCCGGGCCGCGGTGGACGATAGGCCCGGACTCAATGGGCCACACCCACCCTTTATCGGGCCGCAGTATTTTATACTAGGTCCTTGATTCGCACTTCCCGACGAACGTGGACAACAACTCCATTCTCGACCTCATCGACAAGCACGAGCACATCGAGACCGCTGCGCGCGCCCTGAAGGCGATCGCTCATCCGTTGCGCCTGAAGATTCTCTGCGTCCTCGGCGGCAACGAGGTGTGCGTGCAGGACATCGTCGATACGGTCGGCACCTCACAGAGCAACATCTCGCAGCATCTCGCGATCCTGCGCGACAAGGGCGTGCTGCAGACGCGCAAGGACGCCAACCGCGTCTTCTACCGCATCTGCGACCAGCGCACACTGCAGCTCATCGCGCTCATGCGCGAGGTGTTCTGCGGCGTCGCGCCGCCTCCCGGCCCCGGCCGGCAATAATCCGCCAGGCTCAACCCCTCAATACGACGGAGTCTCTTTTTCGTGGAATTCCTGCAGCAAAACTGGTACTGGGCTGCGCTCGCGGCAGTGAGCGGCAGCTGGCTGCTGTTCGACCTCGCGCGCACCCGGGGCGACAAGACCCTCGTCTCGCCGATCGAGGCGACGCTCCTCATCAACCGCGAGGACGCGATTGTCCTCGACGTGCGCGAACAGGGCGAGTTCGCCCAGGGCCACATTCCCAACGCCAAGCACATCCCGCTGGGCGAGCTCGCACGCCGCACCAACGAGCTGGAGAAGCTCAAGTCGCGCCCGCTGATCGTGTGCTGCGCCAGCGGCAGCCGCTCCTCCGGCGCCATCTCCGCGCTGCGCAAGGCCGGCTTCGAGAAGCTGTACAACCTGCGCGGGGGCCTCTTCGAATGGGAAAAGGCCGGCCAGCCGGTAAGCCGCAAGAGGAAATGAGCATGTACCCCGCGATCAGGATGTACGCCACGGGCTACTGCCCCTACTGTGTCCGCGCCGAGCAGTTGCTCAAGCGCAAGGGCGTGACCGACATCGAGAAGATCCGCATCGACCAGGACCCGGTGCGGCGCGACGAGATGATCGGTCTCACCGGCCGCCGCACCGTGCCGCAGATCTTCATCGGCGACCTGCACGTGGGCGGCTGCGACGACCTGTACGAGCTCGACCGCCAAGGCAAGCTCGACCCGCTGCTCCAGCCGCCCGCGCGCTAGCGCGCGCTCGGCACCACGGCATTCTTTCGAACCTCAATTTCTTGCAGGCCTGCACATGACTGAAAACGCTCAACCCGTGTTCTCCATCGAGAAGATCTACGTCAAGGACCTCTCCCTGGAGGTGCCCAACGCGCCCAAGGTCTTCCTTGACCGTGAGAACCCCCAAATCAATGTGCAGTTGCGCACCGACGGCAACGGCATCGACGACGGGATCTTCGAGGTCACACTGACCGTCACCGTCTCTGCCTCGCTGCCCGAAGACCGCACGGTTTTCCTGGTTGAAGTGGCGCAAGCCGGCATTTTCCAGATCCGGAACGTCCCCCAGGGCGATCTCGAACCGGTGCTGATGATCGGGTGCCCGAACATCCTCTTCCCCTACGCCCGCGAGGCGATCTCCGACGCGATCACGCGCGCCGGTTTCCAGCCGGTGGTGCTCGCGCCGGTGAATTTCGAGTCGCTCTACCAGTCGCAGCGCCAGCAGGAGGAAGCGGCCGAACCGGGCGAGCTTCCGATCCAGTGACGGCCATGGATGCCGTGCTGCGCGGTGCCGCCCTCGCGGCGGCCCTCCTTGCCCCGGCCTTCGCTCAGGCGATCGAGTACCGCTCGGTGAGCGAACCCGCGATTCTCTTCGACGCCCCTTCCGACAAGGGCAAGCGGCTCTTCATCCTGTCTCCCGGCACGCCCGTGGAGGTCGTGGTGGCACTCGACAAGTGGGTCAAGGTGCGCGAGCCGGGCGGCGCGATCAGCTGGATCGAGCGCCGCGCCCTGGCCGACAAGCGGACTGTGATGGTGACTTCGGATCGCGCGACCGCCCGTCAGCGTCCCGCCGAGGAGGCGCCGGCGGCCTTCGAGGCGATGCGCGATGTCGTCCTCGAGCTCGCCACCCCGCCCGCCGACGGCTGGGTCCAGGTGCGCCACAAGGACGGCGTGTCGGGCTGGCTGCGCGTGTCCGAGGTGTGGGGGCTCTGAGACGGATGCGTATCGCCGTTTTCGGAGCCGGTGCCTGGGGCAGCGCCCTGGCGCTGGCCTTCAACCGCGCCCACGAGGTGGTGCTGTGGGGACGTAACGCCGCCCACATGGCGGCGCTCGCCGTGGAGCGGCGCAACGAGCGCTACCTGCCCGGCGTAGCGTTGCCCGACGATTTGATCGTGACCTCCGACTTCGCGGCCGCCGCCCGGAAGGCCGACATGCACCTGATCGTGACGCCGCTCGCCGGCCTGCGCCAGGCGGTACGCGAGCTGCGCGAGCTCGCCCCCGGCACGCCGCTCATCTGGGCGTGCAAGGGGCTGGAGGCCGGCAGCGGGCGCCTGCCGCACGAGATCGTGGCGGAGGAGCTGGGCGCCGACGCGCCCTGCGGCGTACTCACCGGCCCGAGCTTCGCCGCCGAGGTGGCGCGGGGGCTGCCCACGGCAGTCACCCTCGCCTCGGCCGACGCCGCCTTCGCGGAACACTGGGTGCACGCCCTGCACCAGCCCCACTTCCGCATCTATGCCAACACCGATCTGGTCGGGGCGGAGATCGGCGGCGCCGTCAAGAACGTCATGGCGATCGCCGCCGGCGTCTCCGACGGCATGGGCTTCGGCCTCAACGCCCGTGCCGCCCTCATCACCCGCGGACTGGCGGAGATCGCCCGCCTCGGCGCAGCGCTGGGCGGACGTCAGGAGACCCTGATGGGGCTCGCCGGCATGGGCGACCTCATTCTCACGTGCACCGGCGACCTGTCCCGCAACCGCCGCGTCGGCCTGGCGCTCGCCGAGGGCAAGACGCTCGGAGACATCCTGCGCGAGCTGGGCCACGTCGCCGAGGGCGTGTCCACCGCCCGCGAGGTGGTCGCGCTGGCGGGCCGCCACGACGTGGAGATGCCGCTCTGCGAGGCGGTCGACGCGCTGCTGCACAACGACCGGCTGGGTCCGCGCGAAGTGGTCGAGCAGTTGCTCTCGCGCGAGCCGCGGCACGAATAGCGCGGACGGCGCCTCAGTCGCCGCCCGCGTAACCCATCTGGCGCCACGCCTCGAACACCACCACCGCGACCGTGTTGCCCAGGTTCAGGCTGCGGTTGGACGGATACATCGGCAGCCGCAGCCTGTGCTCCTCGGGGAAGGCCTCGAGCAGTTCCGCGGGCAATCCGCGCGACTCGGGGCCGAACACGAAGACGTCGCCCTCCCGGTAGCTCACCCGGTCGTAGCGCTGCCGCCCACGCGTGCTGAGCGCGAACAGGCGCCGCCCCGCGAGCGCCTCCATGCAGGCCGCCCAGTCCTCGTGCACGGAGACCCGTGCGAGATCGTGGTAGTCCAGGCCGGCGCGCGCGAGCTGCCGGTCCGAGAGGTCGAAGCCCAGGGGGCGCACCAGATGCAGGCAGCAGCCGGTGTTGGCGCTCAGGCGGATCACGTTGCCCGCGTTGGGCGGGATTTCGGGCTGGTACAGGACGATGTGGAACATCGGGGGCTAGGGGCTGGGGGCTGAGGACTGAGCGGGTGGCGGCGTGCGGGCCACGACGAGGTTCTCGACCCGGGCGGCGCCGTGGCGTTTGAGGGTTCGGGCGAGCTCGTCGAGGGTCGCGCCGGTGGTCATCACGTCGTCCACCACGAGCACGGTGCGGCCCCGTATCGAATCGTCGCAGTGGAAGACGCCCCGCACGTTCGACTGGCGGGCGTCCCAGGGCAGGCTCGCCTGCGCCACGGAGTCCTTCACCCGCTCCGCCCCCGTGAGCAGGAGCGGCAACTGCCAAGCCCGCGCGAGCGGGCGCGCGATCTCCACCGCCTGGTTGAAGCCTCGCTCGCGCAGCCGCTGCACGTGGAGCGGCATGGGCAGGATCAGCGCATCCGCGGGTGGCGCCCCGAGGGCAAGCAGCCGTTCGGCGAAGAAGTCGGCGACGCCGAGCCGGTAGCGGTACTTGAGCGCCTGAATCATGCGATCGACCGGAAAGGCGTAGGCGAAGGCCGCGCGCGTGGCATCGAAGGCCGGCGGCGCGCGCAGGCAATGCCCGCAAGCAGCGCCGTCGGACGTGGGCAGCGCGCACACCGGACAGGCCGCCGGCTGCAACGGAAGCTGCCTGCTGCAGGCCTCGCAAACCCACGCTCCGCCCGATTCGTGGCCGCACACGAAGCAGTCCTGCGGCATCAGCAGATCGGCTACGTACGTCAGCGAACGGCGCAGGGCATCGAGCGAGTTTGACAAGATTTCGGGCAATGTCGGAACATGCAAGACTTCGCATTACATCCCGGAATCGGTTTTATGACAACGATCGGCGCAGTCTACTCCCTCGAAGATCCCGCTCCCGCGCCCGCGCGGCCCAAGTGGAGCGTGGCCGAGGTGATGAAGCTCTTCGAGCTGCCCTTCATGGATCTGGTGTTCCGCGCCCAGCAGGTGCACCGCGAGCATTTCGACCCCAATGCCGTGCAACGCTCGACGCTGCTCTCGATCAAGACCGGCGGCTGTTCGGAGGACTGCGGCTACTGCTCGCAGTCGGCGCGCTACTCGACCGGGCTCGAGCGCGAGCAGCTGATGGCGGTGGCCGAGGTGGTCGAGAAGGCCAAGGCCGCCAAGGCCAAGGGGGCCAGCCGCTTCTGCATGGGCGCGGCCTGGCGGGGGCCGAAGGACAAGGAGCTGCAGACGGTGCTTGCCATGGTGCGCGAGGTGAAGGCTCTGGGCATGGAAACCTGCGTCACCCTGGGCATGCTCAAGGACGGCCAGGCGCAACAGCTGAAGGATGCCGGCCTCGACTACTACAACCACAACCTCGACACCGCCCCCGAGTTCTACGGCCAGGTGATCACCACCCACACCATGCAGGACCGCCTCGACACCCTCGACAAGGTGCGCGCGGCGGGCATCAACGTCTGCTCGGGCGGGATCGTGGGCATGGGCGAGGGACGGCGCGCGCGCGCGGGGCTCATCGCCCAGCTCGCCAACATGGCGCAGCCGCCGGAGTCGGTGCCGATCAACAACCTGGTGGCGATTCCCGGGACGCCGCTGGAAGACGCGGGCAATCTCGACCCCTTCGAGTTCGTGCGCACCATCGCCGCGGCGCGCATCACGATGCCGACGAGCTTCGTGCGCCTGTCGGCCGGGCGCGAGCAGATGAGCGACGAGATGCAGGCGCTTTGCTTCATGGCCGGCGCCAACTCCATCTTCTACGGGGAGTGCCTGCTCACCACCCCGAACCCGGGCGCGGACCGCGACGAGGTGCTCTTCGAACGGCTGGGCCTGCGCGCCATCTGACCCACGATGACCGGTGACGAGGGCTTCGGGCTCGACCGGAGCCTGGTGCGGCGCCGCTTCGGGCGAGCGGCCGCACGCTACGACGAGGTCGCCGTGCTGGCGCGCGAGGTGGCGCGGCGCATGGGCGAGCGCCTCGACTACATCCGGATCGAGCCCAAGCGGGTGCTCGACCTCGGCTGCGGCACGGGGGCCGACTTCGAGCCCCTGCGCGCCCGCTTTCCCGATGCCCTGCAGATCGGCACGGACTTCGCGCCGGCGATGCTCGCGCGCGCCGGCCGCGGGCGCGCCGGCGGGCTGCGCAGGCTCCTCGGGCTGGGCCGCGGCAACGCGCCGGCGCTGGCGTGCGCCGATGCCGTCGCCTTGCCGTTCGCGAGCGGCAGCGTCGGCATGGTGTGGTCCAACCTGATGCTCAACTGGCTCGCGGACCCCCTTCCGGCGCTGCGCGAGATCCATCGCGTGCTCGAGGTGGACGGCATGTTGATGTTCTCCACCCTGGGGCCCGACACGCTCAAGGAGCTCCGCGCCGCACTCCCCGACCGGATCGGCGAGAGGGTGCATCGCTTCATCGACATGCACGACGTGGGCGACGCGCTGGTCGCGGCCGGCTTCTCCGATCCGGTGATGGACATGGAGATGCTCACCCTCACCTACGCCGACCTGGACGAGCTCCTGAGTGATCTGCGCCTGTCGGGCAGCACCAACGCCGGGCTCGCGCGCCCCCGCGGGCTCGCGGGCAAGGCCGGGTGGCACGAAGCGCGCACCGCGCTCGAGGCCTTGCGGCGCGAAGGGCGGCTCCCCGCTACCTTCGAAGTGGTGCAGGGCCACGCCTGGAAGGCCGCGCCGAAGACGACCGCGGACGGGCGCGCCATCGTCCAGTTCCAGCCACGGGCGAAGCGGCCGTGAAGCGCATGCCGGCGGCGCCGGTCTGGCTCTTCGACCTGGACAACACGCTCCACAACGCGAGCGCCAACATCTTCCCCCACATCAACCGCCGCATGACCGACTACCTGGAGCGGCACCTGTCGCTCACCCGGGACGAGGCCAACGCGCTGCGGGTGCACTACTGGCACCGCTACGGGGCGACGCTGCTGGGGCTGGTCCGCCACCACGGCACCGATCCGCACCACTTCCTGCGGGAGACGCACCGTTTCGAGAAGCTTCGCGAGCTGGTGGTGTTCGAGCGCGCCCTGCGCGGCATGCTGAAGGCGCTACCCGGGCGCAAGATCGTGTTCTCCAACGGCCCCTACCGCTACGCCCTGGAGGTGCTGCGCGCGACGGGGCTGCAGCGCTGCTTCTCGGACGTGGTCGGCATCGAGCAGATGCGCTTCCACCCCAAGCCGGGGGTTCGGGCCTTCCGCCACCTGCTGCACGACCATCGCCTGACGCCGCAGCGCTGCATCCTGGTCGAGGACACCGCGGAGAACCTGCGCACCGCGCGCCGCCTGGGCATGCGCACCGTACTGGTGAGCCGCACCCCCGGCCGGCCGGCCTACGTGGACCTGAAGATCGCCTCGGTGCTCGACCTGCGGCGCAACCTGGGAAGGCTGCTGCCGCCGTGAGTCTCGCAGGAGCGCCTAGGCGCGCTTGAGCAGCCGCGCCGCGTCGAGCGCGAAGTAGGTCAGGATTCCGTCGGCGCCGGCGCGCTTGAAGGCGAGCAGGGCCTCCATCACGCAGGCCTCCTCCGAGAGCCAGCCGTTGGCGAAGGCGGCCTTCAGCATCGCGTACTCGCCGCTCACCTGATAGACGTAGGTCGGCACCTGCAGCTCGGTCTTTACGCGACGCACGATGTCCAGATACGGCATCCCGGGCTTGACCATGAACATGTCGGCGCCCTCGGCGATGTCGAGCGCCACTTCCCGCAGCGCCTCGTCGCTGTTGGCCGGGTCCATCTGGTAGGTGTACTTGTTGCCTTTTCCGAGATTGCCGGCGGATCCCACCGCGTCGCGGAAGGGGCCGTAGAAGCTCGAGGCGTACTTCGCCGAGTAGGCGAGGATGCGGGTATGGATGCGCCCGTCGCCATCCAGCTCGGCGCGGATGCGCGCCACCCGGCCGTCCATCATGTCCGACGGCGCCACCACGTCGGCGCCCGCCTGGGCGTGACACAGCGCCTGCTTGGCCAGCGCCTCGAGGGTTTCGTCGTTGAGCACGTAGGCGCGCGGATCGTCCGGGTCGATGAGCCCGTCCTGGCCGTGGCTGGTATAGGGATCGAGCGCCACGTCGGTGATCACCCCCAGCTCGGGAAAACGCGCCTTGAGCGCCTGCACCACGCGCGGCACGAGCCCGTCCGGATTCCAGGCCTCCTCCGCGCCGGGCGTCTTGCCCGCCGCGTCGATCACCGGGAAGAGCGCGAGCGCCGGCACACCCAGCTCGAGCGCCTCCTCGGCCACCCGCAGCAGGCCGTCCAGCGAGACGCGGGAGACGCCGGGCATGGAGGGCACCGCCTGGGTGATGCCCTGCCCCTCCAATACGAACACCGGGTAGATCAGGTCGTCGGCCGACAGGCGCGATTCGCGCATCAGGCGGCGTGAGAATTCGTCGCGGCGCATCCGCCGCATGCGGGTGGCGGGAAACACTCCGGTGGGTCGCATGTTCGGTCCAGTTCGAAGAAGATCAAAAAAGATACATCCGGTAACGCATCGGCCCGGAACTAGATAAGGCCCGCCGACTCTGAGCCAGTAGATGGTGCTGAGCCATCTCCCGCTTCACCTCCCTGAGCGGGTGCCTTAATCCAGTTAAGGCATTTTACCCCGGGCATTTATCCCCTTTGGCCCGGGGTTTTTTATTTTTGGCCGGACGCGGCCTCCACCGCGGCCGGTCCGTCCAGCCCCAGCCACTCCGACACCTTGCGCTCGGCCTCTTCCGCGCCCTGCTTCTTGAGGCTGGAGAAGAGCTGCACGCTCACCTGCGCGCCGAAGCGTGCGAGTTCGCGGCGGACGCGGGCGAGCGTCGAGGCCGCTTCGTTGCGCGAGAGCTTGTCGCTCTTCGTGAGCAGCACGTGGATCGGACGCCCGCTCGGGGCAAACCACTCGATCATCTGCCAGTCGAGGGGCGTGAGGGGATGGCGCGAGTCCATGATCAGCACCAGCCCCACGAGATTCTCGCGGCGCGTGAGATAGCCTTCGAGCAGCGCCACCCACTGCCGGCGCACCGCCTCGGGCACCTTCGCATACCCGTATCCCGGCAGGTCGACCAGCACGGCGCCGCAGTTGAGGCGAAAGAAGTTGATGAGCTGCGTGCGCCCGGGCGTCTTGGACACGTAGGCGAGCCGGGTATGGCCCGCAAGGGTGTTGATGGCGCTCGACTTGCCGGCGTTGGAGCGCCCGGCGAAGGCGATCTCGGGACTGTCGGAGGGAGGGAGATCGCCCGTCTTCGCGATGGAGATTTCGAATCGTGCGTTGCGGAACAGGGACATATGTGCTCGGAGAGGAAACGCGCCGGCATCCGGGTTGCACCCACATCGCGTCGCGCAAGAGGAAATCGTGTTATAGAATAGCGCGATTTGCGAATTCTACTCACGGCTTTCGAGGACACCATGATCAAGCGTTCCCTGCTGCTTTCGCTGCTGCTGGTTGCGGGCAGCCTTCAGGCCCAGGACCAGGCCCCCGATCTCGCCAAGGCGAAACAGATCGCCGAGACGCTGTGCGGCGCCTGTCACGGTCCCGACGGCAACAGCCCGATTTCGGCCAACCCCAAGATCGCCGGCCAGATTCCCGACTACCTGTTCAAGCAGCTGAAGGATTTCAAGGGCTGGAACGGCGCCAAGCCGGAGCGCGAGAGTGCGGTGATGTCGGCGATGGTCGCGGGGCTCGAGGAGAACGACATGAAGGCGCTCGCCGAGTACTTCAGCTCCCACAAGCTGCAGCCCGAAGCGGCCACCAACGCCGACACGATCAACCGCGGACAGCAGATCTGGCGCGCCGGCATCCCGGAGAAGGGCGTGCCCGCCTGCGCCGCCTGTCACGGCCCGGCCGGTGCCGGCATGCCCGCGCAGTACCCCCGCATTTCCGGACAGTTCGCCGACTATACCGAATCTCAGTTGAAGGCCTTCCGCGACGGCGTGCGTGCGAACGACCCCAACCAGATGATGCGCATGATCGCGCTGAAGATGACCGACCCGGAGATCAAGGCGGTGGCCGACTACGCGGCCGGCCTGCGCTGAACACCGCGCACACGCAGTGACGAGAAGGGGCGCCCGGGGCGCCCCTTTCCTTTTCTGTCGGGCACAGCACGCCGACAAACGGCTAAACTTGGGCGCTCAGTCGGTCCGCCCAAAACGGAAAGAAGGGAACCCATGCCTGCGACCACCGCCTCAGCCACCTCCTCCCGCCCGCCCGCTCTCGGCGTCGCCGAGGCACGCCGGGCGATCCTCGAACGCCTCTCGCCCGTGACCGGCTGGGAGCGCGTGACGGTACGCAACGCCCTCGGACGTGTGCTCGCCGAGGACGTCATCGCGCCCTACAACGTGCCCGCTCACGACAACTCGGCGATGGATGGCTATGCGGTGCGTCATGCCGATCTGGCCCCGGGGGCCGAAACCACCCTCGCCGTGGTCGGCACCGCCTTCGCCGGACGCCCGTTCTCGGGACTGGTCGGCGCCGGCCAGGCCGTGCGCATCATGACGGGCGCATCGATCCCGCAAGGCGCCGACACCATCGTGGTCCAGGAAGTGACCCGCAGCGACGGCGAGCGCGTGACGATCCCTCCCGGGCAGCGCGCCGGCCAGAACCTGCGCCGCGCCGGCGAGGACCTCGCGCTCGGCGGCGTTGCGCTTCCCGCCGGCAAGCGCTGCGGGCCGGCCGACCTGGGGCTCATCGCCTCCCTCGGCATCGCGGAGGTGGCGGTTCATCGTCCGCTGCGGGTGGCCTTCTTCTCCACCGGCGACGAGATCGCCTCCATCGGCAAGCCGCTCGCTCCGGGCGAGATCTACGACAGCAACCGCTACACGCTCTTCGGCGCGCTCACGCGGCTGGGCTGCGAGGTGCTCGACATGGGCGTCGTGCGCGACGATCCGGCCGCCCTGGAGACCGCCCTGCGCGACGCCTCCGCGGCGGCCGACGTCGTGCTCACCAGCGGCGGCGTGTCCGTGGGCGAGGCCGACTTCATCCGTGAGCTCATGAACCGCCTGGGCGAAGTCGCGTTCTGGAAGATCGACATCAAGCCCGGCCGCCCCATGGCCTTCGGGCGCGTGGGCGACGCGTGGCTCTTCGGCCTGCCGGGCAACCCGGTGGCGGTGCTGGTCACTTTCTACCAGTTCGTGCAGGACGCGCTGCTGACCCTGTCGGGCGTGCGCCCGCTGCCCGAACCGGCGATCTTCGAGGCGGTCTGCGCCGAGCCGATCCGCAAGCAGCCCGGACGCCGCGAGTTCCTGCGCGGCCGGCTCTCCGCCGGCGAAGGCGAGCCGCGCGTGGCGCTGGCCGGCGCCCAGGGCTCGGGCGTGCTGCGCTCGATGGCGGAAGCGAACTGCTTCATCGTGCTGCCCGAGTCGCGCGGCGACGTCGCGGCGGGCGAGCGCGTGCCGGTGCAGATGTTCGACGGATTGGTGTAAACCTCTTTCTCACGGATGGAACGACCGATGAACCAGGATCAACTCAAGAAGGAAGCGGCCATCGCCGCGCTGGAGTACGTCGAGGACGGCATGATCGTCGGCGTCGGCACCGGCTCCACGGTCAACCACTTCATCGACGGTCTGGCCGAGTTCAAGGACCGCATCGCCGGCGCCGTTTCGAGCTCCGAGGCTAGCAGCCGGCGGCTGGCTGCACTCGGCATCCCGCTGGTCGACCTCAACGACCTCACCGACCTGCCGATCTACGTGGATGGTGCGGACGAGATCGACGGAGGTTTCTGCATGATCAAGGGCGGGGGCGGCGCGCTCACCCGCGAGAAGATCGTCGCCGCGGTGGCCGACCGCTTCATCTGTATCTGCGACGAGAGCAAGCAGGTGGAATTCCTCGGGCGCTTTCCGCTGCCGGTGGAGGTCATACCGATGGCGCGCGCCTACGTCGAGCGCGAGCTCGTCCGCCTGGGCGGAGAGCCGAAGCTGCGCGAAGGATTCGTGACCGACAACGGCAACCTGATCCTGGACGTGCATGGACTGCGCATCGCCGCGCCCAAGAGCCTGGAATCCGATCTCAACCAGATCGTGGGCGTTGTGACCAACGGCCTTTTCGCCCGCCGGGGTGCCGACCTGCTCCTGCTCGCCAGCCCGCACGGCGTGAAGCGGCTCGCCCCCTGAGCCCTTTCACCGGGGCGACAACTGCAACACAACCGTCACACTCGGCTGCTAGCCTCTTTCAATTCGGATTCGACCGGTCACCATGAACAAACATACCTACTCCCACTTCGATATCGAGCTCGAAGCGATCCAGAAGCGACTGCTGGCCATGGGCGGTCTCGTATCGAAGCAACTGGTCGATGCCATCGACGGCCTGAGCCGCTCCGACCTGGCGCTCATCGACGCGGTGATCGACGGTGACCGTCGCGTCAACCAGGAAGAAGTGGCGCTCGACGAGGCCTGCATCCAGCTCATCGCCCGTCACGCGCCGACCGCCGGCGACCTGCGCATGGTCATGACGGCGATCCAGATGATCACCGACCTCGAGCGCATCGGCGACGAGGCCAAGAAGATCGCCAAGGCGAGCCGCCGCATCATCGAGTCCGAGACGAACTTCGTGCCCAAGGTCGAGCTGCGGCACATCTCCAGCATGGTCGTCGACATGCTGCACGGTGCGCTGGATGCGTTCGCCCGCAACGATCCGTCGCAGTCGGCCGAGATCGTGCGTCGCGACAAGGAGGTCGACGCGATCTTCAAGGGCATCATGCGCCAGCTGATCACCTACATGATGGAAGATCCGCGGCTCATCACGCACTCGCTGGACGTGCTGTTCATCGCCAAATCGATCGAGCGTATCGGTGACCACGCCAAGAACATCTCGGAATACGTGGTTTACCTGGTCAAGGGGCGCGACGTGCGCCACGAGGGCGTCGACGCCCTGGAGCGCGAAGCCGGCAGGGAGTGAGCAGGAGCGGCTGGCCCGGATCCACGGCCCGAAAAGCCAAACGAAGAGGGGATGGCGACTGCCATCCCCTCTTCGTTTCCGCAGCCCTCTCGGGAGGGATCAGGCGCTCGGCGGGACGTATCCCTGGACGTTGTCCGCACCGCCGCCGAAGAAGTGCTTCTCCATCTGCTCGGCCAGATACTTGCGCGCACGCGCATCCATCAGATTGAGGCGGTTCTCGTTGATCAGCATGGTCTGATACTTGACCCACTGCTGCCAGGCTTCCTTCGAGACGTTCTCGAAGATGCGCTTGCCCAGTTCGCCCGGGACGGGCGGCCGGTCCAGCCCTTCCGCCTCGCGACCGAGCTTCACGCAATTGACCATACGGGTCATGTCTTAATCCTCTCTGCGCTGTGGTTCATCGGAATCCGAAGTGGGCATTCTATCGGATTCGCACTCGCTGCCGGCGATGGACCACTGGTTGCGGCCTTCGCTCTTGGCGCGATACATGGCGCGGTCGGCCGCACCGATGAGCTCCTCCGCGTCACGCGCGTGGCGCGGATAGAGGGAGATGCCCACGCTGGCGGTGAGTCCGACGCGCTTGCCGTCGAACTCGAAACGCAGGGCCTCGACCCCCTCCACGATACGCCGCGCGAGCTCGGAGAGCTCCTCCTCGTTGGAATCCGGCACGAGGATGCCGAATTCGTCGCCGCCGAGGCGGAAAAACAGCTCGTTGCGCCGGATGATGGCACCCACCCCCTGCGCGAGGCCGACGAGCACCCGGTCGCCCGCCTGGTGGCCGAATTCGTCGTTGATCGGCTTGAAGCCGTCCAGGTCGATCGCCACCAGTCCCACCTGCACCCCGCGGCGGCCCGCGTCGGCCAGATGGCGGTCCAGCTCTTCATGGAAACGGCGCCGGTTGAAGAGATTGGTGAGCGGATCGCGTTCCGCGAGCTCCACCAGCCGGCGCGCGATGCGCCGCTGCTCGGTGACGTCCTCGTAGATCCAGACACGGCCGATGCCGCGCTTGCCCTGTCCGCCCTCCACCACGGCGGACACGTCGGTGACCGTGCGACCGTCGCGGAAACGGATCTCGTAGGGATCGCTCACCGCGTGCACCTTCACCACGCTCTGCACGTGGTGGAAGTAGGACTCGGGCCGCTCGAGGAGATCCGCCACTCGGCTCTGCAGGACCACGTCACGCACGCCGATCAGGTTCTCGTCGGGCGGGAAGCCCCAGATGTCGAGCATCGCCCGGTTGTAGTAGAGCACGCGATGGTCGCGGTCCATGAACAGGATGCCCAGCCGGATCACGTTGAGAAGCGCCGACAGGCGCTGGCGCTCGTCGTTGCTGCGCGCGAGATAGTGCTCCCGGAGGGCCTGGGCACGGCGCAGCTCGGTCACCGTCTCGAGCAGCTTGTACTCCGTCTCCTTGCGCGCCTGGATGTCCTCGGCCGACATGCGCAGCCCCTCGGGGCGGGTAGAATCCTTGCCGATAGGCCGCCAGTGGCAGGCGACCCAGCACACGCGTCCATCGGAGCGCACCAGCCGCATCTCGAAGTCCTCGGCGCCGCCCTGCTCGGCCACGCGCTGTGCCATGCGCAGGCAGTACTTGCGATCCGAGTCGTGCACCAGCAGGGCGAGCGCGTCGGGAGCGGCCAGGCATTCGTCCGGCGTGCGTCCGGTGAGCCGCTCGATGGAAGGACTGATCCAGATCAGACGTCCGCCCAGGTCGAAGAGCGCCTCGACGCCATGCACTCCCCCGGCGAGCTCGCGCAGCGTCGCGGCGTCTTCGCCCCCCGACGGCGTTTCCGCGTGCCCGGACGGTGCCGGGGCATACCCGGTCGGCGGAAGCGCCGCCGCACCGCGCCGTGCGAGGCGTTCGTGGGTGGCGACGGCGGCGAGCACGCCGATCGCGACAACCGCGCCCGACGTCGCCAGCCACGCGCCGGTCACGCCGCTATCGAGCCCGAACACCATCCCGATGCCGGCGAGCGCCGAGGCGAGCAAGCCCGCGAGCACGGGAGTTCGGCCGTCGCGCCCGCTATCGTGCATGCGGCACCTTCGCACGGCCCCCGGCCGCCTCGCGTCCCGGACGTGACACCTTCGTGCGGATCATAGTGATTTCACGAACACCTTCGAGCGCCGCTGGTAGTTGTACAGCTCGCGCTTCTGGCGCGGCAGCGCGTCCGGGCCGATCTCGCTGAAACCGCGCTCCCGGAACCAGTGCGCGGTACGCGTCGTGAGCACGAAGAGCCGCTCCAGGCGATGGGTGCGGGCGCGCTGCTCGATGCGCCGCAGGAGTTGGTCGCCAAGCCCCGCACGCCGATACTCGGGCGTCACCGCAAGACAGGCGAGCTCGGCGGCCCTCTCGTCGCTGAACGGATAGAGGGCGGCGCAGCCCACCAGCATCCCGTCGTGCTCCACCACGGTGAAGCGGTCGATCTCCTGCTCGAGCAGCTCGCGCCCGCGCCGCACCAGGCTGCCGTCGGCCTCCATGGGCGAGATGAGCGCCACCAGGGCGGCTACGTCGTCGACGGTCGCCTCGCGCATGCGAAACAGCGGATCGCGGGACACCACGGTACCGACACCGGCGTGGGTGAAGAACTCCAGCAGCAGTCCGCCGTCCTTGTCGTGGTCGATGAGGTGGACCCGCGCGACGCCGCGGCGCACCGCGCGGATGGCGCACGGCAGGTAAAGGTGCAGGTCCTCGGTGAGCCCTTCGCCGGCGTTGAGCATGCGCTCGGCCTCGTCGGCGGTGACCGAGTCGATGAGGTCACCCTCGGCATCGAGAAGCCCCGGGGCGTCGCACAGATAGATGAGCTTTTCCGCCTTCACCGCCACCGCCACCGCCTCGGCGACCTCCTCCATGCTGAGATTGAAGATCTCGCCCGCGGGCGAGACGCCCAGCGGCGTGATCAGCACGACGTTCTGCTGGTCGAGGTCGGCGTTGATCTCCTCGGCGATGATCTTCCGTACCGCACCGGTGAACTGGTAGTCGACCCCGTCGACCACGCCCACGGGACGCGCGGTGAGGAAATTGCCGCCGGTCACGCGCATGTAGCTGCCCGCCATGGGCGTGTTCGGAAGCCCCTGGGAGAGCAGCGCCTCGACCTCGAAGCGGGTCACCGCCATGGCGACCTTCACGCACTCCAGGGCCGCCGCGTCGGTCACCCGCAGGCCGTTGTGGAAGCGCGGCTCGAGCCCCCGCCGCTCGAGCTCCGCATCGATCTGCGGGCGCGCGCCGTGCACCAGCACCAGGCGGATGCCCAGGGCGGCCAGCAGGTTGCAGTCGTAGGCGAGGCTCTGGGCGCGCGCACCGCCTGCCACCTCGCCACCGAAGCCGATGACGAAAGTGCGTCCGCGAAAGGCATGGATGTAGGGGGCAGCCCCCCTCACCCAAGCCACGAACTGGTCGGTGGAAGCGGCCATGTCGGCCGGTGCGTGTACGGGGACAGGGGTCGATTCGCCGCTCAATCGGTCACCGGAAGAAAGGAATGGACGAGCGTCCGCCGCGCTGAGCGCGACGGCGCATGGCATATGTTGTGGGCAATTCTAGCGGAATAGGCACGTCGCGGCCCCTTGGAGCTTACATCCGGTTACCGACGATCGAGCGCCGCCTCGAGGCGCTCGCAGATCGTGCGCAGGACCTTGATGCGCGCGAAATACTTGTTGTCGGCTTCGACCAGGGTCCAGGGCGAAGTTTCCGTGCTGGTGCGATCGACCATGTCGCACACGGCGCTGGCGTAATCGTCCCAGCGCTCGCGATTGCGCCAGTCCTCGGCGGTGATCTTGAAACGCTTGTGGGGCTGGGCCTCGCGCTCGTTGAAGCGGGCGAGCTGCTCGTCCCTGCTGATCGCGAGCCAGAACTTCACCACCACCGTTCCGGCGGCGGCGAGCTGATCCTCGAAATCGTTGATCTCGGCATAGGCGCGCATCCAGTCGGCCTCCGAGCAGTAGCCTTCCACGCGCTCCACCAGCACGCGCCCGTACCAGGAGCGATCGAAGATCGCGACCCGCCCCTGGCGCGGCAGATGACGCCAGAAGCGCCACAGATAGGGCTGGGCACGCTCTTCCTCGGTCGGCGCGGCGATGGGGATGATGCGGTAGCGGCGGGCATCCATGGCCGCCGTGACGCGCCGGATCGCGCCGCCCTTGCCGGCTGCGTCGGCCCCTTCGAACACGAGCACCAGCGAGCGGTCGCGGAACGCGTCGCTGCGGGAGAGCAGCGCGAGCCGCCCCTGCCAATGCTCGAGGGCCTCGGCGTAATCCTTCTTCTCGAGGGGCTGGCGCAGCGCCAGCCCGTCGAGGAGATTGCGCCCGTCGGGCGGCTGCGGCGGCAGCGGCGGCGCCATCACCCGCGGCTGCCAGTTCCGCCCGGCCAGATCGAGACGCTTGCGCATCGCCTCCAGGAGCGTACGCCCGGTGAGCAGCGCGCGGAAATGCTTGTCCGTGCCGTCGACGATGATCCACGGCGCCTCGCCGCTGCTGGTGCGCCGCAGGACATGCTCGGCCACCTCCCGATAGCGGTCGTACTGATCGAAGTAGTGCCAGTCCTGATCGGTCACGCGCCAGCGGGTGCGCGGATCCTTCTCCAGGGCCTTCAGGCGCTTCTTCTGTCCGTCGCGGGAGAGGTGGAACCAGAACTTGAGGAGCAGCACGCCTTCGCGCACCAGCATGCTCTCGAAGCGGTTGATCTCGTCCAGCCGCTGATCGAGCTCGGCGCGCTTGTTGACCTTGTTCACCCGCTCGCGGATGGGATCGGTGTACCAGTTGCCGAAGAGGATGCCGATCCTGCCCCGTGGCGGCAGGGCGCGCCAGAAGCGCCACATGAAGGGCCGTTCGGCCTCCTCGGTGGTCGGTGCGTCGAAGGCCCAGGTCTCGATGTGGCGCGGGTCCATCCATTCGTTGAGCAGATTGACCGTCTCGCCCTTGCCCGCCCCGTCGATGCCGTTGACCAGCACCACCACGGCGAATTGCTTGCCGTCGAGCAGATCGAACTGGGCGTCGAGCAGCTGCGCGCGCAGCAGCGGCTCGGCCTCGTCGTAATCGGCCTTGGACGTCTTGTGACCCAGCTCCGCGGATTCGAACATGGTTGCGTCGGCTCCCCGCTCGTTATGCCCCGAAATCTCCCCATAGCGCCTGCGCCGCCGCCAGGACCGCGAGGCCCGCAGTCTCGGTGCGCAGCACCCGCGGGCCGAGCCCCACCGGGATGCAGTCCGCCGCGCGGCAGGCCGCGAGCTCCGGCTCCGACCACCCGCCTTCGGGGCCGATCAGGAAGTGCAGCGCGCCCGCCGGCGGCGGGAGGCCGGCCAGCGGCGCGCCGTGTGCGGGATCGAGCAGCAGGCGGGTCGCCCCGCGCGCTGCGGCGAGGTAGTCGCGCAGGCCCGTCAGCGGCGCCACTTCGGGCACACGGTCGCGCCCGCACTGCTCGCAGGCGGCGACCGCCACCTGGCGCCAGTGCTCGACGCGCCGCGCGGCACGCTCGCCCGAGAGACGCAGGACCGAGCGCTCGGCCTCGACCGGCACCACCGCGCGCGCGCCCAGTTCGACCGCCTTCTGTACGATCCAGTCCATCTTGTCGCCGCTCGCCAGCGCCTGCACCAGCACGAGCTCGAGGGGCGATTCGCGATCGACCGCGCGCGCCTCGCCGAGCACCGCGAACCACTCGCGCCCCTGCCCCTGCAGTCGCGCGGGGACCTCGCCGCCATGACCGTCGAACAGGACCACGGCGTCGCCGTCGCGCAAGCGCAGCACGCGGGTGGCGTGATGAGCGAGCGCCTCGGGCAGGCGCACGCTGCCCATCTCGGGCAGCCGATCCGGAAAAAAGAAACGGGAAATCATCGAGCTACCGCACCGGCGCCGCCCAGGCGCGCCCCGGCCGCCGCGCGACGCGCGGCAGGACGGGAGGAGCCGAGGCCGCCGGCATGAAGCCGGAATGGGCTGAAAAGGGGCGCGAAATCATCGTGCTATTATAGGGAAACCGCCATTTTCGGGAGACCTGCGATGGTCGCCATGACGACTCCGGTATGCGATTTCGGCTGGCCCGCGCCGGATTTCGATCTTCCCGGCGTGGACGGCAAGCGCCATTCGCTTGCCAGCGCGCGCGGCGAGAACGGGCTCCTGGTGATGTTCATCTGCAATCACTGCCCCTTCGTTAAGGCGGTGCTCGATCGTATCGTCCGCGACGCGCGCGAGCTCGCCGCGCACGGCATCGGAAGCATCGCCATCATGTCCAACGATCCGGCCGAGTACGCCGAGGACTCGTGGGAAAACATGATCCGTGTCGCCAGGGAGCGCGATTTCCCCTTCCCCTACGTCCTGGACGAGACCCAGGAAGTGGCCAAGGCCTACGGCGCGGTGTGCACCCCGGATTTCTACGGCTTCAACGGCAAGCTCGAGCTGCAGTACCGCGGACGGCTCGACGCCACGGGCCGGGGACCGGCCGCTCCCGACACGCGCCGCGAGCTGCTCGAGGCCATGCTGCAGGTCGCGCGCACCGGGCAGGGGCCGAAGGAACAGATGCCCAGCATCGGCTGCTCGATCAAATGGCGGGATACCTGAAAGGTGAGTAGCACTGCCCAGAGACTCGCGCGTGCCCGCGCGCTGGAGTCGGTCGTGCGCGACATCGCGCGCGACGTGATCCTGCCTCGCTACCTCAAGACGGCGCGCAATCGCAAGCCGGACGGGTCGCTCTTCACCGAGGCGGACGTCGAAAGCCAGCGCCGCTTCAGCGAAGCCCTGCCCTCGCTCATGCCGGGTCCCGTCCTGGGCGAGGAGATGAGCGCCGAGGAGCAGGCACGGCTGTGGACCGACGGGCGCCGCGGCATGTGGTGCATCGATCCGATCGACGGCACCACCAACTTCGCCAACGGCATCCCCTTCTTCGCCGTGTCGATCGCCTACCTGGTGGAGCACGAGGCGCGCTTCGGCGTGGTGTACAACCCGGTCACCGACGAATCCTTCTATGCCGCGAAGGGCGCAGGCGCCTACCTGAACGGCGTCGAGCTGCCCCTGCGCCCGGCCGCGCCGCGACTGGCGGATGCGGTGGCCGGCATCGACTTCAAGCGCATCAGCCATCACCTGGGCGACGAGTTGGCTGTGCGCCCGCCCTACTACTCCCAGCGCAACTTCGGCTCGAGCGCCCTCGAATGGTGCTTCGTCGCGGCCGGACGGCTTGACGTCTACCTGCACGGCGGGCAGATGCTGTGGGACTACGCCGCGGGCCGCCTCATCCTCGCCGAGGCGGGCGGCGAGGCCGCGGCCCTCGACGGCGGCTCGCTCATGGCCGGTCCTGCCCTGAAGCGCGCGGTCGTGGCGGCCGCCAACCCCACCCTCTTCGCCGAGTGGCGCACCTGGCTCGCCGCGCATTCGTGATCCGGGCGGCAGCGCCGGGATGCTGCGGCGCACCGATCTCCGTTATCATTCGCTGATACATACTCTTGCACGGTGCCACCATGACCGGCCCGACCGATACGACGGAAACGAGTGCGGAGCGCCCCGAACGGCGCAAGTATCATCGTGTCCGAGAGATTTTCGAGGAGGCCTACGAGCTGATCGCCCCCTTCTTCGCCAAGGAGAACCGCTGGGGCAATGCCACCCTCGACCATCTCGCCTACCGCGTGGTGCGCGAACAGTATCCCGAGCTCTCGTTCGAGGAAGTACACGTCCTCGTGGTGGCCTCGAAGCGCGTCTACACGGAGCTCCAGGCCGAGGAAGCGACCAAGCCGAGCTGAGGCAAGGCGCAGGATCCCCTACTTTCGCGCGGAGTTCCGCCATGTCGATGAAGCATCCCATCATCGCCGTCACCGGCTCGTCGGGGGCCGGCACGACCACGGTCAAGCACACCTTCGAGTCGATCTTCCACCGCGAGCACGTCAACGCGGCGATCGTCGAGGGCGACAGCTTCCACCGCTACACCCGCGACGAGATGAAGCAGCTCATCGAGGACGCGGAGCGCGCGGGCCAGCGCGGCATCAGCCACTTCGGCCCCGAGGCGAACCTCTTCGAGGAGCTGGAGAACCTGTTCCGCGCCTACGGCGAGTCGGCGACCGGCCGGCGCCGCAACTACATCCACAACGAGGAGCAGGCGCTCGCCACCGGGCTCCCGATGGGCGCCTTCACCGAGTGGGAAGACCTGCCGGTGGGTACCGACTGCCTGTTCTACGAAGGGCTGCACGGCGCGGTGGTGACCGAGCGGGTGGACGTGGCGCGCCATGTGGACCTCCTCATCGGTGTGGCGCCCACCATCAACCTGGAGTGGATCCAGAAGCTGCACCGCGACACCAAGCTGCGCGGCTACTCCATCGACGCGGTGCAGGACACCATCCTGCGCCGCATGCACGACTACGTGCACTACATCGTCCCGCAGTTCTCGCGCACCCACATCAACTTCCAGCGGGTGCCGGTGGTGGACACCTCGAACCCGTTCATCGCCCGCGAGGTGCCGACCCTGGACGAGTCGATGGTGGTGATCCGCTTCAAGGACCCGCGCGGGGTGGACTTCCCCTACCTGCTGCGGATGATCCACGACGCCTTCATGAGCCGCGCCAATTCCATCGTGATCCCGGGCGGCAAGCTCGACCTGGCCATGCAGCTCATCCTCACCCCGCTCATCTGGAAGCTGATGGAGCGGCGGCGCCAGTGGGTGTGAGTCAACGCACACGGGAACGCTTCTTGCAGCGCAGCACGGGCTAGCCGTAGGTACCTGTTTTCGGCGATAATCCGCGTTTTTTCAGCCGCCCCCTCGGCCACGAGAAAACCATGCAGCCTGCCGCCCAAGTGAAGCCGCGCAACGTCCGCCCCCCGGTCTTCAACCCCGTCACCGGCGCCATCCGCGCGCTCGCCATGGATGCGGTCCAGCAGGCCAACTCCGGCCACCCCGGCGCGCCCATGGGCATGGCGGAGATCGCCGAGGTGCTGTGGCGCCGCCACCTGAAGCACAACCCGGCCAACCCCAAATGGGCCGACCGCGACCGCTTCGTGCTCTCCAACGGGCACGGCTCGATGCTGCTCTACGCGCTGCTGCATCTGACCGGCTACGACCTGCCGATCGAGGAGCTCAAGCGCTTCCGCCAACTCCACTCCAAGACCCCGGGCCATCCCGAGTACGGCTACACCCCGGGAGTGGAAACCACCACCGGCCCCCTGGGCCAGGGCATCACCAACGCGGTGGGCATGGCGATCGCCGAGAAGGTGCTGGCGGCCGAGTTCAACCGGCCCGGCCACACCGTCGTCGATCATCGCACCTGGGTCTTCCTCGGCGACGGCTGCCTGATGGAAGGCATCTCCCACGAAGCCTGCTCGCTGGCCGGCACCCTGGGCCTCGGCAAGCTCGTCGCCTTCTGGGACGACAACGAGATCTCCATCGACGGCCATGTGAGCGGCTGGTTCACCGACGATACGCCCAAGCGCTTCGAAGCCTACGGCTGGCAGGTCATCCGCGACGTACAGGGCCACGACCCGGCCGAGATCGAGGCGGCCATCGCCCAGGCCAAGGCCGACACCACGCGGCCGACGCTGATCTGCTGCAAGACCGTCATCGGCGCCGGCGCGCCGAACAAGCAGGGCGGCCACGACGTGCATGGCGCGCCCCTGGGCGCGGCCGAGATCGCCGCCGCCCGCGAGCACATCGGCTGGAACCATCCGCCCTTCGAGATCCCGGCCGACGTCTACGCCGAGTGGAACGCCCGCGCCCGCGGCGCCGAGGTCGAATCCGACTGGAACACCCGCTTCGCCGCCTACGCCGAAGCCTTCCCCGAACTCGCCGCCGAGTTTTCCCGCCGGATGGCGGGCGAGCTCCCGGCCGACTGGGGCCAGCACGTGGGCAATGTGCTGGACGCCATCAACGCCAAGGCCGAGACCATCGCCACCCGCAAGGCGAGCCAGAACAGCATCGAGGCCTTCGCGCCCAGGCTCCCCGAGCTCATCGGCGGCTCGGCCGACCTGGCCGGCTCCAACCTCACCCTGTGGTCGGGCTCCAAGGGCATCTCCCGCGAGACCGGCGGCAACTACCTCTACTACGGCGTGCGCGAGTTCGGCATGGCCGCCATCGGGAACGGGCTGGCGCTGCACGGCGGCTTCATCCCCTACACCGCCACCTTCCTGATGTTCAGCGAGTACGCGCGCAACGCCCTGCGCATGGCCGCGCTGATGAAGGCGCGCCAGATCTTCGTGTTCACCCACGACTCCATCGGGCTGGGCGAGGACGGCCCCACCCACCAGCCGGTCGAGCAGACCGCCACCCTGCGCCTCATCCCCAACATGGACGTGTGGCGCCCGTGCGACACGGTCGAGTCGAAGGTCGCCTGGGCCTGCGCCATCGAGCGCAGGAACGGCCCCTCCTCGCTGCTCTTCTCGCGCCAGAACCTGCCCTTCCAGCAACGCAGCCGCGAGCAGATCGCGGCCATCCGCCATGGCGGCTACATCCTGTCGGAGGCGGCCGGTGCCGCCCCCAAGGCGGTGATCATCGCCACCGGCTCCGAGGTCGCGCTGGCCATGGGCGCCCAGCAGGCGCTCGCCCAGGCCGGGATTCCCGTGCGCGTCGTGTCCATGCCTTCGACCAACGTTTTCGATCGCCAGGAGTCTTCCTACAAGGCCGCCGTGCTGCCCCCGGACGTGCCGCGCGTGGCGGTCGAGGCCGGCGTGACCGACTTCTGGCGCAAGTACGTGGGCCTCGAGGGCGCGGTGATCGGCATCGACAGCTTCGGCGAGTCGGCCCCCGCGGGAGACCTGTTCAAGCATTTCGGAATTACCGTGGACGCGGTCGTGCGGGCCGTGGAATCCGTGCTTCGCTAATCGTTCGGGGCGCGCTGACCGGGGCGCGCGCTCCGGCCAGCGGACAGCACCGGCATCGTTTCATTTGTTTCGAGGGAGTTTTTCGATGAGCATCAAAGTCGCCATCAACGGATACGGCCGCATCGGTCGCTGCACCCTGCGCGCCCTGTACGAGTTGGGGCTGCGCGACCAGTTCGAGATCGTGGCGATCAACGCCTCGGGCGATCTCGCGACCAACGCGCATCTGACCAAGTACGACACCACCCACGGCCGCTTCGCGACCGAAGTCGTAACCGAGGGCGACAACGCGATGATCGTCGGCGGCGACCGCATCCCGTTCTTCTCCACCAAGAACCCGCTGGAGACGAACTGGGGCGAGCTGGGCGTGGACGTCCTGCTCGAGTGCACCGGCGCGTACACCTCCAAGGCCAAGGCCGAGGTGCACCTCAAGCAGGGCGCGAAGAAGGTGCTGATCTCGGCGCCGGGCGGCGACGATGTGGACGCGACCATCGTCTACGGCGTGAACCACGACATCCTCACCCGCGACATGACCGTGGTGTCGAACGCCTCGTGCACCACCAACTGCCTCGCCCCGGTGGCGAAGGTGATCCAGGACAACATCGGCATCGAACAGGGCCTGATGACCACGGTGCACGCCTACACCAACGACCAGGTGCTGGTGGACGTGCGTCACAAGGACCTGCGCCGCGCCCGCGCCGCCGCCCAGAACATCATCCCGACCAAGACCGGCGCCGCCAAGGCCGTGGGCCTCGTGCTACCGGCGCTCAAGGGCAAGTTCGACGGTTTCGCGCTGCGCGTGCCGACCATGAACGTGTCGCTCGTGGACCTCACCTTTACCGCGAGCCGCGCCACCTCCAAGGACGAGATCAACGGCCTGATGAAGGAGGCGGCCCGCGGCGCGATGAAGGGCGTGCTGGCGGTGAACGAGGACCCGCTGGTGTCCATGGACTTCAACCACGACTCCCACTCGTCGGTGTTCGACGCCACCCAGACCCGCGTGATGGACGGCACCCTGGTGAAGGTGCTCGCCTGGTACGACAACGAGTGGGGCTACTCCTGCCGCATGCTCGACGCGGCCCGCGCCCTGTACGAGGCCAAGTAAACGTCGACCCGACAACCCGGACGCCCTGCCCCGCGCAGGGCGTTTTTTTGATCCTGGACCGATAACATGCAAGTCAAGAAACTCTCCGATCTCGACGTCGCCGGCAAGCGCGTGTTCATCCGTGCGGACCTCAACGTCCCGCAGGACGAAGCGGGCAACATCACCGAGGACACCCGCATCCGCGCCTCGATTCCCTCCATCCAGTATTGCCTCGACCACGGCGCGGCGGTGATGGTCACCTCCCACCTGGGCCGCCCCACCGAAGGCACGGTCGGCCCGGACGACACCCTCGCGCCGGTGGCGGTGCGCCTGGGTCAGCTCCTGGGCAAGCCGGTGAAGCTCATCGCCGACTGGGTCGACGGCGGCTTCAAGGTCGAGCCGGGCCAGGTGGTGCTGCTGGAGAACTGCCGCTGCAACAAGGGCGAGAAGAAGGACAACGAAGAGCTGGCGAAGAAGATGGCCGCCTTGTGCGACGTCTACGTGAACGACGCCTTCGGCACCGCCCACCGCGCCGAGGCGACCACCCACGGCATCGCCCGCTTCGCCCCGGTCGCCTGCGCCGGCATGCTGATGGCGGCCGAGATCGACGCGCTCAGCAAGGCCCTGCACGAGCCCACCCGCCCGCTGGTGGCGATCGTGGGCGGCGCCAAGGTGTCCACCAAGCTCACCATCCTCAAGACGCTGGCCGAGAAGGTGGATCAGCTCATCGTGGGCGGCGGCATCGCCAACACCTTCCTGCTCGCCGCCGGCAAGCGCATCGGCGAGTCGCTCGCCGAGCCCGAGATGGTGCGCGAGGCCCAGCAGGTGATGGACATCATGCGCGAGCGCGGCGCCGAAGTGCCGCTGCCGGTGGACGTGGTGGTGGCCGACGAGGTCTCGGCGCTCGCCCGCGCCAACCGCATCGCGGTGGACGAAGTGGGCCCCCACGACCGCATCCTGGACTTCGGCCCGAAGACCTCCGCCAAGCTGGCCGACATCATCGCCCACGCGGGCACCATCGTGTGGAATGGTCCGGTGGGCGTGTTCGAGTACCCGCAGTTCGCCGGCGGCACGAAGATGATGGCCTCGGCCATCGCCCACTCGGAGGCCTTCTCCATCGCCGGCGGCGGCGACACCCTGGCGGCCATCGCCAAGTTCGACATCGCCAACGACGTCGGCTACATCTCCACCGGCGGCGGCGCCTTCCTGGAGTTCCTGGAAGGCCGCACCCTGCCCGCCATCGCCGCGCTGCAGTCGCGCTACAACGACTGACCCGGATGCTCCCGTAGGAGCGGCGGCAGCCGCGATCCGGGGGGCGCGTACGCCCCCGCTCCAAGCCGAAACGGGGGCATCGCGCCCCCGTTCTGTTTTCGGTGCTTCCCGGCTCCCTCCTGCAGAATGGCCACTCCTGCCCGGCCGCTCACGGTGTCGGCAGCAGTTGCGAGCACGGGTCCGCCTCGTCACCGACGGGCGGAAGTGCCGGCAGGTCCGGCTCGCGCAGCAGACGCGCGTACGCGTCGGCCGGCAGCGGCCGGCTGAAATAGAAGCCCTGCACCTCGTCGCAGCGATGGGCACGCACCCAGGCGAGCTCGGCCGCCGTCTCTACGCCTTCGGCAATCACCCGCATGCCCAGGCTGCGCCCCATGGCGACAATGGTGGCGACGATCACGGCGTTACCGGGGTTGGCCGCGACCCCGTGTACGAAACTGCGGTCGATCTTGAGCGCCGACAGGGCGAAGAACCGCAGCCGGCTCAAGGACGAATAGCCGGTACCGAAGTCGTCGAGCGAGGTGTGGACACCGAGCGCCTTCAGCTCGCTCAACGTCCGCGTGACCCTGTCGAGATCCTGCATCGCCATGCTTTCGGTGAGCTCCAGATCGAGCAGCTGCGGCGCAAGACCGGTTTCGGCGAGCACGCGCCGGGTGAGCGCAGCCAACTCGGCGTCGCGGAACTGGCGCGCCGAGAGATTGACGGCGATGCGCCCGGCCGGCAGCCCCGCTTCGATCCAGGCCTGGTTCTGCCGGCACGCTTCGAAGAGGACCCACTCGCCGAGCGGCACGATCAGCCCCGTCTCCTCGGCCAGGGAGATGAACTCTCCGGGCCCGAGCAACCCGCGCTCGGGGTGCTGCCAGCGCACCAGGGCTTCGGCACCGGCGATGCGGCCGGTTGTGAGCTCGACCTGCGGCTGGTAATGCAGCACCAGCTCGCCGCCGGCGACGGCCCGGCGCAACTCGCGCTCCAGGGCGAGCCGCCGCTCCACCCGCCTGTTCATCTCCGCGGTGAAGAAGCGGGCGCCGTTGCGCCCGGCCGCCTTCACGGCGTGCATCGCCGCGTCCGCGTTGCGCATCAGGGTGGCGCGATCGGTGCCGTCGCGCGGATACACGCTGATGCCGATGCTGCAGCCGAGCACCAGCTCCTGCCCGCCCGCCTGCAGCGGGCGCGCGAACGCCGGCCGGACGCGCTGCTCCACCAGATCCGCCGCGCGGTCCGCGTCGACCCCGGGCAGCACCAGGACGAACTCGTCGCTGCCCAGGCGCGCCGCGGTCTCCCCCTCGCGCACGCAGGCCGCGAGCCGGCTGCCGAGGGTCTGCAGGACATGATCGGCGACGGCGTGTCCGTAGGCGTCGTTCACCAGCCGGAAATGGTCCACGTCGATCGCCAGCACCGCAACCTCACCGCGGTCCCGAGCGGCCTGGACGATCGCCTGGTCCAAACGGTCGGCGAGGAGGTTGCGGTTGGCCAGGCCGGTAAGCTCGTCCCGGTTCGCATGACGCTCGAGCTCCTGCTCGTAGCGCTTGCGCTCGGTGACGTCGTGCATCACCGACACGAAGTGGGTGATCCGCCCGTCGCGGTTGCGCACCGGCGACACCGAGAGCTCCACCCACAGACGGCTGCCGTCCTTGCGATGGCAGGATAGCTCCGCCCGTGCTTCGCGCCCCTCGCGCAGCGCCAGCCGGATATCCTCGAGCCCCCGCTGCTGCAGGTCCTCGCCGAGAAGGAAACGCCCGTTTCGCCCCACCGCCTCCTCGGCCGAATACCCCGAGATCCGCTCGAAAGCGGGATTGACGTAGGTGAAGGGGTGATCGGGCAGCTCCGCCGAGGAGATCATGATGCCGTCGCCGGACGCTTCGATGGCGCGGTCGCGCAGACGCAGCGCTTCCTCGGCGCGGCGCCGCAGGGTGATGTCGCGCACCACGCCCACCGCGTGCCAGCGACCCTGAAGCTGCAGCGCCGACACGGAGAGCTCGACCGGAAAGACCGTCCCGTCGCGCCTGCGCGCATCGAGCTCCATCAGCCGGCCGACGCGGGGGCCGTCCCCGCTCGCGCCGAATCGGGCCAGGCCGTGATGGAAGCTCTCGCCGTCCCCCTCGGCGGCGATCAGGGCATGAGCGTCCTGCCCCAGGGCCTCTTCGCCGGAATAACCGAAGATGCGCTCGGCGGCCGGATTCCAGTGCTCGATCCGGCCGGTGGCGTCGATCATGATGATCGCGTCCTGCGCCGAACTGCTGATGGCGCGCAGACGCACCTCTCCTTCGGCGAGCGCCTCGGCCGCTGCCTCGTGAGCACGGCGGGTGCGCAATGCGGCGATGCCGTAGCCCACGTCGGAGGCGAGCTCTTCCAGCACCGCGACCTCCTCGCGGGCGAAGCGCTCCGCATCGCGCGCATGGACCACCAGCACACCGAAGACCCGCTCTTCGAAGACGAGCGGCATCGCCACGCCGCAGGGCGAGGCGCGAGCCGCGAGCTCGGTCGCCACCGAGCGATAGATCGATTCTTCCGCCAGCCGCGCCGTCAGGACGGTGTGCCGCTCGGTGAGCGCCATCGCGACGAAATCGTGCGCGCCCTCCAACTCGTCGGGTTCCAGCCTCAGCAGCGCGCCGTCGAGCACACCGCCCGGTGCGACGCAGGCGGCCCGCAAAGCGCCCTCTTCCAGCAGCCCGGCCCACACCACGGGATAGCCGCCGGTTTGCGCAAGGATGCGGCAGACCTCCGCGAGCAGCGTCGCCTCGTCCCCCGCGCGCACCAGCGCGGCGTTGCCCTGGCTCACCACCCGCAGCGCCCGGTTGAGCCGCTCGAGCGCCTCCTGGACCCGGGCGCGTTCGGCCACCTCGGCCTCCAGCCGGCGGTTCGCCTCGGCCAGCTCGCCGGTGCGGCGATCGACTTCGTCCTGGAGCAAGCGCGGCTGCCGCAGCAGGGTGCGAACCTGCCACGCGAGCAGCGCGCTCGCCAACGCGGCCAGCAGGGCTTCGGCCAGGAGCCGGGGCCAGTCCCGCCACCCCTGCGCCGGCGCGGCGCGCAGCAGCCAATAGCCCGAGTCGAATCCGAGCTCGCGCTCCACCGCGTCCTGGGGCAAGGGCCGGCGGCTTTCGGCAACGACGGTGAACCGTCCGGTCTCCGAATCGATGTGCGTGAGCTCGTAGGCGTAGCCCGCCTCTTCCATCTGCGGCAGGCCCGCTTCCGCGACCAGCCTGTCCACCGGCATGGGTACCGTCACGAAGCCCCAGAAACGCTCACCCTCGCCTTCGGGGAGGAACACCGCGAGGCGTCCGATGAAGCCCGAGGGACCGTGCCCCAGGGGCAGCGGCCCTGCGAGCACGGGCTCTCGCGACTGAATGGCGGCGAGCGCCGCGCCCCGGCGCCGAGGGTCGGCCAGGATGTCGATGCCGACGGCTCCTTCGTTGTCGGCATGGGGATGAATCTGCGCCACCACCCCGTCGGGCGCCAGGGCGAGGCCGCTGATGCCCGCATAGAAGGGCAACATCCCGTCCACCAGCGACTCGAAGTCGTCGACACGCCCCTTGCCCTGGCGCACCACCGCGGCGAGGGCGTGAGTGGCCGACAGCGCTCGCTCGATCGCGGTCTCCAGCGCCTGCGCGTGGTCCGTGGTGCTGTCGAACGCGGTCTGGCGCGCCTGCATCGCGCGGTGCTCGTCGGAATAGTGGACGAACATCGCGCCGAGCGCGAGGTTCGCCGCCAGCACCAACGTGGCGACGAGGTTCGGGCGGCCCATGGCGCGCAGAGCCGCGCGGCGCGTATCGGCGGGGCCCGCGCTCGCGGCGGCGGCTCGGGCCGGAGAACTGGCAATCATGCTGCGAGAGGCACTCCCCAACGATGTCCGGCGTCGGCCGGGACGATGGGGAGAGCTTGCCCGAAGCATTCGTCTACGAAGAAGGTAATACGACACGGACCGCAGCACCCGAACGCGCGCCGAAGGCAATACCGTGCTTGGGTTAGAATCTGCGCCACATCCACCCTCGAGCGCACCGGACCACGCATGCCCCGCCACACGAAGATCGTCGCCACCCTCGGCCCCGCCTCCTCGGACCCCGCCGTGCTCGAACGCATGGTGCATGCCGGCATCGACGTGGTGCGCATGAACTTCTCCCACGGCAAGGTCGAGGACCACGTGGCGCGCGCCGAGGCGATACGCCATGCGGCGGGTTGCGCCGGGCGGCCGGTGGGAATCCTGGCCGACCTGCAGGGCCCCAAGATCCGGGTCGGGCGCTTCGAGAATGGACGGGTCACGCTCACCCGCGACGCGGAGTTCGTGCTCGACGCCAAGTGCGAGCTCGGCAACAACGCGCGCGCGGGCCTGGACTACAAGGATCTCCCGCGCGACGTGAAGCCGGGCGACGTGCTGCTGCTCGACGATGGCCGCATCAAGCTGGGCGTGGAGAAGGTCGTGGGGAGCCAGATCCACACCCGGGTCCGGGTGGGTGGCGAGCTCTCCGACAACAAGGGGATCAACCGCCAGGGGGGCGGGCTCTCCGCGCCGGCGCTGACCGCCAAGGACATGGAGGACATCCGCACCGCGGCCCGCATCGGGGTGGACTTCCTGGCGGTGTCCTTTCCCAAGAGCGCGGCCGACATGTACATGGCGCGACAGCTCCTGCGCGCGGCGGGCGCGGAGGCGCTGCTCATCGCCAAGATCGAGCGCACCGAGGCGGTGGCCAACCTCGACGAGATCCTCGACGCCTGCGACGGCATCATGGTCGCGCGCGGCGACCTGGCCGTGGAGGTCGGCGACGCCGCGGTGCCGGCCTTGCAGAAGAAGATGATCCGCGCCGCCCGCGACAAGAACAAGCTCACCATCACCGCCACCCAGATGATGGAGTCGATGATCGCCAGCCCGGTGCCCACCCGCGCCGAGGTGTCCGACGTGGCCAACGCGGTGCTCGACGGGACCGACGCGGTGATGCTCTCGGCCGAGACGGCCACCGGCCGCTACCCCGTCGAGGTGGTCGAAGCCATGAGCCGGGTGTGCCTGGAGGCGGAGAAATCCGCCGAGGTGACCCTCGACCGCGACGTCCTCGACCGGGTGTTCACCCGCATCGACCAGTCGATCTCCATGGCGGCCATCTGGACCGCCTGGCACCTCAAGGTGAAGGCCATCGCCTCCCTCACCCAGACCGGCTCCACCGCGCTGTGGATGAGCCGCCTGAACAGCGGCGTGCCGATCTACGCGCTCACCCCGGAAGTGGCCGCCCACAACCAGATGACCCTCTACCGCGAGGTCTTCCCGCTCCTCATGTCCCAGACCCACCAGGACCGGGATTTGCTCCTGTGGGAGGCCGAGCAGGTTCTGCTCGACCAGGGCGTGGTCGAGCGCGGCGACCTGATCGTGCTCACCATCGGCGAGCCGATCGGCGCCGCCGGCGGCACCAACACGCTGAAGATCGTGCGGGTCGGCGAGCACCCGCCCCCCGATAGCGCCCTATAGTGAAGAAGGGAGCCGCTTCGCAGCATATGCCGGCTCCCTGTAGAATCGTGGTCATTTTGCCGCCGCGCCCCGGGCTGCGGGCGGCGCACGCCGCGACCGGCGCGGCCACCGACCGGACTTTCAGGAGAGTTCCATGCCCCTCGTATCCATGCGCCAACTGCTCGACCATGCCGCGGAGAACGGCTACGGTCTGCCCGCCTTCAACGTGAACAACCTGGAGCAGGTCCAGGCCATCATGGAGGCTGCCGCCGAGTGCGACAGCCCGGTCATCATGCAGGCCTCGGCCGGTGCCCGCAAGTACGCCGGCGAGGCCTTCCTGCGCCACCTGATCGACGCCGCCATCGAGGCCTACCCGCACATCCCCGTGGTGATGCACCAGGACCACGGCCAGTCGCCCGCCGTGTGCATGGCCGCGATCCGCTCGGGCTTCTCCAGCGTGATGATGGACGGCTCGCTCGAGGAAGACGGCAAGACTCCGTCCTCCTACGAGTACAACGTGGCGGTCACCCGCGAGGTGGTGAAGTTCTCCCACGCCATCGGCGTCACCGTGGAAGCCGAGCTCGGCTGCCTCGGCTCGCTCGAGACCGGCCAGGCGGGCGAAGAGGACGGCGTGGGCGCCGAAGGCACCCTGGACCACTCGATGCTGCTCACCGACCCCGACCAGGCCGCCGACTTCGTGAAGGAGACCGACTGCGACGCACTCGCCATCGCCATCGGCACCAGTCACGGCGCTTACAAGTTCACCCGCAAGCCCACCGGCGACATCCTCGCCATCGAGCGCGTGAAGGCCATCCACGCCCGCATCCCCAACACCCACCTGGTGATGCACGGCTCGTCCAGCGTGCCGCAGGAGCTCCTCGAGATCATCCGCCAACACGGCGGCGACATGAAGGAGACCTACGGCGTGCCCGTCGAGGAGATCCAGACCGCGATCAAGTTCGGCGTGCGCAAGATCAACATCGACACCGACATCCGGCTCGCCATGACGGGGGCGATCCGCAAGTTCTTCGTCGAGAACCCGTCGAAGTTCGATCCGCGCGAGTACCTCAAGCCCGCCCGTGCGGCGGCCAAGGAGGTGTGCAAGGCGCGCTTCGAGGCCTTCGGCTGCGCCGGGCAGGCCGGGCGCATCAAGCCGGTGCCGCTCGATCGCATCGCCGCCCGCTACAAGTCGGGCGAGCTGCGCCAGGTCGTGCGCTGAGCCTCCTCCGGCGGCTCCCGCGCGGAGCCGCCGCAACGCGCGCCATGGGCAGGGACGGGCGACTGCGTCATAATTCCAGCGTTCTCCCGATTGCGGCGCCGCCATGTCCCGAAGCAACCTCAAACTCTCCGTCGCTTTCGACTTCGAGCTGCAGGCCCCGGAAGGCCTGCTGAACGGCGAGCACGAGGCGCTGTGCCGCGCCCTGAGCGACATCCTCGGGACGATGGTGCTACAGGGCATGCCCACCGTCACCGGCAAGCAGCTCGCCAAGGCCGGCATCTCCATCGTCTCGCACCACCACCACCTGTCGGTGGTGAACACGGCCGCGGCCGAGGTCCCGCGCGAGGTCCTGGTGGCAGCGGCACCGCATCTCACCGATGCCGAGCTCACGGAGCTCGCCCATCGTGTTCGGGGCAAGCTCCCGCAGGCTGCCGCCGAGCAGGGGCGCTTCGCGCGACGGCATGCCCTCGCGCTGGTGAGCGACTTCCGCATGGTCCCTTGCACCGTCGTCGCCCGTCTCACCTCCGGTGAGGAAGGCCGGCTCGCGGCCAAGCTCAACCTCACCAACGGCAGCGTGCTGGTGGACGAACGCGACCGCGGCAGGCGGCTGCAGGCGAACCAGGGACCGCTGCGCGTCGAGTGCGGCGAGCCGCCGCTGGCGTTGCCCGCCCAATGTGCCGGGCATACCTTGAGCGGACCGGTCATCGAGGTCGCGCTTGCGGCACTGGCCGGGCAGCGCGACCGCCTGATCGGACTCTGGCAAGGAGCTTGACCATGCGCCATTGCTTCGCCTACGGCACCCTGATGTGCGAGGACATCATGCGCGCGGTCAGCGGCCATCTGCCGCCGCACGAACGGGCCGAGCTGGCCGACTATGCCCGCCATCCGGTCGTCGGCGAACACTACCCGGGCATCCGTCCGCGCCCTGGTGCCCGCGTCGCGGGCGTGCTCTATCGCGATCTCGGATCGACCGCATTGGCCCGCCTGGACGCCTTCGAAGGCGAGCAGTACCTGCGTCGCTCGGTGACCGTACGTCTCGCCGACGGCAGCGCAGTACCGGCCGAAACCTACGTCTTCAAGCCCCAGTACGCTCACCTCCTGGCCCCGGGAGACTGGGACTACGACGCTTTCCTGCGCTCCGGGAGAGGGGGCTTCGAGGCGCAATACCTCGGCTACACCCGCCTGCCGCGCTGAGCGCGAACTCGCGCCGCCCGCGCGGGTCGGACCAGTGACAGCACCGTATCGGAGTCTTCGCCATGCCGTTTCCGTGGGCGCTCGCCTTCAAGGTCATTCCCTGGTCGGACGTGATCGCCGCCGCACCGGGGGTGGTGCGCAGCGCCCAGAAACTGTGGAAGCAGAGCGAGAATGGAGAGGCCCTTGCCACGACCCTGGCCGAGGCGCCGCCCGACGAGCGCGTCGCGCGCATGGAGGCGATGCTCGGCGAGTTGCAGGATCGGCTCGCCCATCAGGCGGAGCTCGCCTCGGCGCTCGCGGAACAGAACCGCAAGCTCGTCGAGGCGGTGGAGGTGCTGCGTCAGCGCACCCGTGTCCTGTCGGTCGCGGCGGCCGTCCTCGCCGTCGGTGTGGTGACAGCCTTCCTCACCCTCGCCTGAGACTTCCTCAATAGGACTCCGCGTGACCTTCCCACATGTCGGCGGTGAAACGCACGACGCGGTTGCGGCCGTCTTCCTTGGCGCGGTATAGCGCCACGTCTGCGAACTTGAGCGCCTGCCAGAAGGTTTCGCTGTCGTCCGGGAACATCGCCAGGCCGATGGAGATGGTCTTCTGGATCACCGCTCCGTTCACCTGCACCTTGAGCTGGGCCACCGCCGCGCGGATGTTCTCCGCCACCTTGCGCGCGCCGTCCGCGTCCGTGTCCTGCAGCACGATGAGGAATTCCTCGCCGCCGAAGCGGATCACCATGTCGGAGGCGCGCACGGAATTCTTCAGCACCCCGGCGAGCGCCTTGAGCACCGCGTCGCCCGCGTCGTGCCCGTGGGTGTCGTTCACCACCTTGAAGTAGTCGAGGTCGAGCACCATGATCGCCAGGCTGATGTTGCGCCGGCGCGCGCCGGCGATCAGCGTCTCGACGTACTCCTCCAGGAAGCGGCGGTTGTTGAGACCCGTCATCGCGTCGCGCAGCGAGGATTCGCGCAGCGTCTCGGTGAGCCGCTTGGCCTCCAGCACCGGCGCCATCTCGCGCACGTACACATGGACGTAGGGCATCTGCTCCTGCCACTTCACCACCTCGTCCTCCGGCACCACCACCTGCACGACGCTGCCCACGGTGCCCGACTGCATGATGGGCACGCAGTAGTGGCGCCGGCGGGCTCCGTCGGCCGGCGGCTGGAAGGCGTAGCAGATGCCCTCCTGCAGCAGGCCGTCGACCAGGTGGCCCGAGCGCTTGGCGCGGCACATGTCGTTGCGCGTGAGAATCTGCGGGTCGCACCAGCGGCACTCGCCGCCTGCCCGGCCGTCCACCTGCACCGGGATGAACTGGCGGTTGCCCGCGGCCTCGTAGATGGAAAACTCGGACAGCCCGAAGCGCTCGACGAGCACCCGTCCGAAGCGGTCGTAGATCTCCGCCTTGGTTTCGTCCTCCTCGATCGCCTGCTTGAAGCTCGACGCGTCGGCGAGTCCGTTGACCATGTCGATGGCGACCTCGAGCTGGTTCTCGTCCTGTCGCGGGCTGCGTCCGGTGAGTTGCACCACGCGGCCGCTGATGCGCGCCACGCCGTCGTCGAGGAAGGTCAGCAGGCTGTTGGTCTCGGCCGCGATCTTGCCGATCTCGTCGTCGGTACGCTGCTCGACGCGCCCCTTGAAGTCGCCCTTCAAGGCCCGGTGCACCGCCTTCTCCACCGCCTGCGCGGTATCGCCCACGGGCCGGATCAGGCGCCGCACCGCCAGGATGGCCAGGATCGAGAAGAACGCCACGGTGACCACGATACCGGCCACGGTGATGAGCGCCTGGCGCTTCAACTCCGCGAGCGACAGCTCGATGGTGACGGCGCCCAGCACCGTACCTTCGGCCACCTGGTGGCACTGCAGGCAGTTGGGGCGTCCATGGGAGGAGGCCGCGAACGGAATGGTGCCGCGGAAGATCGCCTCGCCCTCCGCGTTGCCCAGGGTGTAGCGCGCCTTGCCGTCGGCGAGCACGAGCCGCTCGGTCTCGTCCGCGGCCATCTCGCGCGCCATGCCCTCGCCGAACTGCTGGTTCACGTGATTCGAGCGGATGACCCGCGCCGACAGCAGCCCCTGCACTTCCATGAGCCGTTCCAGGAACTGCTCCCGCTTGTCGATGATGCCGTGGATCATCGCCTCCGTTAGGTGCACCCGGACCATCTCGGCCGCCGTACGCACGTGCGCGGTCGACGATGCGATCGAGTAGCTGCGGAAAGCGTAGAGCGTAATGACCACCAGCATCACCAGGATGCCCAGCGTCACGCTGGCGAACAGCACGGTCACCTTGCGATTCAGGTTCATCGATCCTCCGGCGGACAGAACGCGGCGCGTTGCCCCTTCTGACGAAACCGCCCACGGCGGGCAGTGCGGCAATTATGCCGGGAAACCAGTAGGGGAATTCGCGAACTAGTACCGATCCCCCGGTAATTCAGGCAACGCGCCGGCCGACACCACCCTTCGCCGAATCGCCGGCATAAGAAATCTTTATTCAAAAGCATTAATTTATTTCAATTTTTCTTATATTAGCGACGACGTATAGTGCGCTCCAGGCATTCCGAATGCGTATCGCACAACGACCCGGAGGAGCGTGTCATGGCTGGAGATCAATCGAATCGCTATGCGAATCTGAAACTCGAGGAGGCCGATCTGATCGCCGGCGGCGAACACGTGCTCGTGGCCTACGTCATGAAGCCGAAGGCGGGCTACGAGCCGCTCGCCACCGCCGCTCACTTCGCCGCGGAATCGTCCACCGGCACCAACGTCGAGGTTTGCACCACCGACGACTTCACCCGCGGTGTGGACGCCCTGGTCTACGAGCTCGCGTCGCTTCCGGAAGGCGAGTTCCTGATGAAGATCGCCTACCCGATCGCGCTCTTCGACCGCAACATCACCGACGGGCGCGCGATGCTCGCCTCCTTCCTGACGCTCACCATCGGCAACAACCAGGGCATGGGCGACGTCGAGTACGCCAAGATGCACGACTTCTGGCTGCCGCCCGCCTACCTGCGGCTGTTCGACGGCCCGTCGATGAACATCGCGGACATGTGGCGAGTGCTGGGACGTCCGCTCACCGACGGCGGCATGGTGGTCGGCACCATCATCAAGCCCAAGCTGGGCCTGCGCCCCAAGCCCTTCGCGGACGCCTGCGAGATGTTCTGGATGGGCGGCGACTTCATCAAGAACGACGAGCCCCAGGGCAACCAGGTGTTCGCCCCGCTCAAGGAGACGATGCGCCTGGTGGCCGACGCCATGCGTCGCGCCCAGGACAAGACCGGCCAGGCCAAGCTCTTCTCCGCCAACATCACCGCCGACGACCCCTTCGAGATGATCGCCCGCGGCGAGTACATCCTCGAGACCTTCGGCGAGAACGCCGACCACGTGGCCTTCCTGGTGGACGGCTACGTGGCCGGCCCGACCGCGGTGACCACTGCTCGGCGCCGCTTCCCGCGCCAGTTCCTGCACTACCACCGTGCGGGCCACGGCGCCGTCACCAGCCCCCAGTCCAAGCGCGGCTACACCGCCTTCGTCCTCTCCAAGATGGCGCGCCTGTCGGGTGCCTCCGGCATCCACACCGGCACCATGAGCTTCGGCAAGATGGAAGGCGAGGTGAAGGACCGCAACATCGCCTATATGCTCGAGCGCGACAGCGCCGAAGGCCCCTTCTACCATCAGGAGTGGCACGGCATGAAAGCGACCACGCCGATCATCTCGGGCGGCATGAACGCGCTGCGCCTGCCGGGCTTCTTCGACAACCTCGGCCACTCCAACATCATCCAGACCTCGGGCGGCGGCGCCTTCGGCCACAAGGACGGCGGGACCGCCGGCGCGATCTCCCTGCGCCAGGCGCAGGAAGCCTGGCGCGCCGGCGTGGACCTGGTCGAGTACGCCAAGGAGCACCGCGAGCTCGCCCGCGCCTTCGAGAGCTTCCCGCAAGACGCCGACTGCTACTACCCCGGCTGGCGCGAGCGGCTCGGCGTGCGCGACTGAGCGCCCGCCCGGGGGCCGCTACTCGGCGGCCTCTCCCTTGGCACGGGACGGGCGCGACGCTCCGGACGCCCCGCCCGCTCCCTTGCCCTGCTTCATGAGCTCGGCCCCCGGCCCCTGCAGGAACTCCAGCAGCGCCTCGGTGGCGAGCGAGATCGTCCGATCCGAGCTCACCAGCAGGTTCCACTCCCGCTCGACCGGCGTATCGCGCACATCCAGGCGCGTGAGCCGCCCCATCTCCTCCTCCATCGCGAAGGTGTGATGGGACAGGAAAGCCACACCCATCCCCGCCATCGCCGCCTGCTTCAAGGTCTCGTTGCTGCCGAGCTCGTCCGCGCGCAGCGCCTTGACCCCGTGCGCCCGCAGATAGCGCTCCAGATTGGCGCGCGTCCCCGAGCCCTGCTCGCGCAGCAGCAGGCGCTCGCCGGCCAGTGCGCCGGGCGGGATGTTGCGCCGTCCGGCGAGCGGGTGATCGGGTGCGGCGACGAAAGAGATCAGGTGGCGCGCGAAGGGCACCCGCCGCAGCGGGAGCCCCGGCGGCGGCTCGCCCATGATGGCGAGATCGACGCGACGCTCCTTCAACAGCGCGGCCATCCCGGCCCGGTTCTGCACCTGCAGGCGAAAACTGATCTCCGGGTAGGCCCGCCCGAAAGCGGCCAGCAGGCGCGGCACGAAGTACTCCGCGGTGGTGATCGCCGCCACCTCCACCGTGCCCGAGGCCACCCCCTTGTGCGCCTTCAGCTCCACCTCCGCCAGATCCAGCGCATACAGCGCCTCGCGGGCCCGCCGGACCAGGATGTCGCCCGCCGGCGTGAGCCGGAAGCCGCGCCTTCCGTCGAGCAGGATCTCGCCCACCGTCTCCTCCAGCTCGTGCACCTGCATGGAGATCGCCGGCTGGGTGACGTGGAGCAGGCGCGCGGCGAGGGTGAAGCTGCCGGTGTCGGCCACGGCGATCAGCGATCGAAGCTGCTTGATGGAGACGCGCTGGGTCAGTTTCATCAGCAAACCTTATAGAAGGCTAAAAGATATAGTTGCTTGAGCTTATTTTAGCGGGTCTTTATCTTTGTGCCATACAAGACACCCACCGTGATCGCCCCTAGAGGCGACGCGGAAACGAACAGGAGGAGACCCCTGTGCCCCACGCGGCCCCGACCGGCACCGTCCACCCCATGCATTCCGCGTTGGCCATGCCCGGCCTCGCCGGGGAGCGCCGTCATGGCTGAGCTGCGCGCGCTGATCTGGGATGTGGACGGCACGCTCGCCGACACCGAGGCCCTGCACCTTGCCTGCTTCAACGAGGCCTTCGCCGCGGCCGGCATCGACTTCGCGTGGTCCGTGGAGACCTACAAGCAGGCGCTGCGCGTGACCGGCGGCAAGGAGCGCCTGCACGCGGCCCTGGCCGGGCTCGGCCTCGATGCCGGCGAGCTCGGTGCCCTGGTCGACCGGCTTCACGCCGACAAGACCGCCCGCTACGTGGCCGCGGTGCGCGACGGACGTCTCGCCCTGCGCCCGGGCGTTCGCCGGCTCGCCGAGGACGCGCGCCGCGCCGGCCTTCGCCAGGCGATCGCGACCACCACTACCCGCGCCAACGTGGACGCCCTGCTCGCCGCCTCCTTCGGCGACGAGCATCCCTTCGAGGTCATCGCCTGCGCCGACACGGCGCCGCGCAAGAAGCCGGCGCCGGACGTCTACCACGCCGCGCTGCATGCCCTGGGCATGGAAGCGGCGCAGGCGCTCGCCATCGAGGACTCCGGCAACGGGGTGCGCGCCGCGCGCGCGGCCGGCGTACCCGTGCTGGTGACGCGCAGCGAGTTCGGCGGGGACGGTTTCGACGGCGCGGCCGCGGTGCTCACCCACCTCGGCGAGCCCGGTAACCCGGCGCGCGCGGAGTCGAGCCCGATCACCTTTTCCGGCGCCGCCGACATGGCCTGGGCCGACGCCCTGCACCGCCACGTCGCCGCCACCGACCGTTTTTGATCCTCCCGAGGCACCGCCATGTTCTCCATCGACCGCACCACCCTGACCGAGTACCTCATTTCCCAGCGGCGCAACCATCCGGAAGCGACCGGCGAGCTGAACGCGCTCATCCTGCAGGTCGCGCAGGCCTGCAAGGCGATCTCGCGGGCGGTGGCCCACGGCGCGCTCGCGGGCGTACTCGGGTCGCTCGAGTCCGAGAACGTGCAGGGCGAGACGCAGAAGAAGCTCGACGTGCTGGCGGACCAGATGTTCCTGCGCGCCACCCACTGGGGCGGCACGCTGGCCGGCATGGTCTCGGAGGAGAACGACGCCCCCATTCCGCTGCCGGAAGGCGGCAGCCGCGGCAAGTACCTGCTGGTGTTCGACCCCCTCGACGGCTCGTCCAACATCGACGTGAACGTCTCCGTCGGCTCGATCTTCTCCATCCTCCGCGCCGCCGAGCCGGATGAGGATGCTTCGCCCGAGGACTTCCTCCAGCCGGGCACCCGCCAGGTGGCCGCCGGCTACGCCATCTACGGGCCTTCGACCATGCTGGTGCTCACCGTCGGGCGCGGCGTGGCGGGCTTCACCTTCGATCCCATCCTGGGCGAGTTCTTCCTCACCCACCCCCAGATCACCATTCCGGCGTCCACCCGCGAATTCGCCATCAACGCATCCAACTCCCGCTTCTGGGAGCCGCCCGTGCGCCGCTATGTGGACGAATGCCTGGCCGGCAAGACCGGGCCGCGCGAGACCGACTTCAACATGCGCTGGGTGGCCTCCCTGGTGGCCGAGACGCACCGCATTCTGATGCGCGGCGGCGTCTTCCTCTACCCGCGCGACCGCAAGGACCCGGCCAAGCCCGGGCGCCTGCGGTTGCTCTACGAATGCAACCCGATCGGCATGATCGTGGAACAGGCCGGCGGACGCGCGTCCACCGGCGAGCGCCCGGTGCTCGAGGTTCAGCCCGAGAGCCTGCACCAGCGCATCGGCTTCGTCTTCGGCTCCCGCGAGGAAGTGGAGCGCATCGAGCGCTACCACCACGAGCCCGCGCCCGCCAGGACCGAGGAGGACATCCCGCTCTTCCACGCGCGCAGCCTGTTCCGGGAAAACTGATTTCTCAAAAGCCACCGGAGGACACCATGTCCGAACGCCATCCCATCATCGCCATCACCGGCTCGTCCGGCGCGGGCACCAGCACGGTGCAACGCACCTTCGAGCAGATCTTCCGCCGCGAAAGCGTGACGGCTGCCGTCATCGAGGGCGACAGCTTCCACGCCTTCGACCGCGCCCAGATGCGCGCGAAGATGGCCGAGCTGGAAAACGTCCCGCACAGCCACTTCAGCCACTTCGGGCCCGAAGCCAACCTCTTCAAGGAGCTCGAGCAGCTCTTCCGCAGCTACTCCGAGACGGGCACCGGCAAGCGCCGCAAGTACCTGCACGACGCGGAGGAGGCCGAGCCCTGGGGCCAGCCGCCGGGCACCTTCACGCCCTGGGAGGAGATCCCCGCGGGCAGCGACCTGCTCTTCTACGAGGGCCTGCACGGCGCCGTGGTCACCGACGAGGTGGACGTGGCCCGCTTTCCCGACCTGCTGATCGGCGTCGTGCCCGTCATCAACCTGGAGTGGATCCAGAAGCTGCACCGCGACCGCAGCATGCGCGGCTACTCCACCGAAGCGGTCACCGACACGATCCTGCGCCGGATGCACGACTACGTGCACTACCTCACGCCGCAGTTCGCCCGCACCCACGTGAACTTCCAGCGCGTGCCGATGGTGGACACCTCCAACCCGTTCATCGCGCGCACCGTGCCCACCCCCGACGAGAGCATGGTGGTGATCCGCTTCGCCAATCCGAAGGGGATCGACTTCCCCTATCTCCTCGACATGATCCACGACAGCTTCATGAGCCGCGCCAACACCATCGTGGTGCCCGGCGGAAAGATGGAGCTGGCGATGCAGCTGATCTTCACCCCCTTCGTCTGGCGCCTCATCGAGCGCCGCAAAAAGGCCCTGTGACCATGAACATGCGAATCGAAAGCGCCGCACTGGACACCCTCTGCGCCAACGCCCTGCGTTTCCTCGCCATCGACGCGGTCGAGGCGGCCAACTCCGGCCACCCCGGAATGCCCATGGGCATGGCCGAGATCGCCGTGGCCCTGTGGACCCGCCACCTGAAGCACGACCCGTCCGACCCGAAGTGGGCCGACCGGGACCGCTTCGTCCTCTCCAACGGCCATGGCTCGATGCTGCTCTACGCGCTGCTGCATCTCACCGGCTACGACCTGCCGATGGACGAGTTGAAGCGCTTCCGCCAGCTCCATTCGAAGACGCCGGGGCACCCCGAATACGGCATGACCCCGGGGGTCGAGACCACCACCGGCCCGCTCGGCCAGGGCTTCACCAACGCGGTGGGCATGGCGCTCGCCGAGAAGCTGCTGGCGCGGGAATTCAACCGCCCGGGCCACGCCATCGTGGACCACCGCACCTGGGTGTTCCTGGGTGACGGCTGCCTCATGGAGGGCGTGAGCCACGAGGCGGCGTCCTTCGCCGGCGTGCAGCGCCTGTCCAAGCTCGTCGCCTTTTGGGACGACAACCGCATCTCCATCGACGGCGACACCGCCGGCTGGTTCGCCGACGACACCCCGGCGCGCTTCCGCGCCTACGGCTGGAACGTGATCGAGCGGGTCGACGGCCACGACGTGGAGGCGGTCGACCGCGCCATCCGCGAGGCGCTCGCCAACGCCGAGGAGGACACCGGCCCCACCCTCATCTGCTGCCGCACCACCATCGGCCACGGCAGCCCGGCACGCGCCGGCACCGCCGCAGCCCACGGCGCGCCACTCGGGAAGGACGAGATCGCCGCCACCCGCGAGGCCCTCGACTGGCAGCACGCGCCCTTCGAGATCCCGGACGAAGTGCGTCGCGCCTTCGACACCCGGGAGCGCGGCGGCGCCCTGCATCGCAACTGGCGCGAGCGCCTGGAAGCCTACCGCACCGCCTTCCCGGAGGCGGCGGCCGAGTTCGAGCGCCGCATGGCCGGCAAGCTGCCGGTGGGCTTGCCCGTGCTCGGCGAGGCCCTGGTGCGCGGCGTGCAGAACGAAGCGCCCAACGTCGCCACCCGCAAGGCGAGCCAGCAGGCGATCGGACGGCTCGCCCGCGCGCTCCCCGAGCTCCTGGGCGGCTCGGCCGACCTCACCCACTCCAACCTGACCGACTGGCCGGGCTGCGGCGCGGTGCGCGCCGACAGCCCCGGACGCCACATCAACTGGGGCGTGCGCGAGTTCGGCATGGCGGCGGCCCTGAACGGGGTCGCGCTGCATGGCGGCTTCCGGCCCTTCGGCGCGACTTTCCTGGTCTTCTCGGACTACGCCCGCAACGCCATCCGGATGAGCGCGCTGATGAAGCTGCCGGTGGTACACGTGATGACCCACGACTCCATCGGCCTCGGGGAGGACGGCCCCACCCACCAGCCGATCGAGCACCTGCCCTCCCTGCGGCTGATCCCCGACCTGGACGTCTGGCGCCCCTGCGACGCGGTCGAGACCCAGGCGGCGTGGATCGCCGGGGTGCTGCGCCGCGATGGCCCCACCCTGCTCGCGCTGTCCCGCCAGAACCTGCCGACCCAGCCGCGCTCCGCGGAGCAGGTCGCGGATATCTCGCGCGGCGGCTATGTGCTGGCCGATGCCGCCGGCCCCAGCGGAAAGCCCGCGGTGGTGCTGATCGCCACCGGCTCGGAAGTGCCGCTCGCCATGGCCGCCCGCGACAGGCTCGCTGCCGAGGGCATTCCCGCCCGCATCGTGTCCATGCCCTGCCCGGGTGTGTTCGACCGTCAGGATGCCGCCTGGCGCGCCGCCGTCCTCCCCGAGGGCGTGCCGCGGCTCGCCGTGGAGGCCGCGCATCCCGACCTGTGGTGGAAGTACGTCACCGGCGCCGGCTGCAGTGCGCGCGGCAACGTGATCGGCATCGACCGCTTCGGCGAATCGGCCCCGGCCGGCGAGCTCGCCGCGCTCTTCGGCTTCACCCCCGACCGGGTGGCCGACGCGGCGAGGCGCCTGATCGGCGGCTAGCCGCCGATCCCGGATTCCGCCTTCGGCTCCATCCGGGCTGCGCCCCGTAGCCCGGATGGAGCGCAGCGGAATCCGTGGCCGCCCGCGATCACGCTCCCCGCTCCCATCGAATTCGTTTTTCAACCATCCGGAAGGAGACACAAAGTGACTATCCGCGTCGCCATCAACGGCTACGGCCGCATCGGCCGCAACATCCTGCGCGCCCACTACGAGGGGGGCTGCAAGCACCCGATCCGCATCGTCGCCATCAACGACCTGGGCAGCCCCGAGACCAACGCCCACCTCACCCGCTACGACAGCGTGCACGGCCCCTTCCCCCACTCGGTCGCGGTGGACGGCTCCGACCTTGTGGTCGATGAGGACCGCATCCGCGTCACCGCCGAGCGCGACCCGGCCAAGCTGCCGTGGAAGGAGCTGGGCGTCGACGTGGTGCTCGAGTGCACCGGGCGCTTCACCAGCAAGGCGGCGGCCGCCGCCCACCTCGCGGCGGGCGCCGGCAAGGTGCTGATCTCGGCCCCGGGCGGCGCGGACGTGGACGCCACCATCGTGTTCGGCGTGAACCACGGCACCCTGCGCCGCGAGCACCAGGTGGTCTCCAACGCGAGCTGCACCACCAACTGCCTGGCCCCGCTCGCCTTCGCCCTGCACAAGCCCCTGGGGATCGTGCGCGGCCTGATGACCACGATCCACTCCTACACCAACGACCAGGTGCTCACCGACGTCTATCACGAGGATCTGCGCCGCGCCCGCAGCGCCACCCTGTCGCTGATCCCCACCAAGACCGGCGCCGCCGCCGCGGTGGGGCTGGTGCTGCCCGAGCTCGCCGGCCGCCTCGACGGCTTCGCGGTGCGCGTGCCCACCGCCAACGTCTCCTTCACCGACTTCACCTTCGTCGCCTCCCGGGAGACCACCAAGGAAGAGGTGAACAACCTGGTGCGCGAGGCCGCGCGCGGGGTGCTCAAGGACATCCTGGCGGTGAACGATCTGCCGCTCGTGTCCTGCGACTTCAACCACAACCCGCACTCGAGCATCTTCGACGCCACCCTCACCAAGGTGGATCACGATCTGGTGAAGGTCACCGCCTGGTACGACAACGAGTGGGGCTTCTCGAACCGCATGCTCGACACGACCGTGGCGATGATGGAGGCCGACTGAGATGCCCGCGGACTTCCTGCGCCTCGATGACGTGCAGCTGGCGGGCAAGCGCGTCTTCATCCGCGCCGACTTCAACGTGCCGCTCGGGCCCGATGGAAACATCACCGACGACACCCGCATCCGTGCGGCCCTGCCCGGCATCCGCCACTGCCTCGCAGCGGGCGCGGCGGTGGCGGTGACCTCCCACCTGGGTCGCCCCAAGGAAGGCGCGCTCACCCCGGCCGATTCGCTCGCGCCGGTGGCCGCCCGCCTCGCCGAGCTTCTCGGCCGTCCGGTGCCCCTCGTCGCCGACTGGTCCGACGGCCGCTACACGGTGGCGCCCGGCGAGCTGGTGCTGCTCGAGAACTGCCGCGCCAACCGGGGCGAGAAGGCGAACGACGCGACGCTCGCGGCGCGCATCGCCCGCGCGGTCGACGTCTACGTCAATGACGCCTTCGGTACCGCGCATCGCGCCGAGTGCACCACCCATGCGCTGGCGATGGCCGCTCCGGTGGCCTGCGCCGGTCCGCTGATGGCGGCCGAGCTCGACGCGATCGGGCGTGCGCTCGCCGAGCCGGCACGCCCGCTGGTGGCCATCGTGGGCGGGTCCAAGGTGTCGACCAAGCTCACCATCCTGGAGAGCCTCGCGGACAAGGTGGACGCGCTGGTGGTGGGCGGCGGCATCGCCAACACCTTCCTCGCCGCCCGCGGCCTTCCGGTCGGCGCCTCCCTGCACGAGGCGGATCTCGTCGAAGCGGCCCGCGCCGTGGAGCGGCGCCTGGCCGAGCGCGGCGCGCGCCTGTGGCTGCCCGAGGACGTGGTCACCGCCGACCGCTTCGCCGCCGACGCCACGGTCGCGGTGCGCGCGGCGGACGGTGTTCCCGCCGGCGAGATGATCCTCGACGTGGGCCCGAAGGCCCAGGCGAGCCTCGCCGCCGAGCTGGCGCAGGCGGGCACCATCGTGTGGAACGGCCCGCTCGGCGTGTTCGAGCTCGCCCCCTTCGCCGCCGGTACCCGCGCGCTGGCCGAGGCCATCGCCGCGAGCCCGGCGTTCTCGCTGGCCGGTGGCGGCGACACGCTGGCGGCCATAGCCGCCTTCGACGTGACCGAGCGCATCGGCTACATCTCCACCGGCGGCGGCGCCTTCCTGGAGTTCCTGGAAGGGCGCGAGCTGCCGGCCGTGGCCGCCCTCAAGGCCCGCGCACGCCCCGGCAGCCGCCGCATCACGCCGGTGCCCGCCTTCGAGAACGAGCCGGAAGCGGTCTGAGCGCCCCCAACAGAAAGGAGAAAACCCCATGGCAATGATCGCACTGCGCCAACTGCTGGACCACGCCGCCGAGAACGGCTACGGCGTGCCCGCCTTCAACATCAACAACATGGAGCAGATCCTGGCCATCATGGAGGCCGCCGAGCGCTGCAACAGCCCGGTGATCCTGCAGGCTTCCGCCGGCGCCCGCAGCTACGCGGGCGAAGCCTTCCTGCGCAAGATGGTGGAAGCCGCCGTCGAGCAGTGGCCCGACATCCCGGTGTGCATGCACCAGGATCACGGCTCGAGCCCGGCGGTGTGCCAGCAGTCCATCCGCTCCGGCTTCACCAGCGTGATGATGGACGGCTCGCTGATGCCGGACATGAAGACCCCCTCGACCTACGACTACAACGTGGAGGTCACCCGCCGCGTGGTGGACATGGCCCACGCGGTGGGCGTGTCGGTGGAGGGCGAGCTCGGCTGCCTCGGCTCCCTCGAGACCGGCCAGGCCGGCGAGGAGGACGGCGTGGGCGCTGAAGGCACCCTCGACCACTCCCAGCTCCTGACCGACCCGGCCGAAGCGGCGGACTTCGTCGCCGCCACCGGCGTCGATGCGCTGGCGGTGGCGATCGGTACCAGCCACGGTGCCTACAAGTTCACCCGTCCGCCCACCGGCGACATCCTCGCCATCGAGCGAATCGCGGCGATCCACAAGCGCATTCCCGACACCCACCTGGTGATGCATGGCTCCTCCAGCGTGCCCCAGGAGTGGCTCGCCATCATCCGCGAGTTCGGCGGAGAGATCGACGAGACCTACGGCGTGCCGGTGGAAGCCATCGTCGAAGGCATCCGCAACGGCGTGCGCAAGGTGAACATCGACACCGACCTGCGGCTCGCGATGACCGGCGCGATGCGCCGCCTCACCGTCCAGGCCAAGCGCGAGTTCGACCCGCGCAAGTTCTACAAGGTCGCCAAGGAAGCGGCGCGCGACATCTGCCAGGCCCGCTTCGAGGCCTTCGGCTGCGCCGACCAGGCCCACCGCATCCGGCCGCTTCCGCTGGACCGGCTCGCCAAGCGCTATGCCGCCGGCGAGCTCAACCCGCGCGTGGCCTGAGCACGAAGCTTTTCCATCTCCCTGCCCCAAAGGCATTGGGCCCGCACGCCGCAAGGCTTGCGGGCCATTTTTTTGCGCCGCACCTCGCCCCCCGCTGGCGGCGGAACGCCGTGCGCGTAAGATGGTCGTATCCACGTTTGCATCAAGGTCATGACGATGAGCCCTCCATCCCGCACGCTGTCCCTCGCGCTCTTCTCCGCTGCCATGCTGTTCGCCTCGTCCGTCGCCGCCCAGCATGGGCACGGAATGCCCCACGGCAACGGCCAATCCTGCCTGCAGCCGGCCACCTGGGCGGTCCTCGAAGGCGCCAAGCCGCGGCCGGAGAAGCCGGGGACGATATTGGCCGACATGGCGAGCCACGACGTGGTGCTCCTGGGTGAGCAGCACGACGACGACGACCACCACCGCTGGCAGGTGCAGACGCTCGCCGCCCTGCACGCCCTGCGGCCCGACATGGTCATCGGCTTCGAGCAGTTCCCGCGCCGAGTGCAGCCGGTGCTCGACCGCTGGGTCGCCGGCGAGCTCAGCGTCAAGGACTTCCTGAGAGAGGTCGAGTGGGACGAGGTATGGAACATGCCGGCCGAGCTCTACCTGCCGCTGTTTCAGTTCGCGCGCCTGAACCGCATTCCCATGGTGGCGCTCAACGTGGAGCGCAGCCTGAACAAGGCCGTCATCGAAAAGGGCTGGGACGCCGTGCCCGAGGCCGCTCGAGAGGGCGTCGGGCGTCCGGCCGAGCCGTCGGCGTCCTACCGCAACTATCTGCAGGAGATCTACCGCCAGCACGTGGAGATGCGGGCCAAGGCCAGGGAGAAGGCGAAGGACAAGGGCGACGCGTCGCAGCCCGAGGTTCCGTTCGAGCACTTCGTGCAGTCCCAGCTCACCTGGGACCGTGCCATGGCCGAGGCCCTGGCCGCCCGCCTCGCGCGCGGGAATGACGCGGCACCGCTCGTGGTCGGCATCATGGGCAGCGGCCATATCCGCTACGGCTTCGGCGTACCCCATCAGCTGCGCGACCTCGGGGTGAGCAAGGTCGCCAGCCTGCTACCGATATCCGCCGACGAGGATTGTGCGCAGCTGCATGCCGGTTTCGCCGACGCGGTGTTCGCCGTGCCGGGGCAGGCGCTGTCCAAGCCCGAGCCGCCACGTCTGGGCGTGCGCCTCGAGGAGCACGAGGGCGCGGTACGCATCGCGGAGGTGACACCCGGCAGCCTCGCCGACAAGAGCGGCCTGCGCGGCGGAGACCGGCTCCTGGAAGTGGCCGGCGTGACCCCCGACAGGATCCCGCTGGTCGTCGCACAGGTCCGCCAGCAGCCCGGAGGCACCTGGCTCCCCATGCGAATCCGGCGCGGTGAGGACACCCTCGATCTGGTCGTGAAGTTCCCTGTCAAGCAGTAAGGGCGGGCGCGCCCACCTGCCTCTCCCGGCCTGTCCGGCAGCGGCGTGAGCCGCTCCCGCGGCCGTCCATCGCGGCCCGGCGGCGGCAATGGACGCTCATGCCCGGAAACCTGTAGAGTCTCCGGCACCCCTTTTCGAGACCGGCCACCGGTGCGGCCATGAGCAGGAAGATGCCCCAGCGCCCGTCCGAGGACTCCGTCTACCGCGCCCTGTTCGACGCGGTAGCCGATCCCCTCGTGGCGACGGACGCGACCGGCCACGTTCTCGCCTGCAACCCGGCCGCGCAGGACTTTCTCGGCCGCGCTCCGGCGACGCTCCTCGGCACCTCGCCGCTCGACTGGTCGCCCGCCACCCAAGGCGACGGACGATCCAGCCGAGACGCGTTCGAAGCGATCCTCGCGAGCGTGCTCGCCGGCACCGGCGCCTGCTTCGAGTGGCGGGTGCTGCGCAGCGACGGCGCCCAGCTCGACGTGGAGGTGTCGGCCCGGGCCGCGCGAGGGACCACGGAACCGAGCGTGATCTGGGCGCTGCGGGACCTGCGCGATTCGCTCGCGCTGCGCGCCAGCGAATCGCGCTTCCGCTCCCTCTTCGAACGCGTCGAACACGTCAGCGTGCAAGGCTACGACCGCGAGCGGCGGGTGATCTTCTGGAACGCCGCGAGCGAGGCGCTCTACGGCTATACCCGCGAGGAAGCGCTCGGACGCCAGCTCGAGGAGCTCATCATCCCGCCGGCAATGCGCGACCACGTGGTCGAGGCGGTCCGGCAATGGGTCGCGGCCGGCATCCCCATCCCCTCGGGCGAGCTCACCCTGATGCGCAAAGGCGGCACCCCGGTGAGCGTGTATTCCAGCCATACGATGCAGGTGAACAGCGCGGGCGAGCACGAGCTCTATTGTCTCGACATCGACCTGTCCGCCCGCAAGGAGGCCGAGGCGCGCATGCGCGAGGCGCTCGTGGTGTTCAACGCGTCCAGCCAGGCCATCATGGTCACCGACGCGGAGGGCGTCATCACGGCGGTGAACCCGGCCTTCTGCGCCATCACCGGCTACGGCGCCGACGAGGTGATGGGCCGCCGCTCCTCCATGTTCAAGCCCGGCCGCCACGACACCGGCTTGCTCGACGCGGTCCGCTCCGCACTGCAGACGGGCGATGCCTGGGAGGGAGAGATCTGGAACCGCCGCAAGAACGGCGAGCTGTATCCGCAGTGGCTCACCCTCTCGGTGGTGCGCGACGAGGCGGGGCGTATCGTCCAGTACGTCTCGCTCTTCAGCGACATCACCGAGCGCAAGCAGCAGGAAGAGGCGATGTGGCGCCAGGCCAACTTCGACGTGCTCACCGGCCTCGCCAACCGCAGCCTCCTGCACGACCGCCTGGAACGTTCCATGGCCCAGGCGCGGCGCAACGGCCGCAAGGTCGGGCTGATGTTCATCGACCTGGACGGCTTCAAGTGGATCAACGACACGCTCGGCCACGATGTCGGCGACGAACTGCTCGTCGAGGTGGCGCGCCGCCTGCAACGCTGCGTGCGCGACCAGGACACGGTGGCGCGCCAGGGCGGCGACGAGTTCGCCCTCGTCCTCCACGACCTCGCCAATCCGGAGGACATGCTCGCCGTGGGTGAGAAGGTGGTCGCCCTCCTGCGCGAACCGTACGCCCTCTCCGGCACCGTTCATCATCTCTCGGGCAGCGTCGGCATCACCGTCTTCCCGGACGACGGCGAGGACGTACAGACGCTGCTGCGCAATGCCGACATCGCCATGTACAAGGCCAAGCAGGGCGGCCGCAACCGCTTCCGCTTCTACGCCCGGCACATGCAGGCCGACGCCCTCGCGCGCATGAGCCTGGAAGCCGACCTGCGCCAGGCGATGGAACAGCGGGGCTTCACCCTGCACTACCAGCCGATCGTGGACAGCACCAGCGGCGCGCTGGTCGGTGCCGAGGCGCTGCTGCGGTGGCGGCATCCGCAACGGGGCATGGTCTCGCCGCAGGAGTTCATTCCGCTCGCGGAGGATCGTGGGCTCATCGTGGCGATCGGGGAATGGGCCCTGCACGAAGCCGCGCGCCAATGGCAAGCGTGGCGCATGCGGGGCCTGCCGCCCCTGCGCATGGCGGTGAACGTCTCGGGTGTGCAGTTTCGCGAGGCCGACCTGCGCGAGCTCGTCGCGCGGGTGCTCGACGAATACGGGATGGAGCCCGGCAGCCTGATGCTCGAGATCACCGAGTCGGTGCTGATGGACGCCAGCCTTGGCGCCGAGGCGCACATGCACCACATCCGGGCGCGGGGAGTGGCCTTTGCCCTGGACGACTTCGGCACCGGCTTCTCGTCGCTTTCCTACCTGAAGCGCTTCCCGGTGGACATCGTCAAGATCGACCGCAGCTTCGTGCGCGACTGCCCGCAGATGGCGAGCGACGCCCGCCTCGTCGAGGCCATCATCAACATGGCCCACGGTCTGGGCCTCACCGTCACTGCGGAGGGGGTCGAGACCGAGGCGCAGCTCGCCCTGCTGCGGGCGCTCGGCTGCGACCGGGTGCAGGGCTATCTCCTCGGCAGACCCGTCCCGGCGGACGCGTTCGAAATCCTCCTCGAGCGCGGGACGGCCCTGCCGGGCGCCTGAGGGCGCCGCTTACAGCCAGGCGCGGGAGGCCAGCGGACGGTTGAGCGCGCCGCGCTCGACCCACGGGTCGCGGCGCCGCCGCTCGGGCCCTTCGCGCACTCCCGGCACCGCGGGCTGCCCCTGGGCGGCGGCACGGCGCGCCGCGAGCTTCTCCCGCAGCACGATCTGGCGGCCCCGCACGCTGATGAGACCCGCGTCGGAGAGCTCCCGCAGGGCCCGCGACAGGGTGCCGGCCGAGACGCCCAGGCGCGCGGCGATGAGCCGCTTGCTCACGGGCAGCTCGACCACCGTGTCGCCGGTCGGGGCGAGCCGCGGCCCCGCCTCGCGCAGCAGGTAGTCGAGCAGCCGCCGGGGGCCGGACTGGAAGAAGTAGGCGGCCACGTCACGCTCGAGCGCCACCTGCCCCTCCGCCACGGCGGCGAGCAGGCGCATGCCGACCGCCGAGTCGGCCTCCATGGCCGGACCGATCCCCGCCCGATCGATCTCCAGCACCTCGGCCGCATCCACCGCCTCGGCGAACGAGACATAGGCCGAGTCGCTGAAGAGCTCGGCGAGCCCGAAGTGATCGCCCGGCGAGAGGATGTCGATCACCTTCTCTTCTCCCTCGCTGGAGGCGATCGCGCGCCGCACGTGGCCGGAAATCACGTAGAAAAAGGCGTGGGGCGAGTCGCCCTGCCGATAGACCTGCTGCTCCTTCTTGAGTCGTCTGCGCATGGTCGCGCGTGCCATCGCGCCGGCCGCATCCGCGCCCAGCCCCGCGAACAGGGGCATTCGGCCGATGACGGTGGCGATGTCCGGGGAATTCTCGCTCATTGCCATGTCCTGTCGAATTGGCGTGCCGATCGGTTCGACCATGGCACTCCCGGAATCGTTGCAGGGGCGACACCGCGAATGCGAAGAGATCCGATGCAGCGCCACACCGGTTGATCCGGAACAAGGCGGCTCGCGCCGGGTCTGTGCTGGAGTGAACGGAACCGAACCAGTTCGCCCATGCCCACGCCGCCCGACACCGCCCACCGCCCCGCCGTGCGCTGCTTCCACGCCGCGCTCGCGTGGCTGTGCACGGCGCTCGCGCTGGCCGGCGTGGTCCTGCCCGGCCTGCCCACCACGCCCTTCCTGATCGTCGCCGCGTGGGCGGCGCGGCGCGGCTGCCCGGGACTGGACCGGTGGCTGCGCACCCATCGGCATCTTGGGCCGCTCCTCGATCACTGGGAGACCCAGCGCGCCATCTCCCCCCGCGCCAAGTGCCTGGCGCTGGCCCTGCTGGCGGCGAGCTGGGTGGTGATCGCGCAGCAGGCGGGCGATTTCCGCATCGCGCTCGCCGCCGCGGTCCCGATGGGCGCCGTGGCGCTCTTCATCGCGACGCGCCCCGCTCCCCGTCCGGTGACCGTCGAGGAGTGAGGCTCCATGAAGCGCGTCGCTCTCTTCCTCGCAACGAACCTCGCCATCATCGTCGTGCTGAGCATCACGCTGCGCCTGCTCGGCGTTGAGCGAATCCTGGACGAGCAGGGCGTAGCGCTCGATCTCAACGCGCTGCTGGTCTTCGCGGCCGTGTTCGGTTTCGGCGGCTCCTTCATCTCGCTGGCGCTGTCGAAGTGGACCGCCAAGCGCCTCACCGGAGCCCACGTCATCACCCAGCCGCGCAACCAGACCGAGGCGTGGCTGGTGGAGACGGTGCGCCGTCAGGCGGGCCATGCCGGCATCGGCATGCCGGAGGTGGCGATCTACGACTCGCCCGACGTGAACGCCTTCGCCACCGGCATGCGCCGCAACAACGCCCTGGTGGCGGTCAGCACCGGGCTTTTGCGCGGCATGACCCGGGAAGAGGCCGAAGCGGTGCTCGGTCACGAAGTCTCGCACGTAGCCAATGGCGACATGGTGACGCTCGCGCTGATTCAGGGTGTGATCAATACCTTCGTGATCTTCCTCGCGCGGGTGATCGGCCACCTGGTCGACCGCGTGGTGTTCAAGACCGAGCGCGGACACGGCCCGGCGTTCTGGATCACCACCATCGTCGCCGAGCTGGTGCTGGGCCTGCTCGCAAGCATGATCGTGCTGTGGTTCTCGCGCCGGCGGGAGTTCCGCGCCGACCGCGGCGGAGCCGAGCTCGCCGGGCGCGGCAGCATGATCGCGGCGCTCGAGCGGCTCGCCGGCACGCGCACCGCGCCGCTGCCCGATCAGCTCGCCGCCTTCGGGATCATGGGCACCCTCGGGCACGGCCTGCGGCGCCTGTTCATGACCCACCCGCCGCTCGAGGAGCGGATCGCCGCGCTCAAGGCCGGGCGCTGACCGCTCCCGAAGCCGCCGCCGGGCTCAGGGCCGGGCGAAGGCGTAGAACAGATTCGGCTCGCTCACCACGTAGATCTCGCCCGCCTCGCCCAGCGCCAGCCCCTCGGCCTGCGGCACGCTCTCGGCGAGTCCGGAGTGGCCGTGGCGCAGGGAACGCAGGCCGGTCATGCGTCCGTCGCGGTCGATCTCCATGACGAGCTGCGACACGTCGCTCAACAGGAGCAGATGACCGGTCGTGTGGTCGTACTCGACCGCCGAGAAATCGGCGGCGAAGTGCTTGTCCCGGATCCAGGCGCTGCGGTCGATGATCTGGAGCGCCAAAGGCCCCGCGAGACTCGCCCGCAGGCCGCGGATCTCGTAGAGCTTGCGCGGAGAATGCTCCTTCACCACGAATAGCCGGTCGCCCGCCCGATCGTAACCCAGGCCCTCGAAACCGTCGTTTTCGCCGGGGGCGAGCTGCAAGGCAAGAGCAGGGTAGTCCTCGCGGCGCAGAACACCCGGCGCCCGCGGCACGGCGACGGCAACCAGCGTCTGGCGCTGCTCCTCGGCCAGCAGCAGCCGATCGCCGCCCAGCCAGGCGATGCCTTCCACGTCCTCGAATCCGACGAGCGGGTGGCGCGCGAGGACGTTCCCCTGCCGATCCAGCCCGAGGAGCTCGGGCGGATTGTTGAGGACTGCCCACAGCTGCCCCCGCTCGCCGTCCCAGGCGAGCCCGGACAGGTTCGCGCCCACACCGGCGAGCGGCAGGGCCTGGATGCGTGCCCTGTAGTCCTCGGCGACCGCCCCCGACACCCCTGCCTGCGCCTGCTGCCAGCGCGCAGCGGCAAGAAACAGGCGCGGATCGGCCTGCAGCGGCTGAAGTAGGTACAGCAGCGCGGGCACGAGGAACACCGCAAGCCATTGCAGCCGGTTCCATTCCGGCAGCCGGGCGGAGAGTCTCTGCGCGTTGGCCATCGTGTTGCCCTTCACGGGAATGCCGATGGGACGCATGCTGGCAGGCCAATGTTTCATCACTTCGGGCGGGAAAGGCGATGCAGGAGCTGCACGAATCACAGGATGCGGTTGAACCACCACAGCGACAGCAGCGCCGCGAGCAACGCCAGGCCGGCGCCGGCGGCTGCGAAGAGCGCGCTGACCTCGGTCTCCTCGCGGTGCATCACCAGGCGGCTGCCCAGGGTGCGGTAGACCTGCTCGAGCTCGTCCGCCGTGCCCGCCTGGAAGTACTCGCCGCGCGTCTCGCGCGCGATCGCCTTCAGGGCCCCCTCGTCCAGGCGCACCCGCATCGACCAGCCCTCGAAGCCGATCACCTCGCCCTCGGCGGTGCCGATCCCGACGGTGTAGACCCGCACCCCCATGTTCGCGGCCATGCGCGCCGCCTCCATGGTGTCGGGTCCGGTGGTGCGCTGGCCGTCGGTGAGCACGACGATGGCGGCCGACAGGTGGGATCCGGGCGGCACCGGGGGCGGTGCCGGCTTGCGCTCGCGCGGCGGCTCGCCCGGTGCAGGCTCGCCGAGCGTGCCCACCTCGATCCCGGCATCCGGAAAGATCGTGGCCAGCGCAACCAGGATACCGCTGCCGATGGCCGTGCCCCGCTGCAGCTGGAAGCGGTCGATCGCCGCCAGCACCTCGTCCCGCTTGGCGGTGGGTTGCTGAACCAGCGCCGCGGTGGCAGCGAAGGAAACCACGCCGACCCGTGCCCCGCGCGGCAGCTCCTCGACGAACGCCCTCGCCGCGGCCTGCGCCGCGCGCAGCCGGTCCGGCTCGACGTCCGTGGCGCGCATGCTGCCCGACACGTCCATGGCGAGGATCAGGCTCTGCTCCTGGGAAGGCAGCGTCACCACCGCGGTCGGCCGGGCGACCGCCAGCAGCATGGCGGCAAGTCCAATCAGGAAGAGCAGCGGCGGAAGGTGGCGGCGCAGCGTTCCGCCCGAGGACCTGGCATCCCGCAACACGTTCAGATCGGCATAACGCACCGCCTCTCGGGAACGCCGGCGCATCAGCCGCAGATACAGCACGACCAGCAAGGGCAGCAGGGCGAGCAGCGCAAGCGCCTCCGGCCACAGAAAGCTCACGACCGGCCTCCTTCCAGGTGGGCGGGCAAGGCGCCGCCCGCGGCCACCCGGCTGCGCCACTTGCGCAGGTCGGCGAAGCGCAGGATCGCGTCACCCAGATCGTCTTCGGTGGAGAGCTCGAGCGCGTCGATGCCGGCGTCGCGGAAGGCTGCGCGCAGCACCTCTTCGCGATGGGCCGCGGCGCGCTCGAATCGCCGGCGGAATCCCCGGTCGTGGGTATCGACGAAGACCTGCTCGCCGCTTTCCGCGTCCTCGACCATGAGCAGGCCGAGATCGGGGAGCTCCATCTCGAGCGGATCGTAGAGACGCACCGCCACCACCTCGTGGCGCTGGGCGAGCTGCGCGAGCGGCCGGGCCCAGCCCGGGGTGCTGACGAAGTCCGACACGACGAACACCAGCGCGCGCCGACGCACGGTGCGCTGGGCGGCATCGATGAAACGCGCGAGATCGGTCGGCTCGGCGCGTGCGAGGCGCGGGCGCGCGAGCAGCTTATGCAGCAGGTGCAACACGTGGCGGCGGCCGCTGCCGGCCGGGACGACGGCGTCCACCGTGGAGCCGTAGAAGAGCGCCCCGACGCGATTCCCGTGGCGGGCGAGCAGGCGCGCCAGCACGGTGACGAAGTCGATCGATACCGTGCGCTTGCGAACCCGCGAGCCGAAGTCCACCGATGGCGACAGGTCGAGGAGGAACCACGCGGTGACCTCCCGATCCTCGGTGAATTCGCGCACGTAGGGCACGTCCAGGCGCGCGGTCACGTTCCAGTCGATGTGGCGCACGTCGTCGTGGTACTGGTACTCGCGCAGGTCGGCGAGATCCAGGCCGAAGCCGCGGAAGAGCGTGCGGTAGTCGCCCTGCAGCAGCCCGTCGAGCCGCCGCACGACGGTCCACTCGAGGCGGCGCAGGATGTCCTCAGGGCCGGGCGTCGAAGCTGACATGGGATTCCAGCGGCTTCTCGGGGGCGGGGATCTTGCGCATGATGCGGCCGATCAGCTCGTCGGGGGAGAGCCCGTCGGCGAGCGCCTCGTAGGTGAGCACCAGGCGATGACGCAGCACGTCGGCCACCAGGTCGGTGACGTCCTCGGGCAGCACATAGTCGCGGCCCCGCAGGTAGGCGAGCGCGCGGCCCCCCTCGATGAGATGGATCGAGGCGCGCGGGCTCGCGCCGAAGCTGAGATAGCGGTCGAGATCGGCGATGCCGTAGCGCTCCGGGTTACGCGTGGCGGACACCAGCCGCACCGCGTACTGGATGAGCGAGGGATCGACATAGGCGTTGCGGCACTCGCGCTGCAGCGCGGCCAGCTCGTCGGTGGTGGCGATGGCGGCCACTGCCGTGGCCGGGCCCGTCACGCGCTCGACGATGGTGAACTCCTCCTCCTCGGTCGGATAGCCCACCAGCACCTTCATCATGAAGCGGTCCACCTGGGCCTCGGGCAGCGGATAGGTGCCCTCGGTCTCGATCGGGTTCTGGGTGGCGAGCACCAGGAAGGGCTGCGGCACCCGATGGGTCTGGCCGGCGATGGTCACCTGGTACTCCTGCATCACCTCGAGCAGCGCGCTCTGCACCTTGGCGGGCGCCCGGTTGATCTCGTCGGCGAGGAGCAGGTTGGTGAACACCGGGCCCAGGGAGGTGGTGAACTCGCCGGTCTTCTGGTTGTAGACCCGTGTGCCCACCAGATCCGCGGGCACGAGGTCGGGGGTGAACTGGATACGCCGGAAAGTGCCGCGCACGGTGGCGGCGAGCGTCTTCACGGTGAGCGTCTTGGCCAGCCCCGGCACGCCTTCCACCAGCAGGTGGCCCTGGGCCAGCACGGCGACGAGCACCCGCTCGAGGAAGTGGTCCTGCCCGACCACCACGCGCTTGACCTCGTAGAGGATGCGCTCCATCAGGGCGGAGACCTCGCCCTGGTCCGTTTCTCGATTGTGCATGGGACTTGGTCCTCCCCGACTTGTCGATGGTGGTTAGAACGGCGGCACGCCGGCGGCCGAGGCGGCGTTTTCGATGGGGACGGCGAAGCCGATGCCGACGAAGAAGCCTTGTTCGGTGGGGTTGAGCACGGCCGTGACGATGCCCACCACCTCGCCGCTCATGGTCACGAGCGGCCCCCCCGAACTGCCCGGGTTGGCCGCGGCGTCGAACTGGATCAGATTCGTCAGCAGGCGCTCGCCCTCCGGCGAGCGGAATTCGCGCCCGAGGCCGGATATCACTCCTTCGGTCACCGAGGGCCCGACGCCGAAGGGGAAGCCGACCGCGATGACCGGCTCGCCCGGCTCGAGATCGGCGGTCGAGCGCAGGGTGGCCGCCACCAGGTCGTCCGGCACGCTGCTCGTCTGCAGCACCGCCAGATCGTGCTCGGGACGCACCCCGACGACCGTGGCGTCCGACTCGAGACCGTCGGCGAAGGTCACCTGTATCCGCTGGGCGCCGGCCACCACGTGGAGATTGGTGAGGATGACGCCGCGGTCGATCACGACCACGCCGGTCCCCACGCTGCGCCCGGACTCACCGTCGCCGTTCGAGGTCTTGCGGAAGCTGCGCACGCGGACCACCGACGGGGCGATGATGCGTTGGGCGCGGAGCGTGGCCGGGGTCTGGCGCTCGAGGGTGCGCAGGACGGTCATTTCCACTTCGTGCCGGCTCAGCCCGCCCGGCACCGGCCAGTAGGCATGCAGGCCGAACGCGACGATCGATACCCCCGCCACGGCGGCGGCGAGCCAGCGCAGCCAGGGCCGCCGCAGCAACGCGCGCCGGGGCGCCGACGAAACCGGCGAGGACGCGCCTCCGGGGGCGGCGACGGCCTCTTCCTTACTCTTCGCGCCGGTTTCGGTGGGGTATTCGGGAGCCGGCCCGCGTGAACGCGGCCCCCCTGAGCGGCGCGCTCCGGAACTGCTGTACAGGGCAGCGCGTCTCATGACCTGACTCCCCGATGTGTCCGAAGCGATGCGCCGGACGCATCCGGAAGCCGGAAGCAAGGGCGGGTTCGGCCTTTCGGCGGCATGGTGGTGGACATCTGGTTGGTCCCCGACGCGCTGGCTGAACCTGTTCGACTCCGCCTGCGGCGAGAAAATTCCGGCACGTATTTCGCGTGCTAAATTCAGAGGGAGCCCGCAGGCGACGAACCGTCGCACCAGCGCGGCGTCGTGCGCCGCTGCCTCGCCGAAACCGAGTGCGCCACGCGGGAGAAACGCGGATGACTTTGCTCTGGCCGCACATGCTCGGGCTGCTGCTTGCCCTGCCCTTGCTCGTGGGGATCTACATCCTGCTGCTGCGGCGCAGACGCCGCGACGCCTTGCGCTTTCCGGACACGGCGCTGGTACGCGAGGCGATCGGCCCGGGACAGCGGGTGCGCCGGCACGTGCCGCCGCTGCTCCTGCTGCTCGCGCTGGCGGTCGCAATCGGCGCGATGGCCCGTCCGACCGCGGTCGTGACCCTGCCTACCGAGCAGCGCACCATCGTACTGGCCATCGACGTCTCGCTCAGCATGAGTGCCACCGACGTCGATCCCAACCGCCTCGTCGCCGCTCAGGAAGCGGCGCGCGCCTTCGTGCAGGACCAGCCTGCCGACGTACGCATCGCGGTGGTGTCCTTCGCAGGCACCGCTTCGGTGGTGCAGGCCCCGACCAACGATCGCGAGGCGCTGGTGGCGGCCATCGACCAGCTCCAGCTCGACCGCCACACCGCCATCGGGAGCGGCATCATCCTCGCCCTGGCGACCGTTTTCCCCGAGGCGGGCATCGACCTCGAGGCGGCGGTGTTCAACGGCGGCATCGCCAGCCAGCGCAACCGGGCCGGCGCCACGCCTCTCGCGAAGCCGAACGAGGCCGCGCCTCTGGCGCCGGTGGAACCCGGCTCCTATGGGTCGGCCGCGATCATCCTGCTCACCGACGGCCGGCGCACGACCGGACCGGACCCCATCGAGGCCGCCGCCATGGCCGCCGACCGCGGCGTGCGCGTGTTCACGGTAGGCTTCGGCACGCCGGAGGGATCCACGGTAAACACCGAAGGTCTCTCCATCTTCATGCGCTTCGACGAGGAGACACTGCAGGCCATCGCCGAGGTGACCCGCGGCCGCTATTTCCACGCCGCCACCGCGGCCGACCTGCGCAAGATCTACCAGGACCTCAACGCGCGCATCGTACTGGAACGCAAGGAGACCGAGCTGACCGCGCTCGCCGCCGCCGCGGCGGCGCTGCTCGCGCTGGCGGCGGCCGCGCTGTCGCTGGTGTGGTTCAACCGCGCGGCTTGAGCTGCGGCCGCTACTGGCCGACGCCGAGGCGCATGTCGAAGCGATAGCGCCAGAACACCCCGGCCCGCCAGGCCTGGGCCATGGCGGCGTCGCGCTCGCGTCCGAGCTGCTCGTACTCCACGCCGATGGTGTGCTGCTCGTGCCGATAGCGGTAGTCGAGCAGCAGGCCGTAGTCCTCGCGCTCGGCGAGAACACCCGCCTCCAGCGTGCGGTAGTCGAGCCGCATCCCGAGCCGATGCGGGCCGCGCGCGGCGTCCAGGCGCAGCGTCGGGTTGAGCACGGAGCCGCGGTCCGCGCCCGCCCGCACCCGGTAGTCGACGCCCGGCGTGGCGGCCACGTCGACGAAGCCCAGGTCGAAGGTCCGTGCGTGTGACAGGCTCACTCGGTGTTCGCTGCCGCCGCCGTCGGCGGAGACGCGATCCTCGAGCCCCACCCAGGCCAGCGCGAGGCGCGTTGAGCTGCCGTGCCCGCCGGCCGCACGGATGCTCCAGCGCGCCTCGGTGCTGCGGGTGTCCACCGAGCCCCAGGCGTTCTCCCGGAAGCGACGGCTCAGATCCCAGCGCTGGTCCATCCATTCCAGCCAGCCCAGGGTGCGCGGAAGGTCGACCGTGAGGCCATAGCCCTCGGAGGCGAGCTGCTGGTCGCTCGCCTGCCTCAGGTTGCGGTCATAGCGGCCGCGCAGCCCCATGCCGAAAGGAAAACGCCAGCCCGCATTGGCCGCAAGCTCGCGGCTGTCGCGCTCCACCGTGGTGCCGAGGGGCGCGAAACCCTCGCCATGGCGCCGGTAACGCACCTCGTAGTCGAGCGGCAAGGTGCGGTCGGATGCTCGCAACTGCATGCGCAGCCCGCTGCCGGCCGGCGTACCGCCTGCGACCACGCGCCCGTGGACGCGTGCCCACTCCGCCTCGGCGGCCACGTCCTGCCGTGCCCAGAGCGAGAAATCGCGCGCCGCGGCGATGCTGGTGACCAGCCGCCCCGAGGCGGTGCCAGGCACCGGCCGGGCCGCCTGCTGGAACACCGCGTTGACCGCGTAGCGACCGAGCTCCGGGTCCTGGACCAGCCAGGACGCCCCCTGATAGCGATTGCCCAGGACCTGACCGGTGCGCCAGTCGGTCCGTTCGCGGCCGGACACCCACATCACCGAATGGCGGCCGTCGCCGCCGAAGGCGGGCTGCAGTTCGAGGCGCGCTGCCTGCAGACGCCGATCGAGCGTCATCGGCGAGAAGCGCACCCGCTGGTCGCCCAGCTCGATCCGATACGGCAAGGTCGCGCCGCCGTCCTCGTAGCGGAAGTTGAGCCATTCGGTGATCAGCCCCTGTCCCGCGTGGCGATAGCCGGAGTGATCGACCACGCCCGAGGTGTTGAGCTCCCAGCGGCTCGCCGCGTCGGGCCGGGCGGCGAGCCGCAGATCGAACTCCTGGTGGAAGTGGTCACCCTCGTGCTCCCAGGGCACTGCTGCCGGGTCGCCGCCGATCTCGTAACGCTCGAAGCGCAGACCGGTGCCGCCGGAAGCCTCGATGGCCGCCCGCGCGCCCGGCATCGCGCCCAGCAGGAGCGTCATCGCCATGACAAGACCGGTGCGCCGCATCACGGCACCCGCTGGGCGATGCGCAGGATCCATTCCTGGCGCGTCGGCAGGCGCTGCAGCCGCCCCTGGGCATCGGAATACTCGACCAGCCCCTGCAGCCGCACCAGCACCTCGCTCTCCCGCCCGTCGGGCAGTGCCCGCTGCGACAGGGTCTGCACCGTGCCGACGGAGAGGATGGTGAACCGCGCATCGAGGGGCGGCCAGTGCCGGAGCTCGTCCACCAGACGCTCTCGGCCGGGGAAGTCGTCTGCCAGGAACGCCGCGAGATCGCCGCCCGGCCATGCCGCTGCGAGCTCGCGCACGAAGTCCACGACCCGCTCCACCGGGACGGGGACGACCGGCACCGCCTCTGCCTGCGGATCGGTGCCCACGATAGGAACGATCTCGCGCAGGCGCTCGGCCTGCACCGGCAGGGCGAGGGTTGCGAGCAGAAAAACCGCGTAGCGGCTCACGGCCGCCTTTCTCCACCGGTGAAGCCCGGCAGCGGCATCTCCAGCACCGGCGCGCCATCCAGGGTGGACGCCCGCAGCACCCTGATCTCGACGCCGCCGCAGGCCTCGAGGATGAGTGCCGCGATACGCCCGCGCTCGGCCGCGGGCACCGCCACGGCCTCTTCCAGGCCACGATAGGCTTTGGCGAGAGTGGGGCAGGCAGAGGCATCGGGCCGCTCACCCGGTGCCCCGCCCCCGGCATGCGCCGGGATCGCGGTTCCCACCGCGAGCACGGCCAGCACGGGCAGGGTCGGTGCCCACCACGGCGAAGGACGGGCGCGTTGCGGATGGCCGGCAGGCGGGGTAGTGGGCGAAGGCATGCGCCGAGTCTGGCCTGTCTCCCGCGGCCGGTCAAACGGCCGGGCGCCGACCGGCGGTGCGGCGCCGACCGGCGCCCGATGCCTGGGGGCGCCTCGCCGTCCGGGCCGCCCCTGCGTCCGCCCCGGAACAAAGTCACGTATTACTTATGGATTGGATGGCGGCCGGCTGTTCATGCTGCTAGGATGGGAGCAGAAATGAAATCGGCAAGCCCCGACCGATCGGGCGGGAGCGAAAACTGACCATTCCACGGGGCGCTGACCCCAGCGGCGGAGCCGCCGGAAGTCGCCGAAGCGCAGGCTCGAAGCTTACCGACGACCGTCGGGTCCTTACGGCCATGCCACGACGACCCCGCGCCCGCCGGACGACCGAACATGCGAGCGAAAAGCGCGGTTGCTTTCCTGTCACGCGGCCTGATCGCACTGGCCGCGTGCTGCCTCGCCCCCGCTGCCCCGGCCACGGACGGCACCGCGATTTCCGCCCCTGCGACGACCGTCTGGACCTGCTGGCACAACGGCAAGACGCGGATCCTGTGCCGTCTGAGCCGGGCACCCGAGTGGGGCACCGCGGAGGCGGCGGAGCTTGCCGCCCCCTACCCCGGCCAGATGGTCCTGCCCCTCGCCGTGCGCGAGATCCGCGAGCAGCCGATGCGCCTTTACGGGCGCACCCTGGTCATCCCGATGTTCTCCACGCCCGAGCTCGCGGCCAACTCCGAGATGCTCGCGGATGCCGTGATGTGCGGCGCCCGCCCGGCCTGTCGGGTGGATTTCTTCCACGATGTCGCAGGGCTCGCCAGCTTGTACGAGGAGGATCCGGCACTCGACTAGCCTGCCGCGCCCCCGCGCCCCTCCGCTTTCCCCGCCGTCGCCCCGGGCGCCGGCCTTCTACCAGGAGATCACCGCATGAACCGCATCCGCATCGCGCTCGTCGGTGCCGGCGAGACCGGCACCCCTCTGCTTCGCCAGCTTCTCGATGCGCCCTTCGTGGAGCTCGTAGGGGTGGCCGACCTCTCCGAGTCCCAGCCGGGCATGCAGCTCGCAAAGTCGCGCGGCGTGCGCACCACGCTGGATTTCATGGACCTCGCCCGTCTGGGCGCCGGGGTCGACATCATCATCGACGTGACCGGCGTGGCCAAGGTGCGCGAGACGCTGCGCCAGCACTTCCAGGAGACCGGCAACCACCACACCATCATCATGCACGAGCTGATCGCGGTGCTCCTCATGTCCCTGTCGCGCGGCGAGCTCGTCACGATGAAGCACGGAGCGGTGGACTACGGTTGATCGGGAGGCGCGAGTGTCCGTAAGCCCACTCCGTCTCGACCCGTCTAAGATGGGCATGTGCCGGCGGCAGGCGAGGGGCGCGCCGCCGGGCACGCGGAGAGTGCGACGATGGACGCGTCACTGACCACCGATGGCGGCGGCATCCGCTGGGACGACCCGGGCCTTGCCGCCGTTCGGCGCGACATGCTGCGTTTCGCGCAGATTCAGCTGCGCGACGCGGCCGTGGCCGAGGACATGGTGCAGGAGGCGCTGCTTGCGGCGATGAACCACACTGCCGACTTCGCCGGACGGTCTGCGGTGAAGACCTGGCTCTTTGCGATCCTGCGCAACAAGATCGTCGATCACCTCCGCAAGTCTTCGCGCGAGGTCACGGCCTCGGAGATCGTCGCCGACGGGGAGGACGAGCCGGATTTCGATCGCCTGTTCCGCGAGTCGGGACACTGGCAGCCTGCCGAGCGTCCCGCCGCGTGGGCGGATCCGGACGCCGCCTTCACGCAGAAGGAGTTCTGGCAGGTATTCGATGCCTGCGTGAACCACCTGCCGGAGCGGCTCGCCCGCGTCTATATGATGCGCGAGTTCCTCGAGCTCGAAACCGCGGAGATCTGCGCGCAGCTGGGCATCACCACGAACAACTGCTGGGTCATTCTGCACCGCGCGCGCACCGCGCTGCGGGAGTGTCTGGAAGACAGCTGGTTTCACGGAGGGTCCGTGCCATGTTGAGCTGCAAGGAGGCGACCCGCCTGATGTCGGAGGAACAGGACCGCGCGCTCACCGTGCGCGAACGCACGGCCCTGCGCTACCACACCTTGCTCTGCGTGGGCTGCACCCGCTATCGCCGGCACCTCGATGTCCTGCGCCGGGCGGCCGAGCGCTTCCGCAAGGGGATGTTCGAGCAGGAGTGATGCGCAGGCTCACTCGCCCGCCTCGAAGCGCAGGTCGCCGAACCAGGCCGTGACCGCCTCGCGGGTGTTGTCGGTGTCGGCGCTCACCGCGACCCCCACCACCGGCGGTGCCGGCTCGCCGAAGGCGGCCTGGAAGTCGGCCGCGACGTTGCGCCGCACCTCCAGCCATTGACCGGTGCGCGCAATGCCGCTCTCCACCACGACCATGTGCACCCGGTCGGTGTAGGGGTTGGGCCCGCGCGCCCCGACCGCCTGGGCGTTGCCCCACACGTAGGCGATCGCCGCCGTGGGGAGCTCCGTGCCGTGCAGGCTTCTCGCGAGCGCGATCTTCACCCGGTCTACCAGCGGCAGGCGCTCGCTCGGGTAGTCGAAGAGCACGTATACCCGCGCGGCGTAGTCGTCGCCCGACTTGCGCATGAAGTCGGAGCCGGCCACCACGTTCGACACCTTCCACCGCCAGGTGAGGACCGGCGTCCTGGCGGGGTCGACCGTCACCGGATGGACCAGGGTGGACGCGGCCGACGAGGAGCTCACCTGCAACACGGTATGACCGCCGTCCTCCACGAGCGCGAAGCGGTTCTCGCGCTCGACCTTGGGCAGGGTCTGGTGCCGCCAGGGCGGGGGCGGCTCGCCCCCCGGCGCCGCCTGGGAAAAGGGCGTGAGCTTGCCCGGCGCAGCCTGCGCGACCGCGGCGCCGGCGAGCACCGCCGCCAGCAGCATGACAAGGCCGCGCGGCGTACGCGCACCGGGCTTTGCTGGCATCATGCGGATCTTCATCGATTCTTCGCCTGTCCTCATCAAATAGCGATGCAGCGCGCGCCGGCCTGCATGCCCCTTCCTCAGGACCGCACGCGCGTGTAAGGAGTTCGGCGCCCATACGACAAACGGGAAAGCGCCCCCCTATAACCACCCTCGCAGAGGATCTGCATGCACGCAACCCTGCCCCTGCTCCAGGCCACCGACTTTCCGCCCCTGCGCCGCCGCGCCCTCGAGACGCTGCAGGTGAATCTCGGCTACCGCTGTAACCAGAGCTGCCTGCACTGCCACGTCAACGCCGGCCCCAGGCGCACCGAGACGATGGATCGCGACACGCTGGCGCTGATTCCGCGGGTGCTCGCCGCACGGCGGCTTACGGTGCTCGACCTCACCGGCGGCGCGCCCGAGCTGCACCCGGGCTTTCGCGGGCTGGTGCGCGCGGCGCGCGCGCTGGGCGTCAAGGTGATGGACCGCTGCAACCTCACCGTGCTCCTCGAGCCGGGTCTGGAGGACCTCGCCTGTTTCCTGGCGGAGGAAGGCGTGGAGATCGTCGCTTCGCTCCCCTGCTATTCGGCCGCCAACGTGGACCGCCAGCGGGGCGAGGGCGTGTTCGACAAGAGCCTCACTGGCCTGAAGATCCTGAACGAGCTGGGCTACGGACGCGACGGCAGCGGGCTGGTCCTGAACCTGGTCTACAACCCCCTCGGCCCCAGCCTCCCACCACCCCAGGCGGCGCTGGAGGCGGCCTACCGGCGCGAGCTCGCCGAGCACTTCGGCATCGTCTTCAATCATCTGTACACGCTCGCCAACATGCCCATCCAGCGCTTCGGCAGCACGCTGGTCTCGAAGGGGCAGTTCACCGACTACATGCGCCTCCTCAGGGAAAACCATGCCGCGGCGAACCTGGAGAACGTGATGTGCCGCAGCCTGGTGAGCGTGGACTGGCAGGGCTGGCTCTACGACTGCGACTTCAACCAGCAGCTGCGCCTGCCCATGAGCGGCCGTGGCCGCCCGCACCTGCGGGACCTGCTCGACGAGGACCTGGAAGGCCGCGCCATCCAGGTGGCCGACCACTGCTACGGCTGCACCGCCGGGCAGGGCAGCAGCTGCAGCGGCGCGCTGTGACGCCCGCTGCCCGCCCATGAACCGGCGCGTCCTGCTTCTCGCGGCGCTCGCGGTGGCGGCGGTCGCCTTCTTCGCCTTCGACCTCGACCGCCACCTCACCCTGGACGCGCTGAAGGCCCGCCAGGCCGAGCTCGCCGCCCTGCGCGAAGGCTCGCCGTGGACCGTCGCCGCGGTCTTCTTCGTGGTGTACGTGGCGGTGACCGCCCTGTCGCTGCCCGGCGCGGCCATCATGACCCTCGCCGCCGGCGCGCTTTTCGGGCTCGTCGCCGGCACCGTGCTGGTGTCCTTCGCTTCCACCATCGGCGCGACCCTCGCCTTCCTCGTCTCGCGCTTCCTGCTGCGCGACTGGGTGCGCAAGCGCTTTCCGGCGCGGCTCGAGGCGATCGACCGGGGCGTGGCCCGCGACGGCGCCTTCTACCTGTTCACCCTGCGCCTGGTGCCGGTCTTCCCCTTCTTCCTCGTCAACCTGCTGATGGGTCTCACGCCGATGCGCACCCTCACCTACTACTGGGTGAGCCAGCTGGGCATGCTCCCCGGCACCGTGGTGTACGTGAACGCCGGCACCCAGCTCGCGCGCATCGACAGCCTCTCCGGCATCCTGTCGCCGGCGCTCGTCGCCTCCTTCGCCCTGCTCGGGGTCTTCCCCTTCGTCGCCCGCCGACTCGTGGAGCTGGTACGCCGGCGCCGGGTCTATGCGCGCTGGCCGCGCCCGCGGCGCTTCGACCGCAACCTGGTGGTGATCGGCGGCGGCGCGGCGGGCCTGGTGACGGCCTATATCGCCGCGGCGGTGCGCGCCAAGGTCACCCTGGTGGAGGCGCACCGCATGGGCGGCGACTGCCTCAACTTCGGCTGCGTGCCGAGCAAGGCGCTGATCCGCAGCGCCCGCATGGCCCACGAACTGCGCCAGGCGCCGCGCTACGGGCTCGCCGCCGAAGGCGTGCGGGTCGACTTCCGGGCGGTGATGGCGCGGGTGCACGCGGTGATCCGCGCCGTCGCGCCCCACGACAGCGTGGAGCGCTACACCGCGCTGGGGGTGGAGGTGCTGAAGGGCCATGCGCGCGTGGTCGATCCGTGGACGGTGGAGGTCGCCCTGAACGGCGGCGGCACGCGCCGGCTCGCCACCCGCGCCATCGTGATCGCGGCCGGCGCCCGCCCCTTCGTGCCCCAGCTGCCCGGACTCGACGAGGTCGGCTTCGTCACCAGCGACACGCTGTGGGACGAGTTCACGCGGCTGGACGCCGCCCCGGCGCGGCTCGCGGTGCTGGGCGGCGGCCCGATCGGCTGCGAGCTGGCCCAGGCCTTCGCGCGCCTGGGCTCGCGGGTGGTGCAGGTGGAGATGGCGCCGCGCCTCATGGGGCGCGAGGACGAGGAGGTCTCGGCGCGGGTGCAGGCGGCGCTCGAAGCCGACGGCGTGGAGGTGCTCGCCGGCCACACCGCGCTGCGCTGCGAGCGCGACGGGGACACGAAGCGGTTGATCGTCGCCCGCGACGGGGCCGAGCGCGCGCTCGAGTTCGACGCCCTGCTGGTGGCGGTCGGCCGCGCGGCACGCCTTTCCGGGTACGGGCTGGAGGAGCTGAGCATCCCCACCGAGCGCACCGTGCTCACCAACGAGTACCTGGAGACGCTCTACCCGAACATCTACGCTGCGGGGGACGTCGCCGGCCCCTATCAGTTCACCCACACCGCCGCACACATGGCCTGGTTCGCGGCGGTGAACGCGCTCTTCGGCAACGTCCGCCGCTTCCGCGTGGATTGGTCGGTGGTGCCCTCGACCACCTTCGTCGCGCCAGAGGTGGCCCGCGTGGGCCTGAACGAGCAGGAGGCGCGCGCCCGGGGCATCGCCTACGAGGTCACGCGCTACGAGCTCGCCGAGCTCGACCGGGCCATCGTCGAGGGCGCCACGGAGGGCTTCGTGAAGGTTCTCACCGTGCCCGGCCGCGACCGCATCCTCGGGGTGACCATCGTCGGCGAGCACGCCGGCGAGCTCCTGGCGGAGTACGTGCTGGCGATGCGCCACAAGCTCGGCCTGGGCAAGATCCTCTCGACCATCCATCCCTATCCGACGCTTGCCGAGGCCAACAAGTACGCCGCCGGGGAGTGGAAGCGCGCCCACGCCCCACAGCGCCTGCTGCGCTGGATAGGGCGCTACCACGCTTGGAGGCTGGGGTGAAGCTCGCCATCGTGGTGCCGGTGCTGGACGAGGCGGAGAACCTGCCGCGGCTGCTGGCCGCCCTCGCCCCGCTGCGCGAACGCGGCGCGGAGATCGTGGTTGCCGACGGCGGCAGCCGCGACGGCTCGCCCGCGCTCGCTGCGGAAGCCGGCGCCCGAGTCGTCGCCGCCCCGCGCGGCCGCGCTCGGCAGATGAATGCCGGCGCAGCGCAGGCGACGGGCGACGTACTGCTCTTCCTCCACGCCGACACCCTGCTTCCGCCCGCGGCCGACCGGCTGGTGCACGACGCCCTCGCCGACGGCCGCCACGTCTGGGGCCGCTTCGACGTGTCGATCGAGGGCCGCCCGCCCATGCTGCGCGTCGTGGCGTGGATGATGAACCGGCGCTCCCGGCTCACCGGCATCGCCACCGGCGACCAGGCGATGTTCGTCTCACGCGCGGCCTTCGAGGCCGTGGGCGGCTTCCCCGATCTGCCGCTCATGGAGGACATCGAGCTCTCGCGCCGGCTCAAGGCGCGCTCCGCGCCCGCCTGCCTGCGCGCGCGGGTGCGCACCTCCGGCCGGCGCTGGGAGCGCCACGGGGTGTGGCGAACCATCTTCCTCATGTGGCGCCTGCGCTGGGCGTGGTGGCGCGGCACCCCGGCCGAGACGCTCGCCGCGCGCTACCGCGCCCCGGAGAGATCGTGAGGCCGGTGCGCATCCTCGTCTTCGCCAAGGCACCGCTGCCCGGGCTCGCCAAGACCCGCCTCATCCCGGCGCTCGGCGCAGACGGGGCCGCGGCGCTCGCCCGCCGCATGCTGGACGACACCCTGGCAGCGGTCCTCGCCGCCGACGTCGGGCCGGTCGAGCTGTGTGCGACACCCGCCGTCGACGCTCCCGCCTGGGGCGGCGTGGCGATCCCGTCAGGCGTCGCCACGAGCGATCAGGGCGCGGGCGATCTCGGCGCACGGCTCGCCCGCGCCACCGCGAGAACCTGCGCGCGCGGCGAGGCCGCAATCCTCGTGGGGACCGACTGCCCCGGCCTGCGCCCGTCCCTGTTGCGCACCGCGGCGGCCGTCCTGGGGACCGGATGCTGCGTGATCCACCCGACCGCCGACGGCGGCTACGCGCTCCTGGGGCTCACCGCATTCGACGCCTCGCTGTTCGACGGCATCGCCTGGGGCGGCGACGGCGTGGCCGCCGCCACCCTCGGCCGCCTGGCCGCGCTCGGGTGGCCGGTGCACGTCGGCGAGCACCTGCACGACATCGACACGCCGGCGGACCTGGCGTGGCTGCCCGTCGGGCCCGCCTGATCGGTACCGCGGACGGATACCGTCCATCCCGTAGTTACAAATGGTGATGCTTTCGTCCCGGCAGGGACCGTCCCCGCCCTGGAATGCCGGGAAGCGCTTCATATAATGGAATAGCACCGGTCGAGTCCCGCGAACGGTGGGGCTCGGCCGCGTACACCTGCTGCATTACCCAGGAGAACAACAATGACGCGGTTCAAACGCTTCCTGGCGAGCCTGCTCGCCGTCTGCTTCGCCTACGGCACGCTCCTCCAGAGCGCCCAGGCGGCACTTCTCACCACCGAACAGGCCGCGCGGGTCGAGGCACGCGCAGACGACGCAAGCTCGCCGCATGCACGGCTCGCCGCGGCGCTCTCACGCGCCGACGTGCAGGCCGAAATGGAGCGCCTCGGCATCTCCGCGGACCAGGCCGCGGTGCGTATCGCGCAGCTCACCGACGAAGAAGCGAGCCGGCTCGCGCAGCACATCGAGACCGCACCGGCCGGCGCCGGCGTCCTGGGCGCGGTCCTGCTGGTGTTCTTCGTCCTGCTGCTCACGGATATTCTCGGCTTCACCAAGGTCTTCCCGTTCACCCGGTCGGTCAGGTGATTCCGGCAAAGCGAACCGGCGCGGACGGGGTTCCACCCCGTCGCGCCGCTTACATTTGGTGACCACGCGCGCGAGGCCCGGCGCGGTTCGAACCGGCACAATCGCCCCCCCGGATGACAACAAGGAGGACGAAGGTATGATCCGAACCATGCTTCTCGCCGCCGCGGCGACCGTGCTCTCGGTCGGTTGCGCCCAGAACCCCTACTACGGCGACACCGCGAAGACCGCCCGTGGCGCCACCATCGGCGCGGGCGCCGGAGCGGTGCTCGGCAACGTGGTGTCCGGCAAGGGTGACAAGACCCAGGGCACGCTCATCGGGGCCGCCGTCGGGGCCACCGTGGGCGGCCTGATCGGACGCCAGATGGACAAGCAGGAGGCGGAGCTGCGCCAGCAGATGCAGGGCACCGGCGTCGAGGTCCAGCGCCAGGGCGACACGATCCGCCTGCAGGCGCCCGAGAACATCACCTTCGACACCAACCGCGCCGACGTCAAGCCGCAGTTCCAGCCCGTGCTGTCGCAACTCGCGCAGAGCATCCAGCAGTATCCCGGCACGGTGGTGCAGATCGAAGGGCATACGGACTCCACCGGCGCGGCCGCGTACAACCAGACGCTGTCCGAGAACCGTGCCAACGCGGTGCGCAGCTATCTCGTGCAACGCGGCGTGGAGCCTGCGCGCCTGGTCGCCGTCGGCTACGGGGCGAGCCGCCCGGTCGCGAGCAACGCCACCGCCGCCGGCCGCGCGCAGAACCGGCGGGTGGAGCTGCTGATCGTGCCGCAGCAGGCCGCACAGTAATCGGTCTCGGGCGTCAAGTCCCGATTCACGCCTCCGGTAGCGCGCGGCCCTGCCGACCCAGGGGCCGCGCGCGTCATGCGGTAAGGACGATCGGGTAAGGGACTTTCCCGGACGACGGGGGGCGGGTACTCTTGCGCACTTGGTTCGCTACCGGTGCGTCGACGATGTCCCTTTTCCAAGAACACCCGCAACGCCAGGCACTCAACGACGAGGTCCACGCCCGCCCGCCGGTCCCGCTGGACACCCCCGAGCTCGTCACCTACCTCGCCTTCCTGCACCAGGACGGAAGCGCAGTGCGCGAGGGCATCCATCTGCGCCTGCTCGCCGAGCAGCTCGGGCTGCCCACGCCGGACACCGAATCCGGACACGTCTTCCTCGATGCCGGCACCTTCCGCCTGAAGTGGGAGCGGCACAACGAGTTCTCCAGCTACGCCTTCTTCCGCCGCGTGCAGCTCGGGGACGCCAGCGAGGAGCATGCGCTCTACGCCGTCCCGGCCTCCTGGCGCAAGGACATTCCCGGCCAGCTCATCGTCGCCACCCACGTGGAGGTGCGGCCGGCGGCCGACGTGTCGCCCGAGATCGTCGCCCAGCAGCTCTCGCCACGCGGGCCGGCCCAGGTCGCCGCGCGGGTGGCCGACGGCGCCGGCTGGATCTTCACCGACTTCCACATCCACGAAGGCTTCTCGCGCTTTCTCGTCATCGACGCCTCGTTCACGCCACGCCAGGCTGGACGCATCGTGCAGCGCCTCCTCGAGATCGAGACCTACCGCGTCATGGCGCTGCTCGCCTTCCCGGTCGCGAAGCAGGTAGGACGGCTGCTGTCGCGCGCCGAGGACGAGCTGGCCGACCTGATGGACAACCTGGGGGCGGCCACCACCCCCGAGGACGACGGCGCGGTGCTCGCCCGCCTCACCCGGCTCGCCGCCGACGTGGAGCGCTCGGTCGCCCGCACCACCTTCCGCTTCGGCGCCGCCGCGGCCTATTACCGCCTGGTCCAGCAGCGCATCGAGGACCTGCGCGAGACGCGCCTCACCGGCTTCCAGACGCTGCACGAGTTCATGGAACGGCGCCTCACCCCGGCGATCGCCACCTGTGCCACCATGGCCCGCCGCCAGGACGATCTCTCCGGCCGCGTGGCGCGCAACTCGCAGCTGCTGCGTACCCGCGTCGACATCGAGCTGCAGCGCCAGAACCAGGAGCTGCTCGCCCAGATGAATCGCCGTGCCCGGCTGCAGCTGCGCCTTCAGGAAACGGTGGAAGGTCTGTCGGTGGTGGCCATCACCTACTACGGCTCGCAGCTGGTGAACTATCTCGCCAAGGGCACCAAGCCCTTCCTCGGCCCGGCCACCCCCGAAGTGATCACGGCGATCTCCATCCCGGTGATCGCCGGCTTCGTGGCGCTCGGCCTGCGCCGCATGCGCCGCGCGCTCGCCGCCGAGGAAGCGCACGCGGCGCACTGAGCCCGGGTTCGCACGCCGCGCGCCCCGCGCCCTATAATTCCTGTTTTTTTCCGCAAGAGTCCGACCGTGGCCACTCCCCTGTTCGAATCCTCCATCAAGAGTCTGCCGCTCCTCGGCCGCGGCAAGGTGCGCGACATCTACGCCGTGGGCGAGGACAAGCTCCTCATCGTCACCAGCGACCGGCTCTCGGCCTTCGACGTGATCCTGCCCGATCCGATTCCGGACAAGGGGCGGGTGCTCACCGCGACGGCGCTGTTCTGGTTCGACCGGCTCGGCCACATCGTGCCCAACCAGCTCACCGGCATCGATCCGGAGTCGGTGGTCGCCGCCGACGAGCGCGAGCAGGTGCGCGGCCGCGCCCTGGTGGTGAAGCGCCTCACGCCGCTGCCCATCGAGGCGGTGGTGCGCGGCTACGTGATCGGCTCGGGCTGGAACGACTACCGCGCCACCGGCGCCATCTGCGGCATCGCGCTGCCGCCCGGACTCAAGCAGGCGGCGAAGCTCCCCGCTCCGATCTTCACCCCGGCGACCAAGGCCGAGGCCGGCGACCACGACGAGAACATCTCCTTCGAGCAGGCCCAGGCGCGCTGCGCCGAGGTGCTGGCCGGCCCGCTCGCGGGTACCGGCAGGAACGGCGCCGAGCTCGCCGCCCAGGCGCGCGACGCGGCCATCGCCCTCTACACCGAGGCGGCCGAGTACGCGGCCGGGCGCGGCATCCTCATCGCCGACACCAAGTTCGAGTTCGGCATCGACGCGGCCGGCACCCTGCACCTCATCGACGAGGCGCTCACCCCGGACTCGTCGCGCTTCTGGCCGGCCGACAGCTACCAGGAAGGCATCAGCCCCCCGAGCTTCGACAAGCAGTACGTGCGCGACTACCTGGAGACCCTCGACTGGGGCAAGAAGGCCCCCGGCCCGCGCCTTCCCGCCGAGGTGATCGAGCGCACCGCGGCCAAGTACCGCGAGGCGTACGAGCGGCTCACCGGGCGCACGCTGGACTGAAGCCGGCGCCGCGCGCGGATCGGACCTGGGACAACGCGCGAACGCCAACCAGAACAAGGCCGGGACCCGCCCGGGCACCCGGCCGCAGGAGACCTCATGTCCTCACCCGCTTCGGGTCGCGGGCTCGCGCTGGCGGTCGTCGTCGCGGCCTACGTCCTGTCCTTCTTCCACCGCTTCGCGCCGGCGGGCATCGCCCAGGATCTGGCGCTCGCCTTCCACACCAGCGCGGCTTCGCTGGGCGTGCTGGCGGCGACCTATTTCTACGTCTACACGCTGATGCAGGTTCCGACCGGGATCCTGGTGGACACCCTCGGACCGCGTCGCATCCTGGTCCTGGGCAGCCTGGTGGCGGCCGGCGGCAGCGCGCTGTTCGGACTCGCGCCCGACCTGGAGGTGGCACTGGCCGGCCGCACTCTGGTGGGGCTGGGCGTGTCGGTGGTCTTCATCGCCATGCTCAAGCTCATCGCCCTGTGGTTCGACGAGCGCCGCTTCGCCACCCTGGTGGGCCTGTGCATGCTCCTCGGGAACCTGGGCTCGGTGCTCGCCGGCACTCCGCTCGCGGCGGTGGCGGAGGTCGCTTCCTGGCGCGGGGTCTTCATCGCGGCGGCGGTGCTCTCGGCGCTCATCGGCGCGGCCTGCTGGCTCTTCATCAAGGAGGCGCCGGCGGCCGCGCGGCCGCGCTTCGACCGCACCGTGGTGATCGGCGGCCTCGTCGGAGTGCTGCGCAACCGCGCCACCTGGCCCGCGGTGTGCGTGAACTTCGGCCTCGCCGGCAGCTTCTTCGCCTTCGGCGGGCTCTGGGCGACGCCCTACCTGGCGCAGGTGCACGGCATGACCCGGGTCACCGCCGCGAGCCACCTGTCGCTCTACTTCGCCGGCTTCGCGCTAGGGTGCCTGGCCATCGGCACGCTCTCCGACCGCCTCGGCCGGCGCAAGCCGGTGCTGATCGGCGCCGCCCTCGCCTGCTGCGCGCTGTGGCTGGTATGGCTCGCCGCCGTACGCATGCCGCTGCCGGTGAGCTACGCGCTCTTCGGCCTCATGGGCCTCGCCACCGCCGGCTTCTCGCTCACCTGGGCCTGCGCCAAGGAAGTGAACCCGCCCCATCTGTCCGGGATGAGCACCAGCGTGACCAACATGGGCGGCTTTCTCGCGGGCGCGCTGCTGCAGCCGGCGGTGGGCGCGGTAATGGACCTCGGATGGGACGGCACCGTCGTGGACGGCGTGCGCCACTATTCGGTGGCCACCTTCCGCACCGGACTGGGCCTCCTCTTCGCCTCGGCCCTGGGCGGGACGATCGCCGCCTTCTTCGTGCGCGAGACCGGATGCCGCAACGTGTGGCGCCCGGCCGCCGAGCCGGCCGCTGGCTGAGGAGCACCGCCCCATTCTCCGCGGCATGTCGCGAACTCGCGCGAGAACGCGATCTCTAATCGTGCAGCCGGAGTCCGGGCGGGAGTGCCGCTGGCAAACGGCCCCGGATGTCCGGCCTATCCACTCACGAGGAGGCCGCCATGGAGAATCACTACAATGACGTATTGGACCGGCACTTTCACCTGCCCCACATTCGCCAAGTGGAGGCTGCGCGCCCGCTGAGATGGCTGTCCGAAGGTTGGCGCGACCTGCGCGACAACCTCGGCGCAAGCCTGCCCTACGGACTCGTCTTCGCGATTGCCGGCTATCTGCTCCTGTCCTACGCCGCTGACCTGCCCTATCTCTTCACCGCGGCGATATCCGGCTTCTTCCTGATCGGCCCGCTCGCCGCAGCCGGCTTCTACGAGATTTCGCGGCGCCACGGCAAGGGCCAGGCCGTGAGCTTCGCCCAGTCGCTGCGCGGGTTGCGCGCGCATGCCGATCACCTGCTCTACTTCGGCGTGTTTCTCGCGACGGTGCTGATCGGCTGGGAGCGCATGTCGGCCATTCTGTTCGCGCTGTTCTACCAAGGGGTCAGCCCCGACCTCGGCAACTTCTTCCGCGACGTCTTCCTGTCGGGCGATTACCTGTACTTCGTGGGCACCTATCTGATCCTGGGCGGGGCGCTCGCGGCGCTGGTGTTCGCGCTTTCGGCCGTGTCGGTGCCGATGCTGATGGAGCGCGACGTGGACATGGTCACCGCCATGATGACGAGCGCGCGCACGGTCGCCACCAACCTCTCCGCCATGGCGGTGTGGGCGGCGATCATCGTCGTGCTCATCGCGGTCGGCTTCGCCACCATGATGATCGGCCTGGTGATCCTGCTGCCGCTGCTGGGTCACGCCACCTGGCACGCCTACAAGGATCTCGTCGAGTGATCCCCATGCGGCGCGCGAAAGCGCGCCGCATGATTTCCGGCCATCCGGTTAGAATGCGGCGGAGGTGCCGAGGGCATATCGCGCGCGCTTCCGGGCGCAACCTTTCAACCTTGTTCAGAGACACCGAATGACCAATCCCCTGCTCGATTTCTCGACCCTGCCCCGATTCGACGCGATCCGGCCCGAACACGTCGCGCCCGCCATTCGCGAGCTGATCGAGGAAAACCGCGCACTCATCTCGCGCCTGACCGAGGATACGGCCCCGCCCACCTGGGACGGTTTCGTGACGCCGCTGACCGAAGCGGGGGAACGCCTCGGACGCGCCTGGGGCGTGGTGGGCCATCTGCACAGCGTGTTCGACGTGCCCGAGTGGCGCGAGGCCTACAACGCGATGCTGCCGGAGATCTCGGGCTTCTACGCCGAGGTGGGCCAGAACCAGGCACTCTTCGAGAAGTACAAGGCGCTGCGCGAGGGCCCCGAGTATGGGACGCTGCCGCCCGCGCGCCGGCGCATCGTCGACCACGAGGTGCGCGACTTCCGCCTGTCCGGCGCGGAGCTGCCCGAAGCCGACAAGCCGCGCTTCAAGGCGATCCAGGAAGAGCTCTCGGCGCTGGCGGCCAAGTTCTCGGAGAACCTGCTCGACGCCACCAACGCCCACGCCGAGTGGGTGCATGACGAGGCGGCGCTCGCCGGATTGCCCGCCGACGCGCGCTCGGCGGCGCGCGCCGCGGCCGAGCGCGAAGGCAAGCCGGGCTGGAAGTTCACCCTGCACATGCCCTCCTACCTGCCCGTGCTGCAATACGCCGACAACCGCGAGCTGCGCGCCCGCATGTATCGCGCCTACGCCACCCGCGCCTCCGAGTTGGGTCCGCCCAACTGGGACAACGGCCCGCTGATCGGGCGCATCCTGGCGCTGCGGGCCGAAGAGGCGCAACTGCTCGGATACGCGAACTACGCGGAAGTGTCGCTGGTGGCCAAGATGGCCGAGTCGCCGGCGGAGGTGCTCGCCTTCCTGCGCGAACTCGCGGCCAAGGCCAAGCCCTATGCCGAGAGCGATCTGGCCGAGCTGCGCGAATTCGCCGCGCGCGAACTCGGCCTCGATCCGCTCGAGCCCTGGGACGTGGCCTACGCCTCGGACAAGCTGCGCCAGGCCCGCTATGCGTATTCCGAGCAGGAGGTGAAGCAGTACTTCCCCGAGCCGCGCGTCATCGAGGGCCTGTTCGGCGTGATCCGCTCGCTCTACGGCGTGGACATCGTGCCCGAGGACGCACCGCGCTGGGATCCGGCGGCCCATTTCTTCCGGGTCGACAAGGACGGCGAGACCATCGGTCATTTCTATCTCGACCTGCACGCCCGCCAGACCAAGCGCGGCGGGGCATGGATGGACTCCGCACGCAGCCGCTACCTCGGCAGCCAGGGCCTGCAGACACCGGTCGCCTACCTGGTGTGCAACTTCCCCGGCCCGGTGGACGGCAAGCCCGCCACCTTCACCCACGACGACGTGCAGACCCTCTTCCACGAATGCGGTCACGGCCTGCACCACCTGCTGACGCAGATCGACGATCTGGCGGTGTCGGGCATCCACGGCGTCGAGTGGGATGCGGTCGAGCTGCCCAGCCAGTTCATGGAGAACTTCTGCTGGGAGTGGGACGTGCTCTCCGGCATGACGGGCCATGTGGACACCGGCGAACCCCTGCCGCGCGCGCTCTTCGACAAGATGATCGCGGCCAGGAACTTCCAGAGCGGAATGCAGATGGTGCGCCAGCTGGAATTCTCGATGTTCGACCTGCGCCTGCACAGCGAGGTGGCCGCCGCGACCGGCCCGGTGCCCATCGAGCGCGTGATGGCGCTGCTCGACGAGGTGCGCCGCGAGGTCGCGGTCTTGATCCCGCCGCGCTGGCATCGCTTCCCGCACAGCTTCTCCCACATCTTCGCGGGCGGTTACGCCGCGGGCTACTACAGCTACAAGTGGGCCGAGGTGCTGTCCGCGGACGCCTTCGAGGCCTTCGAGGAGGTCGGCTCGGGCAAGGGCTCGCTCCTCGATCGCGACACCGGCGAGCGCTTCTGGCGCGAGATCTTGTCGGTGGGGGGCAGCCGCCCGGCCATGGAGTCGTTCAAGGCCTTCCGCGGACGCGAGCCCCGGGTCGACGCGCTGCTGCGCCACAACGGCATGGTGCCGGCATGAAGCCCGCACCCCTTGCCCTCGCCCTGGTGCTCGCCGCCCTCGCCGGCGCCGCAGCGGCCGATTCGGTCACCTGGCGCTGGGTCGACGCGGCGGGCGTGGTCCACTACTCCGACCAGCCACCCCCACCCGGTGCGCAGCAGGTGGAGCAGGTGCGACTGTCGAGCGGACGCGCCGACGCCGTCCCTGGCTACGCCACGAGGAAGGCCGCCGAGGATTTCCCGGTCACCCTCTATACCGCCGAGAACTGCGTCGAGCTGTGCGCGAAGGCGCGCGACTTCCTCGTCGCGCGCGGCATTCCCTTCACCGAGCGCATCATGCGCAGCGAGGAGGATCTCGCCGAGTTCCGGCGGGTCTTCGGCCCGCCCGACGAGGTGCCGGCGGCCACGGTCGGACGCCAGCCGCTGCGCGGCTTCGAGGCAGGTGCCTGGCAGCGCCTGCTCGACGACGTGGGCTACCCCCGGACCGATCGACCCCGCTAGCCGGAACCGCCCCCACGCCCCCGACCGCGTTCGGCGGCCGGGGGCCCCCCGCGACCATCGCCGAAAGCGGCGACGCAACTGACGCCGGTCAACTTTCAGCCTACGCCATTAGTGGTAGCCTGACGCGGCACACGGCCGGTCCGGCGACGTCCGGACGCCCTGATTTCGCGCCCGGAACTGCGGCATGCTCGCGTGCTGCGCGGATCGGCGGCGAGACCGCCGGGCCGGCGTTCCGGCGTACCCATAACAAGAAGCAGTGTCCGTGCGGCCATGGGCCGTGCGTCACCCACCGAGTGGAGAGAGAACCGCGTTGAAGAATCGCGCCATACGCCCCACCCTCGTCGAAAAGGTCATGCGCGAGGACGATTTCATCGCCTCCAAGACCGACCTCAAGGGGCGCATCACCTATGGAAACCGGGTCTTCGTGGAGTTCTCCGGCTACAGCGAGGCGGAACTGCTCGGGGCCCAGCACAACATCATCCGCCATCCGGACATGCCGCGTGCGGCGTTCGCCCTGGTCTGGTCGGAGATCCAGGCCGGCCGGGAATGCTTCGCCTACGTGAAGAACATGGCCAAGGACGGGAGCTTCTACTGGGTCTTCGCCAACCTGACGCCCGACTTCGACGCGAACGGCCACATCACCGGCTACTTCTCCGTGCGCCGCAAGCCACGCCCGGCCGCGCTGAAGACCGTGACCGCCCTGTACGCGGAAATGCTCCATGCGGAGCAGCGGGCGGGCGCCCGCGAGGCGGTGGCCGCCGGCACCAAGGTGCTTACGGACCTGCTCCAGGACAAGGGGATCACCTATGAAGCGCTCGTCCTCTCCCTCTGATCGTGCCGCCGGCGTGTCGCTGGCCGCGCTGGCGGTCGCCGGCGCGGCGCTCGCCGCGATTCAGGCGGTTCTCGTTGCAGGGGGGCTGAGCGGCACCTTCGTGTCCGCTGAAACCGCGCTCGCCGGCAGCGGCGCAGCCCTGCTCGCCCTGATCGCAGTCCTCGCCTTCGCCGTGGCGCGCATGCGCAAGACGCTTCGCGACACCCGACTCGTCGAGGCGGAACTGCACGCCATCGCCGCCGGCCGTTTTTCCCGGCGCATCACGCGGATCGACCGCATCGCGCCGGAGCTCCGTTCGATGGCCTGGTCCATCAACGACGTGCTCGACCAGTTGGAGACCTTCTTCCGGGAGGTCGGGACCGGCGTAAGCGCGGCGAGCGCCGGCCGCTTCATCCGCCGCCCGCTGCAGACCGGCCTGCACGGGGAGATCGCGCGTGCGATCGAGACCGTGAACCGGGCGATCGACGACATGTCCGTGCAGCACGAGACGATCGCGCGCAACCGGCTCTTCTCGGATCTCTCCGGCCTGAACGCGAGCCATACCCTGTCCAACCTCGCCAGCACCCGCGACAAGGTGGGGCGGATCGTGACCGGCATGACCCGGGTGAACGAGGCGATCGTCGCCGCCAGCCGCGTCATGGACGAGGGACGCACCTTGCTGCAGCAGGCGATGAACGACCAGGCGGGCGCCATGGCCGCGGTGGACACCGCCGAACGGATGTCGAACGAGCTCGAGCGCAAGAACCGCGACGTCGCCGGTGCCATGGTCCGCATCCGCGAGGTCGCCGAGAAGACCAACCTCCTCGCGCTGAACGCCGCGATCGAGGCGGCGCGGGCCGGGGAAGCCGGCCGCGGATTCGCCGTTGTCGCCGACGAAGTGCGCAAGCTCGCGGAGGTGTCGCGCGACGTGTCGAGCGAGGTCGACCAGACCCTGGCGTCCTTCGACGCCCGGCTCACCGAGCTGCTGGGCGAGATCCACCACGTGGCGGAGATCAGCCACACTTCGAACGCCTCGGTCGCATCCTACCAGCAGCAGGTGGTCTCCGCCTTCGCAGCGGCCCAGAACGCCGCCGTGGCGCTCACCCAGGTGCTCCAGGAGGTCGCGAGCCATGCGGCGAGCGTGGAGATGGTCGTCGCCAAGCAGCATGTCTATGCCGGGCAGCGGGCCGAGATTCGCGCGCCGGATCTCGCCGTCCTCTCCGCCGAACGGCAGAAGGCGGTCGAAGCGGCCTGGCGGCGCTTCCGTGAGGCGCTGCTCTCGGCCGCCGAGCATCTCGTCGCGGCCCAGGGCAGGATTTCCGACGGCGAGCGCCAGGCGCTGCTGGCGCGCTTCCAGCAGGCCGAAGCGGCGAGCGACGAGCTGGCGTCCGTCCTCGAATAGCGATCGCGGCCGACGAGCGGCGGGCGAGCGAGCCCGCGCGGCCTGCCGGTGCGCCCGGAGAGGGCGCATTGCTCCTGGCATGCCCGGCGCCGCGGTGGGACAATATGCGCGCTCGATCGCCCCAGCGCGACCATCCTGAAACCACCGATCGCTTCGATGAAAATCGCAACCTGGAACGTCAATTCCCTCAAGGTCCGCCTGCCCCACGTCCTCGACTGGCTCGCCGCCAACCAGCCGGACGTGCTGTGCCTGCAGGAGCTCAAGCTCGAGGACGCCGCCTTCCCGGCGGCCGAGCTCGAGGCGGCGGGCTACCAGGCCGCCTTCAGCGGGCAGAAGACCTACAACGGGGTGGCGGTGCTCGCGCGCACGCCGATCACCGACGTGAGCCGGGACATCCCCGGCTTCGAGGACCCGCAGAAGCGCCTCATCGCCGCCACCGTGGCCGGCGTGCGCGTGGTGTGCGGCTACTTTCCGAACGGACAGCAGGTGGGCTCGGAGAAGTTCGAGTACAAGCTGCGCTGGCTCCTCGCACTCACCGAATGGCTGCGCGGCGAGCTCGCGAAGCACGAGCGGCTGGTGCTGACGGGCGACTTCAACATCGCCCCCGAAGACCGCGACGCGCATCCCGACTGGAAGGACGACATCCACGTCTCGCCCCCCGAGCGGGCGGCCTTCGCCGCGCTCACCGAGCTGGGGCTGGTCGACGCGTTCCGCCTCTTCCCCCAGCCCGACAAGACGTTCTCGTGGTGGGACTACCGGATGGGGGCGTTCCGGCGCAACTTCGGACTGCGCATCGACCATATCCTGCTCTCGCCCGCCTTGCGCGAGGCGTGCACCGCCTGCACCATCGACACCGCGCCGCGCAAGCTCGAACGCCCCTCCGACCATGCGCCGGTGGTGGCCGAGCTGAAGCTCTGAGACAGGGAGAGGAATCGCCATGACCGAGACCGGAGACATCGCCCAACTCGCCGCGCGCTACCCGATGATCGAGGCCCTGCCCGAGCCCGCCCGGGAGCGGCTGGTGGCTGCGGCGCGGTGGGTGCGGGTGCCGCCCGGACAGCTCCTGTTCGACGACCACCAGGCCTGCGAGGGCTTCCCCTTCGTGGTGGAAGGCTCGGTGCGGGTGGTCAAGTGCGCCGCGAACGGGCGCGAGCTGCCGCTCTACCGCGTGACGCCGGGTGAGACCTGCATCATCTCCTCGTCCTGTCTGCTCGGAGAGGAGGACTACAACGCGCGCGGCGTGACCGAAACCGACACGCTGCTCATGCTGCTGCCCAAACCGGTGTTCGACGCGCTGCTCGCCGAGCCGGTCTTCCGCGGTTTCGTCTTCCACCTCTTCGCCGAACGCATCGCCGACCTCATGCAGCTCATCGAGGCCGTGGCCTTCCACCGCCTCGATCAGCGGCTGGCAGCCCTGCTGCTCGGCAAGGGCCGGGTGCTGCACGTCACCCACCAGCAGCTCGCCGACGAGCTCGGGAGCGTACGCGAGTTCGTGAGCCGGCTGCTCAAGGGCTTCGCGGCGCAGGGCCTGGTGCGCCTGTCCCGCGAGCAGATCGAGATCCTGGACGCGGCCGGCCTGCGGCGGGTGGCGAGCGAGGGGCGCCACGACTGATCGGCCAGGATCATTCTTTGTAACCGAGGTTACAGACCGGCCGTGCGGGAGGTGGTGAAATGCGCCCACTATCCCCCCACAACGGAGAAAGATCATGAAAGCGAACGTCGGCGGCATCGACAAAATCCTGCGCATCATCGCCGGACTGGTTCTGATCGTCCTGGCCGTCATGGGCATCGGCGCCCCCTGGACCTGGATCGGCGTCGTTCCCCTTGCGACCGGTCTGATGGGCTGGTGCCCCGCCTACACCCTGCTCGGGCTGAACACCTGCCCGATGAAGAAGGCCTGAGCCCGTGTAGAAATCGTAGCGAGCAGGGCCGAGTGCAAGGCGCGAGCGAGCGGACGACGAGTCATACCGCGTTGGTAGGCGAGGAGTGAGCGAGTGAGCAACGCAGCAATCGGCCGGCGCAGTAGATTTATTCGCGGGCTCTGAGTTTCATCCCAGGGAAGCACTTCAAGCCGGGGCGACCCGGCTTTTTTCTTTTCAGCGCCCTGCCGGCGCCTGCTTGCGTGCCACGTGATTGGCGATCGCCACGTACTCGCCCACGGTTAGCCGCTCCCCGCGCAGGCCCGGGTCGAGATCGAGCGCCGTGTAATCGGCCTCGGCGAGGAACTCCCGCAGCGTGTTGCGCAGGGTCTTGCGTCGCTGGCCGAAGGCCGCGGCAACGATGCGCGCGAACAGCGCCTCGTCCTCGGCGGCGAGCTCGGCCGCCGGCAGCGGCACCATGCGCACGATGCTGGACGTGACCTTGGGCGCCGGCCGGAACGCCCCGGGCGGCACGTCGAACAGGCGGGCCATGCGGAAGCGGTACTGCAGCATCACCGACAGGCGCCCGTAGTCCTCGCTGCCCGGCGCGGCCACCATGCGCATCACCACCTCCTTCTGCAGCATGAAGGTCATGTCGCGCACCTGGGCCGCGAAGCCGGCCAGGTGGAAGAGCAGCGGCGTGGAGATGTTGTAGGGCAGATTGCCGACCACGCGCAGCGGCGTGCCGAGACTGCCGAAATCGAATTCGAGCGCGTCGCCCTCGTGGACGGTGAGGCGCTCGGGCGGGTAGGTCTCGTGCAGCCGCGCGATGAGGTCGCGGTCGATCTCCACCACGTGCAGATGCCCCAGCCGCTCCACCAGCGGCGCGGTCATCGCACCGAGACCGGGACCGATCTCGACCATGGTCTCGCCCGCCACCGGGCGGATCGCGTCGATGATCTTGCGGATGATGTTCGGGTCGGACAGGAAGTTCTGCCCGAAGCGCTTGCGGGCGCGATGTTCGGTCATGCGGGCGTTCCGTTGCGCGAGCGCGCGGCGGCCATGTCGATGGCGAGCTCGAGGGCGGTGAAGAGGCTGCCCGGGTCCGCGCGGCCGGTGCCGGCGAGATCGAGCGCGGTGCCGTGGTCCACCGAGGTGCGCACGATCGGCAACCCCAGGGTCACGTTCACTCCGCCGCCGAAGCTCGCGTGCTTGAGCACCGGCAGGCCCTGGTCGTGATACATGGCGAGCACCGCGTCGCCCTGCGCCAGGGTATGCGGCACGAAGAGCGTGTCCGCCGGCAGCGGCCCCACGAGCGACATGCCCTCGCCGCGCAGCTTCTCCAGCACCGGACCGATCACCTCGATCTCCTCGCGCCCCATGTGTCCGCCCTCTCCCGCGTGGGGATTGAGGCCGGCCACCAGGATGCGCGGGGCGGCGATCCCGAAGTGCGCCACCAGGTCGTGGTGCAGGATGCGCAGCGTCTCCTCCAGCACGGCCGGGGTGATCGCGGCCGGCACCGCGGCGAGCGGCAGGTGTGTGGTGGCGAGCGCCACCCGCATGCCGCCGCCGGTGAGCATCATCACCACGCGCGGCGTGCCGGTGTGCTCGGCGAGATACTCGGTGTGGCCGCTGAAGGGAATGCCGGCCTCGTTGATGACGCCCTTGTGCACCGGCGCGGTGACCATGGCGGCGAACTCGCCGCCGACGCAGCCGGCAAGCGCCCGATCGAGAAGCGCGAGCACGTAGCGGGCGTTTGCGGGGTCGAGCCGGCCGGGCACCGCAGGCGCACCGAGGGGGACGTGAAGCACCTCCAGCGTGCCCGGCGCGGGAGTCGCGTCCCGGTCGTACTCGCGAAGCGGCACACCGGGCGCGCGGGCCCGCAAGAGCTCGCGATCACCGAGCACGACCGGGCGTACCGGCCAGGGCCGCCCGGCGAGCTGCGCACAGAGTTCGGGTCCGACGCCGGCGGGCTCGCCGCTGGTGACGGCGAGGATGGGCAGGGCGCTCACGCGGGCCTTCAGCTCTCGAACCGGTACTCGACGTAGGTGCGGTCGCGCAGCTGGCGCAGCCAGTCCTCGAAGGCCTCGGCCGCCTTGCGCTCACGCAGCGCGTTGCGGGCGAGCGCCCGGCGGCGCTCCTCGGAGACGTCCTGCATGCGCCGTTCCTCCACCTTGATCAGGTGCCAGCCGAAAGGCGAGCGCACGGGCTGGCTCACCTCGCCCGGCTGCAGCGCGTTCATGGCCCGCTCGAACTCGGGGACGGTGTCGCCGGGCGAGAGCCAGCCCAGGTCCCCTCCCTTGGCGGCCGACAGGTCGGCCGAGTTGGCGCGTGCCAGTTCGGCGAAGTCCGCACCGCCCTGCACGATGCGCTCGCGCAGGCCGACGAGGCGGCTCTCGGCCTCGCTGTCGGAGAGGATCTCGGAGGTACGCAGCAGGATGTGGCGGGCGCGCGTCTGCTGGAGCGCGAGCGGAGCGTCCCCCGCACCGCCGCGCCGATCGAGGACCTTCACGATATGCAGGCCGGCCGCGCTGCGCAGCACCGGCGACACCTCGCCGGCCTGCAACTTGCCCGCGGCGTCGGCGAAGAGCGCCGGCAGGCGGTCGCGGCTGCGCCACCCCAGCTCGCCGCCGCTCATCGCGTCCGGCGCATCGGAGTAGGTCGCCGCAAGCCGCGCGAAGTCCTCGCCGGCCGCGAGCTTCTCCTTGACCGCCTCGGCGCGCGCGGCCACCACGGCCACCTGCTCCGGTGTGGCCGATTCGGGCAGCCGCATAAGGATGTGGGCGAGCAGCAGCTCCTCGCCCGAGAGCGCCTCCGGATTGTTGGCGAGGAAGTTGTCGATCTCGGCGTCGGTCACCACCACCCGGCTGTCGACCTCGCGCTCGCGCAGCCGCGTGAGCAGGATCTCGGTACGGACCTCCTCGCGGAACCGTGTCCAGGCGATCCCGTCGCGCTCCAGGGCCGCGCGAAGCTCGGTCGGGGAGAGCCGGTTGTTTTCGGCGATGCGCGCGATGGCGCGCTCCAGCGTGGCGTCGTCGATCCGCAGCCCGGACTCGCGCGCGTGCTGCAGTTGGGCCCGCTCGAGCACGAGGCGCTCGAGCACCTGGCGCCGGAGCAGGTCCTCCGGCGGCAGCTGGGTTCCCTGGCGCTGCAGCTGGCGAACCGCCTGCTCGACGCGCTCGCGCAGCTCCAGCGTCGTGATCACCTCGTCGTTGACCACGGCGACGATGCGATCGACGGCGACCGAGCGCGGCTGGCCCGATGCGGCCGTGGGCAGCAGCGCGGCAGCGCAGGTGAGCCCGGCACACAGGAGCAGGCTGAAACGCGAGGCAATTCGATTCATGGCATCTCTGACGATTGGTTGGAACTCAGTAGGCGCCGAACACGGCTTCGCCCGTCGGCTCGTTGATCTTCCCATAACCGGGCACGCTGCGTTTCAGCAGATTGAGCGGACTGGACCCCACGCTCGCCAGTCCGTTCAGTTCCAGCTGCACGAAAAGTGCCTGGGTGACATCCTCGGGGTTGGTCGCGAACCGATGCAGCACGGTACGCAGCACCCAGCAGCCGCCGTTGTACTCGAGGCCGGCGAGCGCCTCGGTGATGCGATCGTCCTCGAGCGAACGGGTCACGCGCCCCACGCCGTACCAGCGCCCGCCCAGGGGCCACTGGCCGGACAGGTCGAGATCGCGCAGGGTACCCGTGGTGGCGTCGGCGAGCACCGCCTCGCGCGCGTAGCGATAGCTCAGGTTGAGCGCCTTGGCGTAATCGGGCTGGTAGCGCACGCTGAAGTTCAAGCGCTCGGTCCACCGGTCCCGCGGATTGTACTGCCAGGCGGAGTCGAGCGAGATCGCGCGCGTGAGCCGTCCGCCGAAGGCGGCCAGCACGTCGGCGCGGCGGCCGGTGCGCGGCGTCTCCACCGGCGCCTGCCCGAGCTGGTTCAGGGTAACGCGCTGATCCTCGAAGTAGTAGCGCTGACCGATGGTCGCGCGCATGCGCTCGCCGCCGCTCTCCGGGTCGATCAGCCGCGAGGTGACGGCGGCCGTGACCTGGTTGGCGTCGGCGATCCGGTCGCCGCCGGCGTAGAGGTTCTCCGAGAAGATCTGCGCGAAGCCGAAGTCGTAGCGCGCGGTATCGAACAGCGGGATGTCGTTCTGGCGCTCGAAGGGGATGTGCACGTAGTAGATGCGCGGCTCGAGCGTCTGCAGGTAGTTCCGCCCGAAGATGCGCGCGTCGCGCTCGAAGGCGAGCCCGCTGTCGACCGTGAAGATCGGCAGGCTGCGGGTGATCTCCTCGCGCCCGCCCGGCAAGGGACGCTCGAGCTGGTAGCGCGTGTAGTGCATGCCGATCTTGGGCGTCACGTAGTAGCCGGCGCGCACGAAGGGCAGCGCGATCTGCGGGTACGCGATGAACCGTGCGCCTTCGGCGCGGTTCGGATCCGGGTGATCGAACTGCACGAACTCACCCTGCATCAGGAAGTTCGCGCCCCATGGCAGATCGGGCCGGTTCGCGTTGAGCGCGAGCTGGGGCAGGCGCCGATACGGGTCGGCGCCCGACAGCGTCTGGTAGCTCTGCAGCAGGGCCGAGGCGCTCCACCATTCGCCGCCGACATAGGTCAGCTGGGCCTGGCGCAGCAGGTTCACCCGGGAGGCCACGGACAGCCGCGTGCTGAGATCCTCGAAGTATTCGTTGTCGCTCACCGCATTGAAATCGAGCGATCCGTACAGCGTGGGCGAGAACCAGTGCTGGTGCTGGAAGGAGCCGAGTGCCCGCTCCTCGCCGGTCACGTTGTCGCTCGGCAGCCACTCCACATGGCTCTCGCCGCGGTAGCTCGGCGTGAGGTAGCGGAATTCGCCGGCGAGTTGCAGGCCGCGGCGCCCCATGTAGCGCGGCGCGAGGGTCGCGTCGTAGTTGGGGGCGATGTTCCAGTAGTACGGCACCGAGATATCGATCCCGGTCTTGTTGGACACGCCGTAGGTAGGCGCGAGGAATCCGGACTGGCGCTGTCCGACGAGCGGAAAGTCGGCCCACGGCCACCAGAAGATGGGCACGTCCTGGAACACCACCGCGCCACCGCGCACCACACCGACGTTGCGGTCGTAGTCGAGCTCGAGCTCGCGCGCGCGGATGTACCAGTCGGGATCGTCCGGCTCGCAGGTGGTCCAGGTGGCGTTCTTCAGGCGGTACTGGTTCTCGCCCTCGAAGTACATCACGTCCGCCCCGCCGCTGCCCGACACCTCGCGCGGCTGCTCGCCGGCAACGGGCTCGCGCTGGCGCGTGATGAAGTAGCGCGGCGACTCGAACTCGCCCACACGCTCCTGCACCTTCAGCTCGGCACGTGGGCCGGTCACCAGGTCGTCGCCCTGCATCAGGCGCACGTTCCCCTCGGCCACCGCCACGTCGGTAAGCTCCCGGTAGGTAAGGCGGTCGGCGGAAAGCAGGATGTCGTCTTGCTGCAGCTGGGCCTCGCCTTCGGCCACCAGCTCGACCTCGCGGGTACCGGTGATGCGCAGCGCCCGGACCTCGGTGGCGCCGGGCGCCAGCTCGCTCCTCTCGGCTGCAGCAGGCGCGGCATCGGACCGGGGCGTGGCGGCAGACGTGGCCGGCGCGGCCATTGGAGCGACCGGCGGCACGGCAGCCGATGCGCCTGACGGCGCGGCGTCCGCCGCCGCGGGCGGCCTGTCCGGCGCCGGAGCAGGCGCACCGGCCTCGGGTTTCGGCGCGCCGCGCACCGGCCCGCCGCGGACCAGATCCGGCGACACCACCAAGGGGGGCATCCCTGCGGCGAGGGTCGTGCCCGACAGGGTGCAGAGCAGCAGCGGAATCAGCCGCACCCGCGTTCTCAATCGCGATTCGCGCAAATCGCAGTCCCCTTTCGTGGATAAGATTGGCGACGAGGGTGCCCGGCACCGTCGTCGCCTTTTGCTAAACTCGCGGATTTTACACGAAGCCTCGCGGAGAACCCGGTGGAACGACTCGCACAATTGCATGAATGGCTGCAAGGCCTGTTTCCCGGACGGCATTTCGAGCTCGCGCCGGCCTCGGCCGATGCGAGCTTCCGGCGCTATTTCCGGGTGCGCTTCGATGACGGCAGCACCCGCGTGGTGATGGACGCGCCGCCCGCCCACGAGGACTGCCGCCCCTGGCTGCATGTGGAAGAGCTCTTCCGCGCGGCCGGCGCCAACGTACCCGAGGTGTTCGCCCAGGATCTCGCCCAGGGCTTCCTGCTGCTGTCCGACCTGGGCAGCACCACCTATCGCGCCGCGCTCACGCCCGACAATGCCGCCCACCTCTACGCCGATGCGCTCGGCGCGCTCATCGCCGTACAGCGCGCGAGCCGCCCGGGCGTGCTGCCCGAGTACTCGCGCGAGCTGCTGCTGCGGGAGCTCGAGCTCTTCCCCGAGTGGTACGTGGCGCGCCACAAGGGCGTGACCCTGGACGCCCGTCAGCGGGCGCTGCTCGACACCGCCTTCGAGCGCATCCTGGCGGTGAATCTCGCCGAGCCCCGGGTCTTCGTACACCGCGACTACCACAGCCGCAACCTGATGTATCTGCCCGAGGGCGGCAACCCGGGCGTCGTGGATTTCCAGGACGCGGTCTACGGCCCCATCACCTACGACCTCGTCTCCCTCTTCAAGGACGCCTACATCCACTGGGAGGAGGAGTTCACCCTCGACCTGCTGGTGCGCTACTGGGAGACCGCGCGCTCGCTGGGCCTGCCGGTGCGCGCCGACTTCGCCGAGTTCCACCGAGACTACGAATGGATGGGCGTGCAGCGTCACGTCAAGGTGCTCGGCATCTTCGCCCGCCTCTACCATCGCGACGGCAAGGAGGGCTACCTCCAGGACATGCCCCTGGTGATGGACTACCTGCGCCGCGCCTGCCGGCGCTACGGCGAGCTTGCGCCGCTCACGCGCCTGCTCGACGAGATCGACCCCGAGCCGGTCACCGTCGGCTACACCTTCTGAAATGCGCGCGATGATCCTCGCGGCCGGGCGCGGCGAGCGCATGCGCCCGCTCACCGACAGCTGCCCCAAGCCGCTCTTGCCGGCCGGCGGCAAGCCGCTCATCGCGTGGCACCTGGAGCGGCTCGCCGCGGCCGGCTTCGAGGACGTGGCGATCAACCACGCTCACCTCGGCGCCATGATCGAAGCCGCGCTGGGCGACGGCCGCCGCTTCGGGCTGCGCATCGGCTACTCGCCGGAGGTGCGCGCCCTCGAGACGGCGGGCGGCATCCGAAAGGCGATGCCCCTCCTGGGCGACGGCCCCTTCCTGGTGGTGAACGGCGACATCTTCTGCGACGCGGACCTCGGCGCCTTCGCCGCCGACGGGGCCGAGCGGATCGCCGCGGGCGGGCTCGCCCATCTGCTGATGGTGCCCAATCCCGAGCATCATCCGGGCGGGGACTTCCACCTCGCCGGCGATCGCATCACGGACACAGGCGAGCCGCGCGTCACCTTCTCCGGAATCGGGGTCTATGCTCCCTCGCTTTTCGCCGCGCTCACGCCGGGGGAGCCGGCCAGGCTGGCGCCGCTGCTGCGCTCGGCCATGGTCGAGGACCGCGTCTCCGGCGCTCTGCACGAGGGCTACTGGCTGGACGTCGGCACGCCCGCGCGGCTCGCCGAGCTCGACCACCGCCTCGCGGCCGCCTGAACGCGGCACCGGGTACCCGGTCGAATCGACCATACCCCGCATGCCATAATCCCAGCCCATGAACATCGACCCCCAGCTCCCTGCCATCGACGCCGGCCCGTTCCGGGCGCGCCGCGAGCGCTTCATCGCGCACATGAACGAGACCGGCGGGGGCGTGGCCGTGCTGCCCACCGCCCCCGAGCGCGCACGCAACCGCGACACCCACTACCCCTACCGCTTCGACAGCTACTTCCACTACCTGACCGGCTTCGGCGAACCCGAGGCGGTGCTCGTGCTGGTTGCCGGAGACGAGCCGCGCACCATCCTGTTCTGCCGCGAGAAGAACGAGGAGCGCGAGATCTGGGAGGGCTGGCGCCACGGGCCCGAGGTGGCGCGCGAGCGCTTCGGCTTCGACGAGGCCGCACCCATCGGCGAGTTCGACCAGCGCCTGCCCGAGCTGCTGGCCAACCAGCCCGCCTTGTGGTGCGCCTTCGGCTACGACGCCGAGTGGGACGCCCGCGTGCTGCGTGCGCTGAACACCGTGCGGGGCAACGCGCGCACCGGGGTGGTGCCGCCGCACGCGGTGCGCGACGTGCGTGCCGAACTGGACGAGATGCGGCTCGTCAAGGACGCAAGCGAGATCGCCATCATGCGCCGTGCCGCAGCGATCTCGAGCGCGGCGCACCGCCGCGCCATGGCGGCGACCCGTCCGGGGCGCCACGAGTACGAGATCGAAGCGGAGCTCCTGCACGCCTTCCGCAGCGCCGGCAGCCAATACCCCGCCTACCCCTCCATCGTGGCGAGCGGCGCCAACGCCTGCGTGCTGCACTACGTCTCGAACGACCGCCGCATGGAAGACGGCGAGCTGCTGCTGATCGACGCCGGCTGCGAGCTCGACGGCTACGCCTCCGACATCACCCGCAGCTTCCCCGTGAATGGCCGCTTCTCGCCCGCCCAGCGCGACATCTACGAGCTCGTGCTCTCGGCACAGACGGATGCGAAGGCCGCCATCCGCCCCGGCGCGCACTGGAACGCCCCCCACGAGGCGGCGGTGCGCACCCTCTCCCAGGGGCTCATCGATCTGAATCTGCTGACCGGCTCCCTCGACGAGGTGATCGAGCGCGGCGACTACCGACGCTTCTACATGCACCGCACCGGCCACTGGCTCGGGCGCGACGTGCATGACGCCGGCGAGTACAAGGCCAACGGCGAATGGCGCCCGCTCGTACCCGGCATGGTGCTCACCGTCGAGCCCGGCTGCTACATCCGGCCCGCGCCCGACGTGCCCCAGGCCTTCTGGAACATCGGCGTGCGAATCGAGGACGATGCCCTGGTCACCGACAGCGGCTGCGAGTTCCTCACCGACGACGCGCCGCGCACCGTCGAGGCGATCGAGGCGCTCATGGAGGAAGCACGCGATGGCGCAGCCTGACGTGCTGGTGGTCGGCGCCGGCCCCGTGGGGCTGGCGCTCGCCCTCGCCTTGAAGGACAGCGGACTGGAGCTGGCGCTCGCCGATGCGCGGCCCCGCAGCGCGGCCGAAACCGACCCGCGCATCCTCGCCCTCGCCCACGGCACCCGCCTCACGCTGGAGCGGCTGGGCGTATGGGACGGCCTTCCGGCCACGCCCATCCGCAGCATCCACGTCTCGCAGCAGGGCGGCTTCGGCCGCACCCGCATCGAGGCCGCCGAGTACGGACAGCCGGCCCTGGGCTACGTGCTTTCGGCCGGCGCGCTGGCCGGCGCACTGCGCCGCGCGGTGGACGCCGCCGGCATCACCGTGATGGACGAGACCCAGGTCGGCACGCTCGCGCCGGCCGGGGACGAAGTCGTCGCCCCCTTGGCCGGGGGCGGGGAGCTGCGGGCGGCACTGGTGGCCTGCGCCGAAGGCGCGCTGCGCGCGGACGATCCTGGCGTGGTGGAGCACGACTACCACCAGCACGCCCTCATCGCCGAGCTCTCGGTGGCGGGCGGACACCACCACACCGCCTTCGAGCGCTTCACGCCGGAGGGCCCCGTCGCGCTGCTGCCCTGCGGTGACGGCTACGCGCTGGTGCAGGTCGTCTCGCCCGAGCGGGCCGACAAGCTGCTCGCGCTCGACGATGCGGCCTACCTCGCGCAACTGCAGGCACGCCTCGGCAGCCGCGTGCGACTCACCGGGGTGTCCGGCCGCCTGCGCTATCCGCTGACGCTGCGCTACCGGCGCAATCCGGTGGGCGAGCGCACGGTATGGCTGGGCAACGCCGCCCAGACCCTGCATCCGGTGGCCGGCCAAGGCTTCAACCTGGCCCTGCGCGACGTGTGGGCCCTCGCCGATACCCTGCTCGGCCATCCGGGCGATCCCGGGGCTGCGGCCACCCTCGCGGCCTATGCCCGCGCGCGCAGCCTCGACCGCTTCGGCGCGATCCGCTTCACCGACACCCTGGTGCGCCTCTTCAGCAACGACCTCCCGCCCCTGCGCGCCCTGCGCGGCGCCGGCCTCCTCGCCCTCGACCTGGCCGCCCCGCTGCGTCACTTCCTCGCCAAACGGATGATGTTCGGCGCCCGCGCGTGGCCGTGATTCTCCTGAATTATCCTGGGCTTATACATCAGCATCAGCTAATTCTGGATTGAGTCCAACTACCCCTTTCGGGGTAATTGCTGAGCTATCATGGGCGTCCGCGCGCGACCGGCGCGTCCACCGAACGCCATACACATGCCCAAGAACATGCGCATACGCCACAAGATCACTTTCGCGGTCGGCGTTGCGGTCACGACCGTGCTCGTTGCCATGGCCGTGTTCTTCATCTGGCAGCAGGAGCGTTCGGTGCTCAAGCAGAACGAGCGGACCATGCTCAAGCTCACCGAGAGCGTGGCGCAGGGCTTGCAGGCGGTCATGCTCGCCGGCACGGCCGACGTCGCCGAATCCTTCGCCGATCGCCTCAAGACGGTCTCCGAGGTGATCGACTTCCGCATCCTGCGCGTCAACGGGGACGAGGCCTTCCGCGACAACCTCACCATCGAGGACGTCAATCGCCGGCGCGGCGAAGAGGCCTTCGCCCCACGGGACAGGGAGACGCGGATCTCCGTGCTGGCCCCCGACGACCCCGCGCTGCTCGCCACCGTCGCCACCGGGGAACCCACCCCGGTGTACGAGACCGACGAGAAGGGCAACCGCGTCCTCACCTTCATCGCCCCCATCCGCGCCATCGAATCCTGCAGCCGTTGCCACGGCAAGGGCCCTCCGGTGCGCGGCGTCATCAAGCTCAGCACCTCGCTCCTGCCCGTAGAGCGCGACATCCTGGAGGTGCGCCAGTACGCCATCGGCGGGCTCGCGCTGGCGCTGATGGCGACGATGCTGCTCACCGGCTACATGCTCGGGCGCACCGTGGTCCGTCCGCTGGAGAAGGTCACCCACGCCATGGCCCGGGTCTCCGACGGCGACCTCGACCACCAGGTGCCGATCGACAGCCGGGACGAACTCGGCCACATGGCGAACAGCTTCAACCGCATGACCTCCGAGCTGCGCACCACCTACGACGGCCTGCGCCGCGAGCAGGACAAGCTCACCACCATCATCCACGGCGCGGGCGAAGGCATCGTGGTCACCGACGGCAGCGGCAACGTGGTGCTGGTGAACCCCGCGGCCGAGCGCCTGCTGGAGAAGCCGGCGCACCAGATCATCGCGGAAGGCTTCCCCCACCTGCTCGACGATCCGGACACGATGCGGCACTGGCTCAGCGAGGAGTGCGCCCGCGGCCCGGTGACCACTCACTACAAGGGGCGCATCCTGCAGGTGTTCGCCTCCACCATCCTGGGCAACGACTACAACGTGGTCGGCTCGGCCGCGCTCATGCGCGACATCACCGAGGAGAAGCGCCTCGAGGAGGAGTTGCGCCGGCTGTCGACCACCGACGGACTCACCGGCCTCTACAACCGGCGCCACCTGGACGAGACCCTCGAGACCGAGTTCCACCGCGCGGGCCGCACCGGCACCTCTCTCGCGGTGATGATGTTCGATATCGACCACTTCAAGAAATTCAACGACACCTACGGCCACGACCAGGGCGACCGCGTGCTCCAGGCGGTGGCGAGGAACTTCCGCGAGACGCTGCGCAAGTACGACCTCGCCTGCCGTTACGGCGGCGAGGAGTTCGTCGGCATCCTGCCCAACACGACGCTCGACGGCGCGGAAAGCGTGGCCGAGCGGCTGCGCAAGGAGATCGAGGCGTTCGAGGTGGACGGTCTCAAGGTCACCATCAGCCTCGGAGTCGCTGCCTACCCCGAGCAGCCCGTCGGCTCGCCCGACGAGTTGATCGAAACGGCCGACCGGGCGCTCTACCAATCGAAGGAGAAAGGGCGCAATCGCACCACCCGCGCCGACGCCCTGCCGCTGCTGATGGAAGCCACGGAGACGGCATCCCGGGAGGACGGTACGGGCAAAAACGCAACGGGCGCGTGACCTATCACCGCCCCGCGGTCCGATTGGCTGCTCCGCGTGCGCGGCATGGGTTAAAATGCGCGCCTTTCCCGCACCGCTCCCGACCCATGCAGTATCTCGGATTCTCCTTGCGAAACAACCTTTTCGTCGCCCCCATGGCCGGCGTCACCGACCGGCCGTTCCGTCAGCTGTGCAAGAAGCTGGGCGCCGGGGTCGCAGTGTCGGAGATGGTCACCTCCAATTCGCTGCTCTACGGCAGCGCCAAGACCCAGCGGCGCGCCAACCACGAGGGCGAGGTCGATCCCATCGCGGTGCAGATCGCCGGGGCGGACCCGAAGATGATGGCCGAGGCGGCGCGCTACAACGCCGACCGCGGCGCCCAGATCATCGACATCAACATGGGCTGCCCGGCCAAGAAGGTGTGCAACGTGATGGCGGGCTCCGCGCTGATGCAGGACGAGCCGCTGGTCGCGCGCATCCTCGAGGCGGTGGTGACCGCCGTACCCGACACCCCCGTCACGCTCAAGTTTCGCACCGGCTGGAACCGGGCCAACCGTAACGCCCCGACCATCGCCCGCATCGCGGAAGAGTCCGGCATCCGTGCGGTGGCCATCCACGGCCGCACGCGCGCCGACCAGTACATGGGGGAGGCGGAGTACGACACCATCGCCGAGGTGAAGCGCCGCATCCGCATTCCGGTGATCGCCAACGGGGACATCACCACCCCGCAGAAGGCGAAATACGTCCTCGACTACACCGGCGCGGACGGGGTGATGATAGGGCGGGCCGCCCAGGGCCGCCCGTGGATCTTTCGCGAGATCGAACACTTCCTCGCCACCGGGACGGAACTGCCGCCGCCGCTCGTGAGCGAGATCCACCAGGTGTGCCGCGAGCACCTCGCCGACCTCTACGCCTTCTACGGCGAGGAAACCGGCGTCAAGGTCGCACGCAAGCACATCTCCTGGTACACGAAGGGGCTGGTCGGGTCCGCGGCCTTCCGCCGCGCCATGAACCAGCTCCCCGACGTGCCGGCGCAGCTGGCCGCAGTGGACGAGTTCTTCTCCCGCCTGGCCGAGGCCGACGAGCGCCTGCACTACGAAGAAGATTTGCCGGAGGAGCTCGCCGCATGAGCCGTTCGAACGAAATTGCCGATTCAATCCTGCGTACACTCGACCAGTATTTCCGTGACCTGGACGGCGAAAAGCCGGCCGCGATCTACGACATGGTGATCCGCAACGTGGAGCGCCCCATGCTCGAATTCGTGCTGCGGCAGGCGAACGGCAACCAGACCGTGGCCGCCGAAATGCTCGGTATCAACCGCAACACGCTGCGGCGCAAGCTCACCGAGTACGAGCTGCTGTAAGCCGCGGGCGGACGCTTAGGCCCGCCCTGCCCGATCCGTTTTTTCTTCCGTCCCCTTCCGATCTTCAAGATGAAAGTCACCCAAGCCCTGATCAGCGTCTCCGACAAACGCGGCGTGGTCGAACTCGCCCGCGCCCTGCACGAACTGGGGGTGAAGCTCCTGTCCACCGGAGGCACCGCGGTACTGCTGCGCGACTCGGGCCTGCCGGTGACCGACGTCTCCGAGCACACCGGCTTCCCCGAAATGCTCGACGGGCGGGTGAAGACGCTCCATCCCAAGGTGCACGGCGGGCTGCTCGCCCGCCGCGAAGTGCCCGAGCACATGGAGACCATCGCCGCCCACGGCATCTCGACCATCGACCTGCTGGTGGTGAACCTCTACCCCTTCGAGCAGACCGTGGCCAAGGCGGGCTGTACCCTCGAGGACGCGATCGAGAACATCGACATCGGCGGCCCCGCCATGGTGCGCTCGGCGGCCAAGAACTGGCGCGGCGTGGGCGTCCTGACCGATGCCGCGCAATACGAGGGCGTGCTCGCCGAGCTGCGCGAGACCGGCGGCCTGTCGGACGCGACCCGCTTCGCCCTCGCCGTGGCGGCCTTCAACCGCATCTCCAACTACGACGCGGCCATCAGCGATTACCTCTCGTCGCTCCAGGCCGACGGCACGCGCAAGGAATTCCCGGACCAGCTCAACGGCCGCTTCGTGAAGGTGCAGGATCTGCGCTACGGCGAGAACCCGCACCAGACCGCCGCCTTCTACCGCGACCTGTATCCGGCGCCGGGCTCGCTCGCGGTGTCGCGCCTCATCCAGGGCAAGCCGCTCTCCTACAACAACATCGCCGACGCCGACGCCGCCTGGGAGTGCGTGAAGAGCTTCGAGCAGGCGCTGCCCGCCTGCGTCATCGTCAAGCACGCGAATCCCTGCGGCGTGGCGCTGGCCGAGTCGCCGGAAGGTGCCTACCGCAAGGCCTTCTCCACCGATCCGACCTCCGCCTTCGGCGGCATCATCGCCTTCAACTGCGAGGTCGACCGGGCCGCGGCCGAGGCCGTCTCCGCCCAGTTCCTGGAAGTGCTGATCGCGCCCGCCTACAGCGCGGAGGCGCTCGCCGTGCTCGCCGCCAAGCAGAACGTGCGCGTGCTCGCCATTCCGCTCGACCAGGTCGATCCAGCCGGTGCCACGCCGTGGGCGCGCGGGCGCAACGCGCAGGACGTGAAGCGCGTGAGCTCGGGCATCCTGGTGCAGAGCGCGGACAACGCCGAGATCTCGGCCGCCGACCTGCGCGTGGTGACCAAGCGCTCCCCCACCGAGCAGGAGCTGCGCGACCTGCTCTTCGCCTGGCGGGTAGCCAAGTACGTGAAGTCGAACGCCATCGTCTACTGCCGCGACGGCATGACCGTGGGCGTGGGCGCCGGCCAGATGAGCCGGGTCGATTCGGCCCGCATCGCTGCCATCAAGGCCGAGAACGCCGGACTCTCCGTCGCCGGCTCGGTGGTGGCTTCGGACGCCTTCTTCCCCTTCCGCGACGGGCTGGACGTGCTCGCCCGCGCCGGCGCCACCGCGGTGATCCAGCCGGGCGGCTCGATGCGCGACGCCGAGGTGATCGCCGCAGCCGACGAGCAGGGGGTGGCCATGGTCTTCACCGGTTTCCGCCACTTCCGGCACTGAGCGACAGCACAGGGGGAACGCTCAATGAAAGTACTGGTCATCGGCTCCGGCGGGCGCGAGCACGCGCTCGCCTGGAAGCTCGCCCAATCGCCGCGGGTCACCCGCGTGCTGGTCGCGCCGGGCAACGCCGGCACGGCGCGTGAGCCGCTCGTCGAGAACGTCGCGGTCACCGCCATTCCCGAGCTGGTCGCGCTCGCCCAGCGCGAACAGGTGCAATTCACCGTGGTCGGCCCCGAAGCGCCGCTCGCCGCTGGCGTCGTCGACGCCTTCCGCGCCGCCGGACTGCCGATCTTCGGCCCCACCAAGGGTGCGGCGCAGCTCGAGAGCTCCAAGGACTTCGCCAAGCGCTTCCTGGTGCGCCACGGTATCCCGACGGCGAAGTACCAGACCTTCGCCGACGCGGCCGCGGCCCACGCCTACGTGGACGAACAGGGCGCACCCATCGTCATCAAGGCCGATGGACTGGCCGCCGGCAAGGGCGTGGTGGTGGCGATGAGCCTCGCCGAGGCCCATGCCGCCATCGACGTCATGCTGCGCGACAACCGCCTGGGCGACGCGGGCGCGCGGGTGGTGATCGAAGAGTTCATGCGCGGCGAGGAGGCGAGCTTCATCGTCATGGCCGACGGCAAGAACGCCCTCGCGCTGGCCACCAGCCAGGACCACAAGCGGCTAAAGGACAACGACGAGGGCCCCAACACCGGCGGCATGGGCGCCTACTCGCCCGCGCCCGTGGTGACGCCCGAGGTGCACGCGCGGGTCATGCGCGAGATCATCCATCCGGCGCTCGCCGGCATGGCCGCCGACGGGCTGCCCTACACCGGCTTCCTCTATGCCGGCCTCATGATCGACGAGGCCGGCCAGCCGCGCGTGGTGGAGTTCAACTGCCGCATGGGCGACCCGGAAACCCAGCCCATCATGATGCGGCTGAAGTCCGACCTCTCCGAGCTCGTGGAGGCCGCCATCGCCGGCAAGCTGGATCAGGTCGAGGCCCAGTGGGACCGTCGCGTCGCCCTCGGCGTGGTGCTCGCCGCGGAAGGCTATCCGGAGTCGCCCAAGAAGGGGGCACCGATCGCAGGCCTGCCCTCGGCCGCGACTGACGACGTGCACGTCTTCCACGCCGGCACCGCCGAGCAGGACGGACAGGTCGTCACCGCGGGCGGACGCGTGCTGTGCGTGACCGCGCTGGGCGACAACGTGCGCACCGCCCACAAGCGCGCCTACGAGGTGGCCGACGGGATCCTCTTCGACGGACGCCAGTACCGTCGCGACATCGGCCACCGCGCCCTCGCGCGCAAAGGCTGAGCAAGCGACTGCACACCGCAAGGTGCCCACGCCCTGGAGACTCTCCCGATGACCGCTCCCGACGCCGCTCCCGTAAAGGCCTGGCTTCTCGACCTGCAAGCCCGCATCGTCGCGGCGCTCGAGCGTCTCGACGGCGCGCCCTTCCGCAAGGACAGCTGGGAGCGCCCCGGCGGCGGCGGGGGCATCTCACGGGTGCTGGAAGACGGCGGCTTCTTCGAGCGCGGCGGGGTGAACTTCTCCCACGTCATGGGCGCCGGCATGCCGGCCTCGGCCACCACGCACCGGCCCGAGCTGGCCGGGCGGAGCTTCGAGGCGATGGGCGTGTCGCTCGTGCTGCACCCGAGAAACCCCTACTGCCCGACGGTGCACATGAACGTGCGCTTCTTCATCGCCGCGCCGGCCAGGCCGGATGAAGCGCCGATCTGGTGGTTCGGCGGCGGGATGGACCTCACCCCCTACTACCCCTTCGAAGAGGACGTGCGCCACTTCCACTCCACCTGCAAGGCGGCGGTACTGCCCTTCGGCGGCGAGGCGGAGCATCGACGGCTCAAGGAGTGGTGCGACCGCTACTTCTTCCTCAAGCACCGCAACGAGCCGCGGGGCGTGGGCGGCCTCTTCTTCGACGACCTGGGCGCAGACGGCGCGACGAGCTTCGATGCCGCCTTCGGTCTGACCCGCAGCGTGGGCGAGGCCTTCCTCGACGCCTACCTGCCCATCGCAGACCGCCGCCGGAAGCTCCCCTATGGCGAGCGCGAACGCGATTTCCAGGCCTATCGGCGCGGCCGCTATGTGGAGTTCAACCTGGTGTTCGACCGCGGCACGCTGTTCGGGCTGCAGTCGGGCGGGCGCACGGAATCCATCCTCATGTCGCTGCCGCCCATCGTGAAGTGGCGCTACGACTGGCAGCCCGAGCCGGGCAGCCCCGAGGCGAAGCTCTACGACGAGTTCCTGGTCCCGCGGGAGTGGTGCTGAGCCTGGCACCCCGACGGGCGCAGCCGCTCGCGTAGCCTGGATGGAGGAACGGAATCCGGGGCCGGCCGCGATCGCTTCGCCGCCGCTCCCGGATCCCGCCGGGGCTCCGTCCGTGCTACGGAACTGGAGCCGATGCGGACAGGGGCGCCTTGCCCGCACGCGCGACCGAAGCCGCGAACACGGCCCCCGTCTCGCTCGGAGCGCGCGCTCAGCCGCGCGCTGCCGGGGTCGCCGCTTCCGTCGCGCCCGACACCACCGGTAGCGACCGGTCCTCCTGGCGCACCCCACAGAATTGCGCCGCGGCGCGGTAATGCCGCTGCGCCTCATCGCCGCGCTCGAGCCGCTCCTGCAGCCCGGCCAGCGCGAGATGCGTCTCCACCGTGGGGGCCAGATTGAGGGAGGCCTCGAGGTAGCTCTGGGCCTTGCCCCAAAGCTGGGCTGCGAGACACAGTCGTCCCAGGGCATGCAGCAGGCCGGCGTCTTTGGGATGCTCGCGCAGCCACCCCTCGGCGCGGGCGAGGCAGGAGACCGCATCCCCGTCGGCGCAGTGCCCGTACAGCCGGGCCAGCGCGCCGTCCCACTCGGCGTCGAGCAGCCGCTCCAGCGTCTTGCGCGCGAGCGGCCCCTGCCCGGCAGCCGCGAGCATGGGAACGGCCTTCTCCACCAGGCGCCGGTCTTCGAGCTCGCCCGCGGGAATCTGGCGCCAGTAGGCGGCGAGGGCCTCGCCGTCCAAGCCGAGCTCGCGCAGCCGCTCGGTATGTGCTCGGCGAATCACCGGCGCCGCCTGCTCCTCGGAGAGCGCCTTGTGCTTCTGCAGCTGGCGCGCGAGCCGCAGCACCTCGTCCCACTGGCCGAGCGCGGTGGCCACGCGCAGCGACAGGCGCAGCACCGCGATGTGGCGGTGGCCGGAGCGGCGCAGAAGCTCGAGCAGCTGTGCCGCCTCGTCGAAGCGACGCCCCTCCACCGCCAGCTCGGCCTCCGTCATGAGGCGCGCCACGCGCGAGTCGGCGTCCTGCTCGGCGGCGCGTCCGATCCAGATGCGATAGCGCGTGTCGTCGCGCATCGCATGGGCGGCGCGTGCCGCCACCAGCGCAGCCATCGCGGTGCGCTCGCCGGCGGAGAAGGCCGTCCCGGCATACTTGAGGGCCTGCGAGAAACGCCCCTCGAAGAGCGCGCGCAGGGCATCGCGCAAGGCGCGGCCGGCCTTGTCCCGGCGGCGGCGCTCCCGATAGGCGCCTACCCGGCCGGGCAGCTCCAGGGTCTTGCCGATGAGCCGAAGGATCAGGTAGGCGACCAAAAAGGCTACCAGGAGCCCGACGATGACGAGATTGAGGGAGAGCTGGACGCGCCAGGGCGGCACGACCATCAGGACGTAGCCGTTGTTGGCGCTTGCCAGCATCGCCACGCCGGCCGCGGCGGCGAAGATACCGATGAGCCAGAGCAGGGCACGCATCGCAATGGCTCCTCAGCGCGGGCCGTCGGCCGGCTGCGGGGCGCTGCCTCCCCCCGGGACGGCGGGCACGGCGGCACCACCGGGCCGGGTACCGGACGGGGCCATGCCGCCTTGCGAAGCCGGCGCCTGGGCAGGTTCATCGAGCGGTTCCTGAGCCGGCCGCTGATCGCGGGAGCGCGCCTGCAGTTGTCGCAGCGCGGCCAGGCTCTCGGTGAGCTCGGGCGGGTCGATGCGCACCCTGGTCGCTTCCAGGGCCCGCAGCTCGGCAATCGCTTCCTGCACCTGCGGGTCGCGCGGATCGAAGAAGCGCTCGATCCAGTTGCGCGCTTGCGCCAGGTCGGCGGCGAAGGTACGTGCGTCACCCGCAAGCAGCGCAAGCCGCGCGGTGAGCAGCCGGATCTTCAGGTTCTCGCGCAGGAAGGTGCTCTGGGCGGGGGCGAGCAGCACCGGCTCGGGCTGGTCGAGCCGCTCGACGCGCACCAGCGTGCGCAGCTCGCGCCATACGTCGCGCGCCAGGGCCGCGACGAAATCGAGCGGCGAGGCCTCGGCGCCGTCGGCAGCTCCGACAGCGGGCTCCACGGGCGGAGCCAGTTCCCCGGCGAAGGCGAGCGGCAGGGTGTCGACGCGCTCGAGCAGTCCTTCCAGGCGCAGCGCGATGCCCGGCACGTCCACCTGCGGCGCGGCCTTCAGCTGCTCGATGTCGCGCTGCAGCGCCCGCCGCAACAAGGGCAGCGAGCCCGGCTCCAGCGCCGCGAGCCGGGCCTCGGCCCCCTGCAGGGCGATCAGCGCGGCCTCGACGTTGCCGGCGAACTGCAGCTGCTGTGCGGCCAGACCGATGGCCTGTTCGACCTCGGCGATGACCCGGTCCTCGCGGGTCCGCGAGAACTCCTGGTAGAGCGCCTCGAGCGCCGCAGCCTGCCCTTCCGTGGCCGCCACCTGGGCTTCCAGCGCGCCCAGCTTGCCCTGCAGTGCGGCGATCGACTCCTGCTGCTGGCGGGCGAGGCCGCGCACCTCGGCGACCGTGCCGTCGGCGGCGGCCAGCCGCTGGGCGAATTCCTGCCGCAGCTCGGCCGCGCCGGAACGAAGCTCGTACACCTGCCACCCGACCACGCCTGCTACGGCCAGCGCAAGCACCGCCAGCGGCACGGCCAACACATTGCCCCGCCGGGCTGCCGGTGGCGGCGTGGCGGGAGTGGTATCGGGGGGCGGAACGGAACCCTGGCCTGGAGGCGGCTGGGTAAGGGCGGGGTTTTCTTCTCTCATGCCTGGAGTTTACCTTAGGCGCTTGGGAAATGAGCTTCGAGCGAGGCCAGAAGGCCCGCGTCTCCGGGCGGCGTTTCGATGACGCATGCAAAGCCGGCGTCGCGCGCGTGGGCCGCAATGCGCGGATGCGGCACGAATACGGGAATCGGCCGCAGCGCTGCGAGCCCCTCCGGGCCGACCATGGCGACGAGGTTGCCCACCCCTTCGCTGCTGGTGAGGGTGATGGCATCCAGCCGCCCCTTCGCGGCGAGCGCAAGGAGCGGCGCGGGATCGAGGGCGGGGCACGAGCGCCGGTAGCAGGTCACGTAGTCGACGCGCGCACCGCGGGCGCGCAGCGTCTCGCCGAGGAGGTCGCGTCCGCCGTCGCCGCGGAAGACCACCACCTGGCGGCCGCGCACCGCGTCCGCCTGGAACTCGGGCAGCGCGAGCACCGCCTCGCTGTCGAAGCCCGTCTGCGGCGCCAGCACGCGGTCGAAGCCGAATCCGTGCAGGGCACGCTCGCTACCCTTGCCGACGGTCGCCACGACGAGGTGCGCGGGCCAGGTGCGGCGCGCGAGGATGGGCCCAAGCGCATGCTCGACCGCATTGGGACTGACGAAGAAGGCGAGATCGAAATCGTCCAGCCGGGCGATCGCGGCTTCGAGCTCCGCGCCGTCCTCCGGCGTACCGATGGCGAGGACCGGGAAACGCACGGGAATGCCGCCGCGCGCCGCGATCGCCTCGCAAAGCGACGCGGCCTGGCCGGCCGGACGGGTCACCACGATGTGCCGGTCAGCGAGCGCCCCGGGTGACCTGCCCGCCACGTCGAGCGCTCCGTCAGCCCAGCTGGGCCAGGATGTCCTCCGCGCCCTGCGCCCGCAGGTCGTCGGCGAGCACGAGGCCGAGCGCCTCCGCCTCCTCGGGACGGCCCTCGCGTTCGGCACGCACCATGCGGCTGCCGTCGGGCAAGGCCACGAAGCCGCGCAGCCAGACCTGGCCATCGCGGATCTCGGCGTAGGCACCGAGCGGCACCTCGCAGCTGCCCGCCAGCGCCCGCGCCACCGCGCGCTCGGCGCGCACGCAGGCCGAGGTGTCGGCGTGGTTCAGCGGCGCGAGCCAGGCGGCCACATCGGGCCGGCCGGCCAGGCATTCGATGCCCAGGGCGCCCTGCCCGGCAGCGGGGAGCGAATCCTCGGCGGAAATCTCGCAGCGGATGCGGTCGGCGAGGCCCAGGCGCTTGAGGCCGGCGGCCGCCAGGATGATCGCGTCGTACTGACCCTCGTCGAGCTTGCGCAGGCGCGTATCCAGGTTGCCACGCAGGCTGGTCACCCCCAGGTAGGGGTAGCGCGCGTGCAGCTGGGATTCGCGGCGCAGCGAGGAAGTCCCCACCACCGCGCCCGGCGGCATGTCGGCCAGGCTCTCGTAGCGGTTGGACACGAAGGCGTCGCGGGGCACCTCGCGCTCGGAGATGCAGGGCAACGCGAACTCGTCGCCCAGCACCATGGGCACGTCCTTCATGGAATGCACCGCGATGTCGGCACGCCCGTCGAGCAGCGCCGTCTCCAACTCCTTCACGAACAGCCCCTTGCCACCCACCTTGGCGAGCGGACGGTCGAGGATCTGGTCGCCGCGGGTGGTCATGCCCAGCAACTCCACCCGGCAACCCGGATACAATGATTCGAGGCGCGCCTTGACGTGCTCGGCCTGCCACAGCGCGAGACGGCTCTCGCGGGTGGCGATGACGATGCGTTGGGGCGGGGCAAAACCGGAATTGGAAGCGCTCACGGTGGGAAGACTCACGGCAATGATCGGATGGTGCCGTCCGCGGCCGTGTTTCGCCGCAGCGCAGCATCAGGGTTCGCGCCAATGGTGCGCGAGACGGCACGCATTCTAGCATGGCGCCGGACCGGCTTCCCCGGCTGCGCCGCGCTGCGGCACACTTGCACGACAAACCACAACCCGCACCCCGACGACCCATGACCCAAGACAAGGACGCGCCCCTGCGCGAAGACATCCGACTGCTCGGCCGCGTGCTGGGCGACACCGTGCGCGACCAGCAGGGCGAGGCGGTCTTCGAGCTGATCGAGCGCATCCGCCAGACCTCGGTGCGCTTCCGCCGCGACGACGACCGGGCCGCACGCGGCGAACTGGAGACCATCCTGGACGCTCTTTCGCGCGAGCAGACCATCCAGGTGGTTCGCGCCTTCAGCTATTTCTCGCATTTGGCGAACATCGCCGAGGACCAGCACCACATCCGGCGTACCCGCGCCCACCTGCTGGCCGGCTCGCCGCCGCGCGAAGGCAGCCTCGCCCGCGCCCTCGGCCAGGCCTTCGCGAACGGGCACAAGCCCGCCGAGCTCGCCGCCTTCTTCGACACCGCCGTGGTGAGCCCGGTGCTTACCGCCCACCCCACCGAGGTGCAGAGGAAGAGCATCCTCAATTGCCAGACCGAGATCGCGCACCTGCTCGACGCGCGCGACCGGATGGCGCTCACCCCGGAGGAGCAGGCGGAGAACTTCGAGGCGCTGCGCCGCGCAGTGCTCACCCTGTGGCAGACGCGCATGCTGCGCCCCGCTCGCCTCTCGGTGGTCGACGAGGTCGCCAACGGCCTGTCCTACTTCGATACCACCTTCCTGCGCGAGCTGCCCCGGCTTTACGCGAACCTGGAGGACCAGCTCGCCGAGCGCGACGCATCGCTGACCGGGCTGGAGCTGCCGCCCTTCCTGCGCGTGGGCTCCTGGATCGGCGGCGACCGCGACGGCAACCCCTACGTCACCGCCAAAGTGCTCGAGCGCGCGCTCGCGATGCAGGCGGCGGTGGCGCTCGGCTTCTACCTGGAGGAGCTGCACCAGCTCGGCGCGCGCCTGTCGCTCGCCGTCGGACTGGTGACCGCCTCGGACGCGCTCCTCGCGCTCGCCGAGCGCTCGCCCGACCACTCCCCGCACCGCAGCGACGAACCCTATCGGCGGGCCATCAGCGGGATGTACGCACGGCTGGCGGCCACTTACGAGGCCCTCCTCGGTACCCGTCCGCCGCGCCCGCCGGTCGCGCCCGGCGAGCCCTATGCGGGCCCCGACGAGCTGGCCGCCGACCTCGACACGATCCACCATTCCCTGGCGGCCAACGGCTCGGCGGCGCTCGCGCGCGGGCGCCTGCGGCTGCTGCGGCGCGCGGTGCGCGTGTTCGGCTTCCACCTCGCGCCCATCGACCTGCGCCAGAACTCGGACGTGCACGAACGGGTCGTGGCCGAGCTCATGGAAACGGCCGCACCGGGCAGCGACTACCGGTCGCTCGACGAGGCCGCCCGGGTGGAGCGCCTGCTCGCGGAGCTCTCCACCGCGCGCCCGCTCGCCTCGCCCCACGTGCGCTACTCCGACGAGACCGAAGGCGAGCTCGCCATCTTCCGCGCCGCGCGCGAGGCGCACCGCCGCTTCGGTCCGGCCGCCATCCCCAATTGCATCATCTCCAAGACCGACGACGTCTCGGACCTGCTGGAGCTCGCGCTGCTGCTCAAGGAAGCGGGGTTGCTGCGGCCCCACGAGCAGGCGCTGGACGTGAACATCGTGCCGCTCTTCGAGACCATCGAGGACCTCGCCAACGCGCCCTCGGTCATGGACCGGCTGTTCTCCCTGCCCGCCTACCAGCCCTTCCTCGAGTCGCGCGGCCGCACCCACGAGGTAATGCTGGGCTATTCGGACTCCAACAAGGACGGCGGCTTCCTCACCTCCGGCTGGTCGCTCTACAAGGCGGAGATCGGGCTCGCCGAGACCTTCGCCCGCCACGGCGTGCGCCTGCGGCTCTTCCACGGCCGCGGCGGCTCGGTGGGCCGCGGGGGCGGCCCCAGCTACCAGGCCATCCTCGCCCAGCCGGGCGGGGCGGTCCAGGGCCAGATCCGGCTCACCGAGCAGGGCGAGGTGATCGCCGCGAAGTACGGCAACCCGGAAGTCGGGCGGCGCAACCTCGAGGTGCTCGCGGCCGCGACGCTGGAGGCGAGCCTGCTGGCCGACCACGCCCCGGCCCCGCGCGTGGAGTTCCTCGACACCATGCAGGCGCTCTCGGACGAGGCGTTCCGCGCCTACCGCGGCCTGGTGTACGAGACCGAGGGCTTCGAGCGCTACTTCTGGGAATCGACGGTGATCTCCGAGATCGCCGAGCTCAACATCGGCTCGCGCCCGGCCTCGCGCAAGAAGGGCACCCGCATCGAGGACCTGCGCGCCATCCCCTGGGTGTTCAGCTGGTCGCAGTGCCGCCTGATGCTGCCCGGCTGGTTCGGCTTCGGCACCGCCGTCAAGAGCTGGCTCGCCGCGCACCCCGAGGACGGGCTGGCCCGCCTGCAGACGATGCACCGGGAGTGGTCCTTCTTCGCGACCCTGCTCTCGAACATCGACATGGTGCTCGCCAAGACCGATCTCGCCATCGCCAGCCGCTACGCCGGCCTGGTGAAGGACGTGGCCCTGCGCGAGGTGATCTTCGGCCGCATCCGCACCGAGTGGCAGGCCACCGTCGACGCGCTGCTCGCCATCACCGGCCAGCAGGAGCTCCTGGACGGCAACCCGCTGCTCAAGCGCTCCATCCGCAACCGCTTCCCCTACCTCGACCCGCTCAACCACGTGCAGGTCGAGCTCCTGCGCCGGCATCGCGAGGTCCACGACGACGAGCGGATCCGGCTGGGGATCCACATCTCGATCAACGGGATCGCGGCGGGGTTGCGGAACAGCGGGTGATTTACTAGGGGCCGGGGGCTAGCCCCTGCCTCTCAGATTCCCAGCGCCTGCCTCACCGCCGGCCATTGCCGCCGGCTCACCGGCAGGCGCTCCGAGAGGCCGTTGAGCAGAACGTCCCAATGGGCTTCCCCTTCCTGCTCGCCGGCGCGCTCCACGCCGGCGATCGAGCCGCGGGCCACGAGGCAGTTGCGGTGGATGCGCAGGAAGCGGGAAGAGAACTCCTGCTCCAGCTGCACCAGGGACTCGTCGAGCAGGAACTCGCGCTCTCGGGTGCGGGCGGTGACGTACTTCAGCTCGGCGCGCAGGTAGAGCACCTCGGCCACCGGTACGAGCAGGATGCGGCCGCGCTCGCTCACGCTGAAGTGCTGACGCGCCCCCGGAGCGAGGCTGGCGAGCACCGCATCGGCGGGCGGCTGGCGGCGGCGCGCACGGGAGAGCGCGTCGGCGAGCCGCTGTGCGCGCACCGGCTTCAACAGATAGTCCACCGCGGCGAGCTCGAAGGCCTGCACCGCGTATTGGTCATAGGCGGTGGTGAAGATCACCGCCGGCGGCTCGGGCAGGTGCGCGAGGTGGCGGGCGAGCTCGACGCCGTCCATGGTCGGCATGCGGATGTCGGCGAGCACCACGTCGGCCGGCGCCTGCTCGAGCAGGCGCAGCGCCTCCACCCCGTTGGCGGCGAAGCCGACCACGCGGTTGGGCTGCTCGCCGGCGATGTCGCCCAGCAGATCGCGCAGGCGAGTGCGCGAGGGCGCCTCGTCATCGACGACGAGCACGCGCAGTACGTTTTCCGTCATGCGGACTTCCTCCGGTAGGGCAGTCGGATCACCACCCGGTAGCGACCGCCGGAGGCGTCGATCTCCAGACTCGCCTCCAGGTCGAAGAACAATGTCAATCGTTCGCGTATGTTGTCCAGGGCCATGCGGTTCCCGGCATGATGGCGCTCGATGTCCTGGATCGGATTATCCACCTCGATGCGCACCTCACCGCCCCGCCGGGCGACGCTCACCAGCACTTCCGCCTCGCCGCTGGCAGGCTCCACACCATGGTAGACCGCATTCTCCAGCAGCGGCTGCAACAGCAGCGGGGGCACCAGCGCGTCGCGCGGGCAGCTTTCCAGGTCCCAGCGCACGGACAGGCGCTCTCCGAGGCGCAGCCGCTCGAGATCCACGTAGCGCTCGCACAGCTCGAGCTCGGCCCCCAGGGGGACGAGATCGCGATTTTCGCGCATCAGCGTGCGGAAGAGATCGGCGAGCTCCTCCAGGGCCAGCTCGGCGCGGCGCGGATCGGTCCGGATCACGCCCAGCACCCCGTTCAGACAGTTGAACAGGAAGTGGGGCCGGATGCGCGCGGTGAGCGCCATGAGGCGCGCCTCGGTGAGCGCGGGCGAGTAGCGCCGGCTGCGGTAGTCGAAGTAGACGAGGCAGGCGAGCGTGACCGCCACGCCCCAGGCGAGCCAGCGCCACAGCGCCCCCGATTCGGTGTCGCGGACCAGGGGATAGGAAAGCACGATCACGGCCATCACCACCAGCACCACCCCGCCTACAGCGGCCTGCGGGGACAGGCGCGCGAGCCACGGCTGCACCAGGAACAGCACCAGCACGGACAGAAAGAGCGGCAGTTCCAGGTGCCCGGCCCACACCATCAGCGCGAGCGGCCAGCCGGCCGGGTCCTCGACGCGCACCATCACCGTCACCGCCGCCATCACGTTGGCAAGCAGGAGCACGCGCAGGAGCACGCCCAGGTTGCGGAAGTCCGGCAGCCCGCCCAGCAGCAAGGCGCGTCGGGGCTTTTGCTTTATACTTTTCACGATTCGAGCCCGGCGGCCGCCCACCGCGGCCGCAATCGCAGCGGTACGCCGACTGCGTCCCGCCTTCCCCAATCCACGGACATCATGACAGACACCTCCTCGCCGCAGCCCGCCAAGGCCTGGTCGGGCCGCTTCTCCGAGCCCGTCTCGGATCTCGTGAAACGGTACACCGCTTCGGTCTCCTTCGACCAGCGCATGGCCCGACAGGATATACGCGGGTCGCTCGCCCATGCACGCATGCTCGCACGCCAGGGCATCATCTCGGACCAGGACCTGGCCGACATCGAGCGGGGCATGGCCGTCATCGCGGAGGAGATCGAGCGCGGCGAGTTCGCGTGGAGTCTGGACGACGAGGACGTCCACCTCAACATCGAGAAGCGGCTCACCGCGCTGGTGGGCGACGCGGGCAAGCGGCTGCACACCGGGCGCAGCCGCAACGACCAGGTCGCGACCGACATCCGCCTGTGGCTGCGCGACGCGATCGACCAGGTCCTCGCCCTCATCCGCGAGTTCCAGGCGAACCTTCTCGATCTGGCCGAGCAGCACGCAGCGACGCCGATGCCCGGCTTCACCCACCTGCAGGTGGCGCAGCCGGTCACCTTCGGCCACCACCTGATGGCCTACTACGAGATGAGCCGGCGCGACGCGGAGCGCTTTGCGGATTGTCGCAAGCGGGTCAACCGCCTGCCCCTCGGCTCGGCGGCACTGGCCGGCACCAGCTATCCGATCGACCGCGAGTTCGTCGCCCGGGAGCTGGGTTTCGACGAGGTGTGCGCGAACTCCCTCGACGCGGTGAGCGACCGCGACTTCGCCATCGAATTCTGCGCCGCCGCGTCCCTTCTGATGACCCACCTCTCGCGGCTGTCCGAAGAGCTCATCCTGTGGATGAGCCCGCGGGTGGGCTTCATCGACCTGGCCGATCGCTTCTGCACCGGCTCGTCGATCATGCCGCAGAAGAAGAACCCCGACGTGCCCGAGCTCGTGCGCGGCAAGACGGGGCGGGTCAACGGCAGCCTGATCTCGCTCCTCACCCTGATGAAGGGTCAGCCGCTGGCGTACAACAAGGACAATCAGGAGGACAAGGAGCCTCTGTTCGACACCGCCGACACGGTGATCGATACGCTGCGCATCTACGCCGACATGGTGACCGGGATCCGGGTGAAGGCCGAGGCGATGCGCGGGGCGCTCTCCCAGGGCTACGCCACCGCCACCGATCTCGCCGACTACCTGGTGAAGAAGGGCCTGCCCTTCCGCGACGCCCACGAAGCAGTGGCGCGCGCGGTGCGCGAAGCCGAGACGCGCGGCTGCGACCTGCCCGACTTCTCTCTCGACGAGCTGCGCGCCTTCTCCCCGCTGGTGGGCGAGGACGTGTTCGCGGTGCTCACCGTCGAAGGCTCCCTCGCTTCGCGCAATCACGTGGGCGGCACCGCCCCCGAGCAGGTTCGCGCCGCGGTGGCGCGGGCGCGCGCCGCGCTCGGCTGACGGACACCTGCCGATGGAACGGATCGGCAAATACGAGATCGTCACCCTGATCGGGGACGGCGGCACCAGCTCGGTGTATCTCGCACGCGATCCGTTCTCCCACCGGGAGGTGGCGGTCAAGCGGCTGCACCCGGAGATCCTGCGCGACCGCGAGCATGGACGGCTCTACCGCCACCTGCTGATGAACGAGGCTTCCCTCGCCGGCAAACTGATCCACCCTCACATCGCGCAGATCTTCGACGCGGTGGTGTCCGATGACGACGCCTACGTCGTCATGGAGTACGTACCGGGCGGCACGCTCGCGGCCTTCTGCCGCCCCGACCGGCTGCTGCCCTTCGATCGTCTGGTCGAGATCATCTTCAAGTGCACCCGGGCGCTCGACTACGCCTACCGCCAGGGCGTCACCCACCGCGACATCAAGCCCGCCAACATCCTGCTGGTGGATCCGGAGGGCCAGGACATCAAGATCTCGGACTTCGGCGCCGCCTTCCAGACGGCGAGCGAGACCACCCAGGTCTCGGGGGTCGGCTCGCCGGCCTACATGTCGCCGCAACAGGTGCGCGAAATGCCGGTCAACCACCAGACCGACATCTACTCGCTGGGGGTGGTGATGTACCAGCTCCTCACCGGCCGGCTGCCCTTCGAGGCCAGCAGCAACTACAGCCTGCTCTACCGCATCGCCAACGAGCCGGCGCCGCCGCCCTCCTCGCTGCGCCCCGAAATCCCGGAAGCCCTCGAGGCTATCGTGCGGCGGGCGATGGACAAGGACCTGGAACACCGCTACCAGGACTGGGCGGAGTTTTCCCACGACCTCGCGCAGGCCTTTCGCAACCGCGAGGTGTACGCCGAGCGCGAGGGCCCGCCCGATACCGAGAAGTTCCAGACGCTGCGCGGGCTGGCCTTTTTCCGCGAGTTCACCGACGTCGAGCTGTGGGAGATCGTCCGCTTTTCCCAATGGTCGCGTGCCAAACCGGGTACCGTCCTCCTGAAGGAAGGCGAATCGGGCGACCACTTCTACTTCCTTGCCGACGGGGAGGCACGCGTGAAAAAGCGCGGCCGGCTGCTCAACGTGCTCACGCCGGGAGAGTGCTTCGGCGAAATGGCCCTCTTCTCTGCCGGAGGCGGCGTACGCTCGGCCTCGGTAGAAGCCACCACCGAGGTTGCCGTGATCGGCGTCGGCGCCTCGGCACTGCAGCGCGCCTCCGACGCCTGCCGGATGCACTTCTACAAGGCCTTTCTCGAAGTCCTGTCGACGCGGCTCTCGCTCGCCAACGCCCGCATCGCCAACGTATGAACACGACAGACGCCCTTCCCGCCGTCGAGGCGGCGATCCGCGACGCCACCGGTACGGCCTTCCGCATCACTGCCAGCGAGGAGGTCGGAGGCGGCTCCATTCACCACGCGCTCGCCCTCGGCGACGGGAAGACCCGTTACTTCGTGAAGCTCGGCGGCCGCGAGACCCTCGCCATGTTCCAGGCCGAGGCGGACGGACTCGCCGCCATCGCCGCCACGGAGACCTTCCGCACCCCGGCCGTGGTGACCACCGGCGCGAGCGAGGCGCACGCCTTCCTGGTGCTCGAGCACCTCGCGATCCGTCCCTTGACGAGTACCGACGACGGCATCCGCTTCGCCGGCGCGCTCGCCGACCTGCATCGGGTCACCGGCGAGCGCTTCGGCTGGCACCGCGACAACTTCATCGGCCGCACACCCCAGCCCAACCCGCCGGCCGACAACTGGGCGCGCTTCTTCGTCGAATACCGTCTGCGTCCGCAGTTCGAGCTGGCGCAGCAGGCCGGCTACGGGCCGGAGCTGCGGCGCGCGGGCGAGCGCCTGCTCGACCGCGTGCCGGCGCTCTTCCTGGACTACCGGCCGCAGCCCAGCCTGCTGCACGGCGACCTGTGGCACGGCAACGTCGGCATGACGGCGGCCGGCGAACCGGTACTTTTCGATCCCGCCAGCCACTACGGCGACCGGGAGTCGGACCTGGCGATGAGCGAGCTCTTCGGCGGCTTCCCCACCGCCTTCTATGCGGCCTACCGCACCCGGTGGCCGCTCAACCCGGACTACGAGCAGCGAAAGCCGCTCTACAGCCTCTACCACATCCTCAACCACCTCAACCTCTTCGGGCGCGGCTACCTCCGCGAGGCGCAGCGGCTCACCACGCGGCTCAACGAGGCCTTGTCGATGCGCGGAAATCAGTGAGCGCCCTTGAGCGCCTTGTAGCCGAGGTGATAGACGAGTAGCGGCAGGGGCATGCGCAGCCAGTGGCTGCGCGCGAAGGCGAGCCAGCGGGCGGCACCGGTCGCCGGCCCGTCGCAGGCCGGATGATCGGGACGCAGGACGTGCTCGAAGAGCCAGCCGCGCAAGGCCCTGAAGCGCGTGGGCTCGCGCCGTGCGAGCCGGGCATGGGCAGCCGGGTCGATCCGGGTCCCGAACATCCGTCGGCACTGGTCCATCGCGTCAAGGGTCGGGCGCGCGAGCCCCGTCTCGACCGCGCGCTCTCCGAGCCGCTCCCAGAATGCGGCCTCGGTCCCGAAGGCCTCGAACAGGCGGTGTAGGTCGTAGAGATCGCGCAGGCCCTTGTGGAATTCGCCCAGGAAGAGGTGGCAGGCCGAATGGATCACCATGTCCTCGGGCGCGAGCACGAAGAAGCCGGGCAACTCGGCGTCGGCCACAGGGGCCGCCCGCGCCACGAGCGCCGCCGCGTCGGGCACGATGCCCGAGGTGGGGGGCACGATGGTGTGGTGGACGTCGAGCACCGTGCCGCGGCTCTTGTGCTCCATCGGCGGCAGCTCGTGCATCCAGCTGCGGTAGTAGCGCTGGTCGTAGGCGTCGACGCGTGCCGGCAGCCAGCCGGCGGTGATGAGGCGGTGCTCGGCCGCGGAGAGCGCCGCGCGCGGCACCAGGATGTCCACGTCGTTGAAGACGCGCCCGCGCGCGGCCGGCGTGTCGGCGATGCAATAGGCCGCGCCCTTGAGCAGGACCACCGGCACCGCGAGGTCCTCGAGCGCGTCGCGGATGTGCATCACCTCCCAGCGCACCGCGGCGCGATGACGCAGGGACAGCTGCCAGGCGATGTCCAGGTGACGGCGGGCGAAGGGCGGCGCCGCGTCGAGCCTGCCGGCCTCCTCGAGCGCCGCATGCACCTGGCCAAGCAGCTCCGCCACCCGCGCCTGCTTCACGAGCATCGCCCAGTCGGCCGGCCGGTAGGCGCCGGTGCGCACCGGATCGGCGAGGGTATCGGAGAGAAGGCTCGGCACGGCGATCACCGGGCGAGGGCCTGCGAAGCGATCGTAGCGGGCAGCCCCGAGTGAGCAACGCCGCCATCGGTCCGCGCAGCGGCATCATCACAGGCGCCGAGACGCTCGAGCTCGGGCACCACCTGATCGAGGTGGCCGTAGCGGGCCCGCAGGATCCGACAGCGGTCGACCAGCGCGGCGAGCGCCTCGAACCCGACCGTGCCGAGCAGCGCGTAATTGAAGGCGTGGCGCGTGAGCTCCATGAAGGCGTGCGCCCGCCCGACCGACTCCATGGCGAGCGAGGCGCCGTGCGAGAACTTCGGGAACACGATCCACGCCGGGAGGGCCGGCTCGTCCAGGCGCTGCACGCTGGCGGCCGGAGGCCGCACGTGGGCGACCGCGCCCTTGGTGGTTCCGGGGCACACCTCCCCCACCGCCACCCCGTCACCGAGGGCGCGGATCACCTCGATCGACTCGTTCTTCAGGCTGATCGGACGCGCCACCGGCCGCAGCCAGCCGTTCTCGAGATCGACCAGGGTGAGCTCGTCGGAGAGCAGGCGCCAGCCGGCGTGCACCAGCGCCGCGCACAGGGTGCTCTTCCCCGAGCCGGGGTCGGCCGCGAGGATGAGCGCCCGTCCGTCGCGCTCGAGCACTGCGCCGTGAACCACCAGGTGGTCGTGGGCGTGGCTGGAGATGACCCAATTGAGTCCCCATTCGAGCATGGGAAAGGCCTGCGCCAGCGGAAGCGGCTTGAAGGGCGCGCGCCCGTCGCAGGTGAAGGTGACCTGCGGGCGCACCACCCGGCGCAGCAGCGAAGGCGGCTCGACGCGCACGTCGAAATCGCTCGGCGCACCGTCGTCGAAGAGCTCGAACTCGGAATAGTGGAAGCGCAGGCCGGCGGCGACCTGGGCGAGGGGCGAGGCGATGCTCACCACGAAGGGCCCGATGCGCAAAGACACACCGGCGCCGGCCAGGCGGCGTCCGAACTCCACCGGCGGGCAATCGCGGACCTTCACGCTTCCGGCTCGCCCTCGAGAATGCCCAGATCGATCAGCCGGTCGGCATGGGTGTCGAGAGCCGCCCTGTCCGCCGGACGCGCGTCGGGCTCGGCGACGGCGCGCAGGGCTGCGCCGAACTCGGGGGTGAGCAGGAGCGTCTGGGCGGTGGCGGCGCAGAACACCACGCAGCCGTCGTCCCAGCAACGCCACGCCACCCCGGAAGCCAAGCGCATGCCGCTCAGGGAGCCTCCGCCGTGCTCGGAAGGAGGCTCCGCAGCGCCGCGCCAGCTGCCCCGGCCCGCCTCATTCGGTCAGTCGCCCCAGTTCGTTCCATTGAAGCACCACAGCCCGTCATAGACGTCCACGCGGGCCTTGAAGGCTTCGAGGCCGTCCTTGAGCTGCAAGGCCTCCTGGAAGGCGAGAATCACGTCGTTCGCGCTGGCGAACGGCGGCAGGGCCGGATAGCGGTCGCCGTAGAACTGCGTGTTGAGCAGGGCCGCCACCGCGTGCATCCCGACCGCCGGGATGTTGCCGCCCTTGTAGTTGGTGTCGGGGTACGGTCCGCCGTCCTTCCTCGCCTGAAGCAGGGTGACCCCGTCATCGACGAAGAAGGGCTTCACGTCGAGGGGGAGGTTCGAGCAGAAGACCGTGTTGAAGGACGCGGTCTTCGGGAAGTAGATCTCCAGGTGATCGGACCACACCTTCTGCCCGTTCGGGTTCCACCAGAACCCGGGGCTGCACCCGCACTCCTGCACCTCGCCATGCCGGGACAAGGCGGCCGACGCCGTCTCGGACCCGCAGCCGCCGACCACCTGCCCCAGCGCGGAACGGCTCGACATTGTCATCAGTACGCCGGTCCCGACGAGCCCGCCGGCCGCAAGGCGGCGCCGAGTCCGACTGGTGCCCGCCGTCGGGGCAGGCCCGCCTGCCGATGTCGCACCCCCAGGGGGACTCCCTTCACGTTCTTGCTCGCTCATTCTTGCTCTCCCCCGTTGCATCAGGACGAGGACGTTCCCCATCCTCGTATTCGGGTCGTATGCTGACGCGTGCCCCTGAACGCGGGACACCTTTCGATGCAGCTCAAGCAAATCGGATGCCGTGCAGGATAAATGCTTGATTCATCCGCAGGTCATGGAGCCAGACCGGCCTGCCGGGCGGCCGAGTGTAAAGAAATCCGACGCTCGGCACGCGCTCCGCGCGGGGAGCGCGTACCACGGCGTCATTCCTGCGGCGTGACGCCGGCAAGCATCTCCTGCAGCTCGCCGCTCTCGTAGAGCTCGCGCATGATGTCACAGCCGCCGACGAACTCGCCGCCGACGTAGAGCTGCGGAATCGTCGGCCAGTTGGCGAATTCCTTGATGCCCTGACGGATCTCGTCGTTCTCCAGCACGTTGACTGCGAAGAGCTGCTTGACCCCACAGTGCTTGAGGATCTGGATGGCGGTGGCCGAGAAGCCGCACTGCGGGAACTGCGGGGTACCCTTCATGTAGAGCACGATGGGGTTGCCGGTGACCTGCTGGCGGATGATGTCCTGAATTTCCATGTCGGGGCTTCCAAAGTTGAGCTTTTAAGTCGGAAAAGTCTAGGCAGTGCCCTGTTGCCCGTCAATAGCCGCAGGTCACCGCGTCATTCAGCGGCCCGGCCACTGCCCACCGGACACGCGCTCTATGCCGGCCAGATCGCGCCAGGAGGCGATCGCGCCGAAGCCTGCGTCGGTGAGCAGCCCCCTCACCGCGGCGGCCTGGTCCCAGCCGTGCTCCATGAAGAGCCAGCCGCCCGCCTCGAGATGGCGCGGGGCCTGCGCCGCGATCGTCGCCAGGTCGTCGAGCCCGTGGGGACCGGCGGCAAGCGCGCCCGGCGGCTCGAAGCGCACGTCGCCTTCGGCGAGGTGCGGATCGCCGCCCGCGACGTAGGGGGGATTGGACACGATGAGGTCGTAGCGGTCCTCGCCCAGGGGCGAGAACCAGTCGCCCTGTACGAAGGAAACGCTCGCCTTCAGGCGCGCCGCGTTGGCCATCGCCACCCACAGCGCCTCCCGGGAGCGGTCGACCGCGGTCACCTCCGGCTGGGGCAGCTCCAGGGCAAGCGTCACCGCCAGGATGCCGCTGCCGGTCCCGAGGTCGAGCAGCCGGCTGTGCGGGCGATCGCCGAAACGGGCGAGCGCAAGCTCGACGAGCAACTCGGTATCCGGGCGCGGAATGAGGACGGCCGGGGTGACCAGGAAGGAGCGCCCATAGAACTCGCGCTCGCCGGTGAGGTAGGCGACCGGCTCGCCGGCCGCGCGACGCTCGACCAGTGCGCGGAACGCGGCCCAGTCGGGCTCGTCCAGGCGCGCCTCCGGATGCGCGACGAGCCGCGCCGGCGGACACTGCAGGACGTGACGCAGCAGCACGCGCGCGTCGACCGCGGCAATGCGCCCGCGCGCCCACTGCAGGGCGCCGGCGATGTCGGGGGAAAGCTCCGCCGTGCTCATTCTTCCGCCAGGGCCGCCAGCTGCTCGGCCTGATGCTCCTGGGTAAGCGCCGCGACGAGCTCGTCCAGGTCCCCCTCCATCACCGCGTCGAGCCTGTAGAGCGTGAGGTTGATGCGGTGGTCTGTGACGCGTCCCTGCGGGAAGTTGTAGGTGCGGATGCGCTCCGAGCGGTCGCCGCTGCCCACCAGGCTCTTGCGCGTGGCCGCCTCCTGCGCCTGCTGCGCGCGCAGCTGCGCGTCGTGAAGGCGCGCAGCGAGCACCGCCATGGCCTGCGCCCGGTTGCGGTGCTGGGAGCGGTCGTCCTGGCACTCGACCACGATGCCGGTAGGCAGGTGGGTGATGCGCACGGCCGAATCGGTCTTGTTCACATGCTGGCCGCCGGCGCCGCTGGCGCGGAAAGTATCGATGCGCAGGTCGGCGGGATTGATCGCCACCTGCTCGATCTCGTCCGCCTCGGGCATCACCGCCACGGTGCACGCCGAGGTGTGGATGCGCCCCTGGGTCTCGGTGACCGGAATGCGCTGGACCCGGTGGCCGCCGGACTCGAACTTGAGCCGCGAATAGGCCCCGGCGCCGACCACGCGCAGGATCACCTCGCGGTAGCCGCCCAGGTCGGAGAGGTTGGACGAGACGATCTCCACCTTCCAGCCCTGGCGCTCGGCGTAGCGGGTGTACATTCGCAGCAGGTCGGCGGCAAAGAGCGCCGCCTCCTCGCCGCCGGTGCCGGCACGGATCTCGAGGAAGAGGTTGCGGCGATCGTTGGGGTCCGCGGGCAGGAGCGCGCGCTGCAGCTCTCCGTCGAGCTCCTCGAGGCGAGCCTCCCCGGCCTCGAGCTCGCTTTCCGCAAGCTCCGCGAGCTCCGGATCACCGAGCATCTCCCGGGCGCTCTCGCAATCGGCTTCCGCCTGCAGATAGGAACGATAGAGCACCACCACCGGTTCGATCTCGGCCCGCTCGCGGCCGAGCGCGCGAAAGAGCTCCATGTCGCGCGCGACCTCCTCGGCGGAGAGCTCGCGGTCGAGCTCGGCGAGGCGACCGGTGAGGCGTTCGAGTTTTTCACGGATGCTGGATTTCATGGAAGGACGGACCGCCCCCGGCCGTGCGCGTGCCCGAAAACGGGCGCGCGCGACGGGCTAGTCGTGGGTATTGAGGTTGAACAGGCGCTGCAGCAGGCGGCTCGCGTCGGCCTGCTGCTCGCCGTCGGACTGATTGAGGAAGCGCGTCGGCCCGTGCATCAGCTTGTTGGTGATGCCGTGGCTGAGCGCCTCGAGCACCTTGCGCGGGTCCTCGCCCTTGGCGAGCAACCGCAGCGCCCGCTCCATTTCCACGGCGCGCAGCCCCTCGGCATGCTCGCGCAGTGCGCGGATGGTGGGTACCGCGTCCCGCGCGTGCATCCAGTGCAGGAAGCCGTCCACCCGCGCGTTGATGATCTCCTCGGCCTCCAGCACGGCCTGCTGGCGCGACTCGAGACCCGCCTCGACGACCTGGGCGAGATCGTCGACGGTATACAGGAACACGTCGTCGAGCTGTCCGACCTCGGCCTCGATGTCGCGCGGCACGGCGAGATCGACCATCACCATGGGCCGGTGGCGGCGCGCCTTGACCGCCCGCTCGACCATGCCCAGGCCGACGATGGGCAGGGGACTGGCCGTACAGGAGACCACGATGTCGAAGTTCGGCAGCATGTCGGCCACCGCGTCCAGCCGCGCAACGCCCGCCCCGAAGCGGCTGGCGAGCGCCTGGGCGCGCGCCTCGGTGCGATTGGCCACGACGATCTGCTTCGGGCTCGCCCCTGCGAAGTGCGCCGCGCACAGCTCGATCATTTCGCCCGCGCCGATGAAGAGCACCCGCTGGTCGGAGATGCGCTCGAAGATGCGCGCCGACAGATGCACCGCCGCCGCCGCCATGGAGACGATGTTGGCGCCGATGGCGGTGGTCGAGCGCACCTCCTTGGCCACCGCGAAAGTGTTCTGGAACAGCTTGTGGAGCAGCGTGCCCAGGGTGCCCGCCTCCTCGGCGCGGCGGGCCGCCTCCTTCACCTGCCCGAGGATCTGGGGCTCGCCCAGCACCATGGAGTCGAGCCCGCTCGCCACCCGGAACACATGCCGGACCGCGTCGCGCTGGGGATAGGCGTAAAGATAGGGCGACACCTCGGCGAGCGGCACCTGATGAAAGCGTGCCAGCCAGTCCGCCGCCGCCTGGGGCTGCTCGGTCGCGTAGTAGAGCTCGGTACGGTTGCAGGTGGACAGGATGGCCGCTTCCTGCACCGTCCGCGCCCCGGTCAGGTCATGCAGCGCATCGTCCAGCCGCTCGGGCTGGAACGCCAACCGCTCGCGGATGGCGAGGGGTGCCGTGTGATGATTCAGGCCGAGGGCGTATAGGGGCATGCGCGATCGAGGTAGGCAGAATGGCGGGGATTATAGCAGCCGGCCGACTGCTCAATGATTGAGGGAAATCAGGGTCTTCCGGCCTGCGGCCGGGCGCGGCGACCGCCAGGGCGTCTTTCGCGCGCGCGCAACTGGCGCTACGCCCGGTGGCCGCGACAGGCTCGTGACCCGCCGCAGCCGCGCATTGTAACCGTTCGGTCACAGCCGACCGAAACACGAGCGGCCGACCGGGACCGCCCCGGGTACGAGGCTTGCCCCGCCGGCATGTCCACCCACCCTCGAGCCGGAGCTCCCATGATTCCCTCGCCCAGCCCCCATCCCCAGTCGCCCCGCGACGCGCCACGCGCACCTGCCGCCGACCACCCGTCTGCGCGATCGCCCAGCCACTCGCCCGAGCGCCGCCGCAGCGGCATCGGGTCGGCCCTCTTGCTTGCCGCCGCCTTGGGCGCCACCGCCCTGTGGGTGCGTCACAGCGCCCACCGCGCCGAGGCCCGGCACCCAGCGCGCGGCCGCTTCGTCGAGATCGACGGCGTGCGCCTGCACTACCTCGAGTCCGGATCGGGGCCACCGGTCGTACTGCTGCACGGCAACGGGGCGATGGCTTCGGACTTCGAGGGCTGCGGCCTCATCCAGGCCCTCGAGCCCCATCACCGCGTGATCGCCTTCGATCGTCCCGGTTTCGGCTTCAGCACCCGGCCCCGCCCCGGCCTGTGGCCGGCCGACCGCCAGGCTGCGCTCCTCGTGCGCGCCTGCCGGGCGCTTGGAGCCGCCGAACCGGTCGTGGTCGGTCACTCCTGGGGAGCCCTTGTGGCCATCGCCATGGCCGTGCAAGCGGAAGCGACGTTGCGCGGACTGGTGCTGGTATCCGGCTATTTCTATCCGACCGCGCGCATCGATGTGCTCCAGGGCGTGCCTCGCCTGCCGCTCGTCGGCGACGTCCTGCGCTACACCGTAAGCCCGCTGCTCTCACGCCTGGTGCTGCCGGCCCAGATGCGCCTGCTCTTTTCTCCACGGCCGGTGTCGCCGGCCTTTCTCGGCGCGGTCCCGCGCTCGCTCCTGCTCCGTCCCTGGCAGTTGCGCGCAGCCGCAGAGGAATCCGGTCTCACCCCGACGGCCGCGGCGCGACTCACGCCGGGCTACTCGGGACTGCGGCTCCCCGTCGAGATCTTCGCCGGCGCAGACGACCGGTTCGTCTGGCAGGACGACCAGTCGGTACGCCTGCACCGGGAGCTTGCCCATAGCACCCTGCACCTCCTGGACGGGAAAGGCCACATGCTGCACTACGACGTCGGCGGGGCGATCGCCGAGGCCGTCGAACGCCTCTCGGCCGAAACGCCGGTCGCGGCGACGACCGAGGCGAGCACCGCGCAACGGCGCTGAACCGATCGCGAAGCCGGCGGGAGCGAGACACGGAGCATCGATGCCCGTCGCGCGGTGCAGCGCCGGTGAGCCGTCCCGCCTCCCGGGACCACCTGAATGCATCGTCCCGTGCGGGCCCCGGAGCGATGCTGCCATCCTGTTTCGGCAGGGCCCTGTCGGCCGGGCTGCGCTGGGTGCCGACCGCACCTATACCCGCCACCCGTTATGCAATTGATAATTAGTC
>DYFV01000064.1 GCA_020725025.1 Azoarcus sp.
CGAAGGTCTTCGACAGACCCGTAACGCCGATTGCCTGCATGCCGCCTCCAGTTAGAGGAACAGAACGCGGCGTATGCTAGGCACCTACTGTTAAGCTGGCGTGTCCGTCAGATGACGCGGGCGCGGCGCAGCGCGGCCCATACCGATGGCATTTCCGAAGTGCTTCACGCCTCCGGCTGCAGGGTCACCGGCACCTCGACCTGCTCGCCCTCGCGCAGCACCGTGATCTTCACCGTGTCGCCCACCCGGAAGTCGTCCAGGCGCGAGACGAGGCCGCTCACGCTGTCGACGGGCTCGCCTTCCACCGCGAGGATGATGTCGCGGGGTGCGATGCCGCCGTCGGGAGCGATGACCGCGCCCCGCAAGCCGGCGCGCGCGGCGGCGGTGCCTTCGGGCACGCGCAGGATCACCACGCCCTCGACCCCGAGCAGCGTCGCCAGCCGCTGGTTGAGCTCCTCGTGGGCCTCGATCCCGAGGGCCGGGCGCAGGTAGCGGCCGTTGCGGATGAGCTCGGGCACGACGCGGTTCACCGTGTCCACCGGCACCGCGAAGCCGATGCCCGCGTTGGCGCCGCTCGGGCTGTAGATGGCGGTGTTGATGCCGATGAGCCGCCCTGCCGAGTCGAGGAGCGGCCCGCCGGAGTTGCCGGGGTTGATGGCGGCGTCGGTCTGGATCAGGTGCTTGATGGTGGCGCCGGGCGAGCCGAGCTCGCGGTCCAGCGCGGAGACGATGCCGGTGGTGAGGGTCCAGTCGAGGCCGAAGGGGTTGCCGATGGCGAACACCTTCTGGCCGACCTTGAGGTCGCCGCTGGTGCCGATCGGCACCGGCGGCGGCACCTTGAAGCCCACCGCGATGCGCAGCACCGCGATGTCGTGCATCGGCGAGGTGCCGACCAGCGCCGCCGGGTAGTCGCGGCCGTCGGCGAGCCGCACCCGCGCCTCGGCCGCGCCCTCGATCACGTGGTTGTTGGTGATGACGTGCCCGGCCTCGTCCCAGATGAAGCCCGAGCCGCTGCCCCGCGGCACCACGAAGACGTTGCGCGTCCAGAAGTCGCGCACGGCCTCGCTGGTGGTGATGAACACGACCGAGTCGCGCGCGTTCTCGAAGAGCGCGATGGTCGCCTTCTCGTCGTCCGCGAGGTCGCCCCTCGGCACGACCAGACGCGGCTCGGCGGCCGGTCGGAACAGGCCGGCGAGGTAGGGCGTGGCCTGGAAAAGGACGATGAGGAGCGCGGCGGCGAGCGTGAGCCAGAAGACGCGCACCAGGAAGCGGTCGGCGGGATTGGGCATGGGCAGGCGGTGGTGGCGGAACGGAAAGGGCGGTCAGGTGCGCAGCTCGCGCGCGAGCTCGCGGATGTCGGCCTCCTCGAGGGTCTCGCGGGCAAGGAGCTCGCGGGCGCTGCGCTCGAGGACGTCGCGGTTCTTCTCCAGCAGGCCGTAGGCGCGCTGGAAATTGTCCATCACGGTGCGGCGGATCGCCTCGTCGATGCGCTGCTGCGTCTCGACCGAGACCTGCACGCCGCCGGTGGCCAGGCCCGGCGCCTCTAGGAAGCGCGGCTGCTGCGCCTCGTAGGCCACATAGCCGAGGTCCTCCTCCATGCCGTAGCGGGTCACCATGTTGCGGGCGATGTCGGTGACCTTGGCGAGGTCGTCGGCGGCGCCCGTAGAGAGCTTGCCGAACACCAGCTTCTCCGCGGCGCGCCCGCCCAGCAGCACGGCGATCTTGTTCTCGAGCTCCTCGCGGGTCATCAGGTAGCGGTCCTCGGTCGGGCGCTGGATGGTGTAGCCCAGCGCGCCGATGCCGCGCGGGATGATGGAGATCTTGTGCACCGGGTCGGTGCCCGGCAGCGCGAGCGCCACCAGGGCGTGACCGAGCTCGTGGTAGGCGACGGTCTCGCGCTCGCGGGGATTCAGCACGCGGTTCTTCTTCTCCAGGCCGGCGACGAGGCGCTCGATGGCGGCGGTGAAGTCGGACAGGGTGACGCTGTCGGCGCGCCGCCGCGTGGCCATGAGCGCCGCCTCGTTCACCAGGTTGGCGAGATCGGCGCCCGAGAAGCCGGTGGTGAGCGCGGCCACCTGCTCCAGGTCTACGTCGGGCGCGAGCCGCACCTTCTTCACGTGGACGTGCAGGATCTCCAGCCGTCCGCGCTTGTCGGGGCGGTCGACCAGCACCTGGCGATCGAAGCGGCCGGCACGCAGCAGCGCCGGGTCGAGGATCTCCGGCCGGTTGGTGGCGGAGAGGATGATGAGCCCCACCGAGGAGTCGAAGCCGTCCATCTCGACCAGGAGCTGGTTCAGGGTCTGCTCGCGCTCGTCGTGGCCGCCGGCAGGGCCGGCCGCGCCGCGGGCACGGCCCAGCGCGTCGAGCTCGTCGATGAAGATGATGGCGGGCGCCTTCTGGCGCGCCTGCTCGAAAAGGTCGCGCACCCGCGCGGCACCCACGCCCACGAACATCTCCACGAACTCCGAGCCGGAGATCGAGTAGAACGGTACCCCCGCCTCACCCGCCACCGCCTTGGCGAGCAGCGTCTTGCCGGTACCCGGCGGCCCGACCAGCAGCACGCCCTTGGGGATGCGCGCCCCGAGGCGGCCGTAGTCCTGAGGCGAGGTGAGGAAATCCACCACCTCGCGCAGCTCGTCCTTGGCTTCGTCGACGCCCGCCACGTCCTTGAAAGTGACACCCGTGTCGCGCTCCATGTAGATCTTGGCGCGGCTCTTGCCGATGGACATGAAGCCGCCCATGCCCATGCCCTGCTTCTCGGCGAACTTGCGGAAGAGGAAGAACCACACGCCGAAGAACACCAGCGCCGGGACGACCCAGGACAGCAGGTCGCGCAGGAAGGTGCTCTCCACGGTGCGGGTGAAGGGCACGTCGTAGCGGGACAGGCGCTCCGCGAGCGCGGGATCGACCCGGTTGGCGACGATCACCGTCTTGCCCTGGGGGTCCGGGCTCTTCAGCTTGCCGGTGAGGGTGCGCTCGGACACCACCACCTCGGCCACCCGGTTCTCGGCGAGCGCCCGCTCGAACTCGCTGTAGGGTACCGACTCCACGGTCTGCGCGACCTGCCACCAGTTCTGGACCATCACCAGGACGAACAGGGCCAGGATCCAGTAGCCCACATGCCATCGTGTCTGTTGTTCCATCGTGTGCTCCCCATGCAGGCGTCCCAACGGACGGACGGGCCAGGAAATGGTTCCGGCATGCGCACCATCGCGCGGCCGGACGGACGAATCTTGCCATATGCCCGGCGTTGGCCGAATTCCCGGCGCGGAAACAGGGGAGCACGACGAGGGGAGCGGCGCGTCCGCGTGCGCGCCGCCGGGGGTTCAGGAGGCGCCGCGCGGGGGGAGCGCCTTCTGGATGATGGTCTCGATGCCCCGCAGCACCTCGTCGAAGTGCGGGCGGGCGAAGGACAAGGTGCTCACTACCGAGCCGTGCAGCCGTCCGTCGGTGCGCACGATGAAGAGCCCCGGCTCGCAGAAGCGGTCGGGCTCATTCTCCTCGATGCCTTCCGAGATGTAGAGCCCCCAGCGGCGGGCGGTCTCGATGTCCAGGCCGTAGCCGATCAGCACCTTCTCCAGATGCCAGTCGCCGCGCGCCTGCTCGGCGCGCTCGCGGCTGTCGCAGCTGATCGCGATGGCCTGCACGCCGCGCTCGCCGAAGGTCTCGAAACGCTGGTCGAGCTGGTTGAGCCAGCGACGGCAGTTGGGGCAATGCACGCCGCGGTAGAAGGCGATGAGGGTGAAGTGCTGCGGTCTCTGGTCCGCCAGGTTCCAGCGGTTGCCGGCAAGGGTGTCGACGAACAGGGTGGGCACGGGCTGTTGCGGGACGATACGGGACATCTTGGCCTCCTTGCGATAGGTATGCCGCCGCTTCGTTGGTGCATGAGGCGCACCAGAAGCGCCGCACCCCCCGCAAGGCTGCAAGGCCCGTTCCCGGCGGGGACGGCCCGTGCCTGCCGTCCCGCCCCGACGCCTACTCCGAGATGGCGCGCGTGATGAGCGGCACCAGGGGCTCGGGGAGCTTCACTTTGCCCGACAGGGCGAAGGCGTGGGCGTCGGCGGACATCTTCTTCCAGGTCTTGCGGATGATGTCCAGCCACTTCTCCTCGCTGTAGTCCGGCTTCTGGGAAGCGAAGCCCAGCATGTAGTACTCGATGAAGACGAGATCGGTCACGTCCTCCAGGAGCTGGGTCTCGGGATTGACCTTGAGGCCGCGCTTGCCGACCGCCTTCTGCACCCGCTCGATCATCTCCTCGTCGTAGCCCGCCTCGCGCATCAGCGCGCCGGCCGTCTCGGCGTGGAACTTGTACAGGTTGGTGCGCCACTGCAGGTAGCCGTTGCGGTCCATGGGATAGCTGTCGCGCGGGCTCTTCCAGCGCTGGATGTGCTGGGCGCGCACCGCCAGCCGCACCGCCTCCGAAGCGCCCGGCGCGAAGCGCTCGAGCATCTCCGTCATGCGCTGCGCATAGAGCAGCTCGCGCGGCACGGGGGTGCCGTCGGGACCGGGCTCCGTGCGCGGATCCTCGGCGTTGGCGGCGTCGAACAGGGCGATGGCGCGCTCGAAGCGCTGGATGTCGGCAATCATTTCAGCTCCGGTGGTCGGTCACGGGGATGTCCGATTATAGGTGCGGGCGAGTTGCGGGTGGCATGCCCCGGATGGGGAGTATGAGCGCTATCCCGCGGGCGACGGGAGCCGGCCCGGGCTCGACGCCGCGGTGCGCGCGGGCTTGTCGCGCAACACCGTCTATCGACCGGAGCGGGGCGACCCCGGCCTGGCAATCGGCCAGGTGCTGCGCTATCTCGACGCGATCGCCCCCGGGAGCACCCTGCTCGATCTCCTGTCCGAGTCGGATCCTGCCCTTGCCGTCCTGAAGGCGCGCGAGCAGTCGAAGCGCCGCTCGACCCGACCGCCGAACTGCATGCCGACGGCCCCGGCGAAGGGCGCCTCGAGCACCGGATGGGCTTCGTCAGCGGGCTCACGCTGGTGGCCTGCGACGAGACCGAGTCACGCACCAAGTCTTACGCCGACCTGGCCGAGGCGGTGCGGCGCTACTGCCACCCTGCCGTTATCCGCCGGGACAACCAGGAGTTGTTCAAGCGCATGGTCTACAACATCTTCGTGACCAACGACGACGACCATCTCCGGCATCACGGCTTCGTCCGCGACCCGAGGTTGCCCGGTTGGCGATTGAGTCCCCTCTACGACGTACTGCCCCGCCCGAGCATTGCCACCGAGCGCTTCCTGCGCCGGGGCATCGGGCCGCGAGGCCGACTGGCGACCCTCGACAACGCCCTCGCCGCCCACGAGCGGTTCACGCTGTCGCGGGCGGCGGCGTCTCGCTTGATCGGCGATGTCTGGCGCGTGGTGCGGCAGTGGCGCGTCCACTTCAGCGAGGCCGGCGTGCCCGCTGCGGAGCAGGACAAGATTGCCCCGGCAATTCGCCACATCGACGACATCTCGACCGCCGAACTGCGCAAGTCGATTCCGTGACGCCGCCGTTCGTGCTCGGGCATCGATCCTAGCCGGATGGAATCCACCCGCCCATACCGGCGGCGAGATCGTATCGGAGGACTCCCCGACCTGCACCGTCGTCGGGGAAACAATTCGCGGCCGAGCATCCGGCACACCCGACCAGCAAGCGCCGACGCCAAAAAGCAAAACAGCGCATCACACTGCAAGGTGTAATGCGCTGCCCTGGATTCTGGTGGACCGAAAGGGGATCGAACCCTCGACCTCCGCATTGCGAACGCGGCGCTCTCCCAGCTGAGCTATCGGCCCCGAAAGAGCGCGCATTATAGCGACGGACCTTTCGGTTGGGAAGGCCCCGCGTTCAGGTTTCGTCGGCTTCGCCAGAGCCGACGGCGGCACGCCCCAGGCGGTCGGCGATGGCGCGCCAGTCGGGCGAATCGGGGAGCGCCTCGACCAGGATGAAGTCGGCGCCGCTCGCATCGAGCATGCGCAGGCTGGCATAGAGGTCGTGGGCGTAGCCCTTGGGGTCGGCGGGCGCGGCGTGCCAGAGGAAGCGGGCGTCCTCGGGATCTTCGACGCTGCGGGCGAGCACCGCGACGCGGCTGCCTTCGCCGGCCAGGGCGGCGGCCTCCTCCGTCAGCATGGCGGCGGGCACGAGGCGCAGCGGGGTGCCGGGCGCGTAGTGGGCGGCGAGCGCGCCCGAGACGCGCGGGGCCGGCTCCTCGGCCGCGGCGGCCGTCTCCCCCTTCACCGCGGGCCGGCGGCCGATGACCCGGGCGATGTCGTCCGCGGAGACGGCGCCGGGGCGCAGGATCTCCGGCGTGTCGCGGGAGAGGTCGAGGATGGTCGATTCGATGCCCACCTGGCAGGGCCCGCCGTCGAGCACCAGCGCGACCTTGTCGCCGAGCTCCTCCACCACGTGGGTGGCGGTGGTGGGGCTGATGCGGCCGAAGCGGTTGGCGCTGGGCGCCGCGATGCCGGAGCCGAAGGCGGCGAGCAGCGCCAGCGCGACCGGATGGTCGGGCACCCGCAGGCCCACCGTGTCCTGTCCGCCGGTGACCTCGTCGGGCACGCCCTCCTCCCGCTTGAGGATCAGGGTGAGCGGCCCGGGCCAGAAGGCGCGCGCGAGGGCGATCGCCTCCTTGGGAATGGCGCGCGCCCAGCGCACCAGATGCTCGGCATCGGGCAGGTGCACGATCAGCGGGTGGTCGGCGGGCCGGCCCTTGGCGGCGAAGATGCGACCGACCGCCGCCGGATTGAGCGCGTCCGCACCGAGGCCGTAGACCGTCTCGGTGGGCAGCGCGACCAGCTCGCCCGCGCGCAGGAGCTCCGCCGCGCGCGCGATGGCGGCGGCGTCGGGCTCAGTGACCCTCATCGACGATGCCGATCGCGCCGCGCGCCTGCAGGGCCGCTTCCACCACCTTGCCGGCGTCCGGCCCGATCACGGTGAAGTGGCCCATCTTGCGCCCGGGACGGGCGTGGTGCTTGGCGTAGAGGTGAAGCTTCAGGCCGGGCACCGCGTGCAGCACGGACCAGTCGGGCTCGCGCTGGGGTGTGTCGGCGTGGCCGCCCTCGTACCACAGCTCGCCCAGGAGATTCACCATGGCGGCGGCGCTGTGCATGGTCGGCTCGCCCAGCGGCAGGCCGGTGAGTGCACGCACCTGCTGCTCGTACTGGCTGGTCACGCATGCGTCGATGGTGTGGTGGCCGCTGTTGTGGGGGCGCGGCGCCATCTCGTTCACGTAGAGCTCGCCGGCGCACACGAAGAACTCCACGCCCAGCGTGCCCACGTAGCCCAGCCGCTCGGCGATGCGCTCGGCGACCTGGCGGGCACGCTCGGCCAGCGCGGGCGGAACACGGGCCGGGGCGATGGTCACGTCCAGGATGCCGTGGCGGTGGCGGTTCTCGCCGGCCGGGAAGGCGCGCACCTTGCCGGCCTCGTCGCGGGCGAGCACGACCGAGACCTCGCAGTCGAGCTTCAGCAGCTTCTCCAGCACGCAGGCTTCGCTCTTGAAGCCGTGGAAGGCGTGGAGCGCCTCGTCGCGGTTGGCGACCCGCGCCTGGCCCTTGCCGTCGTAGCCGAAGCGGGCGACCTTGAGCACGGCGGGAAAGAGCGACTCGTCCGCGTTGCGCAGGTCGTCCTCGCTGCGGATGGCGGCGAAGGGGCCGTGGGGAATGCCGTTGTCGGCGAGGAAGGTCTTCTCGGCGATACGGTTCTGGCACACCGCGACCGCGCTCGCCGACGGATGCACCGGCAGGAACTTGGCGAGGTATTCGAGGGTGCCGGCGGGCACGTTCTCGAACTCGGTGGTCACCGCCGCGCAGGCCGCAGCCATCTCGTCCAGCGCCGCGAAGTCCTCGTAGGCGGCGACCAGGTGGCGGTCGGCGATGAGGCCGGCCGGGCTGTGGGGGTCGGGGTCGAGCACCCACACCTTGTAGCCCATCTCGTGGGCGGCGGAGACGAAGAAGCGGCCGAGTTGGCCGCCTCCGAGCATGCCGAGGGTGGCGGGGGGAAGGATCATGCGTCGTCCAGCTTCATGTCTAGAACCGCTTGCGTCTGGCGCGCGCGGAAGGCCTCGAGGCGCGCCGCGAGGTCGGCATCGCCGTTGGCGAGCAACGCCACCGCGAAGAGCGCGGCGTTGGCCGCGCCCGCCTCGCCGATGGCGAAGGTGGCCACCGGCACGCCCTTGGGCATCTGCACGATGGAAAGGAGCGAATCCTGGCCCGAGAGCGCCTTCGACTGCACCGGCACGCCCAGCACCGGCAAGGTGGTCTTCGCCGCCACCATGCCCGGCAGGTGGGCGGCACCGCCTGCGCCGGCGATGATGGCCTTGAGGCCGCGGCCGCGGGCCTTCTCGGCGTATTCGAACATCAGGTCGGGGGTGCGGTGGGCGGAGACCACGCGCGCCTCGTAGGGCACCCCGAACTCGGCGAGGATCTTCGCCGCGGCCTGCATGGTGGGCCAGTCCGAGTTGGAGCCCATGATGATGCCGACGACCGGCTGCTCGTTCATCATGCGGCCCCCTTGCGCGCGGCGGCGCGGGAAGCGGAGATGACGGTGTTGGCGAGCAGCATGGTGATGGTCATCGGCCCCACCCCGCCCGGCACCGGCGTGATGAGCCCGGCCACCTCGCTCGCCGACGCGAAATCCACGTCGCCCGCGAGCTTGCCGGCGTCCGGCCCCTCGGTGAGGCGGTTGATGCCGACGTCGATCACGACCGCGCCGGGCTTGAGCATGTCGCCGGTGATGAAGCGGGGTTTCCCGATCGCCGCCACGACGATATCGGCGCGGCGGGTATGGAAGGCGAGGTCGCGGGTCTTCGAGTGGCACACGGTGACGGTCGCGCCGGCATTGGTGAGCAGCATCGCCATGGGCTTGCCGACGATGTTGGAGCGGCCGATCACCACCGCCTCGGCGCCCTCCACCTTCACGCCTTCGGATTCGAGCATCTTCATCACCCCGTGCGGCGTGCACGGGAGGAAGGCTTCCTGGCTCTGCGACAGGCGTCCGACGTTCTCGGCGTGGAAACCGTCCACGTCCTTGGCGACGCTGATCGCCTCGAGCACCGCCGCCTCGTCGAACTGCCTGGGCAGCGGCAGCTGCACCAGGATGCCGTGCACCGCCGGGTCGGCGTTGAGCTCGGCGAGCTTGGCCATGACCTCGCCCGGCGTCACGTCCTGCGGGTAGTCGAAGCGCAGGGAGCGGATGCCGGCCTTCTCGCAGGCCGACACCTTGTTGCGCACATAGACCGCGGAGGCCGGGTCGTTGCCGACCAGGATCACCGCGAGACAAGGTTGCACGCCCTGGGCCGCCAGCTGCGCCGCCTGCTCGGCGATTTCGCCGCGCACACGGGCCGCCAGGGCGTTGCCGTCGATGATGCGAGCCGTCATGGAAAGCCCTCGGGAAAAACCGGGAATTTTATCCCAGCCCGCTCCTTCGTGGACGACTCGCGCTGCGCCGATTTACCAGAACTTCCACCACTTGCGCTTGCCCGGGACGGACGCCTCGGCCGCCGCCATCGCCGGCGCGGGTACGGACTGCCCCTGCACGAAGCCCGTGGCCGCGAAATGCTTGGCATAGGCCATGTCCTCGTTGAGGATGTGCTTGGTGAGCCAGTTGCGCAGGAAGTGGAGCAGCTCGAAGCTGATGGATGCGCCGCCGCTCTGGATCTTCTGGTACATCTGCTCGACTTCGGCCACCAGATCGCGGTGGCGCTGCTGATGCGCCTCGAAATTCTCGTAGTGCGCCAGGCGCATCAGCGACTCTTCGAGGGTGAAGTGCACCTTGGTGTAGGAGACGAGCTCCTCGAGGATCTCGACACAGGCGGCCGAGCCGTGCTTCTCGTGGATTGCCGTCCGCAACTTCTCGAGCAGGTCGAACAGCTTCTTGTGCTGAACGTCGATCTCCTCGACCCCGACGCTGTACTCGTCGGACCATTTGAACTCGCTGCTCATGCAAAACCTCCGGAACGTCCATCCTGCCGGACCGCACCTCGGTTGATCCGGGGACACCGATAACATGTCGGGAGGCCGCCCGGAGTTGCACCCCCGCCCGAACGCCGTCCCTGGTCGCGCCGGGCCGCGCTGCACAATGCGGTCCGACTTGCCGCGCTTATACCATGAAAGCGCAATTGCATACCTGGACCCAGGTCACACTCAGGCCACTCGGGCGAGACAAGCTGCCGCGACAGCCTGCTGGCCCGCATCGAAGGCCTGGCGGTTGGCCTCGACGAGATGCGGCTTGCGCTGGGCGAAGCGGGCGAGCACCGCCTCGCGCAGGACCTCCGCGGCGAACGGCAGGTGGCCGGCCATGGCGCCGAGCATCACGGTGTTGCCCAGCCGGATGTTGCCGAGCTCGAGGGCGAGCGCGGTGGCGTCGAAGGCATGCACCGTGACGCCCAGGGCGCGCATCGCGGACACCGGATCATCGGGGTAGTCGTACAGACCGATGTTCACCACCGGCGGCACGATGCGCCCGACGTTGACCAGGGCGACCGCGCCGGGGCGCAACATGTGCGCCCAGCGCAGCGCCTCGGCGGCCTCGAAGCCCACCAGCAGGTCCGCCTCGCCGACGCCGATCTGGGGCGAGCGCACCTCGGGCCCGAAGCGCAGGTGGGAGGTGACCACGCCGCCGCGCTGACTCATGCCGGCCACCTCGGTCTTCTTCACGTCGAAGCCCAGGGACAGGGCCGCCTCGGCAAGGATCTCGGTGGCGGTCATCACGCCCTGCCCGCCCACGCCGCACACCAGGATGTTGGTCGTCTCGCGCATCGCTTTCACTTCCTCAGGAACTGCATGGGGCGCACCGGCACGGCGTGCACAATGGCTTCGGGGGCGCAGGGCTGCACGCACAGGCCGCAGCCGGTGCAGGCGGCGGTCTCGATGCGCACGAAGGCGAGCTCGACTTCCTTGCCGGAGGCCTTCACCGCCTTCTCGCGGCGGGTGACGTGGATGGCGGGGCAGCCGACGTCGACGCAGTTGCCGCAGCCGGTGCAGCGCTCGTCGAGCACCTGGTAGGGCTGGGTCGGCTTGTAGTCGTCGATCAGCACGCAGGGCCGGTCGGTGATGATGACCGAGGGCTCCTCGATCTTGGTCTCCTCCCGCAGGGCCTTGAAGAGCACCGGCAGCTGGTAGGGATCGACCACCCGGATGCGCTCCTTCTTCACGCCGAGGGCCTCGCACAGCTTGGCGAAGTCGATGCGCGGCGCCTCCTCGCCGTGGATGTCGCGGCCGGTGCCCGGGTTGTCCTGGCCGCCGGTCATGCCCACCGTGCGGTTGTCGAGCAGCAGCACGGTGACGTTGCCCCGGTTCCAGGTGATGTCCACCAGCCCCTGCATGCCCATGTGGAGGAAGGTGGAGTCGCCGATCACCGCCACCACCTTCTGGCCGGCGTCGGCGGCGCGGCGCGCCTTGTCCATGCCCAGCGCCATGCCCATCGAGGCGCCCATGGAGATACAGGTATCGAGCGCGTTCCAGGGGTGGCCCGCCCCCAGGGTGTAGCAGCCGATGTCGCCCGAGATGACCGTGTTGCGCATCTGGGCGAGGGTGTAATAGACGCCCAGGTGCGGACAGGCCACGCACATGGTGGGCGGGCGCGGGAAGATCTGCTGGGGCGCGACATGGGCCGGTTCTTCCACCGTTTCGCCGGCCAGGCGCGCCACCGCGCGGCGCAGCACGTCCGGGGCGAGCTCGCCGACGCGCGGCAGCACGTCCTTGCCGTGGCAGGCGACGCCGGCTGCCCTGAGCTCGGTCTCCAGCAGCGGCTCGGTCTCCTCCACCACCAGCACGGCGTCGACGCTCGCTGCGAACTCGGCGAGCCGCGCGAGCGGCGCCGGACAGGCGAGCCCGAGCTTGAACACCGGGGCGTCCGGGAAGGCCTCGCGCACGTGCATGAATGCCGGACCGGAGGTGATGAAGCCCACCCGCCGGTCGCCGCCCTCGACCACGTAGTTGAGCGGCGAGGCCTCCGCCTCGGCGCGCACCGCCGCCTCGCGCTCGTACATCAGCGGCAGGCGCGGCTTGGCGTTGCCCGGGACCATGACCCAGCGGCGCGGATCCTTGGCGAAGCCGCCCTGCTCCACCGCGATGCGCTCGCCCACCGTGACGACGCCCTTGACGTGGCAGATGCGGGTCGTCAGACGCAGAATGACCGGGGTGCGGAAGCGCTCGGAGAGCTCGAAGGCGGCGCGCGTCATCGCGTAGGCCTCCTGGGAGTCGGCGGGCTCCAGCACCGGCACGTGGGCGAAGCGGCCCCAATAGCGCGAATCCTGCTCGTTCTGCGACGATGACATGCCCACGTCGTCCGCCACGGCGATCACCAGCCCGCCCTCGGTGCCGGTCACCGTCATGGTCATCAGGGCGTCGGAGGCGACGTTGAGCCCGACGTGCTTCATCGCACAGAAGGCCCTGGCGCCGACCATGGAGGCCCCCAGCGCGACCTCCAGGGACACCTTCTCGTTCACCGACCACTCGGCGTACAGATCGGGGTAATTCGCCAGGGCCTCGAGGATCTCGGTGGACGGCGTGCCCGGGTAGGCTGCCGCGACACGCGTGCCGGCCTCCCAGACGGCGCGCGCCACCGCCTCGTTGCCGGAGAGGAAGAGCCGGCCTGGCACCGGCACGGGCTGGGAAGCGGGCATGTCAGGGATCCCGATGCAAAAGGAGCAAAGCTTACCGATCGGTCAGCTTTGCTCGGTTGACCTGGATCAAAGCCGCGCCGCCCCGGCGCGCCCGTCAGTGGGCCACGCGAAAGCCCGCGGCGAGGTTCTCGAGGGCCTCGGCATTCGCCCTCACCTGCTCGGACGACTCGGCGCTCACCCGGATCTCGGCGGCGCTTCGGTCGGCCATGGCGGCCATCTCCTGCATGCTCCCGGCGGCGCTGTTGCTGGCCGTGCTGAGCTCCTGCATGGCGCGCACCACGTCGTCGAGGCGACCCAGCGTGTCGACCGCGCCGGCGCGAATCTCACGCAGGGCCGTGGCGGCGTCCTGGGACTGCCGCACCCCCGCCTCGACCTTGGGCACGATGAGCTCGATGCTGGCCACCGCGCTCTCGGTTTCCGCCTTCACCGAGGTGATGACGTCGGAGATCTGCGTGGTGGCGGCGCCGGTGCGCTCGGCGAGCTTGCGCACTTCGTCGGCCACCACCGCAAATCCGCGCCCCTGCTCGCCCGCGCGGGCCGCCTCGATGGCGGCGTTGAGCGCCAGCAGGTTGGTCTGGTCGGAGATCTCGCGAATCACGCTTGCGATCTTCCCGATCTCGCCGGACCGATCCCGCAGCACCTGGATCTGCCGGGAGGCGTCGGCGACGGTGGCCGAGATCTCGGCGATGCCGTCGGCAGCGTTGCGCGCGAGCACTTCGCCTCGCTCGGCGAGCTCGGCGGTGCGCTGGGAATTGCCCCGCGCCTCGCCGGTGTTGTCCGTGACGTGGGCGATGTTGCCGGTCATCTGCTCGATTGCGGCCGCGGTGCCGCCCGCCACCTCGCTCTGGCGCAGCGCCGCCTCGTGGATCGCGCGCCCGGCCTGGGCGGCCTGGCGCACCGACTCGCTCACCTCGCGCACGTTGCTGCGGATGTGACGGATCACCTCGGAAAGCCGGCCCTGCATCTGGTCCACGGCGAAGGCGATGCTCTGCCGATCGCCGGGAGCGAGCCGCACCTGGCTGGTGAGGTCGCGCTCCGCGATCTGCGCCGCGATCTGCTGGAGGTAGGCCGGCTCGCCGCCGAGCTGGCGCAGCACCGTCCGCCCGATGGCCCACGAGGCGAAAAAGATCAGGATCACACCGACGCCGCCCAGGATGAGGCTCTGGATCGCATGCGCCCAGAACGCGTCGCCGAGGTCGCTGTGATAGACGCCGCTTCCCACCACCCAGCCCCAGGGCTCGAAACCCTTCACGTAGGAGGTCTTGAGCTGGGGCTCGGTGGAGCCCGGCTTGGGCCAGAGGTAATCCACGTGGCCGGCGCCGGAACGCCGCACGGTGTCGACGAACTCCATGAACAGGCGCTTGCCGCTCGGATCGCGGTTCTCGCTGAGATCCTTGCCTTCGAGCTCGGGCTTGATCGGATGCATCACCATGCGCGGATGCATGTCGTTCACCCAGAAGTACTCGGTGCCGCCGTAGCGCAGCCCCTTGAGGGCGGCCATCGCCTCCTGCTGCGCCTGCTCGCGGGTGAGGGTGCCGGCGCGCTCGCGCTCATGGAAGTGGGCGAACAGGCCGTGCACCGCCTCGACCACGTGCTGCGTCTTGGCCTGCCGTTCCTCGAGGAGCATCTCGTCGAGCGAGCTGACCGCCTCCCACACCACCACGGCGAACACCAGCACCGAGAGAAGCGCGAGCCCACGGAGGCGGGAACCGACGTTGAGACCAGAAAGACCTGCCATTATCAACTCCTATGCGGTGCGAGCGCCGTCGAACCTAGACGAAAGTAATAGGCGAATTATCGAACGAAAGCGGGAAAACTTGAGCTTGCGGCAGCGTGGGAAGGCGGCCCTGCGGGCAGCCATCGGGCCGACGATCGGGCGAACGGGGCCGGCGCCGACGAGACGCCTCGATCACGGCGTCCGCCGCGACGGCGCGAACGCTGCAGGCGCTACTCCATTCCGCTCAGGAACTGCGCCACCGCCTCGATCTCGGGCTCGCTGATGTTCTCGACCACCTTGTGCATCACCATGTCGGGCGAGCCGCGGGAATGGTCGAGGAAGGCGTGGATCTGTTTCTCGATGTACTTGGCGTGCTGGCCGGCGATCCGCGGCAGGTACATCGCGCCGCGGCCGCGCGGCCCGTGACAGGCCACACAGGCGGTCACCCCGGTATCGGGATTGCCGTTGAAGTAGAGGTCGCGGCCGAGCTCGGCGAGCGCCGGATCGAAGGCGACATCGGGGATGAGCTTCTGCTCGCTGAAGTAGAGAGCCAGGGCGCGCATCTCGTCGCCGGTGAGGTCGGCCACCTGCTCGCGCATCACCGCGCTCGTGCGAACGCCCGTCTTGAAGTTGGCGAGCTGGCGCGTGAGATAGTCGGCGTTCTGCCCGGCGAGCTTCGGGTAGTCCGGGTAGCTGCTCTGACCCGTCGAGCCGTGGCACAGCTGGCAGCGCTCGCGCACGATGGACTGCGGAGAGCGCTCCGCGGCCGCGCTGCCTGCCCAGGCCGCGCCGAGGACGAGCGCGGCGGTCATCGCCCATGCCTTCATGGTTGTCCCCTCCCCCTGACGATTCTTGTGTTCGGCCCTGCGCCGTTGCGGGCCGTTTCGATCGTGAAGCCCCTGTTCCTCAAAGGATAGCCGCCGGCCGGCGCTTCGCAGGAGGAAAAAATCACGACATGGTGTGCGGTGGGCACTTGAGGCCGATCTGGGTGATCAACCCGGCATCCATATGGCGTACCGTGAGGACGAAGGCACCGATCGTCACCCGGTCGCCGACCACCGGCTGACGACCGAGCCGCTCCACCACCAGGCCGCCGAGCGGGAGCGTCTCCTCGCCGGGAGCGAGCGCGAAGCCGTAGGCCGCGGCCAGATCGCCGGCCGGGCAGGACGGATCCACGACGAACTCGCCGAAGAAGCCGGCATGGGCCGTGAGCTCGTTCGCGGCGCCGCCGACGAAAGCTCCGGCGAGCGCCTCGGCCATGGCACCGGGCGCGATGAGCCATACCGCGTCGCCCGGCTCCAGCCGGGTGGTTTCGTCGAGCGGTACCGGACGGCCGCCTCGCACCACGGTGGCGCAGCGCACGCCGGCAGCCGCCTCGCGCGCGACCAGCGCGTCCGGATGGGCGCCGTCGGCGCGCGAACCGGGCATGACGAGGTACTCCATCAGGTCCAGGGTGGCGTTCTCTCCCACCCACACTTCCAGACGATCGGCCGGCTCGTCGCGCGGCGGCACCACCACGCCCAGCGCGCGCGCCGCCATCGGCACCGTCGCGCCCTGCACCATCAGCGACACCAGCACCACCGCGAAGGCCACGTCGAAGAGGAGCCGCGACTCGGGCACGCCCATCATCACCGGAATGATGGCGAGCACGATGGGCACCGCGCCGCGCAGGCCGACCCAGGAGATGTAGGCGACTTCCCGCGGCGCGAAATGGAACGGGAGGAGCCCGGTCCACACCGCCACCGGCCGGGCGACCAGCATGAGGAAGAGCGCCATGGCAAGAGCGGCGGCACCCTTGTCGAGCAGGTCCGAAGGCGTCACCAGCAGGCCGAGGACGAGGAACATGCCCGCCTGGGCGAGCCAGGCGAGTCCGTCCATGACCCGCAGCACGTGCTCGGTGGCGTGGCAGCGGCGATTGCCGACGACGAGCCCGGCCAGGTAGATCGCCAGAAAGCCGCTGCCGCCGACCGCATTCGTGGCGGCGAAGATCATGAGGCCGCCCGAGGCGATGAGGATCGCGTAGAGCCCTTCGGCGAGCCGCAGGCGCGCCAGCAGCCGCGCGAGCACCCACCCCCCGGCGAGACCGGCCGCCGCGCCCAGGCCGAGCTGGGCGACGAGCAGCGTCGCAAAAGGCACGATGCCGCCGCGTTCCGGCGTCATCAGGATCTGCACCATGGCCGTCACGAGCAGGATCGCCATGGGATCGTTGGAGCCCGACTCGATCTCCAGGGTCGCCTTGACCCGGTCGTTGAGCCGCACCCCGCTGTTTCCGAGCAGCGAGAACACCGCGGCCGCGTCGGTGGATCCGACGATGGCCGCCAGCAGCAGGCCCAGGCGCCAGTCCACGCCCAGAAGCCAGGTGGCGAAGACCCCCAGCAGCGCGGTGGTGGCGATCACGCCCCAGGTGGCGAGCACCGCGGCCGGCCCCAGCGCGACGCGGAAGGTCTCGATGCGCGTGCGCAGGCCGCCGTCGAGCAGGATCACCGCGAGGGCGAGCTGCCCCACCAGCATGGCGGTGGAGAAGTCGCTGAACAGGATGCCGCCCGGCCCGTCCTCCCCCGCCAGCATCCCGACCACCAGGAACAGCAGGAGCAGCGGCAGCCCGAGGCGTGCCGAGATGGTGCTCGCCAGCACGCTCACGAAGAGCAGGACGCCGGCGAGCAGGAGCAGCGTATTGATGTAGGTCATCGACGGCGATTAGACACGCGCGGCGCGACCGCCGCATGGCGGCTGCGTTTGCCCGGCGGACGATCAGCGCGGCGTCGAGGCCTCCACGCTGAGCACGTGCTGGACCAGTTCGGCGAGCGAATGCGCGCCCATCTTCTCCATGACGCGGGCGCGATGCACTTCCACCGTCTTGATGCTGATGCCGAGCACGTCGGCGATCTGCTTGTTGAGCTTGCCGAGGATGATGAGGTCGAGCACCTCGCGCTCGCGCTGGGTGAGGTGGTCGAGACGCCGCGCGGTGTCGGCCTCGAGCTGCCGCTTGAGCCGGTTCTCGGCTTCCGCCGCCAGGCACTGCTCGATCAGCCCCAGCATGTCCCGGTCGCTGAAGGGCTTCTCGATGAAATCGACCGCGCCCTTCTTCACCGCGGACACCGCCATGGGCACGTCGCCGTGGCCGGTGATGAAGATGACCGGCAGCGTGCAGTGGCGCGAGCGCAGCTCCTCGAAGAGCTCCAGCCCGCTCATGCCCGGCATGCGCACGTCCAGCACCAGGCAGCCGGTCATGCTGTCCGAGTAGGCGGCGAGAAAGGACTCCGCCGACTCGAAGGATTCCACCCGGTAGCCGCTCGACTCCAGCAGCCAGACCAGGGAGTCACGCAGCGCTTCGTCGTCGTCGATGATGTAGATCTTCTGGTCAGGCGCGGCGGGCGACTCGCTCACTGGCAATCTCCGTAGGCAGTGTGAAGGAGAAGATGGTACCGCCTTCCGGGTTGGAATCCACAATCAGCCGACCGTCGTGGAACTCGATGATCGAGCGGCAGATGTTGAGCCCCATGCCCATGCCTTCGGCCTTGGTGGTGTAGAAGGGGGTGAAGAGCTTGGCCCGCTCCTCCTCGGCGATGCCGTGACCGCGGTCGATCACCGACACCTCCACCGCCCGCGGGCCGGCCGCACGGGCACGCACCAGCAGGATGCGATCGCTCGGCGGCAGATCGCTCATGGCGTCGACGCCGTTCTTGATCAGGTTCAACACCACCTGCTCGATCATGATGCGGTCGGCGAACACCGGCGGCAGATCGTCCGCCACGTCGGAGACGATGCGCGAGCTCATGCGCCGCGCGTCGATCTCGGCGAAGCCGATGGCATCGTCGAGCACGTCCGCGATGGCCACGGCGCTGCGGCGCGGCTCGCTCTTCTTCACGAACTCGCGCACGCGGCGGATGATCTTGCCGGCCCGCTCGGCCTGGAAGCTCGCCTTCTGCATGGCGGCCAGCAGGTCCTCGACGCGGTAGCTCCCCGACTGCAGGCGGGTGACGCAGCCCATGCAGTAGTTGGCGATGGCCGACAGCGGCTGATTGAGCTCGTGGGCGAGCGTCGAGGCCATCTCGCCCATGGTGATGAGGCGCGAGGTGCGCTGCAGGCGCTCGGCCTGCTGGCGCGTGATGTCGGCCGTCTGCTTGCGATCGGTGATGTCCGTGGCGATGCCCATGCGCACCACGCGCCCGTCCACCCAGCGCGTGGCGTGCTCGCGCACGTGATACCAGCGGCCGGAGAGCGGATGCTGCAGCTCGCCGTCGAAGAGCTCCCGCGGCAGGTCGGCCGGCGTGAGCCCGCGCGGATCGACCGGGTAGTCGCCGCGCTCGGGTTGCGGCACGGCCACCCCGCGCACCGTCCGCCCCACCGCGTCGAAGCCGTGGATGCTCTTGAAGGCGCGGTTGGCGAAGAGAATCTCGTCGGTCATGGCGTCGGCCACGAACACCGCTGCCTCGAGCCCGTCGAGCACCGCCGCGAAGCGCTCGTGGGCCGCTTCCAGCGCCGCGCGCACCCGCTTGGGCTCGGTGATGTCGGTGACCGAGGCCATCCAGCCGGTCTGCCGGCCGGTGAGGTCGATGAGGGGCGAGAGGTAGAAGCGTGCGTCGAGCCGCTCGCCGTTCTTGCGCAGAATGCGCATCTCGAAGCCGCTCGGGGGCGCGCGGCCGGCGAGCGTGAGCTCCAGGTTGCGCATGCAGACCTCCGTCTCCTCCTGCGGCCAGTAGGGGAAAGGCGCCTCCGAGCCGATGAGCTCGTTCTGCTCGAATCCGGTCATGCGGCAGAAGGCCGAGTTCACGTAGATGATGCGGCCGGTGAGGTCGATGGCGCGCATGCCGGTGATGACCGACTCCTCCATCGCCTTGCGGAAGGCGGACTCCGCGCGCAGCGCGTCCTCGGCCGCCTTGCGGCCGGTGACGTCGTGGGCCACGGCATAGACGAGCCGCTCCTCGCGCACCGGGTTGATGCTCCATGCGAGCCACTTGAAGGTCCCGTCGAAGCAGCGGCAGCGGTTCTCGAAATTCACCGGTTGGCCGGCGGCGAGCCGGCGCAGCTGCTCGAGGGTCTCGGGGATGTCCTCGTCGTGCACCAGGTCGAGCAGCGGGCGGCCCGGCAGATCCTCCGGGGGATAGCCGAGGATGCGCTCGAAGGCCGGGTTGCAGCGGCGGAAGGCGCCGTCGAGGCCGACGATGCACAGCAGGTCGAGAGACAGGTTGAAGAGCCGGTCGCGCTCCTTCTCCACCTGCACCCGGCGCTGCACGTGGGTGCGCAGCAGCCACAGGCTCCACAGCACGATCACCGACAGCCCGAGGATCATCGCGGTGGGCAGCGCCTGGGGCAGCTGGCTGGCGGTGCGGAAGGCGGTCGCGCGCAGGGTGAGGCCGTTGCCGGGCGGATCCAGCGGGATCTCGAAGGAGATGCTCTCGTCCAGATCGCGCACGCTGGAGTTGACCGCCAGGATCTCGCCCTTCTGGCTCACCAGCGCGAGCCGGTACTTCTCGGCGAACCACCCCGGCACGAGGTGACGGACCATGCGGTCGATGGAATAGACGCCCACGATGGCGCCCATGAACTCCCGGCCGTGGCGCACCGGTACGTACACCTCCAGCACCATGCGGCTGCGCGCATTGACGTAGGCCTCGCCGTAGCTCGGCCGCCCCACCTCGCGGGCGCGGTAGAAGGGCGCGGTCTGCAGACCCGAGAGCACGTCGCCGGCGAGCCAGTCGGTGGTGTCGAAGGGCGCGGTCCAGCGCACCGCCTCCTCCGGGCCCACCCACACCACGTTCACCAGCTCGCCGTTGTTGGCGATGTGCTGGTTGGCGCGGACCTGGAAGGCGTCCTGATCGAGGGCATCGGCGGACAGGTCGCGGGCGAGCTGGCCGAGGAACTCCTCGGTGCCCTGCATGTGCAGGCGCATCGTCTGCTCGGCCCACTGCACGTCGCGCGCGACGGCGTTCCGCTGGCTCTCCAGCTCGCGGGTCTGCAGCAGCCACACCAGCGCGAGCATGGTGAGCGCGAACACGCCCACCGCCACGTAGGGAGCGGTCCAGTACCAATGGACGGCCGTGGAGCGGCCGGGGATGGGGGCGTCGGACATGGGGCGGCAGATCGGCGGATTCGGCTCATTCTCGGCGAGCATACTGGACGCCGGCCGTATGCGGACCCGGCCCGTCACGCGCCGGAGAACCCCCAGCCGGTGCGCTCGCAACGTTGCCATTCTTGCGGCGCGGCCCCCTGTGCGACATTCGGTCTTTCCCCAATGCCCACGGCGGGAAGGCGATGTCGGTGCGCTGCGCCCGCCGATCCGCCGCCCCCCGGACGGGAGCGCGGACGAATCCGCCCTCGATGACGGCGTTTTGGCCCGGCTTGGGGTTTTCGCCAATTCTGCACGGGCGCCGGGCCCTTTACATTGGACCCCATTTTCCGTCCGTTCCCCCGGAGAGCCCCCGCGTGCTGCGACTCGTCATCGCACTCCTGTGCTGCCTCGTCCTGTCCGCGAAGGCAGTCGAACCGATCCGCATCGGGGTGTCGGGGCCGTTCACCGGCGGCTCCAGCCCCATGGGCATCTCGATGCGGGAAGGCATCCGCATCGCCGCGGCCGAGATCAATGCGGAGGGCGGCGTGCTGGGACGGCCGATCGAGCTGGTGGAGCGCGACGACGAGGCACGCAACGAGCGCGGCGCACAGGTCGTGCAGGAGCTCATCGACAAGGAGAAGGTGGTCGCCGGACTGGGCATCGTGAACACCGGCGTCGCGCTCGCCAGCCAGCGCTTCTACCAGCAGGCGCGCATCCCGGTGATCACCTCGGTGGCGACGGGCTCGCTCGTCACCAAGCAGTTCCTGCCGCCGCAGCACCCGGAGAACTTCGTGTTCCGGGTGTCCGCCAACGACACGATCCAGGCCGCGATGATCGTGGTCGAGGCGATCGACCGGCGCCGCCTCAGCCGGGTGGCGATCTTCCACGACGCCACCAACTACGGGCAGCTCGGGCGCGAGGACCTGGAACGGGCGCTCGCCGCGCGTGACATGGTGCCGGTCGCCGTGGAACGCTTCCAGCTGCGCCAGGCCGACATGACCACCCAGCTGCGCCGCGCCCGCGAGGCCGGCGCGCAGGCGATCCTCACCTACGGCATCGGTCCGGAGCTCGCGCAGATCGCCAACGGCATGGCGCACCTGAACTGGCAGGTGCCGCTCATCGGAAGCTGGACGCTGGCCATGTCGAATTTCATCGACAATGCCGGCCCGAATGCGGAAGGCGCGCGCATGCCGCAGACCTTCATTCCCGAGCCGACGACGCCGCGGCGCCGGGCCTTTCTCGATGCATGGCGGAAGTCGACCGGCAGCGCGCGCATTCCTGTGCCACCGGCGGCCGCGCAGGGGTATGATTCGCTTCTTCTGCTTGCTGCCGCCATACGCCAGGCCGGCAGCACGGAAGGAGATCGCGTCCGCGAGGCCCTCGAAGACCTCCGCGAGACCGTAGAGGGCGTGGTGATGACTTATCATCGCCCGTTCTCGCGCGACAACCACGAAACGATAACCAGCGCCCACGACGTGTTCATGGGCGAGGTGAGAAATGGCCAGGTGGTCTTCGCCTACGAAGAAGATCGCCGCCGGGCCTCGGGCAAGTGAGCTCCGAGCCCGGGGCATATCCTGTTTTGCCGATCGGCCGGGGGAACTCTCCCTCCCTCCCTCACCCCCGGCCGATTTTTTTCCGTTCGCGGCATCCGATCCGGCGATCCCTTCGGGCGCGTCGCGCGGGTGCGTGCCGCATCGTCGTTCGCCGCTTCCGCCGCTCCTGGAGAGGCCCCGCAGGTCCTGGCCGGCCTGTAGGAGCGCCGAAAGCCGCGATCCAGCCCCGCTTCGCCCCGCCCGCCTTTCCCACCTCCCGAATCACCCCCCGGAACACGCCCCCACCCGGCACAGGCCCGCCCGCGCCCCGCCGCGGGTCGACCGCTGCGATCGACTTATTGCGGTTTTCCGTATTGCACCAGACGAAATATCATTTTATAGTGTGAAAACGGTCGCACGCGACGGCGCGCGGCTGCCCGCGATTCACACATTCCGCCCCACAAGGGCGGCATTTCCCAACCGCAAGCGTGAGGAGACAAGGCATGGCTGCGATACCCAACGTGATCCTGCAACCGGACCAGGACGCCCAGGAAACCCAGGAATGGCTGGAGGCCCTGCAGGGCGTGGTGGCACAAGAAGGCCCGGAACGGGCGCACTACCTGATCCAGCAGCTCATCGAGGCGGCGCGCGAGGAAGGCATCGACATCCCCTACTCGGCGACCACCCAGTACATCAACACCATTCCCGCCAGCCAGCAGCCCAAGTATCCGGGCAACCCGGACATGGAGATCAAGCTCCACTCCTACATCCGCTGGAACGCCATGGCGATGGTGGTGCGCGCCAACAAGCACACCAACGTCGGCGGCCACATCGCCTCCTTCGCCTCCGCTGCGGCCCTCTACGACGTCGGCTTCACCCATTTCTGGCATGCCCCGAGCGAGAACCACGGCGGCGACCTGGTGTTCTTCCAGGGCCACTCGGTGCCGGGCGTCTATGCCCGCGCCTACATGCTCGGCCGGCTCACCGAAGAGCAACTGGACAACTTCCGCCAGGAAGTGGACGGCAAGGGCATCTCCTCCTACCCACACCCGTGGCTGATGCCGGATTTCTGGCAGTTCCCCACGGTATCCATGGGTCTCGGGCCCCTTTGCGCGATCTACGCCGCCCGCTTCATGAAGTACCTGGACAGCCGCGGCTTCATCAAGGCGGACAACCGCAAGGTGTGGGCCTTCCTGGGTGACGGCGAGACCGACGAGGTCGAGTCCCTTGGCGCCATCGGCATGGCCGCGCGCGAGAAGCTCGACAACCTGATCTTCGTCATCAACTGCAACCTGCAGCGCCTGGACGGCCCGGTGCGCGGCAACGGCAAGATCATCCAGGAGCTGGAAGCCGAGTTCCGCGGCGCCGGCTGGAACGTGATCAAGGTGATCTGGGGCACCCACTGGGATGCGCTGCTCGCCCGCGACACCAAGGGGCTGCTCAAGAAGCGCATGATGGAGTGCGTCGACGGCGAGTATCAGACCTTCAAGGCCAAGGACGGCGCCTACGTGCGCGAGCACTTCTTCAACACGCCGGAGCTGAAGGCCCTCGTTGCCGACTGGACCGACGAGGAGATCTGGCAACTGAACCGCGGCGGCCACGACCTCTTCAAGATCTTCGCCGCCTACAAGGCCGCCACCGAGCACAAGGGCCAGCCGACGCTGATCCTCGCCAAGACCATCAAGGGCTTCGGCATGGGCCAGGCCGGCGAGGCGATGAACATCAGCCACCAGCAGAAGAAGCTCGACACCGACGCGATCCGCCGATTCCGCGACCGCTTCGGCCTGCCGGTGCCCGACGACAAGCTCGCCGAGATCCCCTACCTCAAGCTCCCGGAGGACTCGCCCGAGTACCAGTACCTGCGCGACCACCGCATGGCCCTGGGCGGCTTCCTGCCTTCGCGCCGCCGCAAGGCCGAGGCGCTGCCGGTGCCGAGCCTGGACGCCTTCGCCGCCCTGCTCAAGGCCTCGGGTGAAGGGCGCGAGCTCTCCACCACCATGGCCATCGTGCGCATCATGAACACGCTGCTCAAGGACAAGCAGATCGGCCGCCACGTGGTGCCCATCGTTCCGGACGAGAGCCGCACCTTCGGCATGGAAGGCATGTTCCGCCAGTACGGCATCTGGAACCAGGAAGGCCAGAAGTACGTGCCGGAAGACCATGACCAGCTCATGTTCTACAAGGAGAGCCAGACCGGCCAGGTGCTGCAGGAAGGCATCAACGAGGCCGGCTCCATGGCCGACTGGATCGCCGCCGGCACCGCCTACAGCGTGCACGGCGTGCAGATGATCCCCTTCTACATCTTCTACTCGATGTTCGGCCTGCAGCGCACCATGGACCTGTGCTGGGCGGCTGCCGATCAGCGCACCCGCGGCTTCCTCATCGGCGGCACCGCCGGGCGCACCACGCTGAACGGCGAGGGCCTGCAGCACGAGGATGGCCACAGCCTGCTGATGGCCAACATGATCCCGAACTGCATCTCCTACGACCCGACCTTCCAGTACGAGGTCGCGGTGGTGGTCCAGGACGGCCTGCGCCGGATGTTCGCCGAGCAGGAGGACGTCTACTACTACATCACCGTGATGAACGAGAACTACGAGCACCCGGAGATGCCGGCCGGTGCCGAGGCCGACATCATCAAGGGGATGTACGCCTTCGCCAAGGGCAAGGACGGCAAGGGTCCGCGCGTGCAGCTGCTGGGCTCCGGCACCATCTTCCGCGAGGTGATCGCGGCGGCCGAGCTGCTGCGCACCGACTGGGGCGTGGAATCCGACATCTGGGGCTGCCCGAGCTTCAACGAGCTGGTGCGCGACGGTCAGGACGCCGAGCGCTGGAACATGCTCCACCCGCTGGAGGAGCCGCGTCAGTCCCATGTCGAGAAGTGCCTGGCGAACACCACCGGCCCGGTGATCGCCGCCACCGACTACATGAAGATGTTCCCCGAGCAGATCCGCCCCTTCGTCAAGCGCAGCTACGTGACGCTGGGCACCGACGGCTTCGGCCGCTCGGACACCCGCGAGAAGCTGCGCCACTTCTTCGAGGTGGACCGCTACTGGGTGACGCTCGCCGCGCTCAAGGCGCTCGCCGACGAGGGCACGATCGCGCGCGACAAGGTCGCCGCGGCCATGCTCAAGTACAACCTTGATCCGAACAAGCCGAACCCGGTGAAGGTGTAAGAAGGGAGGGGAACGAGATGAGCCAGATGATTGAAGTGAAGGTGCCCGACATCGGGGACTTCTCCGACGTGCCGGTGATCGAGCTGTTCGTGAAGCCGGGCGACAAGATCAACGTGGACGACGCCATCGCGACGCTGGAGTCCGACAAGGCCACCATGGACGTGCCCTCCTCGGCCGCCGGGGTGGTCAAGGAAGTGCTGGTGCAGCTGGGCGACAGGGTCTCCGAGGGCAGCCTCCTGATCAAGATCGAGACCAACGGCGTGGCAGCGTCCGCGCCTGCCGCGGCGGCCCCTGCCCCCGCCCAGGCCCAGGCCCCGGCTCCGGCCGCGGCGCCCGCACCGGCCGCTGCCCCGGCGCCCGCCGCGCCGGCCGCCTCGGCCGGCCCGGTGGAAGTGAAGGTGCCCGACATCGGCGACTTTTCCGACGTGCCGGTGATCGAGCTCTTCGTGAAGGTCGGCGACACGATCAAGGTCGACGACGCCATCGCGACGCTGGAGTCCGACAAGGCCACCATGGACGTGCCCTCCTCGGCCGCCGGCGTGGTCAAGGAAGTGAAGGTCAAGGTGGGCGACAAGGTCTCCGAGGGCTCGGTGCTGATCGTGGTCGAAGGTGCCGGCGGCGGCGCCGCGCCCGCGCCCACCCCGACCGTTTCCACGCCCGAAGCGGCCGCCGCGACCCCGGTCGCGAGCGCACCCGCAAGCTCGCCGTCGGCGCCCGCCGCGGCGCCTGCCGCTGCCGCCGTCGCCCCGTCGGCGCTCACCCTCGGTGCCAAGGTGCACGCCAGCCCGTCGGTGCGCGCCTTCGCCCGCGAGCTGGGCGTCGATCTCGCCCAGGTGAAGGCGACCGGGCCGAAGAACCGCATCCTCAAGGAAGACGTGACTGCCTTCGTGAAAGGCGCGATGCAGACCGGCGTGGTGCCGGGCAAGGCCGCTCCGGCGGCGGCCGGCGCGGCCCTCGGCGGCGGGCTGGACATCCTGCCCTGGCCCAAGGTCGACTTCTCCAAGTTCGGCGAGATCGAGACCAAGCCGCTCTCGCGTATCAAGAAGATCTCCGGCCAGAACCTCGCCCGCAACTGGGTGATGATCCCGGCCGTGACCTTCCACGAGGACGCCGACATCACCGACCTGGAGGCCTTCCGGGTGCAGGTGAACAAGGAGAACGAGAAGAACGGCAAGAAGCTCACCATGCTGGCCTTCCTCGTCAAGGCCTGCGTGAAGGCGCTGCAGGAGTTCCCCGAGTTCAACACCTCGCTGGACGGCGACAACCTGGTCTACAAGAAGTACTTCAACATCGGCTTCGCCGCCGACACCCCCAACGGCCTGGTGGTGCCCGTGGTGAAGAACGCCGACAAGAAGGGCGTGTTCGAGATCGCCGCCGAGACCGCGGCGCTGGCCAAGAAAGCGCGCGACGGCAAGCTGGGCCCGGCCGACATGTCCGGTGCCTGCTTCACCATTTCCAGCCTGGGCGGCATCGGCGGCACCTACTTCGCGCCGATCGTGAATGCGCCGGAAGTGGCCATCCTGGGCGTGAACAAGAGCGCCATGAAGCCGGTGTGGGACGGCAAGCAGTTCGTGCCGCGGCTCGTCCTGCCGCTCTCGCTCACCGCCGACCACCGGGTGATCGACGGGGCGCTGGCGACGCGCTTCAATGTGTTCATCGCGCAAATGCTGGCCGACTTCCGTCGGGTCATGCTGTAAGGGGGCCCGCACATGAGCCAGATCGTGGAAGTGAAGGTTCCGGACATCGGCGACTTCTCCGACGTGCCGGTCATCGAACTCTTCGTGAAGCCGGGCGACACCCTGAAGGTCGATGACGCCATCTGCACCCTGGAGTCCGACAAGGCGACCATGGACGTGCCGTCCTCGGCCGCCGGCACGGTGAAGGAAGTGCTGGTGAAGGTGGGCGACCGCGTGTCCGAAGGCGCCGTGCTGGTGAAGCTCGAGGCGGAAGGCACCGGCGCCGAGGCCCCTGCGCCGAAGACCGAAGCGCCCGCCGCCGCACCCGCGGCGGCGCCGACCCCCGCCCCGCAGGCCGCGCAGCACGCCGGCGGTGCCGACATCGAGTGCGACATGCTGGTGCTGGGCGCGGGCCCCGGCGGTTACTCGGCCGCCTTCCGCTCGGCCGACCTCGGCATGAAGACGGTGATCGTGGAGCGCTACGCGACCCTGGGCGGCGTGTGCCTGAACGTAGGCTGCATCCCGTCCAAGGCGCTGCTGCACGTGGCGAACGTGATGGACGAGGCGAGCCATTTCGCCGACCTCGGCATCGAGTTCGCGGCGCCGAAGGTGGACATCGACAAGCTCCGCGCCCACAAGGAAAAGGTGGTGGGCAAGCTCACCGGCGGCCTCGCCGGCATGGCCAAGGGGCGCAAGGTGGAGGTGGTGCGCGGCTACGGCGCCTTCCTCGACCCGCATCACGTCGAGGTAGAGCTGACCACCGGCACCGGCCAGGACAAGACCGGCGAGAAGAAGGTGGTGAAGTTCAAGCACTGCATCATCGCCGCCGGTTCGCAGGCGGTGCGCCTGCCCTTCATGCCGGAGGACCCGCGCGTCGTCGACTCGACCGGCGCCCTGGAGCTGAAGTCGGTCCCGAAGCGCATGCTGGTGGTGGGCGGCGGCATCATCGGGCTGGAGATGGCGACCGTCTACTCCACCCTGGGCGCGCGCATCGACGTCGTGGAGATGCTGGACGGCCTGATGCAGGGCCCCGACCGCGACCTCGTCAAGGTGTGGGAGAAGAAGAACCTGCACCGCTTCGACAACGTCATGCTGAAGACCAAGACGGTGAAGGCCGAGGCGAGCCCGCAGGGCATCTGGGTCAGCTTCGAGGGCGAGAAGGCCCCGGTCGAGCCCCAGTGCTACGACCTGGTGCTGGTGGCCGTCGGCCGCAGCCCCAACGGCAACAAGATCGGCGCCGACAAGGCGGGCATCGCGGTCACCGAGCGCGGCTTCATTCCGGTGGACAACCAGATGCGCACCAACGTCGGCCACATCTTCGCGATCGGCGACATCGTCGGCCAGCCCATGCTCGCCCACAAGGCGGTACATGAGGCGCACGTGGCCGCCGAGGTCGCTGCCGGCCACAAGGCGAGCTTCGACGCCCTGCAGATCCCGGGCGTGGCCTACACCGATCCGGAAGTGGCCTGGGCGGGGATGACCGAGGAAGAGGCCAAGAAGCGCGGCATCAAGGTCGAGAAAGCGGTCTTCCCCTGGGCGGCCTCGGGCCGCGCCATCGCCAACGGGCGCGACGAGGGCTTCACCAAGCTGATCTTCGACGCCGAGACCCATCGGGTCGTGGGCGGCGGCATCGTGGGCACCCACGCGGGCGACCTGATCGGCGAGGTGTGCCTTGCGATCGAGATGGGCTGCGACGCGGTGGACATCGGCAAGACCATCCACCCCCACCCGACCCTGTGCGAGTCGGTCGGCATGGCGGCGGAAGTCGCCCACGGCACCTGCACGGACCTGCCGGCGCCGCGCAAGAAGTGAGCCGCGGCCACGCATGACGAAGAAGGGGCGCCTCGGCGCCCCTTTTTTTTCGCCGCTTCCGCCGCCCCTTGGAAGCACACCTCTGCAGGAGCGGCGGAAGCCGCGAACCCGACGCGCTACGGGAGCGGCACCCTCTGCGACGCGGTCCGCACCAGCGCCTCCACCGGCACGGGCTCGCCGAAGAGGTAGCCCTGGAAGGCGTCGCATCCTTGCCGGGCCAGGAAGTCGTGCTGCCCTTCGGTCTCGACGCCCTCGGCGATCACGGTCAGGCCGTAGGTACGGCCGAGGGCGAGGATGGTGCGGGCGATCGCCGCATCGTTCTCGTCGTCCAGCACGTCGCGCACGAAGGAGCGGTCGATCTTGAGCTGGTCGATCGGCAGGCGCTTCAGGTAAGCCAGCGACGAGTAGCCGGTGCCGAAGTCGTCGAGCGAGAAAGTCACCCCGAGCGATCGGAGCTCCTGCATGCGGGCGATGACCTCCTCCACGCCCTCCAGCAGCAGGCTCTCGGTAAGCTCGATCTGCAGGCAGCCCGCCGGCGCGCGGGACAGCGCCAGCGCGCCGCGCACCACCTGCACGAATTCGGGCTGACGGAACTGGCGCGCGCTCACGTTCACGGCGAGCTTGAGTCCTGCGGTGCGGGGGTCCTGCTGCCATGCCGCGAGCTGCCGGCAGGCGGCCTCCAGCACCCACTGCCCGATCGGCAGGATGAGTGCGCTCGCCTCGGCCTGCGGGATGAATTCGCCGGGCAGGACCAGTCCCCGCTCCGGATGCTGCCAGCGCAGCAGGGCTTCCGCACCGATCAGGGCGCCCGCTGCATCGACCTGCGGCTGGAAATGGAGCAGGAACTCGTCCTGGCGCAGCGCCCGGCGCAACTCGGCCTCGGTCCGGGCGCGCCGCTCGACCGCGGCCTGCATGCCCGGATCGAAGAAGCGCATGGTGTTGCGCCCCGCCGCCTTGGCCTGGTACATGGCGAGGTCGGCGCGCTTGAGCAGCTCGTCGAAATCGTCGTCGGCATGGCGGAACGCAGCGATCCCGATGCTCACGCTGCTGTGGTACTCCCCGTCTCCGATGTCGTAGGGCTGGTCCAGCCGTGCGGCGATGTGCTCGCTCACCGTCTTGATCTGCGCCACCGCTTCGTCGACGCTGGTGCTGAAGCCTTCCAGCATGGCGACGAACTCGTCTCCGCCCAGACGCGCCACCGTGTCCCCCTCGCGAACGCACTCGCGCAGGCGCCGCGCCACCTCGACCAGCAGGCGGTCGCCCACGTCATGACCGCGGGTGTCGTTGAGCGTCTTGAAGTTGTCCAGGTCGATGAAGAGCAGTGCGCCGTGGCGGCGGCTGCGCTGGGCGTTGGCGAGCGCCAGGCCGACCCGCTCGCGCAGCAGCCGCCGGTTGGGCAGGTCGGTGAGCGGATCGTAGAGGGCCATGTACTCGATCTGCTGCTCGGCGCGCTTGCGCTGGGTCATGTCCAGGAAAGCCGCCACGTAGTGGCATACGGTGCCCTGGGCGTCGCGCACGGCGGTGATGGTGAGCCACTCCGGGTATTCCTCGCCGTTCTTGCGACGGTTCCAGATCTCGCCCTGCCAGTGCCCGTCGGATCCGAGCGCCCGCCACATCTCGGCGTAGAAGGCCGCGTCGTGGCGACCGGATTTCAGCATCGAGGGCGTGTTGCCGAGGGCTTCCTCGGGCAAATATCCGGTCACTCGGGTGAAGGCCTGGTTCACCCGCAGGATGCGGTTGTCGGCGTCGGCGATGAAGATCGCCTCCTGCGTCTCGAAAGCCACCGCCGCAATGCTCAGGTCGGCCTCGATGCGCTTGCGCTCGGTGATGTCCTGGAAGGCCACCACCGCTCCGACGATGGCCTCGCCATGGCGCAGGGCGGTGACATGGACGCTCACCGGAAAGCCCGTGCCGTCCTTGCGCAGGAACCACTCCTCGCCCCGCCGTCGAGCGCCGTCCGCGAGGGTGCGATGCACCGGGCACTCCTCGCTGGGATAGGCACGACCGTCGGGCCGGTGATGATGGAAGAGAAGGTGCTGAGGCTTGCCTACCAATTCGCGCTCGGCGAAGCCGAGCATGGTCAGGGCGGCCGCGTTGATGAAGGTGCATCGCCCGTCGGGACCGACGCCGTACACGCCCTCTCCCAGGCTTGCCAGCAGCAGCGCGCGCTCCTGCGCCGCTGCACGGATACGGCGATTGTCGCGGATCATGCGCAGCACGACCCCGAGCGTGAGCGCGAGCACCAGCAGCAGGCCGCTCACCAGCTCCTGCCGATACTTCTCGCCGATATCGCTGAGATCGAAATGCGTGAGCCGGCCCGGGTGCACCCGCAGCGCGAGCAGCATCTCCTCCAGCGCCGCATGATCGGCCGGCGGCACGAAGCCGTGATAGCCGCCGGCAAGGGCCGCATCCGAGTCGGGCCGCAGCTGGAGCAGCGCGAGCGTCACCGCCTTGACGAGCGATTCGGGCGTATCGCCCATAGCGGCGAACGGCCACTCCGGTACCAGCTCGGTGGACAGAAGTTGGGGAAACTGTCCGCTCTCCCGCAGGTTGATGACGCGCAGCTGGTGGAGATCGACCTTCCCTTCGCGCGCCATCGCCTCGAGTACGCCGGTACGCACGAAGCCCACGTCGGCGCGCCCCGCCATCACCTCATGCACCACCCGGTCCTGCGGCTGCTCGGTAAAGCGCAGGCTGCGCACGTCCCGCGGCAGTTCCACCCCGGCCTTTCTCAGCGTCCATTGCTGCACCCGGTATCCGCCCAGCGACTGCTCGTACACCGCGACCACGTCCTTGCCGCGCACGTCCGCCAAGGCGGCAATGGCGCCGCGGTCGGCCCGGGTGAAGATCACTCCGCCGAACTGGGCCACCGCCTTCCCTTCCGCCAGGGTCACGAGGGTGGCCACCGCCGCGAGGCCATGCTCGGCGCGCAGCAGCACGAAGTGCTCGGGCTGGGTGAGCACGAAATCGACTTCGCCGGCCGCCACGGCGCGATCGAGGGCGTCATGGTGCAGCGGCACGATGCGGAAACGATGCCTCGGCACCCGCAGCTCGAGCTCTGCCGCGGTGGGTGCCCAGCGCTTCGCGGTGTCCTCGATGCTGCGGAAAGCCAGCACGCCGATACGCACCTCGTCCCTCGCCTGCGCGGCACCCGCCATGCAGAGGGCGAGCAGGACGACGCTCAGGCAGGTGCGCAAGACCCGCGCAAGACGTGAACAGGCGACCGGATGTCCCCGGAGGCAGGGGAAAGACGTCACGAACACGGCAGGGTCTTCAGCATATGTCGATCACGGCTTCGGCGGCATAAGGCCGTGCCAGTTGTGTGCGTCAAGTTGTGCAAAAGGGTTGATCAGGTATTCGGTTGATTC
>DYFV01000065.1 GCA_020725025.1 Azoarcus sp.
TCGGGTAGGCGATGAAGGCGTAGAAGGCCTCGTCGTTGCCCGGCACGTCCTCGATGGCGTAGGCGCGGCCCTTGTAGTACTCGAGGTCGGTGAGGAGGTCGGTCCACACCGTGGTCCAGGTCGCGGTGGAGGACTCGGCCGCGACTGCCGCGGCGGCCTCCTCCCGCGACACCCCCGCCTGGGGAATCACCTTGAAGCAGGCGAGGATGTCCGAATCCTTCACCTGGTAATCCGGCTGCCAATACATCGTGCGGTATTCCTTGACGCCGGCGTCGTATTTCTTCGCGCCCATGCCTGTCTCCTCCGTGTCTATGAAGTTCGTCCCCGTCGGGGTGGGGGTCGGAACGGAGTATGCGCAGGGGCTTGAATAAACAAAACTGAATTGTTATTAGTATTGCCATACATTTTTCTCTATTCTTTAGCCATGCATTTCAGCCTGCGCCAGCTCCAGATCTTCGAGGCGGTCGCCCGCAACCTGAGCTACACCCGCGCCGCCGAAGAGCTGCATCTCACGCAGCCGGCGGTGTTCGCCCAGGTCAAGCAGCTGGAGGAAGGGGTGGACATGCCCCTCATCGAGCGCACCGGCAAGCAGTTGCATCTCACCGAGGCGGGACGGGAAGTGCTCGCCACCTGCCGCGAAGCGCTCGACGCGACCGCGCGCCTCGAGATGCGCCTCGCCGACATGCGGGGCCTCAAGCGCGGGCGCCTGCGTCTCGCGGTCGTGACCACGGCCGAGTACCTGGTGCCGCGCCTCCTCGGCGAGTTCTGCGCCCGCCATCCCGGGATCGAGGCCTCCCTGGTGGTCACCAACCGCGAGAAGCTGCTCGTCCGCCTGGCGGAGAACGCGGACGACCTCACGGTGCTCGGCGCGCCGCCGGAGAACCTGGACGTGGTCGCACGCCCCATCGCCGACAACCCGCTCGTCGTGCTCGCCCGGCGCGACCATCCCCTCGCCGGCGAAGGGCACATCCCGCTCGCGCGGCTGGCGGAAGAGCCCTTCATCCTGCGCGAAAGCGGGTCGGGCACGCGGCTCGCGACCGAGCGCCATTTCGCCCGCCACGGCCTGTCGATCCGGGTCCGGATGGAGCTCGGCAGCAACGAGGCGATCAAGCAGGCGGTGGCCGGCGGGCTGGGAATCTCGGTGCTGTCGGCGCACACCATGGCGCTCGAAGGCGCCTCCGGGGTGCTCGCCCCGCTCGCCGCGGAGGGCTTTCCGCTCATGCGGAAGTGGTACCTGGCCTATCCTGCCGGCAAGCACCTTTCCGCCGTCGCGGAGGCATTTCAGGAGTATTTGCTGCGCCGCGGCGTGTCGGCCGACGAGACAGGGGCGCCCGCGTCCGCGCGCGGCTAGCGGAAAGGCGTCCTATACTCGAAATGGGTAGCGCCGCGAGCCGGACGCGAATGCGCAGCCAAGCGTGACATACTGGACATCGCCGATTGCACCGGAGCGCTACGATTCCGGTTTGCTGCAGTGCAATCCCGGGGGTCGGGAATGAAAACGACACATATCGAGGGCCGGAAAAAGAGAGCCGGGCCGGCGACTCGCCTCCTCGACGAAGCGCGCTTCCGCAAGCTCTTCGACACCGCCGACGCCATGTCCATCCAGGGTTACCTGCCGGACGGCACGGTGGTCTACTGGAACCACGCATCCGAGACGATCTACGGCTACACCGAAGCCGAGGCGCTCGGCGCAAGCCTGTACGACCTCATCATTCCCGACGAGATACGCGACATGGTCGAGGCGGGGGTGCGGTGGATGTTCGAGACCGGGCAGAACTTTCCACCCGGCCGCCTGGAGCTCAAGCACAAGGACGGACATCTGGTCCCCGTCTACTCCAGCCACACCATCGTCGAGATTCCGGGCGAGACGCCGGTGCTCTTCTGCATGGACGCGGACATGAGCCACCTCGCCGAGGCCGAGGCGGAGCTGCGCGTGGCCGCGACCGCCTTCGAGTCGCAGCAGAGCATGCTGATCACCGATGCGACGGGCGTGATCCTGCGGGTGAACAAGGCCTTCACCGAAGCGACCGGCTACTCGGCAAAGGAAGCGGTGGGCAGGACGCCCCGCATTCTCAAATCCGGCCGCCACACGCCGGAATTCTACGCAGAGATGTGGCGCCGCCTGGTCGAGACCGGCCACTGGGAGGGCGAGATCTGGGACCGGCGCAAGAACGGCGAGGTCTATGCCGACTGGGTGAACATCACCGCCGTGTGCGACGAACAGGGCCGCGTAACGCACTACGTGGCCGCCCAGACGGACATCAGCCGGCACAAGGAGGCGGAAGCGACGATCACCCAGCTCGCCTTCTACGACTCGCTCACCCGCCTGCCCAACCGCCGGCTGCTGCTCGACCGGCTGCAGCAGGCGGTGGCGGGAAGCCTGCGCAGCGACAGCGTCGGCGCGCTCCTTTTCATCGACATCGACCACTTCAAGACGCTCAACGACACCCTCGGCCACGACGTGGGCGACCTGCTGCTGCTGCAGGTCGCCGGGCGGCTCGAGGGCAGCATCCGCGAGAGCGACACGGCAGCCCGGCTGGGCGGCGACGAGTTCGTGGTGATGCTGGAGGACCTGAGCAACAACCGGCAGGAGGCCGCGACGCAGGCGGAGATCGTCGGCCGCAAGATCCTGACCGCGCTGAATCAGGTCTACACCCTGCGGGAGCACGAGTACACCGGCAGCGTGAGCATCGGCGTGGCGCTCTTCTCGCGGGAGGCGAGCAACGTCGACGAGCTACTCAAGCACGCCGACCTGGCCATGTACGAGGCGAAGGCGGCCGGGCGCAACGCCCTGCGCTTCTTCGATCCGGAGATGCAGGCGGCGGTGAGCCTGCGCGCGGCCATCGTGAGCGGCCTGCGCGAGGGCCTGCGTACGCAGCAGTTCCGGCTCAACTACCAGCCGCAGGTGGACGGCGAAGGCCGGGTCGTGGGTGCCGAGGTGCTGCTGCGCTGGGATTGCCCGGGGCGCGGCCTGGTCTCACCGGCCGAGTTCATTCCGGTGGCCGAGGAGACCGGCCTGATCCTCCCCCTGGGCCGGTGGGTGCTCGAGACCGCCTGTAGCCGACTGGCGGCCTGGGCGGCACGGCCGGAGACCGCCCACCTCACCCTGGCCGTGAACGTGAGCGCCGCCCAGTTCGCCCGCGCGGATTTCGTAGACGAAGTGCTCGGCGTGCTCGCGAGCACGGGTGCCGACCCCCGGCGCCTGAAGCTAGAGCTCACCGAAAGCCTGCTGGTGGACCGGGTGGACGAGGTGATCGCCAAGATGTCGGCGCTCAAGGCCCAGGGGGTGGGCTTCGCCCTGGACGACTTCGGCACCGGCTACTCCTCGCTGTCCTACCTGCGCCGTCTGCCCCTCGATCAGCTCAAGATCGATCAGTCCTTCGTCCGCGACCTGCTGGTGGATGCGAACAGCGCAACGATCGCCCGCACCATCATCGCGTTGAGCCAGGCCATGGGCCTGGCGGTGATCGCCGAGGGCGTGGAGACGGAGGCCCAGCAGGCGCTCCTGGCCGGGCTGGGCTGCCACGCCTACCAGGGCTACCTGTTCGGGCGGCCAATGCCGGTCGAGCAGCTGGAGGCCTCGCTGGCGGCGCAGGGGTAAGCCCGCGCCGGCAAGGGCACTCTCGCGCAGATCGTCTCCGGCGCCGCGTCGGCGCGGCGCGCCGCCTCGAGGGAGGCGGCCACGCCGTCCCAGAAGCGCAGCCGCGCCGCCACCGCGGCCTGCGCGGCGAGGCGAGCCTCCGCGATCCGACGGGGATCGCCCGCGCACAGGCTGTCGGTGAGACGCAGCGACATCGGACCGTGCTCGTCCTCGTCGAGATGGATGTGGCGCTCGAGATAGAAGTGGAACATCGGCGCCTCGTCCGCGCCCACCCCGAGCTCGCGCAGCAAGCCGCGGAACATGCCTGGGATGACGTGCTCGCGACCGTGGGCGAGCGCCGCGGCCACCACGTGTGCCTTCCCGGTGGAGATGAAACCGAAGGTGGCACCCATGAATTGCCGCGCCGGCTCGGGAATGTCGCCCTCCTCGAGGGCCGCGTCGATGCCGCGCCGGACGACGAGCTCGAGGAATCGCTCGACCGGCCCGGTGTCGGCGCCGATCTCGCGCATGGCGCCGCAGTAGAGCTCGAAGTGGCTCAGGTAGCCGTCGCCCGTCGGCGAGGCGAGATCCGTCTCTTCTTCCAGGACGATGCTGTTCACGAAACGGCGGACCGCCAGGTCGCCCACCGGAACCCAGGGCACCCGCGTGGGCGCCACCGCGGCCTGCAGGGATTTCACCAGGGACATGAAATCCCACACCGCGTAGACGTGCTGGGCCATGAACAGGCGCAGCTCGTCGATGCTGCGCAGCATGGCGTATACCGGGTGACGATCGAGCCGCGCGCGGGAAGCGCCCGCTTCGTTCGGGCTCATGACGGGTGGCTGCATGTTCTCTCCCTGCCACAGTGGTGGCGCAGCCGATTATCGGGCTGCGGTCCGCGGCGGCCCATTGCCCACACGGGCATCATCCCTATTGGTCATACCCATGTGAGCTGTAGGGCATAACCCATGATGGTGATGGACCGAGCCTGCCCCGATCGTGCCCAATCGGCACGATAGCCGTCGAAGATGCGGCACAACGAGGAGACAAGGTGGATACCAAACGCATGGCGATCATCGCCACCAAGGGTACGCTCGACATGGCCTACCCGCCCTTCATCCTGGCTTCGACCGCCGCCGCGCTCGGCTACGAAGTCCAGGTCTTCTTCACCTTCTACGGCCTGCAGCTGCTGCGCAAGGACCTCTCGAGCGTGAAGATCAGCCCGCTCGCCAACCCCGCCATGCCGATGCCGGTGCCCATGCCCGTGATGGTGCAGATGCTGCCGGGCATGGAATCGATGGCGACGATGATGATGAAGGACAAGCTCAAGTCGAAGGGCGTCGCCTCCCTCGAGGAGTTGCGCGAGATGTGTCTCGAGACGGACGTGAAGTTCGTCGCCTGTCAGATGACGGTGGACCTCTTCGAGTTCGACAAGGGCGAGTTCATCGACCAGGTGGAGTACGGCGGCGCATCCACCTTCATGGAGTTCGCGGGCAACACCGACATCTGCCTCTTCATCTGAGGCCATACCGAGAGCGCGCCCCACGAGGCGCGCCGACCTGCCGGCGGGGGCGGGGCTTCCCACCACAGAGAGGAATCCACATGCATCGCATTGCACATGCGGGGGCGCTCGCCGCCCTGGCGTTCAGCCCGTATTGCCTCGCCACCCACGGCATGAACATGGACGCCTACGGCGCCAAGGCCGGCGGCATGGGCGGCGCCGCCATGGCCTACGATTCGGGCAATTCCGCAGTGATGAACAACCCCGCCACCCTTGGCCTCAAGCCTGCGGACCGGACGGATTTCGGCGTGGGCCTCACGGTGCTCATGCCCGACGTGAAGGCGAGCCACCCGGCGGCCGGCACGTCCGACTCCGACGGCGACGCCTACTACATGCCCTCCATCTCGTGGATTCGGCGCAGCGGCGACCTGACTTGGGGGGCGGGCGTCCTCGCCCAGGGCGGCATGGGGACCGAATACGGCTCGGGCTCGCCGCTGTTCGCCATGGGCCAGTCGCTCATGGGCAACCCCGCGCCCCTGTCCGGCCGCGACATCCGATCCGAAGTCGGCTTCGGACGGCTGATGCTGCCGCTGGCCTGGAACGCCACCGACGACCTCGTGGTGGCGGGCCAGATCGATTTCGTATGGGCCAACATGGACCTGCGCATGGACATCGACGGGCGCACCTTCGGCCGGCTGGTGGCCGGCGAGGCGGGCGTCGGCAGCGCCTCCGGGTCGCTGGTGACCGCCTTCCAGGGGGCGATGGGGGCCGGGCAGGTCACCGACGTGCATTACGCCCGATTCGACTTCTCCGACGGCGACCGCTTCGCCGGTGCGGCCAAGGGCAACGGCACCGCGCTCAAGCTGGGCCTGGTCTACCGCCTCGCCGGCAGCCTCAGCGTCGGCGCCGCGTACCACAGCAAGACGCGCATCCGCGACCTCGAGACGCACGACGCCACCGTGCAGATGGGCGTCGACACGCCGGGTGGGGTGCAGCACGTGCCGGTGACGGGGAAGATCCGCGTCGACGACTTCCAGTGGCCGGAGACCTTCGCCGTCGGCCTCGCGTGGCAGGCCACGCCCAGGCTCCTGCTGGTGGCCGACCTGAAGCAGCTCCGCTGGTCCGACTCGATGAAGAACTTCACCCTGGTCTTCGACGCCGACCCGGTGCAGTCGCACCCGTTCGCGGCCGGGCTGGTGGCCTCGGGCGGCACCCACCTCGCCGCGACCATGGTCCAGGACTGGAAGGACCAGACCGTCGCCATGGTGGGCGGACAGTACATGCTCACGCCCGACTTCGCACTGCGCGCCGGGGTGAGCCATGCCGACAATCCGGTGCCGAACCGCACCCTCAACCCGCTCTTCCCGGCGATCATCGAGACGCACTACACCCTGGGATTCGGCTGGCGCGTCGCGGGCGCCCACAGCCTGTCGGCCGCGCTGACGTTCGCACCGCGCGCCGAGGAGACCAACCCCGACACCGGCATCACCGCCAGCCACCGCCAGCATACGTTCCGCATCAACTACAACTACAGCTACTGAGCCCGCCGGAGCGCACGGCACGGACGACGGCGTGCCCCGCCGGGAGCGGGGCGGGCACGCCGCTCGCTCGTTCTTCCGGCGACGGGCCCGTCGAACAAGCGCCCCCGTTCGCGGGGCATCGGGTCCGGATCGGGGAGGTGTGCATGTTCCTCTTCTTCTCCAGTCGACTGGGCTGCCTGGGATCCATTCTCGTATCCCTCGCCCTCACACTGCTGCTCCTGTTCCTGCTGGGCGTGCTCTAGGCCGGTCTCCTCGCGTGGATACCGGCCGTCGACCAAGCGGCCACTGTCGGGAAACCTTACACACCCTGTCGGAATTTACCGGACGCGAACCGGCCGGGCGTGCCGCGGACAGAAGCGCGTCGGGCTCGCCGATTGCACAGCCCGACAGCGTGACGACTCGCGCCTTTCACGCAGCCATGCACCCGGATCACGAACCCGACGCCCCGCCGCAACCGAGCTCGCCGCAAGGCGCGGACGAACCCGAACAGACGGCGATTCCGATCATCGAGGAAGAAGTTTCCATTTCCCGCGCGATCGAGAAGACCGGCGCACTGCGGGTGCGGATTGCCTCCCACGAGGAAAAACAAAGGATTCCGGTTTCGGAAATCGTCGAGGAAGTCTCCGTCGAGCGCGTGCCGGTCAACCGGTACGTGCGCGAACGGACCGAAACCCGCGAAGAGGGCGACGTCGTCGTCATTCCTGTGTTCGAAACCGTGTCGGTCGTCGAGCAGCGTCTCCTGCTCAAGGAGGAGATCCGCATCACCCGGCGCCGGCGCGAGGTCCGGCGAGAGGAAGAGGTCGTCCTTCGCAAGGAGGAACCCGTCATCGAGCGTCGTGCAGCGGACCAGGACGAATGGAGCCAGGAGCCTCCGGAGCGGTAGACCCGCCGCCGAACCGGCAGGAGGTCCATTCCAAGCCGAACGAGGGGACCCGGACACACCGGGTCCGGCCACCCGTGGCTCCCCATTTCCAGATGCTTCAACCATTCAAGGAGTCAGTCATGACCCAAACCGTTATCGGACTCTTCGATTCCCGCGACTCCGCCAACGCGGCCGAGCAAGCCCTGATGAAGCAGGGCATCGATCGATCGTCCATCTACTTCAGTCAGAAGGAAGACACCGCAGCGGCTTCCGGCGAGAGGGGAGAGTCGATGGATGCCATCCGCGACTTCCTGAGCCAGGTCTTCGGGCAGGAGAACGCCCAGGAAGCGGACGCCTATGCCAAGGAGATCGACCAGGGCTGCATTCTGGTCTCGGTCGACCTTCCCGACGACGCGGACGTCGAGCCGGTGTGCGACGCCCTGGAGGGGGCCGGCGCCGTGGACCTGGGTGCGCCGACCGGGCAGCAGGAGGCCGGCGGCACGGCGGGCGCAGGCCAGACGACCGGCGAGGGAGGCGAATCGATACCCATCGCCGAAGAGCAGATGCAGGTCGGCAAGCGCGAGGTCGGCCAGGGCCGGGTCCGCGTGGTCTCCCGTCTCGTGGAAACCCCCGTCCAGGAAGAGGTGAGCCTCAGGGAGGAACGCGCCACCGTGGAGCGCCGCCCGGCCGACCGCCCGATCGATCCCCAGGAGCTCGAGGCCCAGGGCGAGCGCACCATCGAGGTCGAGGAAACCGCCGAGAAGCCCGAGGTGACCAAGAGCGCCCGCGTGACCGGAGAGGTAGAGGTCGGCAAGGAGACGACCGAGAAGAGCGAGACGGTTGAAGATACCGTGCGCCGCACCGAGGTCGACGTGGAGCGCGAGCCCGGCGCCCAGGGAACAGGCAAGCGAAAGCCGAAGTGAGCTCTCGCGCCGGCGGGGGCGCGTCGGCAGGCGCGTCCCGACCGGCCGATCTCCCCGCCCCGGTGCTCCGAGGCCGCCGGCGGGGCGCGAAACGGGACGGAAGGCCGGGCGACGCCCATGCCGGGATCGTCGCCCCGCCGGGCGGACAGCCGCCCGGCGGACGGGTCAGTCGTCCTGGATGGCCCGCGGTACCGTCTCGTCTCGCGGCTCCCCCTTGCCGGGCATCTCGCTCAGCACCCGCCGGGCCAGCGCCTGGATCCGCTCCGACAACTCGTCCGGAACCGGTAGCGCGAGGGAGCGGGCGGTATTCTTCTCTATTTCGCGCAGGAACACGGCGCGCACGGCGGCAGGATCCGGATGGGTCGACATGAGGGCCTTGAGCTCGGATTGCATTACGGCCACGGCAGCAGACAGTTCGACCAGGGTGGCGCGCAGTTCCACGGACGATACGCTTTGCATGGGGTACCTCTCTGGTTGGGGGAGGTCGGCGTCCCGGGTCCGTGAGCGCTCGGCTCCCGGGGTCACCCGATTAGGTCCGCTATCCTACACACCCGGTTCCCGGTAGCACTCGCCGAAGCGCAAATCCCCGGACTTCACGCGCGCTCCACCGTCAGGTACACCAGGGTCTGGTTGAGCAGCAGCCAGGCGATCTCGCCGAAGGTGACCGGCCCGGTGAAGCGCCCCGTGGTGCGCCCCTCGAGCCCGTCGTAGATGTAGTTGAGGACGCAGTTGCAGGAGAAGGCGAGCGTTCCGGCGCCGTCGTCCGCAGCGGCCGCGGGCGCCGGTGCCGCCAGGCGATACTCCACGTCCTCGAACACCGGCGCGTAGAAATCGACCCGCCGCTTCGCCCGGTCGATGCCCTTGATCGACACGTTCACCATCGCCCCGCAGTAGTCGGCCACCAGCGGCCGGCGCAGGTCGGCATCCTGCCCGGCCAGGTGATCGGCGAGATTGGCGCGCACGCCGTCGATGTGGCATTCGTCGGCCGAGAAGCCGGTGGCGGGAAAGCGGATGCGGCTGCCCTGCCCTTGCGCCATGCGGTTCACGATGTCGAGCCGGGCATAGCGGTCGGGCGGCAGCGGCACGTGCATCACCGCCGCGCGCTCGGTTTCCACCGCCCCGCTGCGGCCGTCGACCACGGCGGGCACGGCGCTGCCGAGGTCGTCCAGGTGCACCCCCGACACCCAGCCCACCACCGGCTTGAGGAACATTTCCTCGAAGCCGGGGGCATTGCGCGCGTACAGGGAGTGCACGGCGGAGAACGCCGGAATGATGATGACGGTGTAGCCGTTGGCGGGCGCGTCGACGCATAGGCGCGAGAGCGTGGTCACGTCGTAGAAGCGGATCTCGGGGCGCAGTCCGAAAGTCTCGACCTCGCTCACGAAGACCTGCTCGCGGCTCGTCAGGCCGCCGTCCGGCCCCATGAAGTAGGGGCTCGTACCGGCGATCCAGTTGCCGTGGGGCAGCCGGCGCAGCTGCGCCTCGTCGCCGGCGACCGTGAGGAAGCGGCCGGCGGCGATGAGCCCGGCGGCCTCGGCGGTGGCCATCAGGCGCCCGCCGGCGGGAAGGATGGGATCGTGCGGGGCCATGGTCATGCGCTTCGCAGCTGCTCGATCTCGTGGGCGAGCAGGTGGCGGTTCTTGGCGAAATAGCGCTGGCACTCCTGCGTCTTGAGCATGCGGATGTCCTCGTCGTTGATCATCTCGAACTGGGATCGCAGCCGTGCCAGCATGAGCTTGAGGCCCAGGACGCGGATGTCGATCTGGAGCGAGCCGTCGAGCAGCGCCCGCCACACCGGATCGGCCGCCTCCGGCAGCGCCCCGTCGGCCGTGTCCGGCGCCGCAGGGTCGTCACCCGAAGAGCGGGGCATGCCTTCCCCGGCCGACCAGCGTCCGCTGTCGATGGCATAGCGGAACTTCCACAGATCGGCGAGGGGCACGTCGAGCAGGGTGCAGATGCTCTGCAGGGAACAGCCCTCGCGCAGCAGCGCGAAGATCTGCTGGCTGAGCGCGCGCGTGAAGGGCAGCGTCGCGTCCCCGCCCCAGCCGTGGCGCGAAAGGTCGGCGTCATGGGGCGCCGCGACGTGGACCTGCACCGTCCAGTCGCCGAAGTTCACATGCCGCCAGGAATGGGTCGGCTGCGGCCGCGGCGCAGCTCGGCGCAGCCCGAACCAGCCCCGCGGCACCTCGATGCCGATCCACACGTCGTGGCGCCTGCCGAGCGCGTCGGCCCGGCTGTCGAGCACCGACCAGGGCTCCTCGATGCGCAGCAGGCGCCCCCAAAGGCTTCGTCCATCGTCCATTGTCGTCTCCATCGGCCGGCCCGCGGCCGCCATCCGTTCTTGTAGAAGCCGGCCCCGGGCCGGCATCGCCCGGACACGCGGCAAGCACGCGCGCATATGTCCCGGGGATTTCTGGACGGCGCGGTGCTGCAACTTCCGTTCCCGGAACCCGGGGACAATTGCTTGCCGCACTGCGCCATCACGCCCGGCGTCGGACCTTGCGCGGATATGCCAACGGCAGAGCCGGATCGAATGGCGGATGCGACGCGGAAGCGACTGCGTGCGTGCTGCGGCGCGCCATGCGCGGACCGCGTGACGATTCGGAACGGGTGTTGCGGATTTGAGCAGCCGTGCGCCGGGAGACGGCGGCGCAGGCAGGGCCGCGCGGCGGAACGAGCGCCGCGCGGCGGAGACGGTCCTTACTTGCCGCCCTTGACCTCGAGGAGCTCGACCTCGAACAGCAGGGTCGCGCCCGGCGGAATGACGCCGCCGGCGCCGCGGTCGCCGTAGGCGGTCTCGGCCGGGCAGGTCAGACGGGCCTTGCCACCCACCTTCATCATGGCCACGCCCTCGCTCCAGCACTTGATGACGCCGTCGAGGGGAAACTCGGTGGGCTCGCCGCGCTTGTAGGAGCTGTCGAACTCGGTGCCGTCGGGCAAGGTGCCGCGGTAGTGCACCTTGACCACGTTCGACCCCGAGGGCTGCGCGCCCTTGCCCTGCACCAGCGGCAGGTATACGAAGCCGGAAGGCGCCTTCACCGCGCCCTTCTCCGCGGCGGCCTTGGCCAGGACATCCTTGCCCGCGGCGGCGGCCTTCTCGGCCGCGGCGGCCTGGCGGGCCTGGGCGAGCTCGTTCACCTTGGGACCGTAGACGTTCATGTCGACGGCGCTCTTGGCACCGGTCGCGCCGTCGCGCCAGCCCTGCTGGACCGCGTCGAGCTCGGCGGGCGTGAACTGGAACACCGCGGTCTGGCGCGCCATGATCTGGCCGATGGCGTAGAGGGTCTTCTGCTCTTCGGTCATTTCGGCGGCGTGGGCCGCGCCGGTGGCGAGCGCGAGGGTAAGGGCGAGGGCGATGGGTCGGGTCATGGAGATGGGCCGGAGTGGAGGATCGGGGATGCGCCTGGGTCGGCGCGCCAGTGCGCAAGGATACTGCATCGCGTGCCGAAGGACGGCCCGTTTAATCGCTGGCCCCGGGGCATGCCTCTTCGGCGTCGGCCGGATCGCCACCGATCGGCATGGCGCAGGGCGTGTGGCTCAATCGAAAAAGCGCGCCAGCTCCTCCGCGGTCGCCAGCGGACGCTCCTCGCCCACCGGCTGCAGGTCGGCGAGGATGTTGCCGTCGGCGCAGGTGACCAGCAGAGGATGGAAGGGCCGCAGGCCCGGATAGGGCTTGCACAGGAACTTGAAGGTCTGGGGATCGAAGTAGCGCACATGGGTGGGATCGGCCCAGGCGTTGACGTGCTCCCTGTGGGGGACCATGACGTGCAGCACCCCGGTGGGCTCGAGGATGCGGTGCAGCTCGTTCACGAGCGGCAGAAGCTCGCGCACGTGCTCCAGGAAGTGCACCGCGAAGACGTGGTCCACCGAGGCGTCGGCAATCGGCAGCGGCCGCTCCAGGTCGGCGACGAGATCCACGCCCCGCCAGGCGTGACGGTCGAGGCCGACGGCGGTCTCCACCTGCTTGGTGGGCCCGCAGCCGAGGTCGATTACGCGCGGCGGCGGCGAGCCGTCGATCTGCAGCAGGTCCCACACCGCCTGCACGCCGCGCAGCCGGCCGAGCACGCGGCGCAGCCGTGCCTGGGCCTGCCGGGAAGCGATGCGGCCGCGCAGATGCACCACCCCGCCGCGCACGTCGAACGCGAACGGCGCGGCGCGCAGCAGGGACTCGCCGTTCAGCACTTCGCGCACGTCCTCGGCAAGGAGGCGGTCGCGCCCGCCCGCCGCCGGCGGCCCAACCTCGCTATCGTTCATGGCATGCTCCTCCCGGCAGGCGAACGGCCAGACGGGTTGCAATGCGCGTGCCGCGGCGCGGTGCCGTTCCTACAGCTGCGCCGGGCGGGCGAAGAGCGCCGGCAGCCAGCCCTTGAAGCTCTCCAGCAACGACAGCAGCGCCGGCACGAAGAAGAGCACCAGCACCGCCGAGAAACCCAGGCCGAAGGCGATGGAGGCGGCCATGGGGATCAGGAACTGGGCCTGCAGGGAGGTCTCGAAAAGCAGCGGCGTCAGGCCGCCGATGGTGGTGAGCGAGGTGAGGAGCACCGCACGCAGGCGGCCGCAGGCCGCTCCCACCAGCGCCTCCTGCATCGCCGCCCCCTTGTGCTGCAGCTCCTTGAACAGGCTCACCAGGATGATGGAGTTGTTCACCACGATGCCGGCCAGGCCGAAGAGGCCGAACATCGACAGGATGGTGAGGTTCAGTCCCAGCAGCCAGTGCCCGTAGATCGCGCCGGCGAGCCCCAGCGGGATCGCCGCCATCACCACCAGCGGCCAGCTCCACGAGCCGAAGGACCACACCAGCACGAGGTAGATCAGGCCGAGCCCGAGGACCAGGCCGGCGCGCATGTCGGCCATCGTCTCGCGCTGGTCGGCGGCACGGCCCTCGAAGCTGAAGGCGATGCCGTGGCGCGCGGCGAGCGCGGGCAGCGCCTCGCGGGCGAGCTCGGCCTGGATGGCATCGACGTTGTTGCGGGCGGTGTCGACGGCGCCGGTGACCTCGACGGCGAGCCGTCCGTCGGCGTGGCGCAGCGCCTCGAAGCCGCGTCGCGATTCCCAGCTCGCCACCGTGCCGAGAGGCACGAAGCGGCCGTCGGGGGCGCGGACGATGATGCGCTCGAAGACGTCGAGCCGCTCGCGCTCGGCCCGCGGCAGCAGCACCCGCACTTCCAGCTCCTCGCGGCCGACCTGCACCAGCTGCGCGAGGTGACCGTCGAAGGCGGCCCGCAGCTGCCGGCCCAGGCTCTCGGTGGTCAGCCCGAGCGCCTCCCCGGCCGGGGTGAGCCGATAGATCAGTTGCTCCCGGCCGAAGGGCATGTCGTCCTCGATGTCGCTCACGCCGGCGATGCCCTTCATCGTCTCGCCGAGGGCCAGCGCCGCGGCCTTGAGCGCGTCGGCGTTGTCGCCGGTCAGGCGCACGGTCAGATCGCGTCCCGGCGGCCCCGACTGGCGCGAGGTGATGGTGAGGCTCTCGAGGCCCGCGGTCGCACCCACCTTGCCGCGCCAGGTGGCGAGAAACTGCTCGTTCCGCACCGTGCGGTGATCGGGCGGGGCGAGCTCCACCATCATCGAGGCGAGCTGGTCCCCGCGCGCGCCCTGCGCGCTGCCGGTGCCCACGGTGCTGCCCAGGCGCGCCACCGCAGTCTGCACCAGGTTGCCGCCCAGCTCCCGGTCGGTCTCGAAGAGCGCGCGCTCGAGATCGGCCAGGAAGGCCTCGCTGTGAGCCCGCGGCGTGCCGGCCACGAAGGTGGCGTTGGCATACACCATCTGCGCCTCGGGCGTGGGGAAGAACACGAAGTTGATGCGGCCGCCGGCGATCAGGCCCACGGCCAGGATCATGAGGGCGAGGGTGGCCGCCACCGTGGTGCCGCGCCAGGCGAGGGCGAGCGAGACGGCGCGGCGGAAGTGATGGTCGCGGAAGCGGGCGAAGCCCGCATCGAGGCGCCGGCGCAGCCGCGAGCTCTTGTGCTCGATGCTGCCCGACAGCCCCGACTTGAGGTGGGCGGGCAGGATCAGGAAGCTCTCCAGCAGCGACGCCAGGATCACCATGATCATGACGAAGGGGATGTCGCGCAGGATGTTGCCGATGATCCCGCCCACCATCATGAGGGGCAGGAAGGCCGCCACCGTGGTGAGCGAGGCGGCCACCACCGGCCAGAACATGCGCCGCGCCCCGCCCAGGGCCGCCTGCTCGGGCCCTTCGCCGGCCGCGCGGTGGGTGTCGGCGTCCTCGCTCACCACGATGGCGTCGTCCACGATGATCCCGAGCGCCATGATGAGCGCGAACAGACTCATCATGTTGATGGTGCCGCCGAAGAAGAGCATCAGACCCAGCGTCGCGAGGAAGGCGGTGGGGATGCCCACCACCACCCACAGCGCCACCCGCGCCGGCAGGAAGAAATACAGGACGGCCACCACCACCAGCAGGCCGGACAGACCGTTCCCGACCAGGAGCTGGATGCGGTCGCGGATGAGCTCCCATTGGGCGTCGAACACCTCCAGGCGGATCGAGGGCGGCAGGGTCGGGCGGGTCTTGTCCAGCCACTGCTCGAAGGCGCGCGCGGCCTTGAGCGAATGGCCGGCTTCGCTGCGCTGCAGGAGCAGCTCCACCACCGCGTCCCCGCGCTCCGAGAGCTCGAGGCTCGCCGGGCGCGGCTCGCGCGCGATGCCCGCGATCTCGCCCAGCCGCACCACGCCGCGCTCGTCGCTCGCGACCGGCAGGGAAGCGAAGGCGAGGGCGTCGCGGCGCTGCTCGAGGCCGCGGATCTCGCGCGCGCCGTCCTGCTCGCCGGCGATCCCGGCCGGCACGTCGCGCGCCAGCGCGCCGATGCGCTCGCCTACCTCCACCAGGGACAGGCCCAGCGTTTCGAGCGCCGCCGAGGGCACCTCGATCGCGATGCGCTCGTCGGGCAGCCCGGTGATGGTGATCCGGTCGATGCCGCCCGCGAGCAGCTCCGTCTCGAAGCGGCGCACCCAGGGGCGCAGCTCCTCGACGCTCGCGCCGCGTACCAGCAGGCGCGCGATGGGCTCGTAGCGCGTCACCCGCGAGACCTGGGGCGTCTCCGCGTCCCGCGGGAGATTGCGGAACTCGTCGACCCGCTGGCGCGCCTGGTCGAGCGCGACGAGCGCGTCGGTGTCCTCGCGCAGCTCCAGCTGGATGCTGGAGATACCCTGCGCCGAGGTCGAGGTCATGCGCTTGACCCCGTCGACCGTCTTCAGGCGCTCTTCGAGAGGAGTCGTGATCCCCGTCTCCACGTCCTCGGCCGAGGCGCCGGACCACACCACCCGCACCGATACGATGTCGAGCTCGAAGGTGGGAAAGAACTGGACGTTCATGCGTGCCATGCCCACCACGCCGGCGAGGAAGGCGAGCAGCATCATCACGTTGGCCGCCACGCGGTGGCGCAGCAGCGCCGGAAGGAGGCCCTGCTGCTTCATTGCGGCAGCACCTCGACCGCGAGGCCGTCCACCGCGTTGGGCAGGTGGGTGCTCATCAGCAGCGTCCCGGCCGCCAGCCCGGTCGCCCGCACCAGAACGCGCACCGAGTCGCCGTCGCGCAGCTCGCCCACCCGCTCCACGCGCGTGCCAGCGAGGCGCCCTTCGGCGATCGCGTACACCCGGTCGCCCCCGTGCAGGGCGGTGTAGGGCAGCACCAGCACGTTCTCGGCCACGGGTCGCTCGAGGACGGCGTTCACGAAGGCGCCGATCGGCACGTTGTCGGTCTGCTCCAGGCGCAGCAGCGCATCGACGCCGCGCGCGTCGGCCTCGCCCCCGAGGCGCTCGAGCCGCGCGGTGAGGGTGGCCGCGCCGAAGGCGGCGCGGGCGGCGAGCGCCTCGCCGCGGGCCAGTGCCGCGCGCAGCTCCTCGGCGTAGAGCGCCGGCACGCGGGCGCGCAGGTAGAGCGCATCGGACGAATACAGGTTGAGCAGCGCCTGGCCCGGCTGGACCTGGTCGCCGGCCGCGACCTCCACCTTGCCGATGCGTGCGGCGAAGGGCGCGGTGATCTCCCCGCGGCGCGCATCGCGCTCGGCTTCGGCGAGTCTGGCCTTCAGCTGGGCGAGCCGCGCCGGGTGCTCGGCGAGCGCCTGCTCGCGCTGGGATAGGGACAGCCGCACCCGGGCGACTTCCTCCCGCGCCTGATCGAAGGCGCTCTCGGCGCCCAGGCGGGCATTCTTGAGCTTTTCGAAGCGCGCGAGCTTGGCCTCGGCCAGCGAGAGCAGGGTGCGCTCCTGCTTGATCGCCTCCTGGTCGTGGCGATGGCGGATGCGTTCGCGCTCGACATCGGCGCGCGCCTGGGCCACCCGCGGCTCCAGGTCGCGCGGATCGAGCCGTGCGAGCACCGCACCCTTGGCGACCCGGTCGCCGTCGCGCACCAGCACTTCCAGCACCCGGCCGGCTACCGGTGCGGCGGCCCGCACCCGGTCGGGGGCCTCCACCCGCCCGTAAAGGATCAGGGTGGGCCGTGCGCTCACCGGGGTGGCCGGAACCGCCTCCACCCGCCACACGCGCTCGCGGGCCTCCACCTGCGGAGCCTCCGGGCGCGTCGCGCGCATGACGACAAAACCCGCCACTGCGACGGCGAGAATGACAAGGGCGGGCAGGAGGCGAAGAATCTTGCTTTTCATGGGGCGAGGCGGCGGGGCTGGACGACCATAAGTTTATGCTTATTCTCGCACTTCCGCCTGGGCGAAAGCGTTACATCATTCGGCGATCCAGCGCCGGCCGGCCTCCTCCACGCCGTAAAGACGCCAGCCGCCCGAGCCGCCGCCGTTGCACAGGCCGTAACGGAAGGGCATCGTGGCCCGGCCGGGCATCTCGAAGCGCAGGTCGCGGAACCCGGCGCAGCCGGCGGCGGGCTCGGCATGGTCGAGCACCGGGAACATGGCGAACCAGCGGAAGAAGGCGAAGTCCTCCGCCTGCCAGACGGCGCGCGCCAGCTCGCGCGCGTCGCCGTTCCCGAAGCGCGAGCGCACCTGCCACTGCGCCATGGGCACCGGCAGATAGGCCGCGGACAGGCGCCGGACGAAGGAAGCGTCGGGACCGGCCGCGAGGGGCTCGTCGCGGCGCGTGTTGACGTGCGCGTAGTGGTAGCGCTCGCCGTCGTCGATCACCACCGTCCAGTTGAAGGGCGAGGCGGGCCGCGGGATCGCCTCCACGAGGCGGGCATCGATGCCTTCCCGCGTCGCATATTCGCGGCCGACGGCGAGCGCCTCGTCGCGTCCGATCGCGCCCACCCCGACCCAGCCGACCACCGCAGCGAGCGCCAGCGCCGCCGGCAGGCGGCTCGTCCGCCACAGGGCGCTCGCCGCCACCCCGGCGAGGAGCAGCCCGCTCAGGACCAGATCGATGATGAAGGTGGTCCCCCAGCCGAAGCGCCGGTCGGAGAAGGGGGCGAGGATCATGGTGCCGAACTGGGTGATGAGGTCGCCCGCGATGTGGATCAGCAGGGCGGCGCAGGCGATGGCATAGAAGTGGCGCCAGCTCGCCGCCGGCCTGCCGCGGCGGGCGAGTCGCGCGAAGAGCCAGGCCAGCGCCAACCCCCACAAGGGCCACAGCAACAGGGAGTGGGTCACGCCGCGGTGACCGCGCAGATAGGTGAGCTCGGAAACGTAGCCGAGGATGAAATCCAGATCGGGGAAGGCGGCGGCCGCCGCACCGGCGGCCATCGCCTGCCAGGGGGGGACGGCGGACGCGGGCGCGCGCCCGCCCGGAGCGGCCAGGAGTCGCCCGGCGAGGGCACCGGAGAGGGCATGGGTCAGCGTATCCACGCGGCCTTGGAGCGACGCCGCCCGACTTCGTTCCGGGCATGCCGCTGCCCACTGCGGGTAAGTCTTGCAGCCGGCCGGCGGCACCTGCCCGCATCGCCGAGGGCGGGCGGGAGGGCGGCGATCCGGGCCGGCATGGGGAAACGGCATCGGCGGCGCGCGAAGGGCGTGGCCTGCCCGGAGCCCGGGCACATCGATTGCTTCGCATGCCGCGACGCAATCTCAGGCGGCCCCGCGCGCGGGCGCCGCGCCCCATGGAGGCAGACATGAAACCGAGCCAGGTGAGGGAGCAGTTCTCGCAAGCCGAACGCAGCCTCGGACACGCCGCGCTGGCGTGCGAGTCCACCGGACGCATTCCGCCCAGCATGCGGCGGCGCCTCGCCGACTGGCAGCGCGAGTGCCAGGCGATGCGCGATGCCCTCGACACCGACCACGACCCCGAGCGGATGCGCGAACGGGTCGACGCGCTGGAGCGCGCGGTGCAGCGGCTGGTCGAGGCCTGCCGCCGGCGCGACGTGGACGATCAGGTGGAGATCGCCGTCGAGCATGCCCATGCGGTCCTCGCCGACCTGAGAGACAAGCTCCACTGACGGCCTTAGCGCGCCACGGCCGGACCGGCGCGCCATGTGTCGATGCTGAGACCCTTCGTCCATCTGCCCCTCCGGATCATGCCGCAGCCTACCGAGACGACCTGTGGTCCGACGTGCTTGCACGCCCTCTACCGATATTGGGGCGCCAGGCCGGAGCTGGGCGACATCATCGGGCGCACGCGGGCGCTCGAGCACGGCGGCACCTTCGCGGTGTTCCTGGCGTGCGACGCGCTTACCCACGGCTTCGCGGCCACGATCTACACCTACAACCTCACGGTGTTCGATCCGACCTGGTTCACCCGCCGCATGGACGTCGCGGAGCGGCTCACGGCGCAGCTGGCCGAGAAGGACGATCCGCGCCTGCCCCACGCAACCGAGGGCTACCTGGAGTTCCTGCGCCTGGGCGGGCGGCTGCGCTTCATCGACCTGTCGCCGCCGCTGGTGAGAGGCCTGCTGCGGCGAGGGCTGCCGATCCTGACGGGACTGTCCTCGACCTTCCTCTACCGCACCGTCCGGGAGTACGGCCTGCTCGACGTGCCCGACGACATCCGCGGCACGCCTTCCGGGCACTTCGTGGTACTCGCGGGCTACGACCGGCCGGGGCGCAAACTGCTGGTGGCCGACCCCTACGGCCCGCATCCCTACGGCAGCTCCCGCGATTACTGGATCCGCATGGATCGGGTGTTCAACGCGATCCTGCTGGGCATCGTCACCCACGACGCCAACCTCCTGGTGATCTGGCCCAAAGAGGGGACCAAGGGGACCGCCGGCCATGAGCACCCTGATCGTCGCCGATAGTACGACGGACTGGCCGCTGGCGGACGAGGGCGTGTCCGTCGTCGCGGCGCGAACCTATCTCACCGACCCCGCCCACGGCGAGGACCGTGGCGCGCGGGTGATCAACCTCTCGCGCTCGTACCGCTACCAGAGCCTGGGCTACTACGTGTCGCTGCTGGCGGAGGCGCGCGGCCACAAGGTGCTGCCGCGCGCCGGCACCATCGAGGACGTGCATTCGCCCAGGCTGGTGCGCATCCTCACCGACGAGCTCGCGGAGCTGGTCGAGCAGACGCTCGCCAAGGTCGAGGGCGACCGCTTCGAGCTGTCGGTGTACTTCGGCGCCACCCCCTCCCAGGGCTGCGCGGTGCTCGCCAAGCAGCTCTTCAGCCTGCTGCAGGCGCCGCTGCTGCGCGCCTGCTTCGAGCGGGAGGGCGGGCACTGGCGCACCCGCACGATCCGCCTCGTCGGCACCCACGACATCGGCGCGGCCGATCGCCCCTTCGCAATGGACGCGGCGCGCCGCCATCTGCGCGGGCGCACACGCAGCCAGGCGCCGGGCGCGCGCCACGACGTCGCCATCCTGCACAATCCGCAGGATTCCAACGTGGCGTCCAACCCCGCGGCGCTCGCCAAGTTCGCCGAAGCGGCCGAGGGGCTGGGCATGCGCGCGGAGTTCATTACCGCCGGCGACTTCGCGCGCCTGCCCGAGTTCGACGCGCTCTTCATCCGCGACACCACCTTCGTCCACCACTACACCTACCGCTTCGCCCGCCGCGCCGCGGCGGAAGGGCTGGTGGTGATCGACGACCCGGACTCCATCCTCAAGTGCAACAACAAGGTGTATCTGGCCGAGCTCCTCGCACGCCACAAGCTGCCGGCGCCGCGCACGCTGGTGGTCTGCCGCGACAACATCGACCAGATCGTGCCCACCCTGTCCCTGCCCTGCGTACTCAAGCAGCCCGACAGCTCCTTCTCGGTGGGCGTGGAGCGGGTCGACGACGAGGCGGCCCTTGCCGCCCGGGTCGCGGAGCTGCTCGGCCATTCCGACCTCATCGTGGCCCAGGAGTGGATGCCCACCGAGTTCGACTGGCGGGTCGGAGTGCTCGACGGGCGGGCGATCTTCGTGTGCAAGTACTGGATGGCCAAGGGCCACTGGCAGATCATCGACCACAACGGCGCCGGCGGGCGCGAGGAAGGCCCGGTCGAGACCCTCGCGGTGGGCGAGGCGCCCGAGGAGGTGGTGCGCCTCGCGGTGCAGGCCGCCTGCCACATCGGCGACGGCTTCTACGGCATCGACATCAAGCAGGTGGGCAACCGCTACTGCATCGTCGAGATCAACGACAACCCCAACGTGGACGCCGGCAACGAGGACGCAGTCCTGAAGGACGCGCTGTACCGGGAGGTGATGGGCGTCTTCCTGCGCCGTCTCGCCCAGCGGCGGCGCGGGGAGGTGCCCTGAGCTCGCCCCGCGCCGATGTCTCACGCCGCCTCGCGCATCTTTCCGAGCACCTCCTCGAAGCGCTCGATGGCGGCCCCGAGGGCCGGGCGCTCGATCACGTTGTCCGGCAGCACGGCGCGCAGGATGGCGAGCGCCTCGTCCCGCACCCCGGCCGTCGGAAGGAGCGCCGGCAGGGCCAGCAGCGCCTGCTCCGGCTCGTAGGCGACGATGGCCGCCTGCTCGGCGAGCATGCGCTTCAGGGTCTCCCCGTCCGCGTCCGCGAAAACGGGCACCTCGCGCAACTGGCCCTGCACATAGCCGAGCGTCTCGCGCCGCACCGAGCCGCCGACCTTCATGAGCAGCAGCAGCATGCGCATCACCGCCTCGCGCACCCCGCCCTCGTTGATCCGCGCCAGCACGCCGGTGGCGACGTCGGGCGCCGCCTGCTGCGGCTGGGGCAGAGGATGACGGAAGCGCTTGCCCGCGCCCATGAGTTCGAGGAGGTCGTAGCAGGCGTGGAAGGCGTCCTCCACGAAGAGGTCGCGCGCGTCGCCCCAGCCGTCGAGGGCGCGCCCGACGGCTTCGGAGAACACCTCCGGCAGCCACCACAAGGGGTTTTCGCGGATGTCGGGCAGGTCGAGTCCGCGCATCGCGTCCGCCGCCGGGCCCAGCCACCACAGCCAGGGGTTGAGGTCGCTCCAGGCGTAGCGCTGCACCCGCAGGGGATGGAGCTCCCGCAGCCAGGCCGCGGTGTGCTCGTTCGACACGGCGCGCACCCAGGGCGAGACGAAGAGGTCGTAGAAGCGGGCGTTGAGCTCCGACACCACCGCCACGATGCGGAAGTGGTGTTCGTCCACCCGCGTGTCGTCGTGGGAGAGGATGTCGTCGATCTCGCGCTCGTGCAGGCTCACCTCGTACTGGGCCAGCCCCCGCTCGTCGGGGGCCGCGTCGTCGATCACCATCTCGTACAGGCCGGGCGGCAGCGCCTCGATGGCGGAGAGGGTGCCGGCGATCTGCGAGAACTCGCGCCGCACCACCGAGCCCGAGACGAAGATGCCCAGGTGGCCGGTGTCGGCGTGGATGATGTAGACGATGGTCTGTCCGTAGGCCTTGATCTCGCGGGTCGACAGGTAGGTGTCGGCGATCCAGTTGAGCGCCTGCTGGGGCGGGGTGATGTCGTCGCCGTGGGAGCAGAAAACCACAATGGGCGAGCGCACCTGGCGCAGGTCGAGCATCATCCCGCGCCCGAGGGGGATGCCGCCGGTGGCGAGCTTGTTGCCCACGAAGAGGTCGTCGACGATGTCGCGCATCTCCTCGCCGGTGAGCCGCACGAAGCCGCCCCACCACTTCTCGAAGTCCAGGAAGCGCCCGACCTCGGTGTCGATGTTGGCGAACAGGCGCCAGTACTTGGTCCACAGGCTGTTGGCGGGGTTGAGCCACTCGAAGTTCTGCACCAGCCAGGCGCCGTCGAACTTGCCGTTGCCCAGGTCGCTGAGGAAGTAGGCGGGCCAGCTCCCGCCGGCGAGGCCACCCAGGTAGCGCATCGGGCTGCGCCCGTAGGCGCCCGCCCAATAGGAGAGGGGCGCACCGTTCAGGATCAGCGGGCCGCTGATCTCGGGGTCGGCCGCAGCCAGCCCCATCACCGCCCAGCCGCCCTGGCAGTTGCCGACGATGGCGGTCTTGGGGCTGTCGGGGTGGCGCTGCGCCACCTCGCGCACGAAGCGCGACTCGGCCGCGGCCACCGAGCGCAGGGTCTGACCCGGCTCGGGCTCGGGATAGAACACGGTGAAATAGACCGGATTGCCTTCGCGCAGCGCGATCCCCACCTGCGACTCCTGCTTGAAGCCGCCGATGCCGGCGCCGTGGCCGGCGCGGGGATCGATGATGAGGTAGGGGCGCTTCTTCGGGTCGACCCTCACGCCCTTGGGCGGAATGATGCGCACCAGGCAGTAGTTGACCGGGTCGGGCAGGTCGCGCCCGTCGATCAGCACCTCGTAATCGAAGGCGAGCAGCGGCGGCTGTCCGCTCGCCTCGTATTCGCGGAAGTCGTTGCCGCGCCGGCGCAGCACGTCGAGGAACAGGATGCTGCGTCGCACCATATCGATGGCGAAGTCTCGCAGCTCGACGGGGGTGGGGGGCCGCTCCGGTGGGTGGCGCAGCACCCGGCTCGCCGCCAGCGAGCGGGTCCGCTCCCCCAGCTGCGCGAGCCGCAGGCGCGCGCGATGGCGGTAGTTGTCTCCCAGGCGCGTGAGACGCGCGGGCAGGGTGTCGAGCGGCACGCCGGGGCGCGCCGCCTGGATGGGCAGGTACATGCTCGGACTCTCCTTTGGCGCCGTTCGGCACGGCCGCAGCAAGCGGGATGCCCCGGGGATCGGGCGGCCGGCGGCGGCCTCGGGGGTAAGAATTACCGCCGCGCGCGAGAGTTTCCGAGGATTACCGGCTGCCCCAGGGCATGACGGGCACCGTCGAGATCGCATTCGCCGGCGCCCCCTCGATGAGACGCCGGCTGATGGCGACATAGACCAGGGTCCGATTGGCCTCGTCCCACATGCGCACCACCCGCGTCTCCTTGAACAGGATGGAGGTGTCCTCGGAGAACACCGTCTCGTCCTCGGGGAGCTTCGCGGGCAGGGTGATGGGGCCGGTCTGGCGGCAGGCCAGCGAAAACTGCGACGGATCCTGGGCGAGGCCCAGGGCACCGGACACGCCGCCGGTGCGCGCCTGGCTCACGTGGCAGGTCACGCCGGGCACCTTGGGATCGTGAAAAGCCTCGACGCACACCTTGTGGTTCGCGCCGATCAACTTCCAGGCGGTGGTCACGCAACCCACGGTGTCGGCGGCGGCCGGCAGGGCGGCGAGGAGGAGCGCGGCGAGGACGGGAAGACGCATTCGGAGAAGCTCCTGGCGGACGGTGGAATCTGATCTATATTGCAATGCAACAAACGGACGGCATGATCGCCCGCGTTTGCGCTCGTGCGCCGTTCGCGGAACCCATCGTGCCCCGGCTCACTCCCCAGGATACCCGTAACGAGAGAATGTTCCCCCATGACCGACGCCAAACCCTCTTTCCTTCGGCGCATTCCGCTCGCGTTCGGCACTTTCTTCGCGATCCTCGGCAACCCCGAGCTCGCCGCCGCCGTCCTGCGCCTGCGCCGCGGCGCCCCCGAGGCGCCCCAGCCCGAGGCGCCCGCCAAGGCCGCCCCGCTGCACGAAGCAGCCCCCGAATCGGCCCTGCAGCTGCTGGGCCTGCTGCAGCGCGAGGCGCGCTTCATCGATTTCGTCGAGGAAGACGTAAAGGCCTACTCCGACGCCGACATCGGCGCCGCCGCACGCCTGGTGCACGACGGCTGCCGCAAGGCGCTGCACGAGCACTTCACCCTGCGCCCGGTCCGCGACGAGGCCGAAGGCGCCCGCCTCACGCTGCCGGAGGGCTTCGACGCCTCCGCCATTCGCGTCACCGGCAAGGTGGTGGGCCGGCCGCCCTTCTCCGGTCAGCTCACGCACCGCGGCTGGCGCATCACCGAGGCACGCCTGCCGCGGCTCGCCAACGGCCACGACCCGGCCATCGTCGCACCTGCGGAGGTGGAGCTATGACCCGCGGCCACCGCCCCGCCCCCGAGGAGACGCCGGAGAACGCGGCGCCCGAAGCGGCCCCCGAGCGTGCCGCGCCCGCCGGTCCGCGCTACGCCATCGGCATCGACCTCGGCACCACCCACTGCGCGCTCGCCGCCGTCGACATCGAGGAGAGCGACCGCGAGGCCGCGGCCCTCGACGTGCTCGAGATCCCGCAGCTCACCGACGCCGGCGCGGTCGAGGCGCGGCCGCTGCTGCCCTCCTTCATCTACCTGCCCCACGAGAGCGAGCTGGCCCCCGGCGATCTCACCCTGCCGTGGCGCACCGACCAGGACCACGCGGTGGGCGAGTTCGCCCGCGCCCGCGGCGCGGCCACCCCCATCCGGCTCATCGCCAGCGCCAAGAGCTGGCTGTGCCATCCGGGCGTGGACCGGCACGCCGGCATCCTGCCCACCGACGCCCCGGACGAGATCACGCGCATCTCGCCCGTGGAGGCCTCCACCCGCTACCTGGTGCACCTGCGCGAGGCCTGGGACGCGGCCCACCCCGACGCCCCCTTCGCCGAGCAGGACGTCACCGTCACCATCCCCGCCTCCTTCGACCCGGCCGCGCGCGAGCTCACCGCCGAGGCGGTCTCCGCCGCCGGCTACGGCCGCATGACGCTCCTGGAGGAGCCCCAGGCGGCGCTCTACAGCTGGATCGAGAAGAGCCGCGGCGCCTGGCGCAAGGAGGTGCATCCGGGCGACATCATCCTGGTGGTGGACGTGGGCGGCGGCACCACCGACCTTTCGCTCATCGCGGTCATCGAGCGCGAGGGCAACCTGGAGCTGCACCGCGTGGCGGTGGGCGAGCACATCCTGCTCGGCGGCGACAACATGGACCTGGCGCTGGCCTACGCCGTCGTCAGGAAGCTCGCCGCCGAGGGCACGCGGCTCGACGCCTGGCAGACGCGGGCGCTGGCCCACGCCTGCCGCACCGCCAAGGAGACGCTGCTCACCGACCCCGAGGTGGACGCCGTGCCCCTGGTGGTGCCCAGCCGCGGCTCCAGGCTCGTGGGCGGCACGATCCGCAGCGAGCTCACCCGCGCCGAGCTCGACGACATCCTGCTCGAAGGCTTCTTCCCGCGGGTGGCGGTGAGCGAGCATCCGCAGATGCGCGCCCGGGCCGGCCTCACCCAGCTGGGCCTGCCCTACGCCCAGGACGCGGCCATCACCCGCCATCTCGCGGCCTTCCTCACCCGCCAGCGCGGCGCCACCGAGGAGCTGGAAGGCTTCCAGGGCCGCGTGCCGGAAGCGGCGAGCTTCCTCCACCCGAGCGCGGTGCTCTTCAACGGCGGGGTGTTCAAGTCCTCGCTACTGGCCAACCGCCTCATGGACACGCTGGACGACTGGCTCGAAGGGGAAGGGGCGGAGCCCGCGCGCCTGCTCGCCGGTGCCGACCTGGATCTGGCGGTGGCCCGCGGCGCGGCCTACTACGGCTACGTGCGCCGCGGCCGCGGGGTGCGCATCCGCGGCGGCACCGCCCGGTCCTACTACGTGGCGGTGGAGTCCGCGATGCCGGCGGTGCCGGGCATGGAGCCGCCGGTCGAGGCGCTGTGCCTCGCCCCCTTCGGCATGGAGGAGGGCACCGAGGCGGAAGTGCCGGCCCAGGAGTTCGGGCTGGTGGTGGGCGAGCCGGTGCGCTTCCGCTTCTTCGGCTCCTCGGTGCGGCGCCAGGACCAGGTGGGCACCCGGCTCGAGTTCTGGGACCAGGACGAGCTGCAGGAGCTGGAGGAGATCGAGGCCACCCTGCCGCCGGACGGTCGCGCCGCCGGCGCCATCGTGCGCGTGAGGCTGCACGCCCGCGTGACCGAGGCGGGCACCCTGGAGCTGGAGGCGCTGCCGCCCGAGGGCGAGCCGCGCTGGAAGGTGGAGTTCGAGGTGCGCGGCACTCAGGCTGCGTAAAGGGGCTGTGGACCGCTACCGCGTCGGAATCGACCTCGGCACCAGCAACACCGTCGTCGCCTTCGCGGCGCCGGGCAGCACCGCGATCGAGCTCTTCCCGATCGCGCAGCTCACGGCGCCCGGGACGGTGGCCGAGCTGCCGCTGCTGCCCTCGGTGCGCTACCACCCGGCGCCCGGCGAGCTCGCGCCGGGCGACACGGTGCTGCCCTGGCACGACCCGGACCCGGCGGGCGTGGCACAGGCGGTGGTGGGCACCCTCGCCCGCGAGCTCGGCGCGCAGGTACCCGGCCGGGTGGTGGCGAGCGCCAAGAGCTGGCTCTCCCACGCTGCGGTCGAGCGCCTGGCGCCCATCCTGCCGTGGGGCGCGGGCGAGGACGTGCCCAAGGTCTCGCCGGTGGCGGCGAGCGCGAGCTACCTCGCCCACCTGCGCGCCGCGTGGCGGCGGCGCTTCCCGGCCGCGCCCCTGGAGGAGCAGGACATCGTGCTCACGGTGCCCGCCTCCTTCGACGAGGGCGCCCGCGCGCTCACCGTGGAAGCCGCGCGGCTCGCCGGCCTGCCGCGGCTGCGCCTGCTGGAGGAGCCCCAGGCGGCGTGCTACGACTGGCTCTTCCGCCACCGGGCCGACCTCGCCACCGCCCTCGGCGAGAGCCGCCTGCTGCTGGTGTGCGACGTGGGCGGCGGCACCACCGACCTCACCCTGATCGCCATCGCGGAAGGCGAGGACGGGCCGCAGCTCGCCCGCATCGGGGTGGGAGACCACCTGATGCTGGGCGGGGACAACATGGACCTCGCGCTGGCCCACCTCGCCGAAGGCCGCCTCGGCGCCGGACGCCTGAGCGCGGCGCGCTTCGCCCAGCTGGTGCAGCGCTGCCGCGTCGCCAAGGAACGGCTGCTGGGCCACGACGCCCCGGAACAGGCCGCCGTGACCCTGCTCGGCGCGGGCGCACGGGTGGTCGGCGGGGCGCGCTCGGCGGAGCTCGCGCGCGGGGAAGTCGAGCAGCTCGTGCTCGACGGCTTCCTGCCGCGGGTGCCCGCCGACAGCGCGCCCCAGCGGCGCCGGTCGGGCATCGTGGAGTTCGGCCTGCCCTACCCCGCCGACGCCGCCGTCACCCGCCATCTGGCGGCCTTCCTCGCCCGCCACGCCGCCGTCTCGCGCACCGCCCTGGGGGAGGCGGCGCCGGGGCCGGAGCGGCTCCCGGTGCCCGACGCCGTGCTGCTCAACGGCGGCGTCTTCCGCAGCCCGCTCATCGCCGCGCGGCTGGTGGACACCCTCGCCGACTGGCGCGGCGCGCCGCTCACCGTGCTCGCCAATGCGGACCCCGACGTGGCGGTGGCCCGGGGCGCGGTGGCCTATGCGCTGGTGCGCGAAGGGCTCGCCCCAGCCATCGGCGGCGGCGCCGCGCGCAGCTACTACCTGGTGCTGGACGAGGGCGCCGACACGCCCCGGGGCGTGTGCGTGCTGCCGCGCGGTACGCCCGAGGAGGAGGAGATCCTGCTCGCCGACCGGGTCTTCGCGCTGCGCCTGGGCGAGCCGGTGCGCTTCCACCTGGTCGCGTCCAGCGGCGACGCCGCGCACCGGCCGGGGGAAGTGGTGCCGCTGGCGGGCGAGGACTTCGTGCGCCTGCCGCCCATCGCCGCCGTGGTGGGCAAGTCCGGCGAGAGCGGCGAGGAGACGGTGCAGCTCGCCACCACCGTCACCGAGGTGGGCACCCTGCGCATGCACTGCGTGAGCGTGGCCGAGCCCGCGCGGCGCTGGCTGCTGGAGTTCCAGCTGCGCGGCGTCGGCGCGGCCGAGGCCGCGGCGGGCCTGCCGCGGCGCTTCGGGGACGCCGAGGCGCACATCGAGCGCGTCTTCGGCAGCCGCTCCCGGGAGGCGGCGGGCAAGGAGGTGCGCCTGCTGCGCGGCCAGCTGGAGCATCTGCTGGGCAAGCGCGAGACCTGGGACCTCCCGCTCGCGCGGGCGCTCTTCGACGCCCTGTGGGCGCGCGCCCGACGCCGGCGGCGCTCGGCCGAGCACGAGCGGGTGTGGCTCAACCTGGCCGGCTACTGCCTGCGCCCCGGCTTCGGCGCGCCGCTGGACGCCTGGCGCGCCGGCGAGCTGTGGGCGCTCTACGGGCAGGGCCTGCAGTACGTGAACGAGAGCCAGAACTGGTCCGAGTGGTGGACCCTGTGGCGGCGCGCCGCCGGCGGGCTGGACGAAGCGGCCCAGCTCGTGCTGCTCGAGGCGCTCGCCGAGAGCCTGGAGACCCTGCTCGCCACGCCCCGCAAGAGCAAGCAGCAGGCCGCCGCCTTCGGCGCCTACGACGACATGGTGCGGCTCGCCGCCTCGCTGGAGCGGGTGCCGGTGGCCAACAAGATCGAGGTGGGGCGCTGGCTCCTGGAACGGCTCGCCCTCCCGACGGAAAAGGCCCAGGGCTGGTGGGCGCTGGGCCGGGTGGGCGCGCGAGCGCCGCTCTACGGCAGCGCCCACAACGTGGTCCCGCCCGAGGTCGCCGCCGAATGGCTGCAGGCGGTGCTGGCCCTGGACTGGAAACGCATCGAGCCGGCCGCCTTCGCCGCCACCCAGCTCGCCCGCTACACCGGCGACCGGGCCCGCGATCTCGACCCCGACCTGCGCGAGACGGTGGCCCGCCGCCTCGTCCAGGCCGGCGCCCCGCCCACCTGGATCGCCATGCTGCACGGCGCGGTGGCGCTGGACGAGGAGGACCGCCGGCGGGTGTTCGGGGAGTCGCTGCCGGTGGGGCTGAAGCTCATAGAAGGGTAGGCCCCGCGCCTGGGGCAGCGCTTTGCGCCCTGCCTGCGGCGCCGCTAGATTGAAGCTGAACCTGCCCCCGGAGGGCCGTGCCATGAGCCGCCCCAGCCGCCTCTACCGCTTCCTCGCCGCCCGCTGGTGGCTCACCCTCATCCTGCTCGGCGCGAGCTTCGTGCTCTTCGGCGTGATGTCGCTCAATCTGGTCACCATGCTCGCCGCGAACATCGCCTTCCTGCGCGAGCACGGTCTCGTCGCCGTGCAGGAGGGCGCCCTGCGCCAGCTCGCCGAGCTCCTCGTCTCCGGCTACGCCGCGGCCCTGTTCTACCTGGTGTTCAAGCTGTGCGAACGGGTGCTGGTCGATGCCCTGAGCACCGCGCGGGCCGAGCGGGCGCGGGCCGCTTCGCGGCGCCGCGCCGCGCCCGCCACCCCGAAGACGGCACCCAAGGCCACGCCCGAGTCGTGAGACGGCAGGCGCCGCCGCTCACACCACGGCGTCCGCCGCCTGCATCGCCGCCCGCAAGGTCGGGGCGTCGTTGGCTGCTTCGGCGCACATGTCGGGCACGTGGAGCAGCTCGCCGAGCAGCGCGCCGGATACCGTCTCCTCGCGCAGCAGGGCGGCGGCCAGGGCGTTGAGGGCGTCGCGGTGGCGCTCCAGGGTCTCGCGGCAGGCGCGCTGGGCCGCGTCCAGCATCGCCTTGGCCTCGTCCAGCACCCGCTCCTGGATGTGCGGGCCGATGAGCGCCTCGGGCACCCCCTGCAGGCTCAGCAGGCCGAACTCCCGGGAGAAGCCCATGGAGCTCACCATCTCGATGGCGAGCTCGGAGGCGCGCTTGAGGTCGTCCGAGGCGCCCGAGGTGGTGTTGCCGAAGCGCATCAGCTCGGCCTCGCGCCCGCCCAGCAGCATCGCCAGGCGCGCCTTGAGCTCGCGCTCGCCGTAGAGCGGCACCTCGTCCTCGCGGGTGACGAAGGTCACCCCCAGGGCCTGGCCGCGCGGCTCGATGCTGATACGCTCGACGCGGCCGGCGCGCAGCGCGTGGGCGATGAGGGCGTGGCCCGCCTCGTGGACGGCGATGCGCTCGCGGTGGGCGTCGGTTATCAGCGTCTTCAGACTGGACACCTCGCCGCCCAGCTGGTGGTTCTCCAGCGCGCGGTGCACGTGCTCCTGCATCACCGCTCCGCTGCCGGTCTCGGCGGCGATCACGGTGGCGCGGTTCACGATGTTGGTGATGTCGGCGTGGGACAGCCCGCTGCTCGCGCGCGCCAGCGCCTCGGCGTCGATCGCGCCCTGCTCGGCCTTGACGCGGGAGAGCGAGAGCTCGAAGAGCGCGCGGCGGTCATGCACGGTGGGCAGATGCACCCGCGCCACCAGGTCGAAGCGGCCGGGGCGCTTCAAGGCATCGTCCACGTTGCCGACGTGGTTGGTGGCGCCGATCACCACCACGTTCTCGGACTCGGAGAAGCCGTCCATCTCCACCAGCAGCTTGTTGATGATGCGGTTCTCCTCCGAGGCGCCGCCCTGCACCTTGGCGCCCACGGCGCGCTTGCCGATGCCGTCGAACTCGTCGATGAAGACGATGCACGGGGCGTGCTTGCGCGCGGTGGCGAAGAGCTCGCGCACCTTGGTGACGCCCTGCCCGTAGAACATGCTGGAGAAGTGGGAGCCGTCCACCGCGATGAAGTTGGCCTTGCACTCGCCGGCGAGCGCCCGGGCGAGCAGGGTCTTGCCGGTGCCCGGCGGGCCTTCGAGCAGCACGCCGCGGGGCGGACGGGCGCCCAGCGCCAGGTAGCGGGCCGGATCGCGCATGTAGGCGGTGACCTGCTGCAAGGCCGCCTTGGCCTCGGTCGACCCGATCACGTCGTCGAAGTTGGTGGTGGGCCGCTCGGTGAGCTTGGCCGCGCTGCCGCCGCCGAGATTGCCCTGGCGCACCAGATAGACCCCGAGGAAGACCAGGGCGGCCAGCGAGATCACCGTCGCCAGGCGCTCGAACACCTTGGCGGTGCTCGCGAAGAGCTTCTCGCGGGTGGTGCGCGGATCGACGGTCACGCGGGTGAGCGCGAAATCCTGCTCGGCGCTCGCGGCCTCCAGCCGCGCGATCAGCCCCTCGCGGTCGGACACCAGCTCGGTGCTGAAGCGCTCGCCCGAGCGGGTGGTGGCGAGCACGCGCTGGCCGTCTAGGCCCACCGCGGCCAGCTGGCCGCCCGCGAGCAGCCGTTCGAACTGGGAAGCGTCGCGCGGTTGCGCCAGCCAGGCGTGGGAATCGGCTTCGAACTGGCGCGCGAGCTCGGTCTTGCCGACCTCGGACGGCGCGAAGCTGCTGTATTCGAGGAAGATGCAACCGGCCAGCACGACGAGCGTGCCGAACGCGGCGCAGACTATCTTGGCCCGGAGTGACCAGGCGGAAAATGGTTTCATCTGAATTTCCGGGAAGCTGAGGCGGAAGCGGGTCCCGCTGCGCCCGCGCGCCGTCGCTCCCGGGGGAAGGCGACCGCGCTCGCCGCCCGGGGTAGTGTTCTGAACAGTGTGCAAAAGCCCGGAGGGGCTTGCAGAGAGGGG